>JAAEMR010000001.1 GCA_024225395.1 Gammaproteobacteria bacterium
ATTTGATAAACCTGTTGTTTTAATTCAAGAAGAAGGGACGCCAAAAATATTCGATATTGCTCCACTGCGTTATCTTGAATATTCAAAGGAAATGAAATATCACGAAGTATTACTGATGCAAAATAAATTGAAAGAAGCAATTGAAGCTACAGCTGGGCTTTGTTGCCTAAATCAGTTTGAACCATTTCCGTACTCACGGATCAGATCTTACTCATAACCAGAATGAGTAAGTTTAATGGCCAAAGTGAAGTACAAAACCTCGAATTGGAAGCAGTACAATCAAGCGCTTGTTAACCGTGGTTCAATTACTTTCTGGATTGATGAAGAGGCAATAGCTTCTTGGCTTTGTACTCAACATAGCGAGCGACGTGGGCGAAGATTTCAGTACTCAGATACTGCGATTACAACTGCGCTGATGCTCAAGAGTATCTTTAAGCTGACACTCCGATCATCTGAAGGCTTCCTTAATTCTATATTTTCATTGATGAAATTGCCTCTCCGCTCTCCTGGTTATACATGCATTAGCAAACGAGCGAAGACCGTTAACATCAGTATCAAAATGCCTATTCGTGGTGAAATTCGTCACCTTGCTATTGATTCCACGGGCCTGAAAGTCTTTGGTGAAGGTGAGTGGAAAATGAAAAAGCATGGCAAGGAAAAACGCCGTGTTTGGCGTAAACTGCACCTTGCCGTTGATGCTAACTCACAGCAGATTATTGCTGCTGAAATGTCGCTATCAAATGTCACGGATGGAGAAGTACTACCTCAGCTATTACAACAGACCCAACGAAAAATCAGAGAGATATCAGGGGATGGTGCTTACGATACTCGACGATGTTATGAGGCGATAGCCAAGAAAAAAGCATCGCCGTTGATTCCCCCTCGTACAGGGGCTGTTTACTGGGAGCATGGACATCCTCGTAATCGAGGTGTCGCCAATCAGCGTATTCACGGTAGTAACGAGCATTGGAAAAAAGTGATTGGATATCATAAACGGTCATTGTCAGAAACAGCAATGTTCCGCTACAAAACGTTGATTAACTCATCACTGACATTAAGAGATTACAATGCACAAGTAGGCGAAGTATATGCCTCAATCCGAGCTATGAATAAGTTAACAAGACTGGGAATGCCGGTTACACAAGCTGTCCGCTAACGTTTAAATTAAAGGGTAGTTCTATCAGATGTTTGATTTAGGCAACAAAGCCTGTATAAATAGACATACTATCAATTACCTTCCATGGTAATTTAATATTAGCTAGAATTTTATTCAGTCTTTCTGATACTGGTCCACATCAAAGAGCTTATCGCGTATTGCCCAGAATCGACCGCTTTTTCTTGCGATAATAATTTCTGGTGGGCGAAGCCTATGTTCGTTATTGGCTACTTTAGTCGGTGCGGTATCAGTAAACGGGCGATGTCTATCGACTAAATGCGGGTTGATAAACTTTTTCAAAAAGTTCTCTTTTTGGCCTTTATTTGAAAGCGTCCAGATTTCACTGATCTCAGAACCTTCGTCACCAATATAAATAACTTTAAGCTGAGGTTTGCCAAATTTGTTTTTGCCGGGCTCTAAGCGCAAATCCTGACATTTCATGATCATTGCATCTTTGAGTTTTAATGCGTCACGTAACTTTTTATCAGGGTC
>JAAEMR010000002.1 GCA_024225395.1 Gammaproteobacteria bacterium
ATTGAAGCTGAATTTTCTGGCGGTGATATTACCAGTGATGGAGGTGTATTGTTGCTTCATCAGGTTGATCAGAAACTGGGGTTACTCGAAGCAATTAACCCGATTTTCCATGACCCGTGTGACCAGGGCCAGGTGAAACTCTCACAATTAAGCCTCATCAAACATCGGGTCTATGGGCTTTGCCTGGGTTATGAAGACCTCAATGATCACCAGCAACTTCGATTAGATTCAGCGCTACAAACAGCCGTTAACCGGGATGATACCCTGGCCAGTCAGTCTACTCTCTGTCGACTTGAGAATCGCAGTAACCGGCAGGCGATGGTGGATATTCATCAGATATTGGTGAATCAATTTATCGCTTCATTCAAAGAAGCTCCAGAAGAGCTCATTCTGGATTTTGATGCGACTGACGCCCCGACACACATGCCCTCGATGGGACCAACGGCAAGTAACTCTGGACCGAATCAACTTCACGTACCGGCTTGTCTGTCAAAAATAATAACATCGCTATGGGCGCAATTGATGGGACTGTACGTTTGTACAGAATCAGAAAGACAGACTAAAACCACAATAATATTCTCCGGGAGATCAGTATTTTCATTTTCTAAAATCCGGGTAACCAGGCAGATACTGATCCAGGACAAGTTAACTCATGAAGTTTCCCGTGTGCCGGGTTAAATATCGACTAATATCTTGTTGTTAACATCTCTTTCGAAAGGGTTCCCCATGTCTCAATATTCCTGCAGAAATATCCTCCCGGTATTACTACTTTTATCTTTCACCCTGTCAGGAGCAATACCTTCACTATCATTGGCAAAAGACACCAACACACCTCCAGACACCCTGACAGCCTTAGACCTGACATATGACTCAAGTTTCGGCATCATGACTATGCAGGTTCGTGGCAACAAGATGACCGGTTCATATACCCATAAAGATGGAAAATTAACAGGAACCGTTGACGGTACAACAATTAAGGGTAAATGGACCCAGAGCAATGGTGCAGGGGAACTGCTGTTTAAACTGGAACAGAATTACAAAGTACTCAACGGTGCCTGGAATTATAATCATGATAAAACCTGGAGACATGACTGGACAGGAAAACTGACTGGTATAAAAATTCTCAACCCGGCTAAAAGCCCGGCTCCTCAGGGAAAATCGTCCACAACGGATTTAAACCTGAAATATGATTCGACTTTCGGAGCGATGACAATGCTTATTCGAGGATCAAAAATGAGCGGATCATACACGCATCGGGATGGCAAACTGACAGGAAATGTTGATGGATTAACAATCAAGGGGCGATGGACTCAGAGTAACGGTGCAGGGGAATTACATTTTAAACTGGAACAGGATTACAAGGTACTGAAAGGGTCCTGGAATTATGATCATGACAAAACCTGGAGACATGACTGGACAGGGACGTTGATCAGCTTGCAAAAGCTAAGTCCAGCAAAACAAAAAAAAGCTGACGTAAGCAAAACCACCATAAACCCGGACAAAAAGCATAAAGCGTCCACTTCCAGCACTGTCTCGAAATCAAAAAATCAAAAAATCAAACCTAATGGGAGCACAGCTACTTCATTGATCAAACCACCAGCATCTGCTGCTCTTTCTAACAACAGTTGCGTTGACCTGATCAAAGGTGAGTCTGGTTGCAGCACTTACTGCAACGGTTCTTTGATCAGCAAAGAATATGGAAGCAGGGCTACTGGAATTGATTCATGCCTTGCTGGATGTGCTCAATCCCTGTTGCACATGAAGCAAGCAATGAACATGGTTGAGGTCTATAAGGGCACTAAATTCTATTGCCCTCAACTGATGCTGCAGGTTAAGTTGCTGGATAAGCAAAACCCGATTCCCTCTCGCCTTAAAGATAACCGCAGCATGACTAGTGGCAGCTTTAAAAAGGGTAGAAATCAGTTCCGGCATAAAGCCAAACTGAAAAAAAACAATGCCGACTATCTGGTACCAGTGGAAACCTCTTACCCTGCCCAGGTTGAATCTCTATTGAAAGCTTTTCCGGTAAGCAAGGCTGGTTGTTACAACACCGTGGGAGCAGATCAAAAATGCCTCTCCAGATGTGCCAGTGCATCCAAAAACCCTAACAAGACACTCACCACTGAAAGCCATTACGCTTTGTGTTCAGAAGGTTGCAGCAAGGGAAAAAGTCTATTCCGGGATCAGCATATTTGGGCCAGTCACTCCAAAGACAAGAGCTCTTTTTGCAGGGAAGTCACAAATTCTAACCGGGCAGACCTGGAAGCATCCTGGGAAGCACAATCACGCGGAATGAATGATGCTGCAAAAAGTGCATTTAAATCTGGTGTCAACGGCTATTTCTGGGCGACCAAAAAATTGATCCGGTAACTACATGAAAGTGATTCGATAGCTGCAAGTTTACCCGTAGTGAACTTATCAACTCTGGCTATCCACTCATGACTTTAGCGGTCTAACAGGAATCAATAAGGGCCAGACTTGATTGTTAAATCAGACACTGCCCAGCATTTGTTCAATCATATCGACACCGTGCGGCGGCTTTCAGGTTTTTTATTACTCTGAAACGAACTCACCAGGAAAGCATCCAGAGCGTGATATGAATGACAGGGCTTTCTAGACCCGCGTAGAAATTTATTGTTTTCAAATCACTATATCGTTTTGGAAATAGGGCTGGATCGTGGACATTGCAATATCCTAGCCTGAATGTTTCATAGGTAGTCAGCATTCTGCTCATGGCAAGGAGAGCTGCCATCTGATTCATTTTTTTGCATCTGAAATCGCTGTTGAACTCTTTTTACAGATTACAGGCGCAACTTCCCCTGACCCCATTATTTTTCAGCGTACCGGCTTGTGCATTTTCCAACTCAGTCCCTTTCAAAGCCGGGCGATGGATACTTTCCAGCAGGATATTAAACAGCGCTTTGTTGATAAAAGTTGTCGAGAGCGCGAGGTCTTAAACCTGCTTGTTCAGGGTGATTCGACAAAATTAATGGCTAGAATATTGGCTATCAGCACCAAAAATATTGAAATGCACCGAGCCAGCCTGCTTTATAAAACCAATGCAAAATCTTTAACTGCACTCGCCCAACTTGCTGTTTTATCATGTATTTTAGACTGACCTAGTATTTTTACTAGGCCGGCTCTAGCAGTCTTACTTATTGTTTCTTTTCTATTCTGCCCCCAGACTTTAGTCATCGTTTAATCTATCGGGAATTACGTATGATTATAAAATGTAAAATAGTTTTGAAAGGTGTACTAGCTGTCTTTGCAGCAGGATCTTCTACTTATACTTTTTTGTATTAAGCTATTCGTAATAGGTCGCTTATTCTAAGGAAGCTTCAAGAGACTCACTCCCGCCTAAAAGCACTTTGATTAATGTCAGCTTTTTTACTATTCAGCGTGTAAGAGGAGTATTCTAATACGTTGTACGAATCTTATTATGTGCTTTAAAAAAGGAGAGGACTATGTGGACTCGCGCGCAGAAAGAAGTATGTCCTTTGGGGGGAGGGCATTTAGTTTTACCCCTAGGCCCGATTAAGTTTTTTTCCTTTCTATTTGTTGCACTTCTGGCCCTGTTTCTATTCGCGGGGAGTACTATCACGATAGCCTCTGACGCTTCACCTGATCCCATTGCAAACTGGATTCCCCAGCTACAGCCATCGGCACTATCGCAAAAAAAAATGCGTAAGGAGTTGGAATGGTTCAAAGAGGTAAGTAAGCCGTTCAAAGGAAAAACCATTAAAACAGTGGCAGAAGATATTAAAACGCATTTCTGGGAGAGAGATGTATTGGCGAAAGCTTTTTTTGATATTACGGGTATTCGGGTCGAACACGAAATTATTGGGGAAGGTGCTGTCGTCGAAGCGCTCCTGCAGCAGATGAGAACCGGAAAAAATATTTATGATGCATACGTTAATGATGCCGATATGGTAGGCACTCATTTGCGGGTAAGTGGTGTGGTTAACCTAACGGAGTATATGAAAGGTGAAGGAAAGCGCTTTACCAACCCTTATCTTAATTTGTCCGATTTCCTCAACCTGGAGTTTGGGCAGGATTATGATGGCAATCAACTTCAGCTACCAGATCAGCAATTTGCCAATCTTTACTGGTTTCGTTATGACTGGTTTGTAAGACCAGACATCAAAGCAAAATTCCGTGAATATACAGAGAAAAAGTATGGCGCCAGCGGAGGCTATGGCTTGGGGGTGCCCGTTAATTGGGCAGCCTATGAAGACATCGCCGAGTTTTTTACCAACACCCCTGTCGACGGTAAAAAAGTTTACGGGCATATGGATTACGGTAAGAAATCACCGTCTTTGGGATGGCGATTTACTGACTCATGGTTGTCGATTGCAGGTGTGGGTGATGCGGGCTTGCCGAATGGGTTACCTGTTGATGAGTGGGGAATTCGCGTCAAAAATAAAATACCTGTCGGTTCTTCTGTTGAACGTGGCGGCGCCACTAATGGCCCTGCTGCGGTCTATGCATTAACCAAATATATTGAGTGGATGAAAATGTATGCTCCGCCTGAAGCGATTAAATGGCGTTGGGTTGATTCTGGCCCGCAGGCAGCTAGAGGCGATATTGCGCAACATATTTTTCAGTATGTTACTTGGTTATCCCACGATGACTTTACGCGTCCAGGAAGTTCTATGCTGGATGAAAGCGGAAACCCTGTGTGGCGGGTTGCACCGACTCCCCATGGCAGATATTGGGAAGAAGGAATGAAAGTCGGATACCAGGATGCCGGTAGTTGGACCATTCCTAAAAGTGTTAAAGGGCCTAAAAGAGCCGCTGCATGGCTGTGGGCCCAATTTTGTGTCTCACAATCGGTGACCCTTAAAAAGTTTCTGGTGGGTGGGACACCTATTCGTAAATCTACTATTCATTCTGACTATGTTCAAAAAAGAAAGGCTCAATGGGGCGGTATGATCGATTTCTATGCCTCGCCGGAAGAACGGAAATGGACAGATTCTGGTCCGAATGTGCCACATTACCCTATTTTGTCTCGAATATGGTGGCCTAAACTAGCTGAAGCTATTAAAGGTAATATTACGCCTCAACAAGGCATGGATGCCATTGCTAAAGAGCAGGACCGTTTGATGGCAAAGATGCAGCTGGTTAAGTACTCCCCCAGGCTCAACCCGATTGTGGACCGCCAGGTCTGGTTGAGTAAGCCTGGGGCTCCAAAAGCTGAGCGACCAAGGAGTAAACCGAAAACGTTGCCTTATAATGTCCTTGTGAAACAGTGGGAGCGGTGAGATATGCCTGTAGATAAAAGGATTAGCAAGCCATGTTAGATCAAAATACTCAGAAACTAATATTTGCTGAAATCTCAAAAAGGGATAACGCGCGGGCAGCATCGTATGAAATGTTCGGAAATCTATGCCGCGCAGATAGCCACACTTATTCTGGATGACATGGGAGGCATTAAACGATTAGTAAAATGATAGGTCAAAGAGGCAATAAAGTGGGGGGTGCATTGACATCAACAGCTTATCAAAAGAGGCGAACACTATGACGTTGATACCCCGAAGCCTAGGTATCAGTCGTCAGATACTAATGATCATTTTATTGATCATTGTTTTTGTTATGGCTGGTTTGTCTATAGTGACGGGCGTTTCCAGCTTTAATAACCTGGCGACCATTACCCTCGATGAGTTAGGCAGGATGTCGAAGATTCTGTCTGTACAGTTGCAGGAGCTTCAGAAAAATGCGGAAAAAAGCGTGACCGATATGGAGGCTAATCCACAGTTATCTGATCGACTAGAACAGCTGACTAACTTGGGACCTTATTACCTTGATTCTTCTCAGCAAGGGCACGAGATTGATGAGTCTGACAAAATATACGCGCTGCAATCCCAGTTGGACATTATTCAGGCGTTACAGCCATTAAAAAATCTGCATCAACTATCTTCTATTAGCTTATATAACTTATCACCCTTTAATTTGGTAGAGAATGCTCAACCGGTTTTAAATCTTCGCATGGATAATGCCGGAACCTGGGTAGCAAAATTTATTAAAAAGGGAAGTGCGGAGAATAGGGCCTATTATAGAGTTGATAGCCAGTACCAGCAGGTGCCACCAGCTGACCTTTTTGATGTCAGCTCTATCTATCAACTGGCCATCGAGGATTTTTACCTGCGCTTAAATTTCAAAAGTCAACCAACGACGGGGTTCGAAGAGATCTTAAATAATCTGCCGGCTAATAATGATGGCACTGATAGGGTATTCTCTCGGCTGGTATTAGCAGAGGATATTCCCGTCATTCAAACCTGGGGTTATTTGAAGGTGCCTATCTCAAATCCGGATACCTGGGAGGTTGAACGGGTACCCGCAATGATTGTGGTTCTGGAACAGGCAATTAATGACGATAAGTTGAAAGCTATCAAACGCCAGCTAGGTATCGATGTTGCGTTAGCCAGATCAGGTAATGTGTTAATAAGTAGTTTAGCGGGTGAAGATATACTGGAACCTTTGCAGTCGGATCAAACGGTGACCTCTTCTACCCAGGGGTATTACTATGCTCAACAAAAGCTGATGCTCCACCCCAAAGTAGGTGAAGACTTTGGGGCGGTAGTACTTAGCCCAATATCCACGTTAGAAAAGTTAACGCAGTCCGTTTTATTGCAGATGAGCTTGCTGGCGTTAGGGGCTTTCTTATGCGTCATTATTGCAATATATTGGGCAATTAATCGTTTGGTGAAGCAGCCATTAAACCGATTGATGGCCGGTGTTGAAAATGTGTCACAGGGAGACCTTTCCCACCCTGTGAAAATCGAGTCAAAAAATGAATTAGGCCAGCTGGCTTCCGCTTTTAACAATATGTCTGCAGAAATCTGCCGAAAAAACAAACTATTGCAAAACAATGCCGATAGTTTGTTAGTCAGTAATGCTGAGCTTAAAAGGTACCAGACGACGCTTGAAGAAATGGTTGACCAACGGACGGATAAGCTAAAACAAGCTCAGAAACAGCTTATAGAGTCTGAAAAAATGGCGTCATTAGGGGAGCTAGTGGCAGGGGTGGCTCATGAAATTAATACACCGGTAGGTGTGGGGGTGACGGCGGCATCTTATTTATCCGATGAAGCACAGAAAATAGATAAAAAGTACAAAAGTGAAGTGATGACCCGTGAAGACTTTCAGGAGTTTTTAGACTGCAGTTTACAGACGACAAAGATGATATTATCGAATCTGCAACGAGCAACAGAGTTGGTAAAAAGTTTTAAACAGGTTGCAGTAGATCAAACAGCGGAAGATAGAAGGCTGTTTTCAGTCAAGAGCTATATTGAAGAAGTATTAATCACTCTCCAACCCAGGTTAAAGAAAACTCCGCATCAAATTGTGGTTTCCGGAGATTCCTCCATTGAAATCGACAGTTACCCAGGCTCGTTTTCTCAGATTATTACAAACCTCATCATGAACTCTGTTATACATGCTTATGATGAAAATGATGCGGGGCATATCTCAATTGTGGTGAGTCGCAGGGATGAAAATATATGTCTTGTTTATACCGATGATGGCAAAGGAGTGGATCGCGATAGTCTGGCGAAAATATTTGACCCATTTTATACCACCAAAAGAGGCTTTGGTGGTACGGGGTTAGGTATGCATATCGTTTATAATCTGATAACCCAAAAATTAAAGGGAACAATAATCTGTGAAAGCCAGGTAGGTCAGGGGGTCAGCTTAACTATCACGGTACCTGCTACTGCTGATGGCGTGATGTATCAACCGGAATAACCTGGTGCTCAAGAAATGTGGTATAGTTAACTTACGATAACTGGGAGCAATTTTATGACAGTTGGCGGGTTGTTTGCTCAGAAAGAGGATGCTGATGATTCCCGAGGCAGCTCAGCGAGCTTGCAGCCATGGAATATCCTCATCGTTGATGATGAAGAGCAAGTGCATCGTATTACAACACTGGTACTTTCTAAGTATCAATTTGAAGAACGGCCTCTTAATTTTATCCATGCGTACTCAGCAAAAGAAGCCAGGGAAATGCTGTCTGTCCATGATGATATCGCCCTGGCTTTACTGGATGTGGTGATGGAGTCTGATCATGCCGGGCTTGATTTGGCCAGATATATTCGTCAAGACCTGCAAAATAAGTTTACGCGTATAGTTTTAAGAACCGGGCAACCCGGACAGGCGCCGGAAGAGAGCGTCATTGCCGACTATGACATCAATGACTACAAAGACAAAACGGAGTTGACGGCTACCAAGCTTAAGACATTGGTGTATTCAACTTTACGGTCATATCGGGACATTGTCGCACTGGATGAAAACCGTAAAGGGCTGGAGATGATCATTGACTCATCTGCCAAAATATTTGAAAAACAGTCATTACAGAAGTTTACCTCTGCGGTGCTGGTTCAGCTCATGGCCTTGCTTGGCTTAAATAAGGATTCAGCCTACTTGCAGCCAATTTCCGGGTTTGCTGCCACGAATGAAAACAATGATTATCGAATACTGTCCGCGACAGGGCAGTACACCTTGCTCGTTAATCAAACCGCCCGATCACATTTACCCAGGGATATATGTGAAAAACTGGATGAAGCGCATTTATCTAAACGTAACTATTACTGTGATGACTATTTTATTTTCTATTTCATGACAGAGTTGGGCAAAGAGAATTTACTCTATATCGCACATTCTCGGTCTGTGACTGATGTAGATAAAAATTTACTGGAAGTTTTTTCCAGTAATGCTGGCATTGCCTTTGAGAATGCTTACTTAAAACAAGAGCGGGAAGAAACGCAAGAAGAAATTGTTTATCTTCTTGGTGATGCTGTCGAGACACGCTCTAAAGAAACCAGGAATCATGTAAAAAGGGTTGCCGAGATATCTGAGCTACTGGCATTGTCACTCGGTATGGATGAGCGTATGGCCGCCCGACTTAAGAATGCTTCTCCCTTACATGATCTGGGTAAAATAGCGATTCCTGATAACATTCTGGGGAAGAAAGGAAAGCTTACGGCAGAAGAGTTCGAGGTTATGAAAACCCATGCGGAAGTGGGGTATAACATGTTGAACCAGTCAAAACACGAAACCCTTCAGTATGCGGCGATTGTTGCTTATGAGCATCACGAACGTTGGGATGGTAATGGTTATCCTCGACAATTATCAGGCGAACAGATACACCTGTTTGGTCGAATTACGGCGGTTGCCGATGTGTTTGATGCCCTTAGCTCCGTGCGTTGTTATAAACTTGCCTGGCCCATAGAGAAAACAATAGCCTATATGAAAGACGAGAGTGGAAAACAGTTTGACCCTCCAGTCATCGAAATTTTCTTTGAAAAATTAGATGAAATTATGGCCATATGTGATCGGCTAAAGGATGTCTAATATGCCATGGACAATCAATCTATAGGCGGACTATTTTTTAGTCCTGAAGACCGGCCTGCCAATACTTAAGAACCAATCGGTTCAGAACTTACCCCAGTGGAAAGTGCTGACTGTTGATGACAGCCCCGAGGTCCACGACCTTACTAAGTTAGTGCTTCATAACTTCTCGTTTGATGGATGGACGATTGATTTTATCAGTGCTTATTCTGGTGCAGAGTCAATTTCTCTGCTCAAACAGCATCAGGATATTGCCCTGATATTACTCGATGTGGTGATGGAAACAGACCAGACTGGGCTTAACTTGGTGCCATTCGGTACAGTTTACTTAATTCCTTTTAAGTGAATCCTGCGGAAATTTCCAATCTACAAAAGTACTATCCAATAAGGTGAATTAACACCACCTTTGGATCTGTTACCGGTTACCCTTTATCGACGACATGATCTGGGCCTTGTCAAAATCGATAATAGTAAACGTTACCTGTTCATCAACCAGAATATTATTGGCATTTAAATCTGCATGAAAGATTCTGGCCTGATGCAGGCGTTTAATCACAGCACCTGGCTTAAACCTCTGTTTATGTAGAATTTCGCGAACAGATAAAATATCTGCCTGCATGCCTTTATTAGAAATAAACCGGTCAATGAAGCCACCGCGTAAATAAAGCCGCAATACATAAGGCTGTCCATGGATGATGATTTTCTGACTACTACCTCGACCACCTGTCAGTTCGACCGAATCTTTTTGGCTTGCCACCGGGATAAATCAAAATCACTTTCAGTAAAATGATAATTTAGTAATTCACTTTGTAGATAAAAAATCGGTTAAATGGCATGGTTACGTGCTTGTTTATTTAGAGGATTTTGTATCTATTAATCCATCAACAATATATATTATTGCCGGGTTAACCACTCTTCGGTAAAGTAACCTTTAGTTTAATCATTCCCGGTGGATATTTAGTGGATAAAACCAATCATAGCGCTTTCATCAAGCAAACCATTCAGGATTCTATCGATTTGAAAACCCGCCTGTTGCACCCGGCGGATTTAAACGGGCATATCCTGTGTGAAATCGTAGAAAGTAATCTATTTACCCGGCTGTAAGATTTTTCCATGAGTGCTTTAAGCTTTGATCAACCTCCTGAGTCCCTGTGTATTTTACGCCTGTCAGCCATTGGTGATGTAACGCATATGCTGCCGGTTATTGCCACATTGCAACAACATTGGCCAGATACAAAAATAACCTGGATCATTGGCAAAATAGAATACCAACTGGTTAAGTCCTTGCATGCTATTGAATTTATTATCTTTGATAAAATCAATGGTTTGGCTGAGTACAAAAAATTCAGAAAAAATATCACAGGCCGCCATTTTGATATTTTATTGATGATGCAGGTCGCCCTGCGCGCTAACCTTATCAGCTTGCTAATTAACGCTGATATTAAAATTGGCTATGATAAAAAACGTGCCCGGGATTTTCATGGATTATTTTGTAATCAACACATCGAAGGACTTCACCGGGTTCACGTGCTGGATACTTTCTTTCAGTTTATTGAAAAACTGGGCATCACAGAGCGCAACATGGACTGGCTACTCAAAGCAGCAAAACCTGAACAACAATTTGCTCAAAACATTATCGGGAAACAAACCACTGTTATTATCAACCCCTGCAGTAGTGCACGAAAAAATAACTGGCGCAACTGGTCGCAACAGAGCTATGCTGAAATCATCGACACCCTGATGCAGCGCGATATAAAAGTCATTCTTACCGGTGGCCCCTCATCGCAGGAAATAAACTATACAGAAAATATAGTTAAATTATGCAGTCAACCGCCAATCAACCTTGTCGGCAAAACTACTCTGGCCCAGTTACTCGGTCTGCTTGAGCATGCCCGCTGTCTCATCGCCCCTGACACTGGCCCCGCTCACATGGGAACAGTGGCAGGAATACCGGTTATTGGTTTATATGCAAGTAGCAACCCCGAACGCTCAGGCCCCTATAATAGTTTATCAATAACGGTAAATAAATATTCATCTTCATTACAGAAATTCAATGCTGAAAATATAGATAATGCCCGTTGGGGACAGCGTGTTAGAGACCCCGATGTTATGAATATAATCACCGCTGATGATGTCATAGAGCATATTAACAAATGCCTTGAGGATGAGTAATGCATAGTAATATAAGCACTCGAAAGCGGTTAGTTAATTCTATTTTATGGAGCAGTTTCTATAACGGGATTATAGCCAGCCTGATCTCTGTAATGGCTATTATCAAAATGTCCCAGGGAGATACTTTTTTTGTCACTGTTTATCTTATTCTTCAACAAATAGGGCATTTCCAGTTTCTATCTTTTCTTATCTCTATCCCGCTGATCTTTGTGGCTATTATATTGCCGTTCAAAAAAATCATTCCAGTTCTGAGTGTTATTCTCTTTAGCGCTTTTATCCTGCTGGTATTTATCGATTACGAAGTATTCAAGCTATATCGTTTTCATCTTAATGGCATGGTGTGGAATATGTTGACGGGTGGTGCTATGGAAGAAATATTTGTTTTTGATATCTCTAACATCATCACTTTTGTTTTATTTATCTCAGTAATTTTTCTGCTTCAGTTTGGTATCCGCTTTATCATACGCTCTAGAAGTAAAAAACCTTCAAAATTATCAGGATGGCATGTATTCATGCTGATATTCATCATACAGCTTTCAGGACAAACTTTGTACGCCTGGTCAGATGCCTGGTATCGTACAGAGATACTTACACAAACACGATTTATTCCTTTACCCCAGGGTATTACATTTAAACGCTATCTCCGTAAAAAGGGCTGGGCACCCGATATTCCACGGGAGTTAAAGTTAAAGGCTTCAAAGAATGGTCAATTCAATTACCCTTTACAGGAAATGCAATGCAGCACTCCTGAGAAAAAACCTAACATTCTGTTTATCATTTCAGACGGCCTGCGCTTCGATATGTTGCAATCCTCGATAATGCCAGAATGGTCGAAACTAGCTTCAAAGAGCCAGGTATTTGATTTTCACCTAAGCACGGGAAATGCAACACGATTTGGAATATACGGTTTATTTACCGGGCTTTATGCTCATTACTGGTTTGACTCATTAAATAATAAAACCAGTTCAGTGCTTATTGACGAGTTAAAAAAGCACCAGTATAAATTTGGTTTTTTTAGTAATGCCCGCTTAACCAGCCCAGAGTTTGACAAGGCTGTTTTTTCTGCTGTCAGCGAATATATTCCCGAAAAAACCGAAGGTAAAAGTGTTCTTGAACGAGAAATTAAAATTACTCGCCAGACACAATCTTTTATTCAGAAAAACAGGGATAAACCATTTTTTAGTCTGCTTTTCCTGGATGCCCCACATGCTTATGTCTATCCACCACAGGATGCAAAATTTACACCCGCCCTGACATCCCTGAATTACTTGAAAATTAATAATGATTCAGATCCTCAACCTTTTTTAAATCGATACAAAAATGCTATCCATTTCAATGACCGTCTAACGGGTGATATTATAAAAACACTCGAACAACAGGGCATCATGGACAATACGATCATCATTATGACCGGAGATCATGGTCAGGAAGCCAATGAAACAAAATCAAACAGCTGGGGGCATAATAGTAATTTCTCAAGGTATCAGGCTCAGGTACCGTTGGTTATTTACTGGCCGGGTAAGAAGCCGCAGGTTTATACACAGATGACATCACATGCTGATGTGGTGCCTACCCTTATGCAGGAAGTATTTTCCTGCACCAATAACATTGAGGATTACAGTAATGGGCAATCGCTATTTGATCAAAATGAAAGGGATTTTGTGCTGGTAAAAAACTGGAATGAACAGGCTGTCATCAACAAAAACAGGATAAGTGTTTTTAAAAAAATTGGCCCAACTGAAACCAGGGATTTTGAGACATATAAACTTCAATCATCTGAAAAAATTCCTCCCACGCTTTCAGGACAGTTAATAAAGGCTATCTCGAGATTTTATCAATAGCCAGACCCCAAGTTAGCGCGGAAGCCCCCTGGTATATCGAAAGACAGATGGGGTTCCGGGTACAGTTAACTTAATTCCTTTTAAGTGAATCCTGCGGAAATTTCCAATCCACAAAAGTACTATCCAATAAGGTGAATTAACACCACCGCCGGATCTGTTACCGGCTACGCGGGCCTCGCCCGATGCGGACTGGTTTGTATAGAACCGGATTCTCACATCAATGTTTCAGGATAATTACGCTAACCGCCAGAACAGGTTGCCCGCTGGCTTGTTGCCTGATGGAACGACCAGGGTCCTGAAGAAGCTAAAGGATACAGGTTCAGCCGGAAAATACAGGATATCTAATAGATTCTGACCGGGTCGGCGGGTGCC
>JAAEMR010000003.1 GCA_024225395.1 Gammaproteobacteria bacterium
GTCCTGCGGTTACCAAAAATCAACCACCCGAAACTGGTCGGTGTTAGCAGTAATCCGGGCATTGCCGATTACCCGGGTGAAGTCAGTTAGTTAGAGAAAAATTCACTACGAAGCAGATGAAGAAAAACTAGCACAACACCTTTAACTCTTCGTGCCTTCCAGGTGAATATCTGTTGACTTTTTTAATGACACTGAATAGTTACATCTACATAAAATAATAATTTATTAACCACTAAAGATAGAGGAAAAAACTATGAAACTAACATCAAAATTAATTACATTTTCATTCGCTCTGATCATGTCAGGTTATTCATATGCATCGGCAGATAGTGCTATTGCTTCTGCTGAAAAAGCTCAACAGGCTGCGGCTGAAGTGGGTTACGAATGGCGTGATACAGGTTTGATGATAAAAGAAGCTAAAAAGCTTGCTGCAAGTGGTAAAAATGAAGAAGCCATTAAGCTGGCAAAGAGGGCTGAAGAAGAAGGCCTGGATGCACTAAACCAGTATCGTACTGAAATGAGTCGGTATTCAAAATCACATTAATTTCTGATAATGCTAAAAGGTAGCAGAATGAAAAAAGTTATTTTAACCGGCTTACTTGTGCTGGGGTTTAATCTGAATGTTCAGGCTGAAGAAATGTTTGAACTTTCCGACTCATGTTCTAACGATGTGATGAACATGATCAAATGTAAAGTTATCGAAGATGTTTCTGCCGATGATGCGATTGAATCCATGAAACTTCGAGCAAATTTTTTGAATTTCAAACTGGTAGGTTATATGCCATTGTCTGAGCAGGTGAAAGCCAATGGCGGTGAATCCAACAGAATGGAAATTTTCCAGTTCTGTGATGCCAATATTGCCGCGCAAATGGTTAAACACAGCATGGCATTTGCAGGATACCTGCCTTGCAGGATTTCTGTAGTAGAAGATGATGCCGGGCAAGCCTGGTTGATTACACTGAATATGGATAACACGATGGGCGATGCTTCATTGCCCAAAGAATTACAGGGCTTAGGGATGAAGGTACGTAACAATATCTATTCCATAATCTCTGCTGGAGCCGAAGGCGATCTTTAGAATTGCCATTTTTATTTTTAACCTGTCACGCTACCACGGGTGATAAATTTTAGGAGGTAATGCGGATGAAGATTCGCTTGATATCGTCTGCGGCATCGGTCGTAGCACTTCTAGGTGTACTGGCCAGTCCGGTTGCTTTTTCAGGCTCCCACGGTGGTGCACTTGAAGAAGGAAAAAGACTCGCTTTTGACCGTAGCCTGGGCAATTGCGTGTCCTGTCACATGATTGCGGGTGGAGATGGGTCCGGTAGTCTCGGGCCGCGACTGATCGCGATGGA
>JAAEMR010000004.1 GCA_024225395.1 Gammaproteobacteria bacterium
GGTTTCCTTAATTGAATTCAATCGTTTACAGAGTTTTTGGCGAGGGACTATGGACTATTAGTCCATGGATCTGTTGATATTTGACCACGTATTTTTTCTCTTTGCTAATTTTCGCATCAATATGGAGATTATAAATCCACGTGTCATTATAACGAACTCAAGATAGTCAATAATTTGAATAGCTCTTATAAATACTAGTACTATTGTCTTTATTGATGGCGTAAACATTAAAGTTATTTTTCGATGCACCGGGAGTGTCCATTCCAGGAGTACCTGATGGCATAGCAGGAACGGTTAAGAGGCGAATATCACCTCTATTGGCCAGTAATCGTTTTATATCCTGTGCGGGTACATGGCCTTCGATGGCAACACCATCCACTACAGCAGTATGGCATGAAGCGGCTTCCATCGGGATGTCTAAATTCTGTTTGTACGGATTAACTGTTTTTACTCTAATGTCCTTTACATCGAAATTATGATCCCTCAGATGTGATATCCAACCTTTGCAGCACCCACAGGTTTCGCTGCGGTAAACAATAATTTCATGACGATCCTCCGTTACCCCGTGTTTCCAATATGGATCAGCAGATAGTGCATTGAATGAGATAAAAGTGAATAAGATGCCGAGAATGGATTTCATGGTTTGCTCTCATAAAGACGGGATTAATTATAAGATTATCAAGGATTGGATAGGTTCAGAAATAATACAACTTTTTATCCGCGTATCTGTTATCTGAAATTCCCTCATTACTTTATTATCGCCAATAATAATCAAGAAGGGTGGGTGTTAAATTGCATTCAAATTTGATCCTCTGAATTTGCATCGTAAATGAACCACTATATACGGTTAAAACCTTTATTGAATCCGGCATCGTTCTAAATCAGGTGGATCAAAGAAAAATGCAATTAAAATCCAAATTTGGATCATTATTCGATGTAATTCAACAGTCTGGTGCTGTTTTCCGGCCTTGATATGCAGGGGTGTTGCGTTTATTCTTCTTATACTTCCCAGCCTGGAATGCGGTGTGGAATGGGAGCGTTATCTGGATGTGGGGGAGGACGATTTTGATGTGTTTTTTCTGAAGCTAGTCTGGTATCCATTCAGATCCATAAAAGAAATCCTGAAGGATTAAACCTCTGACTTGGGCCAGAGGGTGTGCTGGATTTTGCGCCGCCTTGATTTTGGAAAGACGATCTTGTTTAAAAAAATAGTGTTGATTCTAACCGAATTTCCCCCTGCAATCGGGGGCATGCAAACCCATGCGATTCTTCTTTCTCGTTATTTTCAAAAAAAAGGCCATGAGGTCGAGGTATTTACCTACCGGGCTATGGATGATCTTAAAGAAACAAAAATATCTGATAACAGTTTCCCATTCACAATAAATAGAAAACTCACAAGGATCAGTTATTTTAAAAACCTGGAGTTTTTGGAAGAAGCCATCAAAAAAATCAAACCGGATCTCATCTACAGCAGCACGGTTTTTTACGGGATTCTTCAGGAGAAAACAAAAATTCCAGTGATATGCCGATCAGTGGGTAATGACATCATGCGCCCATGGATTGTGTATCCTTTTCATACTGGAAAAAATATTGTTTCCTCTTTTTTTGTTGAAAAATACTTGTACAAGTTCTTCAAAAAAATTTACAAACCTGAATTCCTTGAGATCCTGTTCAGAAAAAAAAGAGTGGAACTCACCCTCAATGCCGCCAGATCCGCATCTAAAATCCTGGCGAATAGTTGTTTTACGGAGAGGCTTTTGTTTGAAGCTGGTGTTGCTTCAGAAAAAGTTTCACAGGTGGTGGGAGGGGTTGATTCCGCCTATTTTAAAAAAAATGGGGCTGGGGCTGAATTGAGAATTAAATTGGGACTTCCTTTGAATAAGAAGATACTGCTCACAGCCTGCAGGTTGGTGGATAAAAAGGGAGTTGATTTTCTGATAAGATCCATGGCTTATCTGAAGGATTATCTTCTTCTTGTGGTTGGGGATGGAAGAAGGATGAAACGATTAAAAAGGTTGGCGCAAGAGCTTTGTGTGAATGAACAGGTGGTTTTTATTGGCGCTGTTTCCTACCAGGAAATGCCTGAATTTTATTGGGCGTCTGATATCTTTGTTCTAGCCAGCACGGTGTATCAGGATAAGACAACAGGGTTGAGGGATGCGGAAACCATGGGCAGGGTGCTCTGTGAAGCCAATGCTTCGGGTTTATCTGTTATCGCCACCAATAGCGGGGGAATTCCCTCTGTGATCCAGCACAACCATAATGGACTGCTTTTTCCTGAAAATGATATGCAGCAGTTTCTGGGGAATATCAACAGGATTCAGAATGAAAAAGGGCTGAGGGAGCACCTGGTGAATAACGGTCTGTGTGCAGCAAAAGAAAAATTTGATTGGGAACATATTTTAAAAACCCATGAGGAGAACTTTGATGGCGTGACCAAAAGGCTGGCAATGAGTCAGAAGAGTTGTTTTTAGCAAGAGACCTTAATGTTTGATCTCTAATGTTTCCCCAGGTAAATTTTCCCGAAAGCCCATGTTTTGCATGGGCTTTTTTTATGGGCTGTCGATTGACTATTAGTCCACGGGTCTCACATATTAATATTAACGCCCTTCTTGCTATGTTACACCACTCAAGTAGAGCAAGTTCTTAATAACCTCATCATCTCTCACTCCGCTTTTGAAACTAAATTAAACCTTACTCTGACTCCAGTTATTTCATTTCCTGTTTTCAGTCCCTGGCTAAAGTGCAGCCAATATTGATCATAATAATGCCTGAATCTCTGGAAGGGTTGCTCCCACCTCAGCCACTCTCCAGCAAATTTTAACTTATTTAGTGATAAACATAAGTTGTGAGTTAACTTAAGTTAGTGTAACTTTGCTTCTTATCATAAAACCACCCTACGTTTTATACATATTATCTTTAAATACAATAGAGGATTTTTTAGTGCAAAAAATATTGAGATCTATGATGATTACCTCAGCTATTACACTTTATCTTGTTTACAGTGCTGTAGCTGTTGCCTGGACAGATAAAACCCAGGGCATGGAAAATTTCAATAGCTTATGTAAGTTTGAACCTGAGGCGCAATGTACTTCAGCTGTACGCATTGGTGCTAAAGCTCCAGGCATTAATATGAAATACTCTTCAATGGAGAAGATGCGACTTGATGGAGCAAAGTTACAACGAGCTAATTTTTCATATGCGATTATGCAACTAATCAACCTTAAAGGAGCCGATTTAATGCTAGCAAATTTAGAAGGTGCACACATGCATGCGGCAAACCTGCAAAAAGCCAACCTTATGTTAGCTAACATGAAAAAGGTCAATCTAGTGGATGCTGACCTAAGAGGAGCTAACCTTCAGGGAGCGAATATAATGGGAGCAATATTAATACAGGCCAAATTTGATGGTGCTACCTGGGTGGATGGTAGAGTCTGTTCCGAGGGATCAATTGGAGAATGCCGTTAAAATATAAAATGATTCAGGTCTTTGATTGATGACTGCTCCAGGAAGAAAACCGAATTAAACGCAATAACTTTACTTCTGTAATAGCGATTGCTGATATTGATTATTTTAAAACAATTAATAAGGCATCCATAAATTAGAAAGAAACCTCGTATCTTTTCAGGTACTGAAGATGACTTATTTTCGGCTATTAAATAACCTGGATTGCAGTTTTTAGTCGAAAAATTGAAGAGGCTATCAATATTGCTGATTTCTGGAAATAATTCGGCACACTTTTTGATACCCTGTGACCATGAGTTTATGGATGCAGCATGAATTTTTATTAAGACTTCATTCTGCAGGGGTATTGGTTTTTCTACCTCTTTTAATTCGAGAACGTCAGGTAGTCCGTATTCTGTAAATACCACTGCTTTCATTTGAATCCCTACATGATTGCCTTGATCTTGTTACTTAATCAGAAATTAAGTAGAAACTATCAAATAAATCATTGATTTAGCCCATGGGAAAAGATTCTATATTTATTAACTGGATAACTTGGCTAAATATTAATTAGGAGTATGCTGGTCGCATAGAATATTTCAAATACAGGGTAGTAAGTTGAAGCATAAGTTTTTTTCTTGGTGGAGTTTTCTCCACGTTATTTTATGTTTCGATGGCCATTATTGGTGGGGCAATGAGACCTGATTATAGCCATAGCTATCATGCAGTCAGTGAACTTCTGGAAGCTGGTGCTCCCAATAAATTTTTGCTGGATACACTCCTATCCATAACCGATATTTTGGCTATTTTGTTTGGAATTGCTATTCTATTACTTGTTCTTAAAAGTAATGCAAAACGTTCAACTGGCATAGTTGGTTCGTTATGTCTTATTCTGATAGGTGTATTGGGGATTTCCACCGCGATTTTCTTTCCTATGGATCCCCGTCATGTCCAGCTGGCCTTTCCCGGTTTAATGCATCTGATTATTGTTGGAATAGTTTCAATATTAAGCATGCTGACACCTTTTATAGTTGCCGTATGGCTAAAGAGTCAATCGGGCTATGCCAGATACGCAACCTATTCACTGGTTAGCGCCGTTCTTATATTAGTAACTGGAGGGTATGCAGCCATAACGGTCATCACAGAAAGTCCACTGATGGGACTTGCCGAACGAATTACCGTCGGTGTGTATTTGCAATGGACATTTTTTCTGTCATTGAAGATGTATTCGAGCAGCAAATAATTACTTGTGAAAATGGAGGTTTCGAAATGAAGATAAAACATTTTCGTTATAACGCATTCATCGTTGAAGATGAAGGCATCAAGATTGCCATCGATCCAGGCCAGGATTTATGGCTGTTCAAACTCAATAGCCTCATCCCTCAGTCGGAATGGGAGAATGTTACTCATATACTAACTACGCATGGTGACCCCGATCATTTTGCCTATGCCGTCGCTTTGGCCAGAAGTTCAGGTGCTGACGTGGTTTGTGGAGAAGCATTGATGGAAGATTTTCTTACCGCTCAGGTTAATAAAGTGCATAAGATCGAAACCGGTAGTGTAGTCAACGTAGGAAGGTTAAAAATTGAGGGATTGATTGCTAAACATGGACCTTTACCCATCAAACTTTTAGGTGGTTTTATTCAGATAGCCAGTGAGGTTGCCAAAGGTGATCGTGGAGGAAAAACAATATTTCTGGGATCAGTCAAAGTTCTTGAGAGTCTGCAGACTATGCAAGTTTACAGTCGTGGAACCATTAAACTATTTTTTGGTTTACTAAAACTGGTAAAAGAAAATATAGACTTTGCACGCGGCTCGACAGGTATCAAAATTACGCTGGAAGATAAAACACTTGTTAATCTTGGTGATAGCGTTCTTCAGAACGAATGGGAAGGATTAAAACCTGATGTATTGATGATTCCCATTGGTGGCAGAGTGATTAACAATACGATGGATGAGAAAGAAGCGTTGCAGGCGGTCAAATTAATAAAGCCGAAGATGGTCATACCCTGTCATTATAATTGTGATTTTTTATGGCGAAAGAATTTTAATCCCGCCGATGATGAAATGTTCAAACGTGAAGTACAAAATCTGGGTATTGAGTGCCATATTATGCGGCAAGGTGATGTCATAGATCTTTAAACAAACTTAAAGCAGGATACTTTTTGGCAAAACTCATTATGATCAGGTACTAAAAATGACACAGACACTATCGCTATCTTCTCTGCTTAGCCTGTATTTTGTGCTGACCATTATGGCGCTGTATCTAATACCACTGAGTTACTGGCAACTGATGGTACTTAGGGGTAAACCTATGGAAAATCCGGATGGTAGTGTCGACGACTGGCATCTACAGCAAATTCTTTACGGCATGGCCTTCGCCGATTTATTCGTGGCTATTCCAGTTAATATTATTGGCATCATCCTGGTATTTATCAATCCACTGTGGGGCTATTACGCGCTAGCACTGGTGAGTTTCTGGTGGCTTTGGACGGGTGTCATGTCGACATCCACCAGCCTGCGATTCGAAAAGCCAAAGATCAACCTTATGTGGTTTATAATCTTTCCTTTTGGTGCACTGGTTGGAGGGTATTACATCATCTGGACGATTATCCATTTTAAGCAGATTTTCATGTTGTGAACAATGAAGATATTAGCGGCATTATTCATCATGGTTTTGATACCACAATCTGCGTTGTCAGAAGATAGTCCAAAGCATCATTTCGCCAATGGGTTTCAGAATTATCCGTTAGTTCCATCTCCGCCATCATTGGGGCCAGGCTTTTATCTGGATAGAATATGGTCATCTTTTTTTCTACCGGAAGTACCAGAAAATCATTACCTGCCTGAAGAGCAGGCGTTAAATCAGTTTCAGCAATTGAAGAGTAAAAACACCCTGACCTGGATCGGTCAGTCTACTTTTCTTATAAAAATAAATGAAAAAACTATTCTGACAGATCCATTTTTCTCAGATTATGCAGGGCCGTTTTCGATGGGACCAAAACGATTTGTCAAACCCGGTATCAGTATGCGCAATTTACCCACGATTGATATCATGCTTATTTCTCATAACCATTATGACCATCTGGATGAAGGATTTGTCGAAGAGCTACCGGGTAAAGAAAGTATACGTGTCTTTGTTCCTCTCGGGCTAAAGAGCTTTTTTACCGAAAGAGGATATATTCATGTGCATGAGCTGGACTGGAACGAAAGCTTGTCGATTTTTGACTTTCAAATAACGTCACTTCCGACAGTTCATTTTTCTGGAAGAGGGTTATCGGATAAGAATCAAACGCTATGGTGCTCCTGGAGTATTACCTCTCCCTCGGGGAAATATTATTTTGCCGGTGATACTGCCTACTCACCCACTATTTTTAAACAGATCGGCCATAAATTTAATTCATTTGATTTAGCCATGCTGACCATTGGAACCTACGGAAACAGAAAATATGGAGTTAATAATCATACCACTCCGGAAGAGGCCATTAATATAGGAATAGAGATAGGCGCGACTACTTTTGTCGGCATGCACTGGGGTACGATTGAAATGTCTGATGAACCCACTCTGGAACCTGCAAAACGATTTAGGGAAGCTGGTAAACAGGCAGGATTATCTGAAGAACAGGTCTGGATTATGAAGATAGGAGAAACTCGTCTGCTACCCGCTACAGCTGGATATGAAGCTAATTCCTCAGATAAATAAAAGTTAACCAGGAAAGTAATCTTATTGAACAGGCAATTTAAAAATGAAGAACTGGCTGGATAACCTGTTAAATTTGTAGATTTAAAGTTTATGAAAGAATATTTGTATGTAATGAGGTTATATACTATTAAAAATAAAATTATCTGGTTGAGAGTAAGTTACTGGACAGGTGAATCCCAGATTTGGCTGTAGCAGATAGGCATCTCGGTGGTGATACGGTCATCATATACCCTTAGTTAATGCTCCCAGTTTTATCTGATGCTCTGAAATCGTTCATTAATCACAATTTGCTGCACTGTTGCCGCAGCGGCAACCGCTGAGTTCATCGATTTGGACTTCAAGCATTATCGTACCGGTAAAATCAACATTAATCTGGTAAAACACATTATCTGTGATATTGCGTACCACGAATGATGGTGAATCACTATCGCTGATCAGGTTGGCATGACTGCGACTAACTTCTTCCCACACTGCTGGAAGGAGAAGAACGAACTCGGCCTGATCCATGTTGTTACTATCGGGTATCCTTGCCTGATAAACATCAGCATCGACTATCGCCGACGCAGTAATTGCACTTAAGGTATTGACACCCTCAGCATCAATCCGGATATTCGTAGCCATCTCTCCCGTGTTGGGCGCGAATGGCAGAGTTGTCATCAGTGTTAGAGGATTTGCGCATGCCCCCGTAGTCGCAGCGGTGACTGTCATGGTGTCCGGGGTACTGTTTAACAAACCATCATTAACAATCAACTTAATGTCATAACTACCTTCAACATCTGCCACAAAACTCGGTGTTTCACTGCCGGGGTCATCGATAACTGCAGCGCTGGTTAACGGCCTGTCAACGGTCCAGATATAACTGAGAGAATCGCTTTCAGGGTCACTGCTACCGCCTCCATCCAGCAACACCGTTTCACCCACTTCGACCGACTGATTAACTCCCGCATCTGCAGTAGGTGCGCTGTTTTCAGCACTCCCGCTAACTGTAATAAGCACCTCATCTGCAACACTGCTCAGCTTTGCATCATTCACCGTCAGGCGTAACTGGTATTCACCATTTAAATCCGGGGTGAAAGTGGGTGCTACGGTCATACCATCAGAAAGCAGTGGCCAATCTCCGGGCCAGGATACCCAGTCTGCAGGTGAAGAAGTCAGGCTCCAGCTATAAGCCACAGGATCCAGATCAGAATCGCTACTTGCGCTACCATTCAGCGTAACCAGTGAGTTTGCCGTGACATCCTGATCAGCGCCCGCATCAGCAACTGGCGGAGTATTCGTGGTGACCTTATAAACTATCGTATCGTACTCCATACCACTCACATTTCTTGCTCTCATCCTAACAACATAATCCCCCTCCATATCGTAATTCAGCTGAGCGCCATTGGGATCAGTGCGATCAGAAACCACGATAGTGGCGGTACTGGTAGCCGGTTTGTTGATCAGTAACCAGTAATAGCTAGTAACTTCAGTGACAGAAGAAGTTGTGCGACTGGCATCCAGTACCAGACTACCTGGTCCTGTATAAGGAACCCGTTGGTCCGGCCCAAGAATGGAGACAGGTTCAGGTCTACTGGATGTTGCCACCACTGTCACCCGATCCTGATACTGCTGGTCATAAATGCTTTTATTAGTGGTGTTATCAAACAGATCATCGCTGCTGTTATATTCACCATTATCGACCGATAGAAAGATCACGTAGGCACCGTCTACATCCGGAGTAAAAGAAGGCGTCGAAGTACTGGAATTTGACAGAACAGCATGACTGCCCAGAGGTCTTGAGTAAAACTGCCATTCGTGACTCAGTGGTCTGCCATCCACATCAAAACTTTCACTACCGTCAAGGTTTACCTGTATACCAGTGCTGACTCTCTGGTCAGGTCCGGCAATCGGCGTGGGATGGACATAACCCTCTGAAGGGTAAACATAAACGTTGACATGATCAGGAATACTTACCCAGTCATACTCATTTATCACGTGCAGACGAACCTGATAATGACTTTTTCCTGTATTTATATTATCCGCATTAAATTCAGCAATAAAAGAGGGATTGACGACCTCTGTTGAAGACAGTGATGACGAGCTATCCAGAGGAGACTCCGTCATGAACCAGCTGTAGGTGAGTGGCCATTGAGAGTTGCCACGGAGCTGGAAACTATCGCTGGCATTCAACTCAACCAGGGCGCCATGTTTTGCCACAATATCTGCACCCGCATTGGCGACTGGCAGGATATCATCAGGGTTACGATAAGAAGTAATTTTGACAGTATCTATCCCTGCATGACCGCCATGCCTGACCTTAAGCTGAACAAAATATTCGCCTGGATCAGGACTGGCTTGAAATGTTGGATTAATAATATTTGTATCACTGGTCCAGAATGAATAACCTGTGGGTTGCCCCACTATCTCCCAACTGTATTCAACATGATTATCTCCCGGATTCACTCCAAGGGCCGTATTGCTGCCACTGCCATCAAGTTGGACAGATTCATAGACCCCGACATGTTGATCAGGTCCTGCATCTGCAATACCGAAGGGATCGAAAAAAGTATCATCACCATCACTCGTAGCAAGTATCGACAGGATACCCAGAACAAACACGACAGTGAGTGACAGCATTCTCCAAACCGATAATCCTTTATTAATGCTAAACATGATTAACCTCCCTGAGCTGAACCTTGTTTAAAACCAGAAAAGCAGCAGCTGTGCCAAAAAAAATGAAAAGCACATCTACAGGATCGAATGTGCCGGTAAGAAAGTAGCTGTCCGCTACTTCAAGAAAGGGGATATTAGAAAACCATACCGGTACGGCTTCAGCCAGATGGTTGGCGAAAAACGGATGTTGGCCGATTTCAAAAAAGAGCTCCACAAGTATCCAGCCAGAACAGACCAGGACCAGTCCAACCCTGGACGGATTAAGTACGACAGCTATGAATAAAATAAATGCAAAGGTGTGAAAAAAACCGGGTAAAGACCCGCTAATATGTGACAGTAGCGGCAGGGTAAAAACCCACTGCTGGAGGCTTTCAGGGATAGCGTAAATAACAGGGCCGGGGCGGCCCAAAAAATAAATCAGATAACCAATACACAAAGAGATACACGCCGATAAAACATAATAAAATCTGATGCGCAGCGTCAACATAAGTCTTTCCGTTAGCATAATCCCTTGTATTCCTTTGATCATTATTATACGAAAAGAGACCTGGTCAACCGCTATACATAGTTTTGATGATTTGGGTCAATGATTAAAAGAAAATGATCTTAATGTCGACCGATCAGGTCAAATTGAACCTGGAAATTAAACTTTTTATAGCTGTGGATTTTTTCCCTTTAAGGTCTGCAGTTGACAGGAAAGCTGTCATTTCTGGTTTGAAGTTGTGTGGATTATCTATGGCGCTGATGTGCCATCAGGAGTCATTGCTGACAGGTTGTAGGGATAGGCAAGTCCGTTGATATAGCCGACTTTCAAGAAAATTGAGATACAGCTAGTTTATTTAACTATGGACTATCTTGGTGATAGGTTGTCAGGCAACTACAAATTTCATACAAGTGTAAAAAAATGTGACAGATGTCACAGAAAAAGTATCAAGAAATTTTACACATTAAAGGTTAAGTCCATTTAATGCCAAAAAAATGCCTGATAACAAAGGGTAAATATTTATCGGCATATATTCTTTAGAGCGGTTTTCGTTAACACATTCATCCAGAAAGGAATTAATAATGCGTAAATTCTATACCTATGCCCTCGTGGTATTTTTTGCAAGTACCATAACAATTACACAAGCCAATCTATTAAAAAATTCAAGTTTCGAAGATACTACACTAACAGGTACTATTACTGGCCAAGGTAACTTGCCTGATTACTGGGTAAATATTGCACCTCCAACTCCTACCGCTGATACGTATAGCAATGATGGATCTTTCGGTGTTTCACCTAGTGCTTATGGAAACTTTTCTGGTGTTACTGCTTATGATGGTAATCAGTGGGTTGCTGGATGGTCTGCATCTGGTCAAGAAAGCTTCGGGCAATATCTAGACACATCACTAACATTAGGCGCTACGTATGAATTTTCAGGATGGCTTCATCAAGCTGTAAGACCTGATTTAAACAATCCTGGTGGTTATGAAATTTTTCTGACAGACACTCCTGGTATTCAAGATGAATACCTAGGATTTTTAGGTTCTACAGGTTCAGTATCTCAAGGATGGTTAGAATATTCCTTCACATTCTCAGTGACTGATGCAATGTCTGATTTAACGTTTCTTGAATTTGGGCCAATTGCTACTGCTGCAGGATCGGCTTATCCCGGCCTTGATATGGTGTCATTGACTCAAGTTTCTGATGTCCCAGAACCCGCAATCATCGCTCTATTTACAGCTGGACTTTTTGGTATTGGGTTTGCTCGTAGACGTAAAGCTTAATAGTTAACATTATAGCGTCATAAGAGCCATCTCGTTTGAGGTGGTTTTTTTTATGCGGGAATGGCTGCTAATTTGACGAACTTGCCGTTCCCTACAGCCTGTCAGGACTGACTGGGTCGATTTCAGAGATTAAAGTCAATTGGTCGGTATAGGGTTCCCGAATCAACCTGATTCAATACTCTCTAATTAAATCGCGAAGGATCTGAAATACCAATCTCTCAAATTCCGGGGTGTTGAGCCTGTTGCGCTGGATTAATGGTCCACTTGCCATCCAAAGAACCAGGGTGTTAAGTTGTATTCAATTTTGATCCAAAGAGGGTGCGGCTATTACTTTAACCCGCATTTACACTGAAATATCTCGATGCCATATGGTTTTAAATGAATTTAACTGGGTCAACTCTAAATGCAAATTGTGGGTCAATATTTCATTGCAACTTAACCAATTTGGTGACTTTTAGTTAAAACTGATCAACTGCTTGCACGAACGGTGGACGAATTTTTAGGTATTACAATAAATGACCGGGAAAATGATAAATTCCTGGTTGGATTTCGCAGATAGATATTGACGGATAGGGCTATTATACTTCTTCTCATTTTGCGATAATATGATCGAAAAAACGACGCATATTTCATTTTTCGAAAGGTTTCTTCTGGGTCGTAGCTGGTGGCTGTTGCCATTGTTTGCCTGGACGGCGCTGGTGGTCTGGTTGCTGGCGACCAACATCGAGCGGATCAAGACGACCAACATGGAGATAGCGCGCAACAGTGCGCAGAACTTCTTCCAAATTGTCGAGTTGACGCGCCTGTGGAATGCCGGTCATGGCGGTGTCTATGTGCCGATTACCGCTCAGACCCTGCCGAATCGCTTCCTCAAGATCCCCGATCGTGACGTGCTGACGACCAGTGGTCAGAAGCTGACGAAGATCAATCCCGCTTTCATGACGCGCCAGTTGACCGAATTGATCGAGCTCCAAAGCCACGTCAGCTTTCATATCACCAGCCTCAAACCGTTGCGTCCACAAAACAAGGCCGATACATGGGAATACGGGGCGCTGCAGCAGTTTGAACAGGGAGTCGACGAGGTATTCGAGCGTACAAACGGTGAACCGGCTGAGGTATTCCGCTACATGGCCCCGCTTTTTGTGAAGAAGCCTTGTCTGAAATGCCACGAGGTGCAGGGGTACCAGTTGGGCGATATCCGTGGCGGTATCAGCGTGACACTGGATGCCGGGAACCTGTTCGGCGGCGAGGCTCGTGCCCTGTCAGTCGAGGTGGGCAAGCACGTCGGCGTGTATCTGTTGTTGGTCATTTTTGTACTACTGTTTCTGGAAAAGATGCGCCAAAACTGGCTGCAGTTGCAGTATATCGAGCAACAGCAGGAAATGGTCATCCGGGAACGCACCCGGGAACTCGAGTTGCTCGTCACCCAGGATGGTCTAACCGGATTGTTCAATCGCAAGGCGCTGGATGATCAACTGGCCTCGGAAATGAGCCGTTCCGGACGCTACCATCACCAGTTATCGATGTTGATGCTCGACATCGACTATTTCAAAAAGGTCAACGATGTTTATGACCATCAAGCCGGCGACAAGGTGCTCAAGATGGTATCCAAGTGGATGCAGGGCAGCATCCGGGCGAGCGACTTCGCCGCCCGTTACGGTGGTGAAGAATTCATCATCCTGTTGCCCGAAACCAGGGTGGATTATGCCTACGACCTGGCGGAACGGTTGCGTAGGAAGATCGAAAATGGCGTTGTCACCTCCGATGAAGGGCTGGAAATCGGCATTACCGTGAGTATCGGCGTAGCGGCGTACCCCGATCATGCGGAGAATATGTATGATCTGGTCAAGGCTGCCGACAAGGCGCTTTACCGGGCCAAGAGGCAAGGGCGTAACCAGGTTGTAATGGCCATTGCGCAGGATGATCTGCAATAGCCGGATGCGGTTTCATTCTTGGGGCACCCCGTGCCCGCCACAGGCCTCCAATACAACGGCGCCCCTACATCTTCTGGACAATTAAAGTCGAAAACCTGGGATTAGGAAAAACAAGGGATGCAGTTAAACGGCTAAAGGCCGGCCCCAGAGGGGCGAGGGCAGGACAGTCCGAGTAATCGCCCACGGCCCACCATTTTTCTGAAAGGCTTACGATTTCCGTAAGCCTTTTTTATTTCAGAAGACTAAATTTAAATATCTTCCTGCAATCGTGGCCATAAAGTTACTTATTCTAAATATCTCAATCATATTTGGTTGAAATTTTTTGTAAAAATAAACTGGGATCTTTATGTCTAAAATAGTAATTGCGGTAATTGTCCTCCTGTTAGTCGGTTTTTTGTGCTGGAATTATTCAAAGAATAAAAAAGCAGCATCGGCCAATATATTGAAAGGAGCAGCATTTCTGGAAAAGAATGCACAGCAGGAAGGTGTGAAAACGACAGCATCGGGGTTGCAGTACCTGGTTTTACAGGCGGGTACAGGATCTCAACACCCATCTGCGATTGACAGGGTGAAAGTGCATTATCATGGTACATTGATCGACGCTACGGTGTTTGATAGTTCAATCGACAGGGGTGAAGCAATTTCATTTGTATTGAACCTGGTGATTAAAAGCTGTACGTAAGCTTTGCAGTTAATGGTCACTGGTGAGAAAACCAGATTGTTTATACCTTCTAAGCCGGGTTACGGGAATAGCAGTACCGGTAAGATAGAGCCGGGATCTGTGCTTATATTCGATGTGGAATTACTGGGTAAAAATGAATAATCAGGGGAGATATATTCTTGTAAAGTTGTGGAGCACGTAAAGACAAAGCCTAATCCACGTAGTTACTGATAATTTTCTTAGTCTGGATTATCTGGGCAATATTCGTGCCTGTGCAGGAAATTGAGTTATACCATAAATTTTAAAAAGGGTTTTATCTAATACCCATAATCTCAAAACTACTATGGCAGGATTTTGTCGAGCCATAATAATTCATAGTTTAGGGCAATTCATCAATCGTCGTTTAATCCGGAATGATATTTTACCCGGCGCAAGTTAATACTGCCCTCAGGACAAACCAGACTTCTACATACTACAAGTTTGACAGATTTCTCCTCAATCTGGCTTTATTCGTGATTCATTTTAACATTTGACTCAATTTAGATCACTTTTACACAAATTTAGATCACTTTTACACATATTTATACGAAACTGACAGGTTCTTAATACATTTGAATATTATGCTCAAAATACATAAATAATATTTCGGTTTACCTGGTAGGGATATCCCGTTTTTATTTAACATTTTTTTCAATTTATTAAGTAATGAATATTCACCAAAGTGATTCGTTTAAGATATGGTTTTTTCTAGCCTGTGCTGGCTTCGTTTCAAATAATTTTGCTCAATCTCCACCCGATGCCGGGCAGTTGATGCGAGAAATTGAGCCAAAGGTTCCTCTCGAAAATAATGTAATACCACGGCTACCTGAAGCCATTCAGGCACCAACTAAAGTTGATGGGACTAGTCTTCCGGTTGGTAATTTCAATTTTAATGGTAACACCATACTAAAGTCTCCCGAATTACAGAAAGTCGTCGTCCCATGGACAGGTAAAAAGCTGACCTTACCTGAACTTAAGCATGTTACCGACTTAATCGCTGAGCAATATCGTAATAATGGTTACCTGGCCAGGGTTTTTCTGCCGGAACAGAATATTCATGATGGCAGTGTGTTAATTGAGATAATTGAAGCCCGTTTTGGACAGGTCATTATCGATATTGATTCTAATCGGCTAGTCAATAACCCAGGCTTAATCGAAGGTCTGATGATGGCCCGGCAACAAACTGGTGAATTGTTTAACTTATCAGATATTGAACGTGCCTCATTATTGATTAATGATATTCCCGGCGTTAGCGCAAAAGCTGTATTGGCCGCTAGCGAAAAGGAAAAGCATACAGATGTAAAGCTCTCAGTTACCGAAAAAGATCCGCATACCAGTTATATCAGTATTGATAACTATGGTTCGCGTTCCTCCGGTGAGGAGCGATTAATTTATTCAACTACATTAGCCAATCCGTTAAAACGTGGTGATAAGTTAAATGGAACTGCCATGCTGTCAGAAAGTAATGTATATGCAAAGGTCGGTTACGAGCTACCCATTGGGTCTGACGGAATCCGTGCTGGAGCCAGTCTTTCATTGTTAAGTTATTCACTTGGAGGGGAATTTGAAGATCTCGATGCAGAAGGAAGTGCAACAAACTTAACTTTTAACGCTGACTACCCTTTAATCCGCCAGACCCGGCAAAACCTGATAATCAGCGGTAATATTTTTCTACGCGATTATGAAAATGAGCAGTTAGGCGAACAGACTTCTGATAAATCAGTGACCGCTATTAACCTGGGTATTAAAGGTGACAGAGTTGATGGGTATCAGGGTGGTGGTGTTATTTATTACGGTGTCAGTTTAACGCTGGGTGACCTTGATCTGTCAGGCAATCAGGCAAATTTAACACTTGATAAGTTCAGTGCACGTACCAATGGAAGTTATAACAAGATTGAATGGAATATTGCCCGTCTGCAACAACTAAATAGTAGAACTAATCTCTGGCTGAGTGCCAGTGGACAGTTTGCAAATAAAAATATTGACAGTTCAGAGACTATTAGCCTTGGTGGAGCATATGGGGTCAGGGCATATCCCTCGCTGGAAGCTTCAGGTGATGAGGGATATATCATAACTGCCGAAGTCAGATACAAGCTCAATGACGACTGGAGTCTTAAAGGATTCTATGATTTAGGTGACATTACACAAAAAGCAACCGAAATTGAATCCTCTGAAAGTTTTAGCTTAAAAGGATATGGCGCAAGCATAGACTGGAATAACCCTAAGCATATGGTTACTGCAAATTTCACTGTGGCGCATCGTATCGGGGATAACCCGTTGCGCGATCCGGTAACCGGTAATGATAGTGACGGTAGCTCAAAAGATTTTCCTGTCTGGTTTAACGTAACTAAACATTTTTAGCATTACCAAAAAGTTTAAAGTCTCATCATATTATTGGTGAGTTAACTCAAATTGCATTATAGATTGAGGATGTCGATATGAATTTATCGAATCAAAATAGCCCCAAAGAGTTGACAGAAGCATCTTTTAAGCAACCTAGATTAGTCTGGATAACGGCAATGTTTCTGGCTTTATGCAGCCAGAATATATCGGCTGATGCTTTAGCCTCCAACGCACTTCCTCAAGGTGGTGTTGTGGTTAAAGGTGATAGCATCATTAGCCGGACTGACTCACTTCTGCAGGTCGATCAGGCGACAGACAAAATTATATTGAACTGGGATAGTTTTAATATTGGTAGCCAGGCAACCGTCACATTTAACCAACCGGATATTAATTCAATTGCCTTAAACCGGGTTCTGGGAGAAAACCCGTCAGAGATATATGGTGAGTTAAATGCAAATGGCCAGGTTTTTCTGTTAAACCCTAATGGTATTCTTTTCGGGGAAAATAGCCGTGTTGATGTCGGTGGTCTGGTTGCCAGTACCATGCAGTTATCCGACGAAGATTTTATGTCTGGAAATTACAGTTTTACTGGAAAGGGTTCAGCTGATATCAGGAATCTGGGTAAAATTAATGCCGCCGGCGGTTATGTTGCCCTACTGGCCCGAAGTGTTGAAAACGAAGGCATTGTTAGCGCTCGACTGGGTTCAGTCATGTTCGGTTCCGGCTCATCAATGATATTAAATTTAACAGGTAATCAACTGGTTTCGTTAGAAGTCGATCCAGGCAGTGTAGATCAGTTAATTGCCAATAATAGTCTGGTCCAGGTTGCTGGTGAACAGGTCCTAATGACTGCTTCAGCAGCACAAAGCTTAATCGAACAGGCAATTCCTACTGATGAAGTCGAAGCAGATACCATTATAGAAGAAGATAATGGTTCATTTAGCCTGATAGAGCTGGGTGGCAGTATTTATGCCGGTGGTATTTTTGCAGATGCCGGTGACAATGGCGAAGTGGTTGTCAATGGTAAGCTGGATGTTAGCAGTCATACATCGGTGGGTGGATCGGTGGTCGTGACCGGTAAACAGGTAACGCTTGATTCTAACGCATTTCTGGATGCATCCGGTCTAAATGGTGGTGGTAATATACAGATTGGTGGCGGTTTCCAGGGTAATGATGATGCTGTACGCAATGCTGAAGAGACGACTGTTGCTGAAGGCGCTGTTATTAATGCGAATGCGCTAGAAAATGGCGATGGTGGTGAAGTTATTGTCTGGTCTGATGATGAAACCCGTTTCTATGGTCATGTTGATGCTGTAGGCGGTTCTCAGTCTGGTGATGGTGGCTTTGTCGAGGTGTCGGGTAAACAGTGGCTGGATTTTCAGGGTACGGCGGATCTTACTGCTGCAAATGGTGTGACAGGTACACTATTACTCGATCCAACTAATCTGACAATTACCACGGTGAATAATAATGTCAGTGGATCTTCTCCATACACGCCAACTGGAGCAGCATCAACCATCAGTGTGTCAACTATTGCCACAGCGTTGGATTCAGCCAATGTGACGGTGACCACCAACGAAAGTCCCGATACTGGCGGAGAACAGGGAGATATTACGGTAGCCAGTTCAGTCGGTTGGTTTAGCAGTAATACCCTGACCCTTAATGCCGATGACGGCATTAGCATCAATGACGGTGTCAATATTCAAACCTTCGATGGTTCCCTGGAGCTGATCGCCGAAACCGGAATTACCCAAGCCAACACCAACGGAACTGGTGCTGGTAAATTATTGATCGGTGGCACCACAACACTAACAACCGATGCTGGAAATATCAGCCTTACATCGACAACCAATCAGTTAATTGGCTCGGTAGATGCGACTGCTAGTAGTGGGAATACTGCTAGTAGTGGGAATATTGATATAACCAACTCGCGTGCATTACAGCTGGGTAGCACTAGTGCAAGTGGCAGTGTGATACTTAAAACCACAGCAAATGCTGGATCTATTTCAGCCAGTGGTAGCTTCGCGGCCGGATCGCTTAACGCGATTGCCCACGATACTGGCGGGATTTCTATAGCTGATGTGAATAGTGATTTGACTATTTCTCTTCTTGAAGCCGGAGGGGCGATTACTCTAGGCAACGCTGATACCGGAGTGTTAACTTTCACTCATGCAAGTAACGGTAGTAACGTTATCCTCGGCAACGATGCAGTGGGTGGGCAGGCGAGTGGTATCGTCACGATTACTGGTGATACCATCAATTTGAACGACCCAATTCGCACCTATGGTGGTAATGTTAATCTTATTTCAGATACGGGTGCGGTCATTGCGGCTGCAGATTCCGATATAGTGACTACTGCTGAAACTGATACAGGAACTTCTTCTGGTCTGGTCAATGTGACTGCTGCTAATGGTTTGACCTTACAAAATATAACAACTACTGGTGCATCCAATTCAGTCGGTGTAGGTAGTAATGCCGCTGCTGTGAGTTTAACTGCAACGACAGGTAATCTGAACGTAGGCAACATTACTGCTACGGGTGGTCAGGCAGCAGATAATGTTGCTTTTCCAAATCGTAATGGAGGTAATGCTGGCAGTATTTTGATAGAAGCTACGACTGGAACTATTAATTTAAATGGGGATATAAAAGCTGAAGGTGGAGATTATTATGGTTTGGCTACTCAGGGATTGGGTGGTTATATTCATGTATTGACTCCATTGGTGTTGACCGATGACAGAACTATTACATCAGGTGCTACTTCAGGTTATATCGACCTTGATGACACCATTAATTCAGATGGAACACCTAGACGACTTGTTGTAACAGCAGGTATTGGTAATGTGACTACTGATGGCGTTATTGGTGGTTCAGCGCCACTTGATAGTTTATCGATCACGGGTTCAACTATTGATATTGAAAAAAGTGTTACAACCAATGGAGTTAGTGGTGTTTATGCTGGAGCTTTAACAATAAGGCTTGGTGATAATGATGTCGCTAATGGCTCGGGTGCGATGACGATTAATACCTTAGCGGGGAATGGCGTTATCAATCTCAACTCAACAACTACATATTTAGATGATGCAGTTACCTTGACTAGAGGTAGTGGCGCAATCAGTTTTAACCATTATTTATACAGTAATTCTACCGAACGTAATGACCTGACGCTTAATGGTGCAGGGGGGGGCAGTATCTCTTTTGGTTATGATGTGGGTGGAACATCGGCTTTACCGAATACCAAGTTGGGCGATATCCTGATCAGTACTGCTACGGATATAACCTTTGGGCGCTATGTTACGGCAGGCAGTTTGATATCAGTGAATGGTACTGGGTCTATCATTACATCAGGGGGTAATGGAGATTCATATTACTTTGATCGTTCAGGGGGGCTTCAGTTATCAACCACGGGTACAGACACAGTTGGTGATGATATTACCTTTTATCCCAGTGTTTATTTGACAGATGCTTCAGCACCAATAAGTTTGAGTGCACCTAATGGTTCAGTTACTTTATATGATTCTGCTAACCAGAATACAGCTGGTGGGAATATTAGTATTACGGCGGGTGATGGTGCTTTAACTCTAAGTAGTTATGTTGATTTTAATACTTCAGGTGGTGATATAACGTTAAGCTCACCCGATGGAGCTGTCACATTAAATTATGATGATGATATGACTACTGGTGGTGGAGATATGACGATCTCTGCTGGCGATGGTGCATTAACGATTAATGATGAAGTTGATATTACAACATCAGGTGGTGATATCAATTTTACAGCTGATACTGGTAAATTATCATTAAATAATGAAGTAGATCTTACCAGTAATAATGGATTGATTTCTCTTATGGGTGTAGGAGTTGATCAAGGGTTAACCAATAGTGTTATTAATGCGGGTAGTGGAAAAATCCGTATAGATGGTGGTGGAGAATATGTTGAATTACATGGGCGAGTAATCAGCAGTGATAATGATTCAAATGGTACACCTTCGGTATTAATAACTAATTCTACTAGCACGAGTAGTGGTGGTAGCAATGCAGTCAGTATTCGATCTGTTGAAACTCAAACGGGAACTTTACAAGTAGGTCTTGTGGCTGATGATGCTAACTTAGCAGCCGCTCAGGATTTAGATGGAGCAGGAAATTTAGCGCTGACTACAGGTGAAATTCGTTTGTTAACAGCTCAACAACTGACTATTACTAGTACAGGTGATGATTCAGCAAGTGCTAATAACATCACATTTACTGTGACAGGAACAGATGCTGCAGGTGATCCATTAAGTGAAGATATTACTGGTGGTGGTAGTGCTGCAGTGACTACGACAGGATTGTTCAAAACGATCACAAGTATTGCGATAGATACCGATACCGATGGTAATGTCAGTGTTGGTCTGGCTTCTGATGATGCAGTTTCTGGCTCGTTAGCGCAATATACTCATAATAGTTATTCTGATAATCAAATTGATATTAATACACTGTCTGCAGCGACAACAGGCGCTATCTCAATTACTGATACTTCCAATGTCATCGATCAACTGGGTGATTTAAGTGTTGGTAGCAGTCTGGATGTTCGTGCTATAGGTCGAGCTGCAGGAATGGCTTTAACCGGTGATGTTTCTGCAACTGTGGTAACCATCATGACCGGTAACGGCCCGCTAGTTATTGGAGACAGGAATATTACTTCAACCACGGGTGATATCACGTTGCAGGGTGACGGGATCACTCAGGGCAGTGGTTCAATTGTAGATTCGGCAGACCAGATTTTCCTCTGGGGGCGTGACTATCAGGACGGTTCAATCGGCAGCATTTTGCTGGATGGAACTCTCACCAGTGATTCCACCACGGCAGATGAATCGATACGAATTTGGGCTACAGATGAGCTGAGGCTCGGTAATGTGACTGCCGGTTCCAATGGATTGGGTGGATTGGAGCTTGGTGATTCCAGTTATGATGACTACGGCGGACCAGATTACTATCGCTGGATGGAAGGTGCCATTACACAAACTTCCGGTACCAGTGTGAATATTGGTCGACTATATGTTTACCAGCGTAACGGAACAGGTGGGATAACACTGACCAGTCCGGACAACGAAATAGCGGATATCAATTATATTCACCGCAATGGTGCTGTAGCAATCTATGACAAAGATACTGTAGGTAATGGACTGGATATAATCGGCACAATTTCTGCAGGCACGGATACAAATAGCATTACCCTGGAAACAACCGGTTTGATGACCGCCAATGGTCAATGGATCGATGCAGCAGGAATAACACTCTCAGCAGGTTCTGGATTGGCAGCCGGGGAGCTGGCATTTAATGGGGCTTTTAAAATCAATGCCAAATACGGTGCAGGTGATATTGTGTTTATCGCCCATGGTGGTGATGTTACTTTGACTTCATCCCTTTTGAATGACGGCGTCGATGATGACATCATCTTTCGCCATGCCGATGCTGTCCAGTTATCCACCATAGGCTTAGTCGATGGCCTGATTCAGTTGGGTTCACCTTTAGAGAGTATGGCCATTGCTACTAGTCAGGAAATCCCTGCTGGAGCATTTACACTGAATGGTAGTCTGGCCAGCGGAGGTTCTGTATCTTTCTCTAATCCGGCCAGGGCCGCTATCACAGGCGGTGCTGATGTTTCATCCATTACTTTTACGGTGACTGGTACTGATATTTTTGGCCGTGCACAGACAGAAGATATTACCGGCGTTAATGCCAATACGGTTGCTGGCGACCTGTACTTTGCAACGATTACTACGATCACGTCTAATGGATCATCCGCTAATACCGTGACGGTGGATACAGCACTTGAAAACCTGACGGGAAATGTAACCCAGACCGGTAAGATAAATACCGATTCAGGGACCTCTACTATTAGCGGAGTAGTCGACGGAAATGTCACTTTAACCGATTCCAATAATGATTTTTCACGTATAGACGATTTGTTAGTTGGTGGAAATATCACCATGGTTGGTCGAGAACGTGACACTGATATTATTGGTTCGATTATCTCCCAAACTGGTGATATTGATATTAGCAATTTCAACGCTGGCCTGAATATTTCCAGTACGGGTTCAGTAACAGCTCAGGCTGCTAATGGTCAGGTAATCCTGAGAGCGACCACTAACTCTTATACTGATGAAGATGTGGATCTGCAAGGACCTGTGATAGCAGGTACTGGTGGTATCCAGCTACAATCCGTATACGGTGATGTTTTTCTTTCAGGGTTGGGAACATCAACAGCTACTGGCATAGTAACCATCTCATCCTATACCAATGATGAAATCGTAGTATCTGCAGCCGTGAGTGGTGATGCGGGAGTGGATATAAATTCTGGTGGGTACTTTACCAATAGTGGTACGGGTACATTAACTTCTTCGGGTGGAACCCTTTCTATTGATACCGGCAGTCACTATGCCACCACTATAGGTGCCGCTTTATCAGCCCTTACCGCAATCGATGTCAATTCGGGCGGTACTTTTACCAACACTGATACGCTGGCTTCCAATGGTGAAATCACAATAGATACTGCGACCAACTACGCAACCAGTGTGCAAGATGCCATTACAGCCGGGGTAGGCGGTAGCAACAATATCATTATTAATTCTGGTGGTACTTTCGCCAATACTGCAGATGGCATTTTGACAGCAACTGGTACAGGCAGTGTCGCACTTGAAACCTACTGGAATGGTAGTACCGAACACAATATGACTTTAGGTGGAAATATCATTGCAGGAGATGATGGTGTTAAGCTGACTTCAAGTGGAAATATTAATCAGACCGGAGGTGTCATTACCACTACGGGTACGCTGTCTGGTCCGAGCCAGAATGGGGGTACACCAAGTGAGAATGCTCCATCTACCAGAGGCAGTGTCACTCTGTCGGCCGATAATGAAATAGGAAATCTTGGGCCATTCTATTTATTAGATGAAGCACAAGTGGCTTTAATATTAAATGATGCGACAGGTGGTTTAACTTTAGCGGGCACAATTGAAAACTCTCATGGTGCCATTGATATTAAAACGGCTGGTGGAGCACTCAACCTATCATCTTATAATGTTTATGCTGGTGGAATGGCAACTGGTGGAGCAAATATTGCGTTAACAGGGCAGGGGATTACCCAAGGGGCTGGTAGCTCAATTAATACAACTGGTGGAGTAACAGGAACTCCACGTACAGGTGCGAATGGTGGTGGAACAATTACCTTGACGGGTCATGATGGCTCAGCATCAGGTTTAATCACTTTAAGTGGAGGGGTTGAAACTGTCAGTACCTCTACTTCTGCCATTAAGATTCGTGGTACCAGTGATTTACAATTACCAAATATCAATGCGGTGAATGGATCTCTAGTTTTAGGCGATGATACAGCAACGATTGGTCTTATAACGGGTAATATTACTCAGGCTACTTTAACAGCTTTAGATATAAAAACTCTAAACTTAGGTACTGCTACAAATGCAATTGGTGGTTCTGCTGTGCTTGCGAATACAGGCAATACAATTTTACAGCTGGCTGTTGCGAATGTAAGTGAAGTTGGTGGAACACAATATGACCTGGATATTTTTGACTCGACAGATGGTCTTGCTCTGACTGAAGCCTTATTGAGTGCAGGAGGTTTACGGGTTAGTGCTGAGGGTGGTGTTTTATCACTGGGTGATTATGATGTTTTAGCAAGTGGCGATATTTTCTTAAGTGGTGAGACACTGACTCAAACATCTGCATCAACCATTAATGCCGACAATAGCGGTGGATCAGCAACTGGAGGATCAATCCGTCTAGAAGGTGGTGGTGGCGCTAATAACATTACTCTAGAAGGTGAAGTCACCACAGATAATGCCGGTGCGACGGCAATTGAAATTGTCGATGCGACCAATGCAATATTGAATGTAGTCAATGCTTCTGCTGGTACCGTCACTTTGGGTGTTGATACTCAGGATATTACAGGAGATATCAGTCAGGTTGTAACGACTGGAACGATTTCTGCAGCTACACTGTTGGGTGATGCAGGCGTAGTCACCATTGAAAAAGCTAATATTGATAATTTAGGTCAGTTTACGTCATCAGGTGCTTTAACACTTAAAGAGCAGGGCGGTGCGGGTACAGCAGGTTTGAAACTAACGGGTACAGTGGCTACTGGTGGTACCACCTGGATTGAGTCTACTGATGGAGTTCTTGATCTTGATACACAAACTTTAGATGCAACAGGACAGGCCCTGACTTTAAAAGGTGCTGGATTAGATCAACAGGCTAATTCTGATATCTTCTCTACTACTGCTGACCTATATGGCAGTACAGCCGATATAGATCTGTTCAGTATCACCAATGATTTTACTGGTCAGGTTACGCTACATTCAACGGGTAGTCAGGTCAGTGTTCAGGATGCTAACCAGCTCAGCATGGCTGCTCTTACAGGAGAAATTGCGGGAACTACATCAATCCAGCTTTGGGCTGGTGCTGACCTGGTGTTAACTCCAGAAAACTTAACTACGACTGCGGGTAGTATTGAATTCAAGTCATTAGGGGGGAATTTAAGTACACCTGGAAAGTTAACAACAGGCAGTGGAAACATCACTCTTTTCTCTAGTGACACTTTGACATTGTCAGAAAAAATTCTTTCTAGTAGTGGTGATATCAATATTGAAGCTGATGTAATTGCGAGTCGTGCAGGTGCAAGTGACTATATCAAGACAGCAGGAAGTGGAACTTTAGACATTACTGCCAATAGTGGTAATTTTACCCAGGGTTCTGATGTGTTATTCCAGACGGTTGATGGGGATATCACATTGAGTGCACCAGGTGGCAATGCCACTCTGGCTAATATAGATTCTACCAATGGTCTGCTAGATGTTACGGCAGGTGGTAACGTATTGCAGTTGAATTCAACAGCAATAACAGTTGGCGCTATTCAGGTGACGACTCGTGATGATGCTGCAGGCGATATTACATTAACAGAATCTTTAAATGATGCTGATGCCATTAACTTTCAAACATTAAATACTGCTGGCGACACTACTGTTGGTGGTGTCGTTCAGTTTGAAGATGCTGACGGTTTTGGAGTTCAACGGGTACTTACCACCCATAATGCAACACTGACAGCTCATGGTGCTGTGACTACCGATACATCTGGAGGAAATCCCGGTACGGTCATTGCTGATGTCCTAACAGTTAAAACTCTATTGGATGCCGGTGCAGGTGTTGATTTAAATCTTGGCAATGATGTAAATACACTGAATGTAGTGGTACGTAATACGGCTGATTCTGCTATTGCGGGTGAAACCACAACGCCTACAGGAACGATTCTCTTTACAGATATTGATGGTTTTAATATTACAGGTATCGAAACAGGTGGAAGTACAGTATTAACCGCTGGTGATACGGTTACTCAGACCAGTGCAATAGATTCGGTCAAATTGGGACTATCTGGAGCAGGCGAATTTACCTTAAATGCAGCCGATATTGGTGTACCAATTAATAAAGTGAGCACCTTTGCTTCTGATGCTACTGGAAATGTAAATTTCACGACTCAATATGCCTTAACTATTGGTGTAGTGAACCCTACGGGAATCACAACCGGGGGCGCTGATATAACAGTTGTGGCACCTTCAATTGACGCATCTTCGGTATCTATTGATACCCGTGATGCTACTGCAAGTGCTGCAGGTGGAATTGTAACCTTGACGACTTCAGGAAGTGCGGCAGCTGGTAATCTATTGCTAGGTACCATTAATACTTCAGGTAGTAATGCCGTTGTTGCTACAAGTAACGGTGGTGGTGCAGCAGGAAATATCAACTTGACTTCTACGGGTAGTTTATTGCAAGTAGCTGGTGTTATTACTGCTAGAGGTGGTGATGGTGATGGGGCTGGTGATGGGGCTGGTATTGATGGTGCAGACGGTACCGTTAAGCTATTTGCCGATTCGGGTGCGGTATCACAGGCTGATGGTAGTAATGAAATAGATGCTGGAAAGGTGTTGTTAAGTGCGGTGAACACTTCAACATTACTCGATACGGATAATGCTATTGATCAAGTTGCCGTGAAGATTACAGGGAATGGTCGGAACTTTATTTTTAGAAGTGGAGCAGATTATGAAGTTGGCGGCGGTGAGTTAGGTATTTCAGGCATAACAACACAAGGTGGTTATGTAGATGTTGGCTCAAGCGATATTAATATTTCTGTGACTGAAGCTATCATAACTAAGGGTGGTAACTTTAGTGCTAATAATATTAGAAGCCTGGATTCAACGGGTATCCAAATAACCACGGCAGGTGACGTAACATTTGCTGCGGGTGTTTATAAGGATGGTGGTGATATATCAATTACGACCACGGCTAATAGTGGTGCGATAACTGCGGGTCCACTCACCTCAAACGGTGATATTGACAATGCAGGTGATACAACTGCAGGCACTATCACGTTAAATGCTGATGGTGTGTTAACCGTTTCAACAACAGATGCCAAAGGTAAACTCAGTGGTACTGGTGGTGCTGTTACATTGACAGGCTCACAAGTACGAATTGCTGGCTCAGTGACAACAAGTTCTACAGCGTCGGCTGGCGGAGATATCACGA
>JAAEMR010000005.1 GCA_024225395.1 Gammaproteobacteria bacterium
GTACTTCAGTTCCTGTGCTTGTCGGTATTGTTATCGTGATTGTTGCAACACAAATCATGGTACCAACTGCAGTTTAAGCAAATAATCTATACGATAAATCAAGCTCGCTTAATGCGGGCTTTTTTTACTCTCTTGATTCAAAACAATAAAAAAGGAGAGGCTAAGCCTAATGCCGATCAGTTAACCTTAATATGATCGGTTGAACGATCCTTCAGTTGCGTTATAAAGGCTCTAAGATAAACACTTAGAGCCTTTTATTTTGCAACTTACGACCGCACTAACTCTTGCTAATAGCTATGCTCCTAATACTGACAAATTAGGTAAGCTTAGCGATATCCTTTGTTCTGACTTCATAAACCAATGCCTTGAAACAACAGGAGTTGCCACTATTCGAAAGAGGCGCATCCCTCTTGATATGGCGGTTTGGACTGTGATCGCCATGTCTCTATATCGACAAGAACCGCTATGGAGTATCGTCTCAAAAGCTCAGTTGATGTTACCAGGTAAAAAGAGCCTAGTTGCACCTAGCGCGATTGTACAAGCTCGCCAAAGACTGGGTGATAAAGCTGTTCGCGAGGTTTTTCATCAGAGCCAAAAGCTTTGGAATGAAGAGGCTAACCATCCTACATGGTCAGGATTGAGGCTTCTTGGTGTGGATGGTGTCGTATGGCGAACCCCCGATACTGATGATAATCGAGATGAATTTAAGTCCCCATCAAATCAAAACGGTGACGGTGCCTTCCCTCAAGTGCGTATGGTGTGTCAGATGGAGTTGACGAGCCATATGTTGATAGCTAGCGCTTTTGACAGCTACAAAACTAACGAAATGGTATTAGCGGAAAAGTTGATTGAAACGACACCAGATCACAGTCTGACTCTATTTGACCGTGGTTTTTATTCATTAGGCTTGCTAAATCGTTGGTCAGAAGCTGGAACTGAGAGGCATTGGTTGATGCCTAAACGTAAAGATACTCAGTTCACTGAAATAAGACGTCTTGGTCGGAACGACAAACTCATTTCACTTAAAGCCAGCCCACAAGCACGAAAAAAATTCACAGATTTACCTGAGAGTGTAGAGGTTCGATTAATTACGCGGGTCATTAAAGGTAAAGAGATCCAAATACTCACTTCAATGACAGATAGTATGCGTTATCCAGTATCAGAAATAGCCGACTTGTATAGCCATCGTTGGGAAATCGAGTTGGGGTATAGAGAAATGAAATCGGCTCTATTAAAAAATGAATTTACCCTTAGAAGTAAAAAACCAGAGATGATAAAGCAGGAGTTATGGGGACTCCTTCTTAGTTATAATATCATTAGATATCAGATGATTAACATGGCAAAGACCCTGCCTGGTTTGTATCCAATTCAACTCAGCTTTACGACCAGTGCACACGCTATCATTCACCTAATACAAGGTTTTTGGTTAGAATCAGCCGGTACAATTCCCAAACGCATTAATCACCTGCTAGAAGAGACCGAACACCATGTGTTACCGATAAAACGGGAAGACAGGTTTTACCCCAGAGCCATAAAGCCCAAAGCAAAGAAATACCCAAATAAAAAGAAAGCCAGTCAGCTTAACTGACTGGCATTAGGCGATAACGCCCCTTTATTTCTGTCAATCTCGCAGTGCCATTACATATTTGCGAACTTTTGCAACTCAACTTTGTGCGCGGTTAACCATGCAGCAAAACCTTGTGGCTTTTTCCCTGTAAGCAACTCAAAGGCCTCACTGGA
>JAAEMR010000006.1 GCA_024225395.1 Gammaproteobacteria bacterium
TAAGACCTGCCTGGCGTAGCCAGTGGCTTACAATACTATTGCTCATCATTTCAATATCTGGATACCTTTTGATTTATAACCCTTGGGTGCAGTTAGTTCTGTCAATTATAATTTGCTACTTTTTCTTTAAAATATTAGCCAGACGTTATGGATGTTCCTATATGATTGGCCCTAAAGGTGTAGAAGTCAGTATTGGTATTTTTAGTCGTGATATGACTAGAATTGAATATCGCCATATTCGAGGTGCCAATTTAAGGCAGTCACTTTTTAACAGGTTGATGTCAATTGGTCAGATACTGGTATCAACATCAGGAATGGATACCGAACTGGTTATTTCTGATATAAAAAGACCTGTCTATTTTACTGATATTATTAATAGTAGATTGAAGGATCTTTCATGAAAAAAGTGTAACTCGAATGAATAATAATCTGGATACTGGGCTCCCCTCGCCTATGCCGACCATTTCACTCTGAGAATTGGAGGGAACCTATAAAGCTGACATTGGTATTAAGTCGTTTTATCGATGATCTCAGAAATATATTGTAACTTGGTTGATATCCAATCCGTCGGAAAGGTGGCGTAACCGGTCATCCAGGTGAATTCTATAACAAGGTCTGCTATAAGTTACCAACGCAACACCAACAATACGAATAGCACGACTACAAGAATTGGCTATAACAACACTACTTCCCAGCCAGTTTCCAACATTGTTGCAGAATTAACTGTCGCCACTTTGTCCACCCTTATATCCCGTAGGGTGGAAAATCGAAGTGCATTCCGCCATTTATAAGCATCTCGAGGGAATAGGATTGCATAAGGTTGTCAAAGTTAAAAATATAGTAAGTATACTCAGACCGTAAACTCTCTATACTTCGAAACCATGGGGGTCTGTTGATGGCGTGCTATTAGAAAGCCAATTTCACTGGTGTTGTGTATTTACTACGAGGTGTTTTAAACTCATTATAACCGAGCGTGTATCAGTAGAAATCGAAGCACACTTGGTATAGTTGTTTTTATTGCAGAAGAGAGTAATGTATTTCTTTTAGAAGCGAGCATCAGGCCGCACTGTGCTGATATCTCTGATCATTCGCTTCAACAGTATTACGCACAGCACGCTCAATGTTATAACGCGATAGACCAAGATCATTGAGCTCTCTATCATTTAACCCCTGCAGTTCTCTGATTGCACGTTTTATTTCTACTTCATGCGCTTTTGCCTCTGGATCACGATGTTTGAACATGAGAATACTTTTAATCTTTTCACCAATATTAATCATAATAAATAACCTTAATACCTCTATAATAGTTAGTGTCTTTAACACAGTTCACCCGAACTGTTTCCAGATACACCTTGTAGACTTGATATTAGGTAACGCTTTCATCAACTGCAAACGAGTAATTATTAACCGTCAGATAACGAATGCTTACGCGAAAAAATGAATGATCAAAAACCTGCCCTTTAGTGCGTTACGTGTATTCGAATGCGCCGCCAGACACTTGAGTTTCAAGCGTGCCGCCGAGGAATTATTTGTCACGCCCGCCGCAGTCAGCCTGCAAATTAGAACTCTGGAACAACAGCTAGGAGTGAAATTATTCCACCGCCATAATCGCGGACTCACCTTGACCGACGCAGCAAAGAACGGTTTACCCGCATTATCGAAAGGTTTTGAAAATATCGTAGACTCGGTTCACTTAATTGGCAGCACAAGTGAAAAAAAATCACTCACTGTATGGATGGCCCCCGCTTTTGCATCGAAATGGTTAATGCCCAGACTACACCGCTTTTCCAGGGCTTATCCCGACATCGATTTAACTATATCGGCGAGCACTAATTTAATTGATTCGAATACCACCAACAAAACTATTCCAGCCGAAAATTTTCATCGTGACGACGTAGATATTGCAATTCGCTTCGGCAAAGGTGACTACCCGGGTTGCCGCATAGACAAGTTATTCAATGTCTCCGCAATACCACTTTGCAGTCCGGAATTACTCAATGGCGAACATCCACTGCGTTGCCCGGAGGACTTGCTGTACCATACTCTGCTACACGATGACACCCAATACGAAGGTCGACCCAATTGGGCAACCTGGTTAAGCTCTGCCGGTATCAATAATATCGATTCACGTCATGGCATACATTTCAACCATGTCAACCTGGCACTAACCGCAGCGGTAAATGGCCAGGGAGTAGTGCTCAGCATGGCAGAAATGGCCTCAGACGATATCGCTGCAGGACGGCTGGTAGTACCATTTGATATCAGCCTGCCGCTGATTCAGGCTTATTATGTCATCACCCTGAAAGAGTACGCAGAGCATCCACGTATTGCGGCATTTCGTGAATGGTTGATTGAAGAAGCAGGAAAGCTGGAACAAAAAAAAATGGGCCAGGAGTCAATTATCCCGAGTTTATGAATAACTCCAATGTTCAAGTTTTTCACCCACGAGAATACCAGTCTGACTCTAGCTGCTCTGGGCCCGGTCGACTTTATCTATAGTTCTGAAGGGGATATTAGTGCAACGTAATACAGCGGATTAAAAAAGACGCTTCATCCCTGTTAGCATCGCAGTTGCGACCTCATAATGATCCGCTTCCCACAGCTGATCATTGAGAAATTCTCCTGAATAGAAACCATCGTAACCAGTACTTTTAATTGCGTTGGCCCATTCCTGTAGTGGAATATCGCCTTCACCCAACAGGCAGCCGCGTAATAATTTTTCATCCACCCAGGGTTCGCCGACATCAGGGCGTTGACCATCTGATAAATGCACGTTGTAGATCAATGTCTTGTCAATTTTCGCCATGTCTTCAGGTGTTGCACCACGACACGACCAGAAATGCCATGTGTCCAGCACAAAGCCGAAGTTATCACGGTTCACTGCATCATGAAGGCAGTAATAGTGATCCAGTGTCGCAATGGGAGTCCATGCCGCTCCTTCGTATTGAAAACGAATACCGTGCTCTTTGCCGATATCCGCGATGTTACGTATATTTTGCGCGGTAATGCGAATATTGTCTTCGACTGGTAAACCCGTGAGTGCTTCAAACGCATTCAATTGAATGGTTGGCGCACCGATATCTGCAGCAAATAGACACAGCGTTTCTGCCTCTTTAAAAAGCTTCTGCTGTTCGTCTTTGCCAGTACTTTCTACCGAACCAATGATGTCGATAGCAGAAGGGGTAATCTGCGCTTCATCTAATCGCGCTTTCAGTGCCTGGCTGGTCAGCCCCGCTTGAATATAACGCCATAATTTGTCGGTGTGAATTTCTAACCCATCATAGCCCGTCTCTTTGGCCAGGCGAATGTCACTTACAATGTTGTTATGTAGTGAACACATTCCATGCAGTGCGAAGTGCATTTTTCAGTCTCTCTATAGGTAATAATTAAAGTAATGATGAATACTGTACATCTATCCAGCGACGTTCGGCCATAGCCAGCTCAGCCGCCATTAGAATGTTAAAAGCATCCATAGTGTCATGCAGATTAGATAAAGGAGATTTTCCCTCTGTAATGCACTGATTGATAAAGTATGCCTGACTATATTCAAAACTATCCTGATAACCTGCCAGATCCCAGCCGGGTTGAGTAGCCTCTCCCATCTGTAGATCATTCCAGCTATGACTAAAACCACCTTCGGTACCCAGGACCTTGTAGTAAACAGACCAGGGATTATTGGTTTTATCATCAACACCAAAACTTCCCCATAGATTGACGATAACACCGTTCGCTAACTCAGCCTGAATGGATACCTGATCCATGGCTTGTTTGTCATCGAAAAAAATATTGGAGCCAACGGCTGAAATTCGTACAGGACGTCCAACAAGGTACAACATACTATAAACATGATGAGCAGAACTAGCGATGATGACGGCATCTACTTCATCATTTTGCAGGATTGCATCCAGACTGCTGAAGGCTGAAATGTGATATTGCCGGGTAACCTTTTCAACAGAATCCGGGCTACGGCTGTAAGCACCTAGCAGTTGTGCCTGTGCAACTTTTTGCATTGCTCGTGCATGCATATTGGCAACGCCGCCAGTCCCAAACAGTGCGACATTTACTTTGTCTTGTGGATACATTATGCGCTCTTTTTATGTTTGTTTTCTGCAGTCTGTAAACCCGATAGTCTTTTGGTCAACTGTTCATTGACCTAACAATTCGATCATTGTTGAGGCTTCGTCAGTTACTTCGGGTATCACCTGTTTCATCATGCTTAGACGGTCAAAAAGTTTGGGGTTTGCGTCAAGTGTCTGGCGTAAAGCATTACCAAAGCGTTGGCGTAAGCAAGTACCTATATTGAACTTACAGACTCTACTGTTTGAAAGCCTACGGATATCATCGTGTTTGATGCCGCTGGTACCATGAATAACTAACGGTAGGTCAATTGCTCGCTCCAGAATTTCAAAATGATCAAAATTAATATCAACAAAATTGTTTTCAATTCGGTGAATATTTCCTACCGAAATGGCGAGTGCATCGGGTTTTCCTTTTTCCACCATGTCCAGGGCTTCGCTAACCTGGGTAAGAGCGGATTTAATATGATCACGGCCACTGGCATAAGGTACTGAACCGACCTCAGCTTCAACCGAAACGTTTTTACCGGCAGCATAAGCTACAATTTGTTGAATCCCTTTAATATTATCGTCGATAGGAGTCTGCGATCCATCGTACATCACCGACGAAAAACCATTATCAATGGCTTGTTTTACCACTGCAATTTCATAGGTATGATCAAGATGTAGGCAAACGGGGACCTTTGCCGATTCAGCCAATGGCGACATTACCCCTACGATATGAGATAAAGGCATAAATTGAGTCATATCCAGATTGATCGACAATATAACGCTCGCATTTCTGGCTTCGGCGGCATCGACAACAGCACGCGCATCCTCATAACCGAACACATTAAAACAGGCGACGGCATAGCCATTGTTAAGTGCGGGGATTAACAGTTCTTTTAGGTTAACTAACATGATGTTTATTTGAACTTGCTGATCATGTCTTTGATTCCTGGAATAGTTTCTATCTGATACGCATTTTCAGGGTGGAAATGTTGATGCAAAGGTCTTTGTGATAAACCGCTTAATAGTGTGAAGTAATACATTTCATATCCTGGTGCTGCTACACAGGGGTGATATCCCTTATCGATCAAAATCGTGGAGCCGTTTCTAATATGATAAACATCTCCAAAATCTTCGCCTTCTGGAGTAAGAAACTGGGCACCAAATCCCTGCTCAGGATTAAAGCGAAAATTGTAAACTTCGTCGTGTCTCGATTCTTCAGGTAAATTATCGGTGTCATGCTTGTGAGGAGGAAAACCTGACCAGCCCCCGGCACCCACAGTGAACAATTCACTGACGAGAAGTCTTCCTACCTTGCCAGCAGGACTTTTACCCAGAATGTGTTTAATTTTACGATGCGTTTTGGTGTCATCGGAGCCGTATTGAACCTGGTCAATTTCATCTTCACGTACCACGAATGCTTCATAGACTTCATCGTGCTGTGCACCGGCCACAAATATCTCCGCTTCATCGCTGACACAGCTTATCTGTGCCTCAAAACCAACCGGGACGTAAACCCCTTCTGGGTTTCCTTCCCAGATATGCAAACGTTTGCCGACCTGTTCAAAAGTTTTACCCTGTACGCTGACGTCTATGCAACCAGTGGCCGGCACCAGACAGGTTTCATAGCCATCCACCTGTGAAGTAAACTTTTCGCCTTTTTTTAGTTTGACGATATTAAAAAAGCACAGAGGTACCTTGCTATCATTTCGATCAACGATGGGCTGGTTTTTATTGTCATGATGAGGGATATGCATATTTATCTCCAGTTAGCAGCAGGGGTCATGACCTTTGATTGCTGCAGGGATTCGAGTTGTTTTGTTGTGGGCATGGCACTGGCACAACCGCGTGTCGAGACGACAATGGCAGCGGCGGCACTTCCTGCAGCAACTGCGCTTAACCAGTCACCACTTTTCATATAGTTCACTAATACATTACCTAGAAAAGCGTCACCGGAACCGTAGGGTTTTAATGGTTTCAGTGGGTAAATTCCACTATCCAGCTGCGATTCACCAGCAAATAGACTGGAGCCATCAGCACCACGTTTAAGGATTAAAATTTGCTGATTGTTTTTACATTGCTTTATCTGTAATGCGATATCATCAGTGAGTACCGAAAACTCTTCTTCGTTGCCGACCAGTACTCGTGTCAATGCAGCTGCTTCACGATAAACCTTGCGAGTGGTTTCAAGATTGGGCCAGTTCCAGGCACGATAGTCCAGGTCCAGCCAGACATGGCATCCGGCTTCGTTGGCGTGTCGCATCATTTCCAGCGTGTGTTTTCGTGACTTTACATCAATCAGGCTGGTGCCAGTGACCACCAGGTTATTGCTGTCACTGATGGCCTGTTTGATTGTATCGTTGCATTGTATCTTCAAGTCGGCGGCATCATTGCGATAGATGACTACTTCACAGTCATGCTGGCGGACTTCAGCCAACGCGAGGCTGGTGCGCTCATTTCCACGACTAAGGGTCAGTAGTGAAATATCGACACTATCATTTTGCAAACGTTGCTTTACAAACTCACCAACCGCATCATTTGACACAGCCGATATAAGTCCAACATTAAAACCCGCTTTGGATATAGCCACAGCGATGTTTCCGGCAGATCCGCCGAGATCAGTGGAAAATGAGGTTGCTTCCTTAATTTTACCACCATCAGGTTCGGGGTATAAGTCGAGGCCGGCTCGCCCTACAACTAACGCTTCGTAAGTACGCCTGGAAACATAATCAAGGTGTAAAGTTTGTTTGTTAGACATTTAACCACTGTCCTGACAGAGCGGAACGGTCGATCGCATCCATCACTTTTTCAATCTTGAAACCATCTTCGAAATTGGCCCAGCCTGGCTTACCTGTAGTGATAGAGGTGAGCAGATGATGCAATTCGCACACTTTAACATCGATAAACCCAAGCGTATGACCGGCATTGGGCAAGAATGCGCTATAAGGCTCGTGATACTGCCCCGATAAAATGGTTCGGAAACCTTGCTGACGCGGATCGTCACAGCGTGAATATAATTGAATTTCGTTAAGGCGTTCCTGATCATGACAAATCATGCCCTGGGAACCGTGAACTTCCCAACGTAGGCCACATTTTCGACCCCAGGCAACTCGACTGACACGTAAGGTTCCCTTGATGCCACTATCAAAGTGAGCAAGTGCTGTACAGACATCATCGTTATCGACGGGTAGTTTTTTACCCGGGTTCTCAGGGTCGTTGCGTTCTTTATAAACGGTATCGTAATCGCCCACCAGTCGTGTTATCTCACTGCCGGTCATATAGTGCGCCATACTCACCAGATGGCACATCACATCGGCGTTTGCACCGGTACCTGAAGCTTCTCGGTTCATACGCCAGCTGTAGGGACGATCGGGGTCAGCTTCGTTATCCACGTCATAAATGCCGTGAAATCCGGTTACCTGGCCGATAACACCTTCTTCAATCAAGTCACGTGCCGACTGAACCAGAGGGTTCTGGGTGTAGTTATAACCCAGCATGGTCTGGCAATTAGACTCACGTGCAACTGTCAGCATTTCTTCGGCTTCGGCGACGTTGGTGGCCATCGGTTTTTCACACCAGACGTGTTTCCCGGCCTTGAGCGCAGCGACAGAAATTTCTTTATGTACGGAATTCGGAACGCAAACTGATATAAGTTCTATATTTGGGTCATTAATCACATCCATGTAATTAGTTGTTGCACGAGCAAAGCCCATTTCAACACGTTTGGCTTCGACAATTTGTGGATTTATATCGCAAACCATTTCCAGTCTGGGCCTTAACCCATCACCAAAAGCAGTTCCAGCGGCCGCATAAGCTAGCGAGTGGGCTTTACCCATAAAGGCGGTGCCAATGACACCCACGCCAATTTCTTTCATCATTTTAATCTCTGTATGATTTTCTGTAAGGTGAATAGTTAAACCTGGATAAATCAGAGGGATGCTGATTGTGTAGTTACCAGCACTCCTTCTTAGCTATCCGCAAGCTCATTAATGCTTTTTACGAGGTTAGCTAGCTCTTAGAATGTTAAACCGTACCGCCCAGCGACCCTTCCAGCGTCGCCAGTTTCTGGCCACCCGCCATCAAATCCTGCAACTCTTCTGGAGTGATTTCTCCACGATTTGCAGTGCCCAATGTTTTTCCGCGGTCAAGCACAGTGAAACGATCACCTACTGCCATCGCGTGACGTACATTGTGCGTAATCAACACTACTCCAATACCCTGACTCCTTACTTTATCAACAGTTGCCAGGACATTGGCTGTCTGGCGTACCCCCAGTGCTGAGGTGGGTTCATCAAGAATCAAAACCTTGGCTCCAAAATGGACTGCTCGCGCAATTGCTACAGTCTGTCGCTCACCACCAGAGAGTGTTCCAACTGCCTGATCCGGTGATCGCAGATTGATGCCCATTTTCTTCATTTCTGCCATGGTCACGTCATTGGCTTTCTGGTGATCGAAGAAACTGATTCCGGCAATTTTCCTGGTCGGCTCGTTGCCCATGAAAAAGTTACGTGCCACCGACATTAGCGGAATCATCGCCAGATCCTGATAGACAGTGGCAATACCTGCATCAATCGAATCGCGCGGGCTGTCGAAATTCATAGGCTTACCCTCAAAGAAAATTTCACCTGCTGAGGGTTTATGCACACCGGACATAGTCTTGATGAAGGTCGACTTGCCAGCACCATTATCACCCAGCAAACAGTGACATTCGCCTGGGATTACATCAACGGAAACGCCCGCTAATGCGATCACCGAGCCAAAGTGCTTCTCGATGTTTCTCATATCGATAATTGGTTCAGCCATGTTACTTCTCCCCCGTAATCATACGACGGATATAGGTATTGAGAATGACTGCCAACAGCAGGATCACGCCGAGAAATACCCGGAACAAAGAACTCTCTACCCCGGCAAAGAACAATCCTTGCTGCACAACACCGAATATAATCGCGCCAAGCGCCGCACCGATTACCGATCCATAACCACCGGTCAGCAATGCGCCACCGATGACAACTGAGATGATGGCCTCGAATTCTTTCAACAAACCACGATCCGCGCCGGCCGAACCAAACTCCATCACCTGAGCGGTTGCAAAAACGCATGCGCAAAAGGCGGTGAACATAAACATCAGAATTTTGACGCGATTCACTGGTACACCGACATAATCGGCCGACCGTGCATCACCACCAGAAGCAAAAATCCAGTTGCCAAATTTAGTTTTAGTCAGTAGCCAATGACCGAAAATCACTAAAACCAGTGCCCAGACTATCAGCATTGGAATACCTTCTACCACAGGTTGGCCTTTTCTGGTACCACGCTCAAAAGTCTCTATCCAGCCCGCATCTCCCATCCATTGAAAAAATCCGGTAAAAATTTTCCCGCCAAATATGGGGGCTAGCCAGTCGCCTTCAGCAACGTCTCTAATACCGCCAACAATCGTTTTATTAGTGGTGGTGATGGCTGCAAAGATAGTCAGACCGCGCAGAATAAACAGGAATGCCAGGGTCACGATAAAACTCGGCAACCCGGTCTTGATCACGAGCCAGCCATTTAATGCGCCGACGCCCATGCAAAGAATAAAAGTAACGATGATGGCAAGCCATACGGGCCAGCCCAAGCTGACTGACAGCAAGGCAATCGACATGCCAGCAAAACCGATCATTGAGCCGACAGACAGATCGAACTCTCCGGCGATCATGAGCAGACAGGCACCCACAGCGATAATAATAAATTGGGCCGAAACAATCGACCAGTTCAACACGCCTGAGGGTGAAAACATACCCGAGTCGCGTGCGGTCAGGAAAAAGAAGAAAAATACCAGTATGGTACCGGCTATACCACCCAGTTCGGGGCGGATCAGGGCCTGATGAAACTTCGACCTTTCTTTAACGCGCTCATCGACTGGCGGTTGCTCAGGTTCTGCTGCTTCTGCTTCTGCTGCTTCTGCTGTCTGTGTCATTTTGAATCCCATAATGTAGGACAAAAAAAGCGACCACCTGTTGTGTGGTCGCCCCATTGAGTCATGATTTAACGATATTCTCCTGCGTATTTTTCAACCAGTGTAAGACCGTCTTTGGTGACAAAGCCAGGTCCAGAGTTGATGTTGTTGCCTGGCAATACGCCATAGCGGTCGTAGTTGGTCAGAACAACAACCGGTAGATAGGCTTGCAGGAACGGTTGCTGGTCTATGCCCCACTGGATAATGCCTGACTTGATGCCTTTAACGATGTTGTCACCGAGATCAAAGGTACCGAAGTAGATATCACCAGCCAAACCGTTTTCCTTCAATGCCAGAAGAGTTGGATCGGCTGATGTAGGTCCAAGTGTCAGGATCGCATCAGTTTTAGGGTTTGCCGACAGGTAGGCCAATACACGATTCTTGATTTCAGAAGGATCCTGTCCACTGTCTAGCATTGAATTACCCAGCTTGATACCAAGACCATCAGCAAAACCACGACAACGCTCTGCGACAACAGCGTTGGAAATAACATGGTTAACACAAACGAATGACTTGATACCATCACCTTTGGCACGCAGACCGGCTGCATAACCAGCATCATATTCAGGCTGTCCGACAAACATCAGTGCACCGACTTTGCGAGTCTGTTCTGGGGTACCCGAATTCATGATGATTACGTTGATACCCTGATCGACTGCATTTCTGATCGGTCCGCTGAGTACGTCGAAATCAGCCAGTGTGGTGATAATACCGTTAGGTCTCGACGCCGTTGCCTGCTCGATGATACGAGCCATGTCGGCCAGATCACCTGTTGGTGGGTTGCGATACTCGACTTTAACACCCATTTGTTTTCCAGCCAGAGTGATTCCATTTTTAATGGTGTTCCACCAGCTGTCAGAATCAGGAGCGTGGCTGACAAGGATATATCTCTCTCCTGCAGCTACAGCGCTAGTTGACATCATCGCTAATGGTACTGCGATGGCCACTGACAATGCTGCAGCAGCTAATAACTTAATTTTTTTCATATATCCTCCTACGGATGGTTTATTAGTAAAATGACAATTGAGCTAAAAGCCTGTGGTTACCCTGAGTTTCAGAATATTAACCTTACTCAGCGCTATGCTGAGGTACTGGGCTTTATTCTTAAATTTACACGGAAGTAACCTCCGTGCATTCATGGCTGCCAAATTCGGTTTCATTCCGTTGAATAGAGGCTGTTAACCAGGAGTCAGTATGTTGTACCATATCTGGAATATTGATTGCAATCAAATTAATTATGAAATAAATATTCCATAATTGATTTAGTTGGGTATACTCCATTTTTTATCCATTAATGAATAGAAAGTAATATTCAATTAAGAATCAAAAAAAAGATAATATATATTTTCCTGAAATTTTTTTTAACCGGGAGTAAAAATGTCAGCAGGCAGCAAGCAGAAACCACCCAGAGTATTTAGTGAGTTAAAACCCTGGTTACAGGAACACTATACTACGCTACCTAAGCGTTTACAGAGTGTTGCGGTTTTTGTATTACACAATCCTGATATTGTCGCCTTGAATACAATTGCTGTGATCAGTGAAAAAGCAGATGTGACTCCATCGACAATGGTTCGTTTTGCCAAGTCGATAGGTTATCAGGGATTCTCTGATATGCAGGCAGTGTTTCAGGAAAGTATGCGGCACATACCACAGCCCTATACACAACGACTCCATCACCTGGATAATGCAGAACTTGAAGAGCAAACAGTGTTAGGTCGTTTCAGTCATGCGGCGCGTCTTTCATTAGAAAGAATGGAGCAGCGCACAGATGAAGCAAACCTGTTAGAGGCAAGTAAACAACTTGCCAGTGCCAGAACTATTTATATTGCAGGGCAAGGTCGCGCTACGCCTGTTACTACTTATATGCATTACACTTTTATAAAAATGGGTATTCAGGCTGTAATACTTGATGGAATGGCGGCAACAATTGCTGATAAAGCACGCTTGATACGCCCTGATGAAGTTCTTGTTGCTATTAGCTTTAGTCCTTATACGGCTAATACACGTGAAATAGTTGATATTTGTCTGGCGCAACAGGTACCAGTAGTGGCATTGACAGACTCAACACTGAGCCCCATTGCAAGAAATGATGATTTGCACCTGGAAGTGCGGGAAGAAGAACTAGGTGGCATACGAGGGCTGTCTGCAACCATGTGCCTGGCATTGTGCCTGACAGTAGAAACCGGTAAATATCGTTTTAAAAACAACTGACATTGAGTTGATGTTAGCGGCTATTTACTACTTATTTTTGGAATATTTATTTCGTGTATACAAATTATGAAACATAAAGATTTTGATGTTATCTGCATAGGCCGTGCTGGAGTAGATTTATATGGACAGCAGGTAGGTGGTCGTCTGGAAGATATGGGCAGTTTCGCCAAGTATGTCGGTGGAAGCCCTTCTAATACTGCGATTGGTACCGCTCGACTCGGACTGAAATCAGCCATGCTCACGCGAGTTGGCGATGAACATATGGGCCGATTTATCCGTGAAACAATGATCCGGGAAGGAGTGGATGTAGAACAGCTTATCACTGATCCAAAACGCCTAACGGCCCTGGTATTGTTAGGCATACAGGATGAAGAAAGTTTCCCGTTGATTTTCTACCGCGAAAATTGTGCCGACATGGCTTTATGTGAAGAAGATATTGATGCTGACTTTATCGCAAGGTCTGAAGCAGTACTGGTCTCTGGTACTCATTTAAGCAGACCCAGTGTTGCGGCTGCGAGTCATAAGGCGATGAAACTGGCTCGTGCAAATGGCGCAAGAGTGGCGTTGGATATTGATTACCGGCCTAATCTGTGGAATTTAGCGGGTCATGGAGATGGAGAGTCTCGTTTTATTGCAGATCAGGGTGTGAGCCAGCACCTGCAAAATTATCTGGCCGACTGTGATCTCATCGTGGGTACAGAAGAAGAGTTTCATATTGCCGGTGGAACACAAGACACACTGGCAGCTTTAGCTAAAGTTCGTGAGATTTCGAATGCAGTATTGGTGTGTAAACGTGGTGCCATGGGTTGCAAGGTCTTCGAGACGGAAATTAATGGCTGGGAGTCAGGCATATCCGGTCCCGGTTTTAAAGTTGAAGTATTTAATGTGTTGGGAGCTGGCGATGCCTTTATGGCGGGGCTTTTACGAGGCTGGTTGCGTAATGAAGACTGGCAAACGACAACGGCTTATGCCAATGCCTGCGGTGCTTTTGCGGTGTCTCGTCATGGCTGCTCCCCGGCTTACCCGTCAGAAATAGAGTTGCTTGAGTTTATTAAAAAAGGTAGTGAATTTGAGGCTTTACGTTTCGATGTAAAGCTTAATCATTTGCATAGAACAACCACTCGACGTAAAAAATATGATCGAGTGATCGCTTTCGCAATCGATCATCGGCATCAGTTTTTATCCTGGGCCGCTGAACATGGCCGTGATGCCACTGCAATTGAGCAATTCAAAAAATTAGCCTGGCAAGCCGCCAGTACGGAAGCCGGCAATGATGCGGGATTTGGTGTATTAATTGATGACCGACTGGGGCGCACTGCGTTACACGCAGCGACGTCGTCCGGGGCCTGGGTTGCACGTCCTATCGAGTCTTCCGGTAAATTCCCACTCCAGTTCGAAGCCGAAAATGAAATAGTCGAACATCTAGCCGACTGGCCTCTAACCCAAACAGTGAAAGTGCTATGCCCTTACCGGCTGGATGATGATGAGGAAACTCGGACTCATCATGAACAGATGATGTTACGTTTAAACCGTGCCTGCCAGCACACAGGCCATGAATGGTTACTGGAAATTATTACCGCTCGAAATGGAGGTTCTCCAGAATTTGAAAGTGTCGCTAAAATTATGCAACGCTTTTATGACCTTGGTGTAAAACCTGACTGGTGGAAGATAGAGCCTGGAAAAGATGAAAATTACTGGCAAAACGTAGGGCATGTCATCGATCTAAACGACCCTAACTGCCAGGGCATTATTGTCCTGGGTCTGGATGGCAGCATCGAATCCATAAGTCAGTCTTTTCAGTATGCAACTACCCAGACATGGGTGAAAGGCTTCGCGGTTGGCCGAACCTTATTTTCAAAATCAGCTCAAGACTGGCTTGCAGGCAGCATAAACGATGCTGCGGCTATAACACAAATGCGCTTGCAATATAGAGCCATGATTAATGCCTGGGACACAGCCTGTACACACAACAGTAAACGTTTAAATTAATAATTTAACCACGAGTAAATTAGTATGAAAACTATCCGACTAACAACAGGGCAAGCCCTGGCAAAATTTCTTACCCATCAATTGGTACGTCTGGATGATGGTAGTGAGTTACCACTATTTGCTGGAGTCTGGGCGATTTTTGGGCATGGTAATGTAGCGGGAATTGGCGAAGCATTGTATCAGGTAAAAGATCAACTGCCGACTTATCGCGGTCATAATGAGCAAAGCATGGCACATGCAGCAATCGCTTTTTCCAAGGCACGCAGACGCCAGCAGATTATGGTAGCCACTTCATCGATCGGTCCAGGTGCAACAAATATGGTGACTGCAGCGGCAGTGGCGCATGTTAACCGTATCCCGGTATTATTGATTCCAGGCGATGTATTTGCTTCGGGCCTGCCTGATCCGGTATTACAGCAAGCTGAAGATTTCAATGATGGTAGTACTACCGTAAACGATGCCTTCCGCCCGGTAAGTCGATATTTTCATCGCATTACTCGGCCGGAACAATTGATTCAGGCTCTGCCAAAGGCAATGGTCGCCCTGACCGATCCAGCGCTATGCGGGCCGGCTACCATCAGCATGTGTCAGGATGTGCAATCACAGGCTTTTGATTACCCTGAGGTGATGTTTGAAAAAAGAGTATGGGGACTGCGTCGGCAGGCACCGGATAGTCACGAACTGGCTCAAACTGTGGCAGCAATCAAAGCGGCAAAAAAACCGGTTATAGTTGCTGGGGGCGGAGTCCGTTATTCTCGCGCGGAAAATGAATTAAAACAATTCGCTGAAAAACATCAAATACCCGTAGTAGAAACACAGGCTGGAAAATCTTCTCTGCAAGCCGATCATTCACTCAATTTCGGTGCAGTTGGTGTTACCGGAGTGAGCTGTGCTAACACGGTGGCTAGCGAGGCTGACCTGGTGCTCGCGGTGGGTACGCGATTACAGGATTTTATTTCCGGTTCCAACAGCTTATTTAAAAGCCAGGTTATTCAATTGAATGTTCAGCCCATGGATTCAGTCAAATATCGCGCACTTCCTTGCGTTGCTGATGCCAGGCTTGGGTTGCAGTCTTTATCCGATAGTCTGGGAGAATATAGTTCTGACGCCGGCTGGGTTTCGTATGCCAATAAATCTCGTGAGCTATGGAATGACGTTCAGAACGATATTATTACCGCTGCCGATGATACAACCACTCCCAGTGATGCACAGGTCGTCGCTGCGGTTAACCAAACAGTAGCCGAAAACGCTGTGGTTGTAGCTGCTGCGGGTAGTTTACCTTCCGAATTACATAAGCACTGGAACAGTGCTCAAACAGGTGGATATCACCTTGAGTACGGCTATTCCTGCATGGGATATGAAATCTCTGCTGGTGTTGGCGTTAAGCTGGCGGAACCTGAGCGTGAAGTGGTGGTGATGGTGGGTGACGGTTCTTACATGATGATGAATTCAGATATCGCTACCGCTGTCAGCATGGGTTTGAAGTTCACCATTGTGGTTCTGGATAACCACGGTTTCAGCTGTATTAACCGTTTACAAATGGCTACAGGCGGAGCCAATTTTAACAATTTGTTACGTGATACTCATCATGAAGGCCTCGCCGATATAAAATTTGCCGATCATGCCCGGGCGCTGGGTGCAAAGTCTATACATGTTGCAAATGTGGGGGAACTCAAAGCTGCTGTTAAAGCAGCCCGGAAACATTCTGGAGTGAGTGTTGTGGTCATTGATACGGATCCGATGCATGCCTCACCCGGGGGTTGCTGGTGGGAAGTAGAAGTACCTGAAGTATCTCAGCGCAAGGAAGTGCTTGAGAAACATGAAGCGGCAGTCGCCGAACGCCAGCAGCAAAGGGGTTACTAGCGTGAGTCGTTTATTGGTGAAGCCTGCTAAAAGCCGGCAACGGCATGATATCACTCCTGAAAATGCCGGCTGGTTATATGTTGGCTTTGCGTTGCATGAATTGCAGGCAGGCGAAGATATTAGTCTACAGCAATCAGGTCGCGAACTTTGTCTGGTGATATTGACGGGATCGGCAAATGTGCAGGTAGGTGATCAGAACTGGAACGACGTGGGCGGCCGACAGACTGTGTTTGAAGACAAGGCTCCCGGCGCAATATACGTGCCTGCAGGACACAGTGCACAAGTCACTGCATCTACGGATATAGAATTAGCCGTTTGCAGCGCACCCGGTGATGGCAGTATCGGTTCAGCTCGACAGATTGCGGCAGAAAAAATGTCCCAGGAAGTGCGAGGCAAAAACTCCAATACCCGTTACGTGCGTAACATCCTGCCCGAAACCGAATCCGCAGATAGTCTGCTCGTGGTTGAAGTGATTACCCCTTCAGGTAACTGGTCATCATATCCGCCACATAAACATGACCGTGATGCCTTGCCAGAGGAAAGCAAACTGGAAGAAACCTATTACCACCGCCTAAATCCCAGCAGCGGTTATGTTCACCAGCGTGTCTATACCGACGATCGTAGTCTGGATGAAACGCTCAGTGCAGAGGATGGAGATGTAGTGATGGTTCCAGAGGGTTACCACCCCGTCGGCGTACCTCACGGTTATACCAGTTATTACCTTAATGTGATGGCCGGTCCGATTCGCGAATGGCATTTTCACAACGATCCAGCTCATGAATGGATCTTAAACAATTCAAAATAAAGCGGAATGAACACTATGCAATTAAAATTCGGTATGTCCCCTATTTCGTGGACAAATGATGACCTGCCACAATTGGGCGGAGACACCTCTCTGGAAACCTGTTTACGTGAAACACGCCAGGCAGGTTATAGCGGGACTGAACTCGGCGGTAAGTTTCCCAAAGACAGGGAGTCACTCGGTAAGGTGCTTGCTGAGCATGATCTCAAGCTGGTGTCTGGTTGGTACTCAGGTTTGTTGTTAAATAATGACCTGAAGAATGAGCTGGAACGGGTGAAACCTCAGCTCGAATTGTATGCCTCTCTGGATGCTCCGGTACTGGTCTATGGGGAAACTTATGAAACGGTACAAAATCGTCAGCAACAGCCTCTGTGTAATAAGCCTGTTTTAGCGGAATCTGAATTTCCGGCCTATGGTGAGCGTCTCACTGGTCTGGCTGAGTATTGTGCCAGCCAGGGTGTTCCATTGGCATTTCATCATCATATGGGAACAGGCGTTGAAACTGAAACTGAGCTCGACCTGACCATGCAAAACACCGGAGATGCAGTAGGCCTGTTAGTTGATACAGGACACCTGGTGTTCGGTGGTGGAGATCTACTGGCAGTGATCGGTCGCTACGGTCATCGGATTAATCATGTACATGCAAAAGACATTCGAGCAGATATACTCAAAACAGTGAATCGGGAAAAGGACTCTTTTCTTGATTGTGTGTTAAGGGGTGTATTTACCGTGCCCGGCGACGGAATGATTGATTACCACGCGGTCATGCAGGCATTAGCTGATAACTCATACGAGGGTTGGGTTATCGTTGAAGCTGAGCAGGATCCTGCATTGGCCGATCCTTATGAATATGCGTTAATGGGTTACAAAGCGCTACAACAGGCAGCCATAGCGGCTGGTTACAGCATCGTTGAGTAGGAATTATGATGATTAATTTAGCGTTATTTGGTGCAGGTCGTATTGGCTTTATTCATGGGCATAATGTTGTTAAGCATGCCAATGCAAACCTGGTTGCTTTGTATGACCCGTTTCAGCAAAACGCTGATAAGTTAGCTAACAAACTGGGTTGTAAGCAAATGACTCCAGAACAGGTTTTTGCCGATGAGAGTATCGATGCGGTTTTAATTTGTTCGGCTACGGATACACACGCTGACTTGATTGAACAGGCAACTGCAGCAGGAAAGCATGTGTTTTGTGAAAAGCCAATTGACTTGTCTTTGCAACGAGTTAGAGCATGTTTGGATAAGGTGTCACAAACCGATAGTAAAACCATGGTGGCTTTTAATCGTCGTTTCGATCCAAATTTTCAGGCTTTGCAACAGCAGGTCGCTGCGGGTGAGATTGGCAGCGTAGAACTGGTGAATATCCTTTCGAAAGACCCGTCACCTCCTCCGGTTGAATATATTAAAGGCTCCGGCGGATTATTTAGAGACATGACGATTCATGATTTTGATATGGCCCGTTTCCTGTTGGGAGAAGAAATTGAATCAGTCAGTGCGCATGCGTCGTGTTTGGTCGACCCTGCTATTGGCGAAGCAGGCGATGTAGATACTGCGGTTATCTCACTGACCACCAGCAGCGGAAAACTGGCGCAAATTTCTAACAGTAGACGCGCCAGCTTTGGTTATGACCAGCGCGTAGAAGTACATGGTTCTAAAGGTATGCTGGTCGCACAAAATGTAAATGAAAATACCGTGGTGTCGTACACAGAGTCTGGAGTAAACAGCGCTAAACCGTTGCACTTTTTCCTAGAGCGTTATGATGCGGCATATCGAGCGGAACTGGATAGCTTTATTAATAAGCTGATGGGTGAGAAAGTCAATCTGCCCAGTATGTTTGACGGCTTGCAGGCACTTATGCTTGCCGAAGCAGCATTGAAATCAGTTGCTGAGCACAGAAGTGTCAAGCTGACAGAAATGGAGTAAAACGATGCCAGCCTCTCTAGCCGATTTCATCAAAAGCCTGCAAGACAAATCGTCTGAACTGGCCTATGCACATGCTGCTAATCGTGTGCACGGCATCCCGCTGTATGATGGCGAACACTTGCGTGTCATGAATAGCGAAGAGTTACACGTTGTAAAACAGGAATGGGCGGAGTGCTGGTTAAAAGGAGCCGGTGTTATCGTTATTAACGGGTTCTATGCTGATACGAACATAGTACAAGCCATGAGTACGGTGATGTTCAGTCTGTTGGAAAAAGAGCATACAGATAAAAACCTGTTAGGCGATCATTTTGCCAAACAGGGTGCGAACCAGCGTATCTGGAATGTGCTGGAAAAATCAGCCATACAAGATCCCGAAGTATTCATAAACTACTACAGCAACCCATTGTTGGGTGCCATTGCTGAAGCCTGGCTAGGCCCTGGCTATCAGATGACAGCGCAGGTTAATTTAGTGCCACCCGGTGGTTCAGCGGCACAGCAACCGCACCGTGATTATCACCTGGGTTTTCAGAGTGACGATGAAGTGGCCAAATTTCCACTACATGCGCAAACTATGTCGGCAAAACTGACCTTACAGGGAGCGGTCGCGCATGTTGACATGCCGGTCGAATCAGGCCCGACCAAACTATTGCCATTTTCACAGCAATACGATTTAGGCTACCAGATTTATCGGCAGGATGATTTCAAAGCTTATTTTGAACAACATGCTGTGCAACTTCCCCTGTCTTTGGGAGACGCGGTATTTTTTAGTCCCGCCTTGATGCATGGTGCAGGGTCAAATATGAGCACTGATGTGTTACGCCTTGCGAACCTGTTGCAGGTCTCTTCCCCATTGGGTATTCCGATGGAAATGGTAAACCGCGATCGAATTCAACTAGCCTGCTATCAGGCATTAAAATTATCAGCTCCGACGGGTGAGGCGATGGATACGCTGATGACAGTTATCAGTGATAGCTATCCTTTTCCAACCAATCTGGATCGTGATGCCCCTGACAAAAGTATGACTCCAACCAGTAGTAAGCAATTATTACAGCGGGCTCTCGATCAAGGCCTGGAAAAGACACAATATGAAGAAATGCTTGCGGATTATCGCTGGCGCCGAAGCACTGCTTAGGGCAGGCGTAAAATTAATTTACATTTATGGGTTTTCAATCGCCATTAGGGCAAGGCGTGAGGAAGGCGAATAGTGAGCTATTTAACTGACGAACAACGCAGCCATAATGAGTGAGTGGAAAGTCAGAAATGTGAAGTTATTTTTGAAGCTGCTCTTAGTATCAAGTAGTTAGAGCGACTTCTAAACTTTAGAAGTTATTTAATAGTAAATATGAGAGTCAGTAACATGGCAAATATTGGACATTTAATTAACGGAAAAACTGTCGTCGAGTCATCAACGCGTAGGCAAAGTATATTTAATCCAGCCACAGGTGAGATTTCCGGAGAAGTATCTCTCGCTTCAAAAAATACCGTGGAAGAGGCTATTGCAGCAGCTGAAGTCGCCTTTCCTGCATGGCGTAACACAGCCGTCGGTAAACGCGCTGCCGTGATGTTTCGTTTTAAGGAGTTGCTGGAAAAAAATGCGCCTTTAATTTGTGAATTAATCGGCGCAGAACATGGAAAGATCGCTCATGATGCAGAAGGTGAATTAAAACGTGGTATCGAAAATGTTGAATACGCCTGTGGTATTGCTGAGTTATTAAAAGGTGAACATAGTAAAAATGCGGGTCCGGGTATCGACTGCTGGAGCGAATTCCAGCCACTGGGTGTAGTTGCAGGTATTACACCTTTTAATTTTCCGGCTATGGTGCCTTTATGGATGTATCCAATGGCCATTGCCTGTGGCAATTCATTCATCTTAAAACCTTCAGAACGTGACCCGAGTTCAACACTGTTTATCGCTGAATTATTGCATGAAGCAGGTCTTCCACATGGCGTCATGAATGTTGTTAATGGAGATAAAGAAGCGGTTGATACCCTGCTCACAGATAAACGTGTCAGTGCAATCAGCTTCGTCGGATCAACAGCAATCGCTGAATACATCTATACAACAGCTACTGCCAATGGAAAACGCTGCCAGGCGCTTGGTGGTGCTAAAAACCATGCCATCGTTATGCCCGATGCGGATGTCGATAATGCCGTCAACCAGTTATTAGGTGCGGCCTTCGGTTCTTCGGGTGAACGCTGTATGGCGTTATCGGTTGCGGTTGCCGTGGGTGATAAAGTAGCCGATGAACTGATTGAGAAAATGCAGCTGGCAATGAAACCACTTAAAGTTGGAGCTGCAACAGATAATAACAATGATTTTGGCCCATTGATCACACGAGAGCACCAACAGAAAGTTGTCGGTTATATAAATAGTTGCGAAAGCGACGGAGCCAATGTGGTTGTCGATGGCCGTAACCCTGCTGTCCCCGGACATGAGGACGGTTTCTTTGTCGGTGCAACCTTGATAGACCATGTTAAAGCGTCAATGGTGAGTTATCAGGAAGAAATTTTTGGCCCCGTATTACAGGTTATTCGCGTGGCCAATATGGATAAAGCGATGCAACTGATTAACGATCATGAATATGGCAATGGAACCTGTATCTTTACCCGTGATGGTGAAGCCGCGCGCTATTTTTCTGACAATATCAAGGTCGGTATGGTCGGTATCAATGTGCCATTGCCGGTACCCGTTTCCTATCATAGCTTTGGTGGCTGGAAGCGTTCTCTGTTTGGTGATTTATTCGCTTATGGTCCTGATGCGGTACGCTTTTATACCCGACGTAAAACAATAACTCAACGCTGGCCATCCAGTGGTGTACGTGAAGGTGTTTCATTTGCTTTCCCGAGTTAAAATTATTAATTTGAAAACCGCGGTTTAATAATGAAATTCTCGCAAGATCTAGGTTATATTTATATTCAAGGACTGTTTAGGATAAATATAGAGGTTTTATTCAGTCACTCATAGAAGGACGAAAGCCTCTGATAAAGGTAAGGCGTAGAACCAAAATAATTGCAACGTTGTGACCGGCCACCGAGTCCGATATGAAACCCTGGATTCAGTCGTTAAAGCGGGTGTCGATGTTGTTCGCCTTTATTTTCTCACGGCATTCCCTAGGACCATATCGCGCTTGTGGAGAAAGTTCCGAAGAACCGACGATGCTAATAATCACGTAAGAGGTTTTCCCCGAACCGTGATGAACACACTGAACCTTTATGCGCAGCACATTTTTTACTGCTCATATCTTGGCTAAAATCATTACTGCTAACGCTTTTTATCAAAGTATCTACTTTCGATCTACACGTTAACAACCATCACAGGAACCTTTGCCAGATGGAGAACCTTTCGAGAAACAGAACCCAGGAGCAATTCCGCATACGCACCAAGGCCGCGCCTGCCTACAATAATCAGATCTGCCCCAATACTGTCTGCCTCGACGAGAATTTTCTCTGCAGGGTCGCCCACTCGAATCAGTTGTTCAACGAGGGTATCGCTTGGAATTTTTGCTTTGATCACCGCTGACTCGAGCACGCGTTCAAAAATCTCATCGCGGCTCAAATCTTCAGCTTCAGCGAGTTCGGCAAGTGGCCCTTTTAACGGCCTGCAACCATCTACCGCCAATAAGAAAAGAGTAGCCCCAGTCCCATGCGTTAATTCAACTGCGCTGCTTACAGCGTTAATTGCGTGGTCTGAACCGTCAACTGCCACAAGAATTTTTTTGAACATATCGTTTCTTTCTCCATTCTCAAAGTAACTTTTAAAACCAGCTCACCGAAGAATTCGCTTTTTATTGTATTTCATCAGTCAAAGGAGATTAGCGCAATATACATTCTAATGGAATACCAAATGAAATAAATTTTCTATTTATTATAAATATCCCATCCCGCTTAAATATTGGATATTATTTGTGATTTTCAGTCTTTAAAGACATGCAAAAGGTAAAGGCCGAAACTCGATAGCGCAGCAACTACAATTACCTATTTGTTTCACAATAAGACAGCGCCCGGAAGAATTTTAAATCAACACTCAATGTCAATCGGCACCAGGAGGCTTTACTGAAACAGGTATCTACCGAAGGAGAATAGAGGAATATATATTCTATAAATGGAAATAGATGAAATAAATTTACTAAATAAATTTTTCCATCCCGAAGTAAAAAAAGTAAAAAGACCTATCCGACAATATCAAACTTCGACATTCAATGAAGAATCTATCCTTTTCAAAGTTATTTACTGTAATGCCTGAAAAATTCGTCCACCGCTCGTGTAAGCAGTTGATTCGCTTTCAACTAAAAGTCACCAGAAGCCCATCGCGGTGCCCTGCACCATCTATTGGTGGTAACACCGCAAATCATGAAACATTCCAAAAGTCGTCAGCCAAGACAGGTGGAATAATGACGGATTCACTGAAGATATAGCCCGAATACAAGCCACCTTATTTCCTGAATTACTTGACGACTATATCAGCGAAGCAGGGGTACCTTTAATCCAACTTCACCAGCATAGAGGGGAGAGTTTTTGAACTCATCTTTTATAGAGCCATATGCATCGGAAAGGGACCATTTATAATCTGATTTTCCTCCCCCAACTTTTACAAACATATGCAGCAGAGGGAGGCTATTCGTCATAGGCATGAATTCATATCCAAGAAAAAGAAGAAAATCATTTTTATGACAGGACACTATTAATACCGTCCCCAGACCTGAAACCAGGATTCAGCTTAATCAATCCATCAAAAATAGCTCAAGCAATAAATTCTCGCACGACTTAAGATCAAGGCCTAAAACTCCATCAGAAACCCTAAACTCACGGCCATCGAATAGGTCCCTGGCCATAATCCCAAGTCCGAGAACATTTATGGGAATGGTAACGGTGCTCAGCTCTGAATTTCGATTTAGCAGGGCAATGATCGCTTTATGGTTGTCAAACCTGGCAAAAGATAACCAGCACTCTCCTGCGCCTAAAAATTTGTAGTCACCATCATTTCAAACTGGCTTGACTCGTTTTAGCCGCGCCAAGGTCCGGTATAATTCCATAAAACGGTGGTCCCAGTTTTCTTTACAGGGTCATCCCCTCCCCCAGAAACCAAAATCTGTCCATCAAGTGAAAACTTGAGAGAAATGTAAACATTGCCATCGTGAGCCGGCCACTCCATGAGTTGCTCACCACTATCCGTATCCCAAACAGTAATCAGACAGGCCTGGCCTGAAGCTGCAACGAGTGAGCCGTTGTGATTAAGAGCAACGGCGCACAGTTCGCATGGACCACTACCAGGAACTACCGGCAAAGGAATCGAGTGGCGCAATGCACCAGATGGAAAATCCCAAATTTTCAAGTTGCCTACTTCAACTTCGTTTCCGGAAGGTAAAGTCGTAGATAGCAGATCACGCCTGGCAGCAGCTGTGGCAAGCATGCGACTATCGCCGCTGAACGAAAGACTTCGAACTGTCTGTTGAGAACCAACAAAGTCGCTGCAAAAGGACAATATTTCGTCACGGTTTCGAGGCTGTTGCTGTACGGGCGCAGTCCCGCCACCACCTCCCCCAGAACCACAACCAGACAATGTTCCAAGCCCAATTGCTGTCGTGGCCGCCAACATCTCTCGACGACTCAAGGGCCGGCCTTTAGTGGTGTTCAGCGGTATCAGTTCTGGGACTCCATCGATGCTCTTCTATTCTGGAGACGGGACCCGAAAATTTGGCCTGCGTTTAGTCACCATTTAATAGCTCTACAATAAAAGTATAGGAAGTGAATTGGACTCCCCACCACCGAAGACGTGGGTAAAATATTTGCTCTCAAACTAAATATTATGGAGTCCATAATATGAAGAATACATCTTGTTGGTGCCGATTTGGTAAAAGTTATACAAACATAAAAGGCAATCTAATATTGTAGTCCATCTTTTTTCTTGAAATGGGACAGCATTTTGCCAATGACCATTTTGTCCATAAACATCTAGCACCCTACAATCTATCAGAAATGACTAAAGACGTTACACACTTTACGAATATAAATATTCATGGGAACGACTGCTACGGATGAAAGCAGACCTTTACAATTGCTTGAATGTAACTTTCTGAATGACTGCAAAGTCGATGATTAAGCCTGATGGTTATTGTTGACTATTGCATTGGCTGAACTTTAATCCGAAGGTTCTACAGCCTCCTATGTCCGGTATGAAGAAATCAGGAAGTTTAAACCTGACACTTCCCGGTTAACTGCATCAGCAATCAGTTAGCTCAGATAATACCTAATAGAAAGATGGTGCATAGGTTTATCGGTTGGTGGCTTTGCTGTGGCATGAGCAGGAGAAATAAATCCGACACACATATTTCCTAGCCACCCCCAGCAGCGTATCATGCATCTTTCCAAATTAAAGACTTAATAAAAACTCATGGCTGAATTCTTTTTCGACTACGGACTATTTTTACTAAAAGTTGTGACCATCGTGGTCGCTATTATTGTAGTTATTGGGGTGTCAGTTACTGCAGGTATGCGCACGCGTAAGGCGACCAGAGAAGGTCATATCGAAGTGACCAAGGTAAACGATGAAATTGATCATTTACGTGACACTTTGTGTGAGACAGTTATCGATCCCTATGCTTTAAAAACTCAACTCAAGCAACGCCATAAGGCCGAAAAGACTGAACACAAGGCTAATATTAAAAAGCTCAAGAAAGCCGCCAAGAAGGACAGTGACAAATCAGCCGAGCAGGATCGTAAGCGCCGTCTTTTCGTACTCGACTTTCACGGCGATATGAAGGCATCGGCGGTTACCAGCTTACGTCGTGAAATAACCGCTGTGTTGTCTCTGGCAGAAACGCAAGATGAAGTCCTGTTACGCCTGGAAAGTGGTGGTGGCATGGTTCACGCCTATGGACTGGCTTCGTCGCAGTTGCAACGGGTTAAGGATCACGATATCCCTTTAACTGTTTGTGTCGATAAGGTCGCAGCCAGTGGTGGTTATATGATGGCCTGTGTTGCCAGCAATTTGCTCGCCGCACCATTTGCCATTATCGGTTCGATTGGTGTGGTCGCACAGTTGCCCAACTTCCACCGGTTATTGAAAAAGAACGATATCGACTTCGAAATGATCACCGCAGGTGAATACAAACGCACGCTAACCATGTTTGGCGAAAACACCGAAAAAGGCCGAGAAAAATTTGTTGAAGACATCGAAGATATTCATGTTCTATTCAAAGATTTTGTCCAGCAACACCGTCCGCAACTGAACATTGAAAAAGTCGCCACTGGAGAAATCTGGTTTGGTCAACGCGCTATCGATAATGCGCTTGTCGATGAACTCATGACCAGTGATGAATATATTGTTAAGGCCTGCAATGATTCTGATGTATTCGAAGTGAAATATTGCGAGAAGAAATCGCTGCCGGAAAAACTCGGCATTGCCGTGCATTCGGCTGTTGATGCGGTATTACTGAAGTGGTTTGATCGTGGTACACGAAATCAATTCTATTCCTGATCGGCTACCTGTAAGAAGTCATTCGAAGCATCTTATTTTAACTCCGGTAGCTCATATCGCATATTTCAGTGGATTTGATGAATTGCCCCATAGTGGCGACGAAGATGCTCATGGGTTTCAGCCAAATTTCTCTGATAACCGCAAAAAACTAAATTTTAATTTCAGATTCATTGGATCTACAAAGATAAAGCCGACGTTCATGAAGCCATAAAACGCCAGCTTTTTCTTAATTAAAAAATCAACCTCTGTAACTTATCAGGGTGTATTTTACTCACTAGTTCTCGACTTTCGGTGTTGTGATTGTTAAATTGCAGCCAAATTTGACCCTGTAGTTGCACAGTAAATTGATCCACTAGGTACTGTTTAAACCATTGCACGACTTAAGGTCTTACTAAATCATGCGGGTCAAAGCAATATGCAATTAAAGTTTAGAATTGGATCAATATTCGCTGCAATTCAACAGTCGCTGTCAGAATCTGAAGCAAAGCTAAAAATGATGATACTAAATATAAATGCTATGGAAATAGATAGGGTCGATGCGATTACGCAGCTTACAAATTCTGGCTTGCCTCAAGAAGTTATTATTCGAATAGATGAGCTTTGGGAGAAAACAATAGAGGTATGAAAGTGTCTTCTCCCCAACATCTGCCTTATATTATTCTGGTAACTAATGTGTATTATCCGGTTATTGGAGGCATCTCAGTGTACGTTAGGGATTTACACGAAGAGCTTGTTAAGCATGGCTATGATGCGCCTATAGTGAGTTTTTCATCTAGGTTACGTCATTTACCACGATCTCTACGTTGGTTGTTTTATCTGGCGTTTATTATAAAAGTATTTGGCAAAGCCCTGTATGCAAAATTACAGGGACGCACAGTAGTCATTCATTCCCACAGTGCTAGTTTTTGTTTAATGGCAGCGGTGCTTTCCCGGAAGTTTCTAGGTTGTGGGGCTGTCCATACCTATCATTCTCCACTTGACCAGCGTTCAGCTATTCTTGAATGGTTTACTCCACTCCTGAATGATGTTGTATATGTTTCAAGAGTCCACCAGAAGCTTTATCATCAGCAAAAAGTTCCAATTATTGTTAACGAGCATATTATATCTGGTGGTGTTCGATTGGATCAGTTTCGGTATGTCAATCCAGTTAATCAGTTACTCAAATCGAAACGACCTACTATCCTTTTTGTTGGTCGGATTACCAGGGAAAAAGGAATTGCAGAGGCGATCTCTGCTATTGAGTTAATACAACAGGACGTTGAATTAAAAATTGTCGGAATTGCTCAGAAACCCGCTCAAAAAAAATATCTTAGGCTTCAACAGGAGCGAGTTGCAGAGTCAGAATTATTAACTCAAAGAGTGCGTTTTCTAGGACTTGTTCAGGGTCAGGATCTTTATGATTGCTACAGTTCTGCAACGATATTTATCGCCCCTTCCATTTGGGATGAACCAGCTACACTTGTTGTTCCTGAAGCTATGGCATCAGGTTTACCCGTTGTTGCGTTTAGTGCAGGGGGGTTGGTAGAGCGTATCCAGCATGGTAAAAATGGTTTGTTGGTACCGCGTGGAGATATCAAAGGACTAGCGGAAGCCATTGAGTCTATATTGCAAAATACTGATCGACTTTCTGAGATGAGTATTCATGCCCGTGCTACTGCAGAACAAAAGTTTGATCTTTCTATTGCTTTAACAAAATACATGAACATTTATGCACAACTGCAGTAATCAGTAATACCAGCATAGCCCATCTTCTCTCCAAAATTTGCAATTTGCAATATATGTCATTCTGAGAATTCCAAAATAGAAAAATGCTACTTTCGATACGATTAAGCTATTGATTTTAAGATGAATATGTTGATGGCATGACATGTGCATCATCTGGGTTATTTACCATAAAGGGAATAAGCTTATGTTCGAATCTATTCAACCAGTAATCAAAATATTGCTATTCGCCAGTTGTTGGGCACTCATTTCATGTGAACAGGAGTCTACTGGAGAAAGACGGTCAACTGCAGTTCAAGAAGAGGTCATTGAAACTGTATCAATTGATGACATAACTGTCGCACGTGATTTTGATTTTAGTACCAGAAATACAGTGCCTTTTTTAATATCCTTGACGAATAACAGCGGATTACCTGCAGTAAATATTTCAGTTTCAATTTACATTTATTACGATGAAGAACATATAGAATTAATTCAACATGCACAAACTGACGGGAATGGTGAGTATGCCACCAATTTAGATATTCCTGCCGATGTTACTCAACTATTGGTGATCTCTTCCATGATGGGTAAGCACAATCGCTTCGTAATCCCAGTTACCAGCAGTATTAGCATTCAGCAATAGGAAATTACCATGAAATCAATACACTTAACTACACGCATATTTTTATGTACTTTTTTATTTTTTTCAAATGCAAGTTATTCTGACTGGCAATACCATTTTGGTACGGATGCTAGTACTTATGACTATAGAGGCATCCCCTTGAATTTTGGAGAAGCTGATGCGTCAGTTTCTGATGCATTATGGGCTAAAATTTCGTCAGCTCTTCCAGAGTCAAGAGACATTCGTTTAGTGAACCCTGACTATATTACCGATGATGATGGTGCAAATATTACTTTGATTGAAGATGGTGAACTGTTTGTAACATTTTTACATGAAGGCGCAGGATATAAAAATAGTATTGGTTATTTTACCTATACCGGAGATCACCCAACAAGCAGAGATGAAATACAGGAAATTATTTTATTACCGAATACTTCATATAATCACCACGGGGGAAGTGAAAATGGTTTGTATAGTGGCAACCGTATAAACCTTGGAACATTTCCCGTAGGCACTAAAATAGGTTTTGTTGTTTCGGCTGATGGATGGGATGGATCTCATGGTGTTCGCCACTTACAATCTTCAAATAGAAACTTCTATACCATCAAATCATTCAATGCTGAAAATGACGATATATTAAGTGCACATACGGTAATGCTGCATGATGATGAAACTGATAATGTAATTTTAGGTTTTGAAGATATTAATCGTACTTATGGTAACTGTGATCAAGACTTTAATGATGTGGTCTTGATGTTAGATTCAAATCCGTCAAGTGCAATTGATTACTCTCAGCTTGAAGCGTTACCTGAGCCTACGGATCAAGATGGGGACGGGATTCTGGATGCAAATGATGACTACCCTGATGATGCGGAACGAGCATTTAATCATTTTTACCCATCACAAGATAGAAAAGGCACTCTTGCTTATGAAGATTTGTGGCCGGCAAAAGGTGATTATGATTTCAATGACCTGGTTGTCAGCTATCAAATGCGGGAAACAGTACAACATCAAGGCTTGATAAAAGATATAAAAGCAAATTTTGAAATTCTGGCGCGAGGTGCTGCAATAGCCAGTGGTTTTTCAGTTGCATTTGATAATATCAATCCAGGTGCTTTAGAGTCAGCAACATTGTCTGTGAATGGTGGGCAAGCAGAGAATATTTTTGCTGAACCAAATCAAGATCGATTGGTTATTAAACTATTTTCAAATAGTTTTATTCATACTGTGCCTGCAGCAGACTGTTTATATTTTAATACTCAAAATAATTGTGGTGTCGCAATAGGTGATGAATTTGAACTAATACTAACATTTTCAAATCCTCAACAAAGTGATGATGTTGGTTCGGCACCATATAACCCGTATATATGGAGAGCAAATGAACCTGGCAGGGAGGTTCACCTGGCAGATCACTCTCCAACTTTTCAGGCTGATTCTGACTTTTTTGGAGAATTAGAAGATGATACCAGTATTGCGGATGGGCGTTATTATAAAACCCCAACAAATTTACCATGGGCATTAGATATATCCTATCCCTGGTGTCATCCGAAAGAGCATAAAACAATATCAAATACGTATTTGTTATTTAACAACTGGGCAGAAAGTTCAGGTGCAGAAGATGCAGACTGGTATAGCAGAAATACAAATGATAGTTTTTTGTATAATTGTCAATAATTATTCGCAATTTTGAAAGCAAAAGCAGTTTTTTTGAAATGAATAGAAATCCTGAAAACAGGCTCTTATGTCAGATCAAGTTGCTGTAAGCAGAAAACAGGTTAGTAAAAATTAAGCCGGTAAATTCAGCATAATGAAGTAATTATGGCTGGATTACCTGGCGTTTAGGGTGAGATTCTGTGGCTGGTGTTAACCGGCGTGAAGAACTTTCCACCCAGCTGCGCGCAAAAGCTTCCAGTTTTAAACAGATATGGTTTGACTTTTTCACGGTATTAAATTGCAAGTATCTTTACCTATCTCAAGTAGGTGCAATACAAACCAGTAAATATCCGTTATCCTGGATTCTGCAATATATGAAAAATTATGGATGCAGGTCTCTTTTCTGGAGCAAGCTGTGAATGCTGGAGTCGGATTGGACTGCAGCTCGTTATAATTGAAAAATCTTATAGGTACGAAATCAGAAACCTGAAGTCACGATACTTAATAATTGTAATCTTATGAATGACCGGTCATGCCACCGACTTGTAGTTCCCCAATGTTTATAGGGACTAACCGGTTTGGTTCGGCTCCAGCACCAGCCTATCCCAACTGCTGAAAATCAGCTATTCGAATAGCTGGTTTGTCCATCTTTAAGACTGAGTAAAACTTTGGTGATTTTGCTGTTTTACTTGTAAATCGAAGGTTCTGCTTCCTCCTATGTCCGGAATGGAGAAAACAGAAAGATCTGAATTGAGATTGTCTGGTTTAAGTATTTTTCACAAGAATCTGATGGGTCATATTTTCCAGAGTATCGAGATTATCCGACTTCTTGTTAGGTGTCATACAAATCATTTTATTTCATTTCAAGTCGCTAAAATCCCATTCTTTTTGAAATATGATGACCTACTCCAGTGAGGGAATAGCTGCCCTTGGCAGATTACATAATTTAGGATTCTAAGCCTTCAATATAATTAATTTTACTTTGTCCAGGGGAACCCCTGAATAACTAACTGTGTTGGTGGATAAATTTTACCGCATTAACTCATGGGATAGTAGGTATTGAGTTTCTTTTTAAACTGAGACACCTTTACACCAGTCGCCTAGATTGATGAGCAGGGTACTGAGTATTGAAGACCCCGCGATTTCATCCTGCCTCACCACAAAAAAAGGGTTGACTTAAAAATCGCTGAAAACTAATTCAATCAGGCATAACCAGTAGCTTGGCTGAGCATTGAACTTGAATGTACATTACAAGAAAATAATCAGCTTTCTCTGACAATAAATTGATATGGGTCAGTTCTAGCATTGCAGAATAGAAATTAACTACTAAAATAGAGAAAAGTTAGGACGTTTTTTGCATTTTATTAGCCCCTCCTAGTTAAAAATAGGATCAGCTTTACAGCACTATATTTTTCGACCTGAGGAAAGAATACTATGGTAGTCATAAGACTAAATATCAGACTTGTACTAATTCTTTCATTATATATTATGTTCCTTCCATTTTCTTATGCTCAGGATCTACCTGATATAAAGAAAGCAGGTGTACTACGTCATCTAGGTGTTCCATACGCAAATTTTGTTACCGGTAGTGGTGACGGCCTGGATGTCGAGCTGATGAAAAATTTTGCTGCACACCTTGGCGTAAAATATAAATATGTCCAAACTGACTGGGGACAGTTATTTGGTGACTTAACTGGTCGACATGCTCGTCGTGGTAAAAATGGAGTAGAGTTACTTGATAAATCTCCTGTTATTGGTGATGTTATTGCAAATGGAATGACAGTATTACCCTGGAGGCAACAGATTGTAGCCTTTTCAGAACCAACGTTCCCCTCATCCGTTTGGCTTATTGCCCGAGCTGAATCAAGTGTTTTACCTATTAAACCAACAAGTTCTCTTGAGTCAGATATTATTGCCGTAAAAAAATCTGTTGATGGCATCAGTGTTCTGGCATTAAAAAATACCTGCCTGGACCCTGGCCTTTATCAGATGTCAAAAACCAAAGCTGAAGTCCGTCTTCCAGCAAAAAATCTAAAACTTAATGAAATGGCTCCAGCCATTTTAAATAATGAAGCAGAAACGACTCTTCTTGATGTCCCTGATGCCCTAATCGCATTAGAAAAATGGCCGGGGCAATTAAAGGTGATTGGTCCCATTTCTCAAAAACAGATTATGGGTGCTGGTTTTCGTAAGAAATCCCCAAAACTGCTAAAAGCCTTTAATCAATATCTAAAATTAATTAAAGAAAATGGCAATTACAATTTGATGGTTGAAAAGTATTATCCATCTGTATTTCTTTATTACAGAGATTTTTTTAACCGGTAATCACATTTAAATAAAAAATGTTATCAACTAGAAAAATTGTCACCTTCAATTCATATATTGCAACACCAGCTTTATTGGCTTTTTTGCTATTTATTTTTATTACAACCTACGTATCTCAGATTAGTTTACGAGATGCACAGTTTCAGTCTTCAAAATTAAATATAGAAAGCCATGCGGCATCTGTAAGTTATTTTTATCGCGAAAGAAAAAATGACATCCTGCACCTGGCTAAATCAAAATCGATTGAAGCTTTTTTTGCTAATAGTGCTTTAGGGATGTCAATGCAATACGGGCTTCGTTCCAGCTTGTTAACCATGCAGAGTGAATTTCAGCAATTAATTGATGGTAAATCAATTTATAATCATCTTATTTATCGGAAATTAAGTTTTATTAGTAATGAAGGTGAATCCCTTGTAGAAGTAGGAAGTCATAATATTTTTAAAGCTAAAAGTTTTATAAAAAAAAACCTCTGTTTGAATAATCAACCTGAAATTTTAATTATTAGTGATGGTGCTCATTATTATCCCTTTGTCTGTTTCCCCTATAGATATAAGGGAAAACAAATGGGTATTATTCTGGCTGAAGTGAATCATACTGAAGCTTTGTCCCAACTGCTGAGTCCAGAAGAGACTATCAATCCACAATACCAGATTTTGCTCAGTGATCCAGCGAAGATAATCTCAGTAAAAGGAAGCAACAGGAACCCTTCAGGTACGACTAAAGGGAGTTCGCATGGTGTTATGTTTAAAACTTCAGTTGAGAAGCAAGCATACCTGAATGCTAAAATATCAGGAACTCCGTTTCTTCTTTCTATCACGCATGGTGCAAAGGGGGCAGAAGGTTTCCTTACATCACCATGGTATCTGGTGTCTTTAGCTTTGGTTGCATTATTAGTCCTGTTCTCTGTCATTATTGGATATCGTACCAGAATTACAAATATTCTTTTACAATCTCGAGTTGATGAATCCAGAAAAAGTAAAGAGCTCCAGCATAAAAAAAATCTTCTACTCAACTCAGAGGTTAGAAAAAGAAAAGACAGTGAGGCTCGTTTGAAGACTATTGTTGAAACTATACCTGATCTGGTCTGGCTTAAAGATTCTGATGGTATTTACATAACATGTAATCAAAAATTTGCCAGCTTTTTTGGTGCGAGTGAAAATAAAATAAAAGGCAAAACTGATTATGATTTCGTTGATAAGGCATTAGCCGACTTCTTCCGACATAATGATCTCGCTGCCATGAGAGCTGGATGTCCTCTGGTCAATGAAGAAGAAGTAACCTTTGCTGATGATGGTCACACAGAACTGCTGGAAACAATAAAAACCCCTATGCTTAATAACGAAGGTGAGCTGGTTGGTGTCTTGGGCATAGCCAGAGATATTACAGAAAGAAGAAAAACTGCTGAACTTATTGAACATCAAGCTGCATTTGATTCTTTGACTGATTTACCCAATAGACGACTGCTGATTGTACGACTTAATCAATCAATAGCTAATTGTAATAGGCATAATTATTTTTCAGCAGTTTTATTTATTGATCTTGATAATTTTAAAAATATAAATGACTCACTTGGACACCCTGTTGGTGATGAATTTCTTAAGCAGGTAGCTAAACGTATGGTCAGTGAATTAAGAGAGGGTGACACTGCCTCTCGCCTGGGTGGTGACGAATTTGTCGTGTTGTTGATGGAGTTATCAGATAATTCTGTAAAGGCAGCTGAATTAGCCAAGTTAGGTGCTGAAAAAATCAGGAATAATCTTTCCAGATCCTATGTCATTGACAAAAACACACTTCATATAACCGTCAGTATCGGAATAGCGTTAATTCCTATGGAAAATGATTCAGCTGATAATGTGCTTAAGTTTGCTGATAATGCAATGTATCATGCCAAGAAAGCTGGACGAAATACAATACGTTTTTTCCTTCCCAGAATGCAAATTGAAGTAGAAGAAAGACTTCGGTTACAAAATGATCTTCATCAGGCCATAATTCAAAATGAACTTGAATTGTTTTTTCAACCAAAAATAAATTCCAAATTAAATATAGTGGGCGCAGAAGTTCTATTGAGATGGAGTCACTCTGTAAGAGGTAATGTTGCGCCAGATATTTTTATCCCTGCAGCGGAAGAGTCGGGACTTATTCTAGAAATTGGTGAATGGGTATTTAAAAGTAGCTTTATTCAAATGGGCATATGGGCAAAGCAACTTTCGCTGCCTGAAAATTTTCATATTGCTATTAATGTTAGCCCTCATCAATTCAGACAGGAAAGTTTTATCACCAATATTGAACGGTTATTAGGTGAAACAGGTGTTAATCCGAAACATCTCATTTTTGAATTAACCGAAGGTGTATTGGTAGAAAATATAAACAACACCATCATTAAGATTAACTCACTGAAGAAACTCGGGATACATTTATCTATTGATGATTTTGGAACAGGTTTTTCCTCACTCGCATATTTAAAACAATTACCGGTGCAGGAATTAAAAATAGATCGTTCATTCATACGTGATATAAATAGTGATCAAAGTGATGCGAGCCTTGTTGAAACTATTATTATGCTTGCTTTACAATTTAACCTGAATGTTGTTGCTGAGGGCGTAGAAAAAGTAGAGCAATATAAATTTTTGTCAACAAAGGGATGTGGTAGTTACCAGGGCTATTTTTTTGAACGACCCATGGCGGAAGAAGCATTTACCAAGCTTTTAAATAATAACCCGAACTACTCAATAAATATCAAATAAATACAAGCTAATATCTAAGATATTGAAATATTTCGACCAGGCAAACTTTACATGATAAAACACCTGCATGTAGATTTGAATCTAATTTTAAACCATCATATGCATTGAACGTTAACCAGTTAAATTTCGTGAAAGCTTTGACTAATCCGGTGCTCCAATCTTTTTTGGTGGGGCAACCCGAACTACAAATAAAGCACATAGTTGGATCAATAGTGGATGCAATTCAACAGTCTGTAGCCCGAAACTGATGAATGGCCGCTTTCAATTTTCATCTATGGATAAATAGTAATGGCCAATGCAACTTTGTACGTTAATTTTTAAAGCAGACCTAAAAAAAGATAAATAGTCCGCTATGTCCATTTTTCTGACCCCTAAGAATTTTCAAATATCCTAAAAAAGTCATGATGCAATTTGATCTAATAATCATCTGCGAATGTCAGCTTTCTTAAACTTGCTTTGAATATATCGGGAAAATAATATAAATGAGGCATTATCGGTTTTAGCCTTAAATTCAATTTTTATTTATGCTCCCCTACCCTATATCAGTGATTATCAAACTGAAAAACTTACAACTTCATCTAACAGTGGTAACTTCCTGATTCGATATCTATGCGAATTTACCTTATCACTGGGTATTTTTTCTACTCTGGCTAGACCCATAAAATGTAAGAACCAATTCAAAGCCCTCGTATCGAAACAGAATCGAACCTCCTCTTCGGTACTCGTATAAGGTCTGGACATAGCTTCATCTGTAACCATCGGAAAAGCCTGCAAAAAATAATCTTCATAAATTAAAAATGGTACCCAGTCTTTACCATAGAGCTTAGGCAATCAGGTCAAACTGTCCAACTGGTTCTGACGGGGTACACTTAGAGGATGTAGCTCTTGGTCCTGATACAGGGAAGAATTTATCTAATATCCTCGTGCAAGATATATCGAATCTTAAACATGGCCATTTTTGCCCATCCCCCGATATCGTCTAATCTGACTTATGGTGAAAAATTAAATATTTAGGACCAGAGCGGTTAACTACTTCCAGTTCATGGATTAGCCAGTCGTTCAAACCAGTATCCCTTAATTTCAGGTATTGTTAAGGAGTGTAAGATGCCTGCCCGCATAGCAATACCCTGTCAGTATTTCTCAGGGTACTGTAAAATTATCAAAAATTTTTTCAATGGATACGCGTTCACAAACGCATTTCCGTTCAATAGGCGCACGTCACCTGCTGCCACGTTTCAAATGATTGATTTCTCAGTAACCGATAGTTCGCCGCTCGAAGTAAATGTCGACCCACACGAAACAGGTAATGAACCTGACGGTGAACGGCTAGAAATCGCTGCGCCTGCCCTTGTGATTTGAACCCTCGCATCTTTCGCTCATGAGCTTGTGTATGTTCATGCGATACTTCAGCACGATTATTCGCATAGCACTCATCGCAATGCATTGATGTGGGCATGATTTCTTTTCTTGCAGCACCGTAACTAGGGAGCTTATCCGTGACGATCTGCCTGGCAGAGCGACTCTGCCCCTTCATTAATTTTTTAAAAAGCGCACCGCTGCCCGCTTGTTCTTATGTTTTTGCACCAGGATATCGGGAACATCCCCGCCCTGGTCTACTGCACGCCACAGGTAATGCTGTTTTCCACCAATGTTGATGCAAACCTCATCCATGTACCACGTGTCGCCAAGTGAACCTCGACGCTTCTTTATAGATCTAGCATAGACCGGGCCGAATTTTTCGCACCAACTGCGAATAGTTTCGTAAGAAACAACAATCCCTCGCTCAGCCAGAAAATCCTCAACATCGCGAAAGCTGAGACAAAACCTATGATAGAGCTAGACTGTATGGCTGATGATCTCGGGAGGAAAACAGTTACCGTAGTAAACAATGTTTGTTTGATTCATTCCATCAGTCTGACCGATTAGCCCTTAACTTGACAATACCGCTAGCGGACTGCTTACGGTGGCGTCGCATTGAGAGCATCTTCCCCATTGCTCCCAGCCTCCAGTAACTTATGGCCTTTCGGTATATCGAAATGTTCGTAAGCCTCGATGGCCAGCAGATCGAGAAGTTCGGGTTTCTCGTTCAGCTTCGCCTCCTCTTCCGGGGTGAAACGTCGCATTTCCACTGGTCGAGGGGGTTCGAACTCCATCTGATTCTTCGAGCCTCGCGTAAACATACCGCTACCGAACAAGGGACGATCCTCATGCCCAACCGAGTCGAAGCGGAATCGACCGATTCCGAAGACAAGCGGAGTCTTCATGTCCTCCATAACGGTGATCGTCGGTGCGCACAATTTGCCACCAGTAGCCGTTCACGGCTCGGGCGGCTGCATTTTCAGAATTCAAGCGGGCTTCCATCCCCGAATACCGGTTGCCCCGAACATAGACCATAACCAGCAGCAGGATCACTGCAACAACCGTTACTACCGCAAAAGCAACGATCTCTTTGGGATTATCCTTCCCTATAGTTACAATCGCAGTTCCTGCCATGCTCATAACGAGCCCCACGCCCATGATGACAGCTCGGTCCCGCTTGTGCAGTAATACAAGATTTTGCTTGTTAATCAACGGATCGGTGACGCTGGGCTTGGCCGTACCTTCGAGTCCATTGCTACTTTTTTCGTGCGACATCGCTCCACCTGATTGTGGGTAAGAATGTAATTGCGGCTTCGAGCCACCTAACGAGGCGGGAGAAAAACCGAATTTGAACATGCTTTCCCTGCAATAATTAATTTATAATACTGATCACCTTGCCGATTCTTTCTAATCTTTTCAACTTTATCTATAGACTTTTCATTTTTATGTTTATATTGCCAGTGATATTGCCCTTTTTCCGCCAATATGCTTTTAAATTGCTTCGAAGTTTGCCCGACAAAATAAATTGTCAGCCCTATTCTACATGGCTTCCTCTTTAACTAGACGGGTCAAGGCAATATGTAAATAACCAGTTGCTCCCACTGAATTAATTTTCACAGCTAACAGAGTTCTTATGCAAATAAAAAAACATTCAGGGGGCAGCAAGCTGTACAGGTCACTGGCTGCCTTATTGTTCGGCCTGGCTATACCCTGAAAAACCCCACCGCGAACAACTTGGTCATAGTCAGCAGATTATGATGAATTGTAAGGGGTCACTGTCGGCTTGAGTTCATTGGCTATACCCAAATACATCGCTTCCCAATGCGGAATTAAAAAGCTTTGAAACAAGTTTCGTATTTTCTGCCAGAATCGTGTTCTACTTTTTGCTTTATCCATCGCACGGTTAAAAAGCATACGACAACGTTGCTGTATCTGATCAATTAGAAAGGCCAGCATCATTAAATGTACCATCACCGTGGATAGATGATGATAACCATGACCAAAGTTATGTTCAAAGTGATAGCCGTGGTTTTTCAGGGTGTTAAAGGTTTCATTCTCTACTTTCCAACGGGCTCTCGCCCCTCGCATCAATTGCATGAGGTTGTCATCGCTGATCGGTATATCTGTAACCCAGGAAAAGTGTGTGCTTTTTCCATTAGCTTGAATTTCCCAGTATTCCAGGAAGTTAACCTCCAGTTCAAAATTAGCGTCATTCAGTGGGGCATTATTAAGATATCGAAAACGGTGTATAACGCCTTTTTCATCAACCTGATCAAGGGTAATGGTCGTCGATGTATTATCAATCCAGTCAAAAAGAAACTTGTGATCATTTTGCTTAGCGCCCATTAGATAACGGTAGTTTAGCGCCTGCAGGTGCTTTATGTGAGGGGCATTGGATGCCAGGACATCTTCAACCAAGATAAACTTCATGTGTGGATGTTCACGACGGGTATCACTAAGAAAGCGTTTTGCCGCATTTCGTTCACAGTGAATATCGGCGTATGAAAAATAGTCCGTACCATCCAGTGATAACAGATAGTGATTATCCAGATAAGTAAACCCTTGGAGCCCTTTGCCTTTTTGTAATACCTGAAGTAATTTCGTGTAGCTTTTACGTAAATGACGAAGATCTACTTCATCCAGTCTTTCTCTGAGATAGGTATCGGAAGGGGCTTGCTGGATACCGTACAGGCTTTTAAGGTTGGACCGAGTCAGATCCACATTCCTGTCCTGATCAAACTGTAATAATGAGGGGTATTTAAGTCCAAAAATAGCGAGTCCTGACATCAGGTGGTCTGCCAGCGAGATGGAGCTGCCAGATTTATGATCAGGTATTTGTTCAAATGTCTGCCGGGTATTCTTGAGCAACCCGGCAATACTCAGGGACTGACGAAAACTCTGCTTTGACATCGATCTTCACATCAAACATTAAGTTTGAGTTGTAGTATATTGAAATAACAGACAAAAGTTTACGAAAACTTTATTTTAAAATGCTCTGAAAGCTTTATATAGCCTGCTTTTAAATTTGAGCGGGAATTACTGCTCTGGAACTGGGCTTTCACAGTAAAACCAAAATCGGTTGGACAAAGCCCATCTATGCAGAAAACCCGGTGATCGTCCATTTCAATACGTGGGTAGTGGGCCTGTGTTGATCAATCCTGCCAAGGTCATCATCAATAAATCCTGGTCTCAGTTACTCAAAGAAGCGCCTGTTGGATCTCAAATCATTTGGAGTAATAAAGACGCCTACGAAAAACGTCAGGCAAATTCCAATTTATCCTTTTGCAACATCGTCAATGAAAACATCCTGAAACTGGGAAAAGATAAATACGCCGCGCATCCCTTCGGTGTGATCTCGGAAAGCGAGATCAAGAAAAAAAGCCACGGCCGCCGTGATGGGGACGGCGACCGCGAGATATATCAATACCAACATCTATATCTCCACCAACCGTCATCCCGTCAATTAAACAAGGAGAGTCAGGTCCTTGAATTCCGGTCAAGTTTTTAAGAGACTGTTCTCTCTAGACTGAACGCCTTCTTAGAGGCCATCAAGGAAAATCAAAGGGGCAGATAAAATATGAGTCAGTCTACTTTATCATTTCTTGACAATGTGCCGTGCTGCCCTGTAAAAAAGCATTCGAAACACCTTCTGTTAGCAACCAATTATTTTAAGAAATCGAGTCATTCACCTGGCTTCCCTCTCTTTCGTCTGCGCACTGGCAACTAACGCGAAGTTGCCGATTCAGGTCTTGCAATACCCCCGCTTTCAAATGCTTCGTCTATCTCCTGGCGGCTGGTTTCGCCGAAGCTATCATTCGGATCCATAGCTCCACCTCCCCGCATGATATCTGTTTTAGATCTTATAGTAACGCCTGCATTTGTTACTTCAGGAGGCCTGTTATGCGATAAATGAAACAGGAAATGACCGATTTCATGCGCCAGCAATTCAGCGATTTCCAGACCACTGTCACCGCGGGGTACCACCTGCTGATAGCCCAGACTTTGATAGGCCCCTGCGAACAATAAAATACCTTCACTGCCGGCTGCGACAGGTTGCTCTCGACTGGATCGAATAGATTTACCGGTTGCCGTTGGGTCTTCGGTGGTGGTACCCGTCACCACAATATGGAAGTACCCTGCGGGCATGCCCGCCGAACTTCGTAACGCCAGAAGATTTATTTCTTCGGCCGTATTTCGGTTGCGAGTACCGTCAGGCTGTGCGGCGGGATTGAAATCGATTTGCCTGAACCCTGCCCCGCCGACCGGGCCGCCGCGACGAAAACCGATAAAAATATTTTGCTGGGCCCAGATGTCCTGGGCCTTGTTAAAAGCGTCCGCACTGATGCCGTATTGCCCACCGTAAGCTGAAAATGGTTCAACCCAGTCCACCTTAAACATAGCCACCATCCTTGGCATGGGTACGGTAAATTCTCGATCGTACCTGCGATTACCATTACGAAATATACCATGCCGGGTATCTAACCACCGGGCAAGTTTATAAGATGCATATCCATCCAGTTGATATCGACGACGCACCCCGGAAACCAGGTCCGCAAAGGTAAAATAAGAGCCTTCCCCCGGATTACTGAACACAAAACGTTCGCTGTCGGATATCAATGAAGCGCGTTGTAATCGCTGCAATGATGGATCACTGGACTGCTGTACCACGTGCGTGGCTTCATGCGCCATCAGTGCTACATCACCCGGGCTTTGACCCTGGCCCAGATAAATATCATTTTTATGGGTAAAGGCCCTGGCGTTGATGTCCGCCGCAGCGCGATGCGATGCGCCGTCATTATGCACATTCACATTCGATAAATCAGCGCCCAGTACCGGTTCTACACGATGGCGAACAGGTTCCGGAACTGGTAACCCCCCTGAGCCGGAGGCAATGGTTTTTTGTACATTGGACATGCTGTGAACGTGACCATTATTTTTTGCTTTCGACTGGATACTATCCGATTCATCGGCTTCATCATCGATTTCCATTCTTTGAATCAAAGAAGGGGAAGCCCTTTTAGCCTGGATAGTTTCCGTTTCTTCAGCCAGTGTCTCCGGCATCCTCATGACTTTATTAGCTACGCCATCCGCCTCCTGTTCGTAGGGATCGTTTGGAGAACCTACCGTCAGTTTGGTTTGCACCGCGTCTACTATGGAACCATTTTCTTGCTGTTCACAGTCATTGCATAATTGCTGTATCACCGGGAGACCACCTGATGCAGGTTGTTGAACATTCGTCGCGAGGTTATGCCATAGCGGATTTACCTTGTGATGCGAAGTAGAAGACATAGAAACCTTTCTTTGACAAGTTGGAGCACCGCCTTTCGTTTCCTTGTTGCTTTTATGGTCACTATCTAACTTCATAATCTCATCTTCACCTGCTATGGAATAATCCTGATATATCGCTGATGTACAAAACCGCTTCGTCCGGGTTGTTCAATCGCATACCAGTTACCGTATTCACCGATAATTCTCACGGCTGTTCCCTTCGGCAGTCGTGCAAATATATTGCTCGAACTTGAAGTGGTCGGACGACTCCTGACCATCAAATCACTCCTTCGTGTATCGACCACGCCGTTGGCGCTTAGCGGCGTTACAAAAAAGTCATTCAGGTTGGTCGCATCACGATCAGGATCGATATTGGCACTGGGCGCTGGTGCTGGCCCGCCACCCACCGATACCGCCGGTCCACTGCGTGGCCGACCGATCGCGGCCAGGATATCACCTTCATCCGCCAGGCCGCCGAGCGCAGCATCGACCCCCAAAGCGCTCGGAAATTCGGAACCACCCGCCAGTAACTGACGTAGAAAATCTATATGGATGGGCAGTATGGCCGGCGCCGGTGACGGCAGCGGCTGATGATGCGCCGCCATCAATGCCAGGCGTAGCTCCTCGGTAGGCGGAGGCGACGCCGGCGGCAGGGTCAACAGGTGCGGCACTTCAGTCATGATCATCCCCATACTAACGTGGGCTGATGCTTCCAGACAGCTGGCGTATCGCGCCAGGGCGGTCATAAAATTACTGCGCCGGGTATTGTTGTACAACATCCAGGCCTGTTCCAGCACCGCCGCCACCCGTGGTACCGAGGTATAGCGTGCATTGGTGCTGGTGGGTTGCAGTACCTGGTCGACGTGCGCCACGGTACCCGCCAGCACGCCCAGGCGGTTATGCAAGCGGCTGGCGCTGGTATTTCCATCCCAGTACAGATGGAACAGGGTGCCGGCCAGCCTTTCCAGCTGACGAATAGTTTCACCATTGCCCCAGTAACTGTTGGCCGTCAGGTTATAGATGGGCTGGATGATGCCTTCACGCCACGAATTTCTGTGCGCGCTAGGTACGCGCGTCGAATGACGCGCTGTGATACGCCGTTGTATCGCATCAAAACAGTCGGTGCCACCGGTCAGCTGATCATCCGCCCAGCATTCCAGCACCGCGCGCATACAGCCTGCCGGCTCGGTACCAAACTCCACGTATTGTAGCTTGCTCGCCACCAGGTCGGGGTCGCCCGGTACCTGCACGGTCAGTTCACCGGTAACCGGGTCGATAAAGGTGGTCTGCGCCGGGGCGAAAGAGGCATTCGCGCCCAGTACGGTCGCCCCGGTTCCAGCCAGAGATGCGACTAAACCACGCATACTGGGATTCGCCGTTATCGCGTTCTGTACGTCTGCCGCTGCATCGGCCGGTGTGGCGCGCAGCGCGCTGCGCACCTGGTTGGAGTCGGTCAGACAGGCATCCAGCAGGATGCGCCGCCGTGCTGGATCCGAGCTCATCAGGCTCGTCAACTGGGCCATTAAATTGGTCGTGTTGGTGGTATGTGTACCGGGCGCGGTGCCTAGGCGGTCTCCGCTGATGCTGCCTGCCGCGGTACCTGCCAGCAGCAGGGTACTGGAGCTGCCGTGCCCGGCGATCATCGCCTGCTGAATTTCACCGCCAATACCGTAGCGTGCGGCCACGGGAGCCAGTTCGTTCTGGTAATCGAGTACCTGCGCATGACCTTCGATGACAATGGTCAAAACACTGGTATTGGTGACAAGTTGCTCCATACCTATGTTGCGGTGAAAGGCACCGTTGTGATCCACCGACGGATACAGGGCGACCGTCAATGGCCGTTGTGTCAATGGTACGCGCTGCCTCCATTGCGGAAAGTTTTCATTGCTGACCAGGCCGTCCAGGGTGATTTTGGTAAAATGATGATAATTTGTCACGTAGGAAATGGTGGCATTGTAGTTGTGCGGCATCACACCTTCCCCGCGTAACGCCAGAAAGGAATCGACTTCTTTGCCATTATCGGCAGAAAGTACCGGCACCGGTACGCAGCTTGTCAGATAGGTGATGAAATTCCCCAGCTCCGGGCCAGCCGGGTTCACCAGCTTTTCAAACGGGGAAGGATTGGCGCGTGGTGATGGCGCTCTCATCACCAGCGACAGGTTGGCCTGCGGCCAAACGGCCTCCAGACTGGCCAGATCATTGCCCCAGCTTTCTGCATCATTGATATTGGTGGTGCGCCGTAACCAGGCGGTTGCACCACTGGTCACCCCGCGCGTATAGGTTCTGAGGGGCGTGAACACCGCAGGCACGCCTTTAGTGTCGATGTCCCCCATATTCAATCCGCCGCAAGCCCGATTCACCCCGGTTTCTTGCCCAAAACCCTGTATTTGACGGAAATTGCCCAGGGCCACGGCATCCGCCTGCAGGGCCGGGCTGGTGGCCCAGTCCAGCTGGCGTTCAGTCAGGGAAACGAAACTCGACAGACTGAGCACTCGAATGGTGGCCGGAGAATGGCTGGTCTCGGCCGTTGTACGCGTCACCGAGGGCCAACGACGAAGTGACTTCGAGGCACCCTGCTGGACCGTGTGGGTCGCCTCATGCGCCATCAGACGGAGATCACCCGCGTGCTCACCGGGTCCCAGAAAGATATTGTTGTTATGGGTAAATGCACGGGCGTTGATGTGACTTGAAGTGTCACGAGCCAGTGCATCGTCATGCACTCGCACCCGGGAAAGATCCGCACCCAGCACCGGTTCTATGCGTGAACGCAACGACGGGTTCATCTCGTTACCGCCCGTTTTCGTGCTAACCGCCTGCACCAGACCCGCTGGCGCCTGCGAAACTCCGCCGTTTGTTTTCATCTGTATTTGTTCTTCGCTGGGGGTGACGGGCGGCTGCTCCGGCTCGGTTCCTGCGGCCACCCGATCCGCCACTGAATCAGCTTCCTGCTCCAGCGGATCATCGCTGGAGCCCACCGTTGAAGCAGGCTGAAATGATGCCGGTACCAGGTTATCGTCCAGCTCTGTTGAATCGGTCGCCGTGACCATGCGCTGCCACAGAGGATTGGCAACAGCAGTCTGTACCCTTTTTTTTGTCGCGGATTCAGCCTGACCAGAACCTTTTCCTGATATCTGTGAATCGGATTTTCGCGCCTGTGCCTTCACTTGTTTTCTACCGTGTAATTAATGCTGTGTTCGGTGTCCCCGCTATCCTTCGCCCATGCGCCATTATCATATTTAAGCTTATGGGCATTACAGCTAAAAGATGTCGCCAGACGCTGCTGCTGTAAATTGGCCAGCTCACGTTTCTCGGCTTTTGTACGCGTTTCTTCCGCTTTAGTGTTCAAATCATTAAACCGGGCCGAGCTTGCTAAACTCGGGTAGTTCACCTTGACGTGGTAGTACATGACAATCGGGTCACGGCGACTATGGACCCATTTCTTGATATGTTTTTCCACATTGTGAAGATGTTTTCCATTGGCCCTGGTGGTCAGCGGTGACAGGTTATAGCGCTTGCCCGGGCCACCCAGGTTGTTATTCAGCAAATGACCCTGAATGTAATAGGGAGGCCCCTTGCCTTTACGCATGTGGTAGAGGTTGGTGTAGATCGGTGGTGAGTCACTCACGCGAGAACCTTTGGCATGATCATTACTGAGTATGCTGGCGGTCATTTCTGAGCCCCCCTGGTCGGCATTCATGGGGCCATATGACACCTGCGAAATGGGTGTTGGTGTGCCACCACTGATGATCTGTAACTGCTCGGCCAATGTGTTGAAAGCACTGAGCTTGATACCGGCTACCTGTTCATCCGATTCACCCGAACTTTTTCTGCGTTCGATAATAGCCGCCTGTTTCTTTGCCTTCTCCATCGCCGCCTGTTGTTCTGCAGTCTTCATCTCCGGTTTTCGTGCATCAAGATAGGCAGTGTAGCGTCGTTCTGGTGATGCCTTGATCATGACTTGGGTTATGGCAGCTTTTCGGCTGATCGACAACGTGACTTTTTTATTATTCGCGGCTCGGATGGACTTACGCCGCTTCCACCATTGCAGCGCCTTGCCGACGGCAAACTTCGCCTTGCCAAACAGCTTACCAATCAGCTTGATGATGTAACCGACCAGGCGATCCAGCGCGGCATGTATGCGTTCCTTAATCGACTTGATGATTTCACGAACCTTGGTGGCGATGCCTCCCAGGCCCAGCCAGTTGAAGAAAAAACCGAGTAACAGAGACAGACCCTTACCCAGTATCCGGTCGATAAACTTTGCAGCATCATCCGTTTTCCCCGCCACAATCTTGCTGATTGAACTGAAGATACTGGTGAAAACCGTCTCAATCTGCTCCCAGCGATCGAGGAACACCTTGAACATGGCGTAGATGCTGGTAATCGCCTCGACTACCGCGCCACCGGGGACCAGGAACTTGGCCAGTTTGGTAATCGCGGTGATCACTACCCGGGTAATCAGCCATTCTTTTAATTTATCGATGACCAGGTCCTTCAGGTTACCCATGAACAGCTTCAACTTGTCCCACAGCACCACGATGCCTTTGTCATTCACTTCCTGGATTATGGCAATGCTTTTCTCCACCAGGGAAATTCGTTTTTCCCCCAGGCGCTTGACCAGTTTGGGACGAATCCCGGTTTTATAGGTCAAATCCAGTACCTGCATCACCAGACCGACCATACTGGAAAAAGTAATCTTTTCGGGTGGATTTATCTTCAGCGGGCCAAATACTACTTTGGCCAGCGCCTTGCTCAGGTGCGTCACTAAATTTTTGCGGAACAGGTTAAAACCGTCCTTCAGCGCCGCACCCAGGTTCTTGGCAAAAGCTATCGGATCTTCCACGATGGTCATGAACAGCGACGACACCTTGCTTAAAAAACCCATGATGCGTTTGGAGTGTGGCCCCAGTTTCGCCAGCAGCCACTCAAAGATCTTTCCGAACAGGCTCTTCGCCACGTTAGTAACAAATTTTATCGCGCGCTTGCCCACCGGGATGACAAAATTCTGCACAATCTTGTAGGCTGCCTTGGGCGGTAGCATCAGGTCGGTCACACCTAGAGAATCGACGGTTTTGGAAAACTGCTGCTTGATTGCTGTCCAGGTAAAGCCGGCTTTTGAAAACTGCCCCTTGAACCAGGTCATCACCTTACCGGCAGCTTCACCCAGGTGCAGGATGAATTTTGCCAGCTTGTCGCCAAACGGAACGCTATCCAGTATCTCCGCCAGCAACTTGGCTTTATCGACCGACTCTTTGGTGATCGGATTATAACCGATCATCA
>JAAEMR010000007.1 GCA_024225395.1 Gammaproteobacteria bacterium
ATCCATCTCAGTCTTGGTTGGAGCGTCATAGTCGGATAATGCTGCATCTGCCTCGGTATTCACCTGACCTTTCATTGTTGTTGACATGCCGCCCAAATCAGTCAGATGATCACCCGTCCCACCAGCTTCAGTTAGTGTTGACCCATTAACAGCGGTTAACGGAAAAGCTGTTGATTCGTCAAACTTAGCCGCTTTTATTGCGTCATCTGCAAGATCAACGCCTGCTGTTACACTACCCACCGCACCGGTAACACTACCGACAGCACCTGTGACACTACCCACAGAGCCAGACAAGCTGCCTGTTATATCCATTGTTTGATTAGGTAGGTCAATTGCAGTCAGCCCTGCTCCTGCTGCGCCTATTCTTGCGAAACTATCTCCAGTTTGCATCTGGTATCTATTCTCAATAGACCATGTAGCAACAACATGCGCTACACTTTGACTATCTACCGTTTCATCTGGGTACATTAACAATGCATAGTCAGAACCTGTCACATAAAAAGCATCTGTGGTTGCAACAGTGACTTTATGTATCCCAGTTTTCGAGTCAAAATCTTCATCTGGCGTAATACCTGCTGTAGTGCCAGTAGCGTTACCGTCTTTGATTACCTCAAAATCAGCAGTCTCTAGAGCGGCAGAAAACGCCACTCTACCCCCGTCAGCATCGTTAGTTGTAAACCATGTGTAAATGGTTTCATCTTCAGCAAAATCGCCTAAATAATTCATATTAACCTGCTATTTGTTAAACCGGCATTTACCAGACCAGCATTTATTAATTTACCCACTGTGGTTGTCGGAGTTCCACCGGATATATGATCAAAACCTATCGACCATGTTACCCATGTGTCACCATCAATATCTGTAGTGAATCCGCCTGACGGGTCTGATCCAGCATCATATAAAGCTGAACTTGTGCCGGATAAATGATAATCATCACTTCCCGCAGCGTTAAAATCACCGGATGCAATTCCGGTTATCGCGTCCGTTCCATACGCTGTTGTATCTTCTGACGCGCAGTTTGTTAGTGTTGCAGATGTACCATAATAATCATCGTTTAAATTGTTGTAAGCAACGCAGTTTTTTAACGTGATTGTGGATCGGCCAGCAAAAAAACCACCCCTGTAGCTGTTGTTTGATTTGTTGCAATCTGTTGCTACACAATTGTAAAAATTGAAAGTCGGTGTTGCTATGCTATTGCACGCTGTCGCGCCTAAATCAATAAATAAACTGTTATCACAATTTATAGTTGATGCGTAGTTTCCCGCTTGCACTCCATAGTTTCCCGTGTCAGTGCTGCCTGCTGACGATATTATACAACGACTAATTGTTACATTTACAACTTCATAGGGGCCAGGCTGTATCACCGCATCCTCTGACGAGCTACTAGCGCGTAAATGCAAATCTTCTAAAACGATATAATCATCCCTTGCCGCTAAAACTTCAGCATTACCAGAGTTTAACAGTCTCGCGCCTGCTGTTGTGTCTCCTTTATTTTCTGCTCCGCTCGCGGCTCTTAATATCCATTTATACGTGCTGTTTGTTGTTGCTCCTCTAATCGTGATTGTGCCAGAAGTCGTTAACGCCTCGTTTGCAACTTCACCGATAACTGTTTCTGTGTTCGTGACAAAATCCGCGCCCGTTGAGCCACCCCAGTCTGATTCCCACAAAGCAACGGTTGTGTAATCACCACCACTGGATGCAATTGAAGTAATAACATCCGTCATGTTGCTTTATCCAATATATGCGCTGCAACCTGTGCTTTTGTCACTGTTAAAATCCCGCCCGCGTTTGTCGCTGCATCACAATCAGCTCCAGAAAAATAATATTGCCGTCTTCGTTTTGATTTTTCAAATGCTTCACGCAAAGAGTTGTAAAAATGATCCCTGGCGTTGTTTCGGGTCACTGTTGTTACTGCCTGTGAATTTGTAACCACTAAACTTTCTGGATCTAATTCAAGTAGTTTTGATTTTGCGGTTTGTTTATTGCCTGTAAATCCTGAGAAATCAATCGTTAAATCATGCTCTCCGGTTGTCTGTCTGTAGGCTGTTTCTGTTATACCTAGATTCGACAAAACGGGGCTGAAACCCCAGAATCCTGTGGATTGCAAATATTCACCCACGACAAAATCAAATACAATTTCGTTTGCTGCATCACTAAAAATAGAGACTCCGCGACTTGTTAACCAGTTTTCAACCTGAGCTTTTGTCACTGTGTATTGACTGCCTCCGTTCTCTAAAACCATTTTAACCCTGAAACCATCTAGCGCAGCATTCGTGTTTAATAGTGTAAACTTTAAAGTCGGTTTCCATTCGTTTAGATAGTCCGTTAACTCGCCCGCTGTCACACCCGCAACGTCTATCACTATAAATCGCGGGAGTGTAACTTTAGTTCCTAGATCGCTCCCATCTTCTAAAACACTGACGATATCACCGCGTTTATAATTAACTTCAGCATCAACCACAGAATTCAGATTAGGATTTACGTTGTCCACGTTTCTTGCAATTATGCGAGCCATTGCTCAGTTAGTCTCCGGTTTGGTTTGGTTACGGTGGAAAAAAATCACTTCTTCCAATCTCAGTATTCGTTCAGCATTTGTATCGATGCGACCTTCCATCCTGTCGCCATCGTGTTTGTAGAAACGGTCTTTAGTTTTCTTGTCAATCACAGCTCGGATGCTGTCGCTGCGCGCACCTTTAATAAAAACTCATTCCAGCCGCTGTTAGCTTTAATATTCGATAATTCTTAGTATGTAGCCATTGTTTATTCCGTCTCGTCAAAGTAAATTTTCTCGCAGTCAACCTGCGCTTCGTCAATTTTGTTAATCCTTTCGCACAAATCAAAACCGTGCTGGATTGAATGCGCTCGATAGTTTAGTTTGAAGTCACGCATTTCAGAGAAAAACTGCGCGTGTGTGTGTGTTTCGTCCCCATCTGAAATTACTTCGTATATCGAGTTCATCACGATAATTGCTAGCGTCAAAAAAACAGCAATTTGCATCCAGTTATGTTTCATTTGAAAATCTCTTCAATCTTCGGCAAGAATTGAATCCAGGCAATAATCCCGATTAGTGCGTATTGCATCCGCTCCGCAAGATTCA
>JAAEMR010000008.1 GCA_024225395.1 Gammaproteobacteria bacterium
CATGGACGACTGAAGGTGTTTATACCGTAGCAGTAAGGGTTACCGATGATGATGGTAGCAGTAGTATCGCTTCCCTGCTGGTTACAGTGGAGGATAATGTAGTCCAGCCTGAACCACCCATTGATGATCTTTATGCTAGACCTAAGGGCGGCGAGGTTACTCTGGTGTGGGCACCGGTTGCTGCTTCGAATAGTTACAATGTCTATCGATCTACTACGCAGGGAGGGCCATATACTCCTTTATCCATGGGCTACCTCTGTGATTATTGTTCATATGTTGATTTAGGTCTAACAAATGGAACGACGTATTATTACGTAGTAACCTGGATCAGTGGTGGAGCAGAGTCAGCTTATTCTAATGAGGCCAGTGCCACACCTCAGGCAAGAATACTTAGAACTCGATAATGTAATGTGCGTACAGGAAGAATTATTATGAGTCTTTCATCTTCATGAAAGTGTTTCATCAACCATCTACTTTGGTGGTTATCATAATATTGACTTCCTGTATGGCCTTTATAGTGGCTATTCGTGGGAGTGACTGGTTTGCTGAATTTAATCCAGTCACTATGACTCCAGCAACTGATAGTGAACCGCAGTTACAGCCGGTATTTAAAGAGTCTGTAACTCCTCAAAAACTTGAAATAGATTTACCGGGTAAACGGGTGCTTTTCCCCGGTATTGGCTGGATAACGGTGAACAAGTTCTGGGATATTTATTATAATAATCCGCAACAATTACCCGCTGAAATTGACTATGAAATACTTCATCAGCTAGAGGATGTTGTCGCCTCAGAAATAGACCAGTCAGAGGAGGCTGCTGAACCAAATCAGTCAGTCGCTATGGATGCTGAACTATCTGCTCCAGCAGCTATTACGCCAGTATTTGATCCTGCTGCGATACTTTTGAATGAGCAGTAATCACTCAAAGTTTTTCAGGCTGTACTCTAGTGTTTCTGAACAGGCTATTGTTTTGTAGAATTTCGTTTTTTTTGATCATACCAGCGCCATGTTAACCAGGCAGCAACGGGTAACAACATAGGAAGAGCTAAACCCGGGCCGGCAAACGCGTTGGGTAGTAATGTTGCACCATTACCCGATAGTGCCAGTGAATAAATACCATTACCTGCCATGGAAACTAGAAGAAATCTGCTAAATTTCATTTTTTCTGCACCTGCTGTAAAAGTTAATGCTTCGGCAAATACCGGTACTGGTCTACTGATAAAAAGTAGCCACAAGGTTGGTGTTTGTTGACTATCAGAAACAAATCGAGAGAGTAAAAGGCGGCCGGTCAGGTATCCGATAATATTACCTGCAACCAGGCCACTCCAGCACCAGATTAAACCTGGCAGGAATCCCAGGCGGGCACCCAGCATGGTCCCCATAATACTGGAAGGAATAGGTAGTAATATATCTGCTGCAAGCAGCCCCATACCTGTGATACCAAATAACAGGGCATTTTCATCAGTTGACGATAACCACTGTTCCCCGGGTAATTCACCAATAATTGCAAATGGAATTATGGGTATCAGCATGGCCATTAAAATGACCAGGGTAAAATTTTTAGCACTTTGCATTCTGAGAGGTTCCTGTTAGATCTCAGTAAGTAATTTATGAATATAGCACTTTTACCTGGAATGACCTGTTAGTTTATAAAGATCGGCCTGTTATTGAAGCAACTTTAGAATAAGCTCCTTGATATCAGTCATCTGAAAATCAGTAGATTCCAGTCTCGCATCCGGTACGATAACCAGTGGACCCTGTTGCTGGTTTTCAAAAAGACGCCCGTGGGTTCCTTTGACCTGATTGCCATTGAGAGGAATAACATCCAGCAATGTTCTAAACCCCAGTTTTTTTTGAAGCAGACGCTCTGCTACCTTAAGTTTTGGGAAACTGATTTCTGGGTCGATAAAAAGTTCTGCTGGGTCATAGCCGGGCTTTCGATGAATATCTACCGTCGGTGCGAAATCAGGAGCTTTTGCTTCATCCAGCCAGTAGTAATAACTAAACCAGTGCCCTTTTTCTGCGATGGCGATCAGTTCACCGGAACGCTGATGATCGATGGCGAATTCCTTTTTACCCTGACTATCCAGTACTCGAGAAATTCCGGGTATTTTTTCCAGTAATTTTTTTACAGTAGAAATCGACTGGTGATTTTTTATATAAATGTGAGCAATCTGATGATCTGCAACGGCAAAAGCTTTAGATGCTCCCGCATCGAGTAGTTCCCATCCCAGAGTTTCCTGTACCTGCAGATAACCTGCCTCACGTAATATCCGGTTAATGTGTACGGGGCCAGTTGCCTGTTCAATACCATATTCTGAGACTACCATGACATTGGCTCCTTTAGCTTTAACATGGTCAATTAAATCACCTGCTACCTGGTCTATTTGCCTGACATCTTCAGCTATTCCAGGGTCATCTGGTCCCAGTCGTTGCAGGTTGTAATCCAGGTGAGGCAGGTAAACCAGATTGAGTTTTGGTCTATGTAAATCGAATACTTCCCTGGCACTGTCTGCTATCCACTTTGAAGAGCGAATATCCGCAGTGGGTCCCCAGAAATTAAATAAAGGGAAAGAACCGAGCCTGGATTGTAGCTGTGAATTTAGCTCCGGTGGCTGTGTATAAATACCCGGGATTTTCCGACCGTCTGCCGGGTAGGCCGGTCTCGGGGTGACGGACCATTCAACATTGGCATACATGTTGTACCACCAGAACATTTTTGCGCAGCTGAAGCTGGAGTCGTTTTGACGAGCTGCATCCCAGACTTTTTCTCCCTGCACAAGATGGTTTGACTGTCGCCAGAATAAAATTTCTGACATATCCCTGAAGTACCAGCCATTACCCACTATACCGTGCTGTTCAGGAGTGAGTCCGGTAAGCATTGTGGACTGGGCGGTACAGGTTACGGCTGGAAAAGCAGGTTGTAACGGAGCCATGAAACCGTCTTTAATAAGAGCATTCAGCTTAGGGGTGTTGTTACCCAGTAATGATGGGGTCAGACCTACAATATTGATGACAACCAGGGGCTTGCTCATGGCCGTTATTCTGCTAACAGGTTTCGTGCGCGCATTTGATTTTCCAGCCAGTTGAGTTCCTGCGTCAGGCCATCGATCATCATGCTGTTGTTGCTGGGACGAATTTTTTCAGGAAGTGCTGTCCAGGTATAGGTTTCCACTTCCAGGTGAGGATGAAGCTGTGGATTGTCACGTAAAAAATCGAGTGTTCGACATATTTCATGCTGAGTGGTCGTCAACCCTGTAGAGATAAGACTCCGGGCCTGAACGGGAACATGGAAATGTGTGCGCCAGGGCTGGTTGTCCGGAAATTCATTAAATGCCTGGTCGAGATCCATTACATTTAACAGTTTGTTATTTTTGTCTTTGCAACGGGACTGATGCAGGTATTTCTGTTCGATAAATCCAGCCAGGCTGTTTCGGGCATCGCTGTCATTTGGTGATGTTAATTCCAGTGCACTGGATATCTGGATTTTACCAATGTGAATACCTGCATCGTGTATTCGTTGTAAGGATTCATAACAATCCTCAAACATAACTGCCTGATGACAAATGTCGAAGCAGATTCCCAGGTGATCATCGATTAGTTTCGGGTTGAGATCCCGGCTAGTGAAATGCTCTACTATTTCAGAGGTGAAAAAAGGAATTAAATCATCTGTGCTTTCAAGTACGCAGCCCGGTTCCATTTCCAGGCACAGGCGAATGTGGTGGTCGCTTTGCTGATGAATTTTATGTAATTCTGTCAAACAATGACAAACGGCATCAAGTGCCTTTTCATTGCGACTTTTGCTCCAGTCAGGAGTGAATCCTAGTGGTACGCTGGAAATTGTACCTTCTGTCACATCATCCTTTAACAGGGCTGCCAGGATATGGGCAAGCCTTATTGTATATTCCAGTCTTTCCGGTTCTGACCAGTCGGGGTGATAAACGGCTTCCTTAACTCGTTGCGCATGGAAACCCTGTGTAGGAAACCCATTTAGAGTAAATACGGTAATACCATGCTGATGAAGCTGTTCGGCAAACTTATTGAGACTTTCAACTGTTGACAGGTTCAGGGCTGTGGAGTTGCTCAGCCATAACCCTCCACCCATGCTGGATAATTTCCGTTTTTTCCGAACGCTGGATAGAGGTCCTGAAATTACCTCAGAGACTTGTTGCAGGTTCTCACCCGGATGGGCATTGGTGCAGTAAGTCAGTTCTGAAGGAAGCCAGAGTGTGTTCATTTTATAACGGGGTTCTGGCCTCGAAGTACTGAATTTTCCTCCCATAACTGGGTTTGATCAACTTTTAGAGGAGTCATTTCTTCAATTGAAATGCGTCCGCTTTGTGCAAAAAAATTAATCGGGTTTTCAAACAGAACTTTTTCTACATCAGCTTCGCTAAAACCTGACTTAAGCATTTCTGCTCCAGTTTTTGGTACCTTTAGCGGATCACTACGTCCCCAGTCAGCAGCGCTGTTTACCACCATCTTTTCTGTGCCATATTGTTGTAGTAATTTAACCATACGTTGTTCAGACATCTTGGTAAACGGATAGATAGAATGCCCTCGCCAGCAGCCGGTTTCCAGCACCATTGGTAGTGTTTGTTCGTTGAGGTGATCAATAATGACCATCTCTTCGTTAATACCGACTTCTTTGACCAGAGCAATGGTTCTTTCTGTGCCCTTCACTTTATCCCGGTGAGGAGTGTGAATCAGTACTGGCAGTTCATGCTCCATCGCAAGTTCCATTTGAGCAGCGAAAAAATGATCTTCTGCATCCGTTTGATCGTCATAGCCAATTTCACCTACAGCAACCACCGTATCTTTCTGGCAATAACGGGGTAATATTTTCAACACTTCTTCTGCCATTGCTACGTTGTTGGTTTCTTTGGGGTTAATGCCCATGGTGCAGTAATGGCGGATACTAAACTGACTGGCGCGGAAGTGCTCCCAGCCGATTAAGGAGTCATAGTAATCGATAAATGAACCGACTTGAGTTCTAGGTTGTCCCTGCCAGAATGCAGGTTCTACGACTCCCAGAATACCGGCTTCCGCCATGTTTTCATAGTCATCTGTCGTACGTGAAAGCATGTGTATATGAGGGTCAAAATATCTCATTAGTCACTCCTGAGTAAGCATTTTTTTTATTCATGCCTGCAGAGTATCCTGCAGAATATTAAGTATCATCAGATGTTGTTCTACATTTTGTCTTTGTTTAAGTGCAGCCGTCACAGATGGATCCTGAGATAAATGTTGAACAAGTGCAAGCGCACAGTAGTAGCGATGACCGACTTCTTCATGTGAAATATATTTGAGCAACTGTTGCTTTCCTGTGTCACTGGCAAAAGGGCCGATGGCAAGCCAGATATCGACAGGTACAGAACGATTTGCCTGTTCACGCTCAACGACGTAATTTTCCCCCATTCGAGTCAGGTCGGCATTTGCTCGTTGTTGAATACCTTCAATACGTTCTATAGATAGTCCGAGGAAAAGAGCTTTTAATACCATCTGATTAAATTCCTGCTCATTATAAAAACAGGCGGGGTAGGGGTTATCCAGAATCAAGGCTGCCAGCACTTCGAGATTATTACTACGCCCGACATCTAATGCCAGTTCGGTAAGAAAATCAGCGGGGGCAAAAATAATTAGTCCCTGAATTAATGCAATGTGTTCTGATTCATCCCCCATTTTGTAGTAATTAACAATAATACTTTGTGATTGTTCGGGAGCATGTTGAATGGCCGTTATCAGTAGAATCAGGCGACCGGCATCTGCAATGCTCCAGCGTTGAAGATTAATGGTTGAGAATTCGTTATCGATACCAGCCGAGTGAGTCAGTAAGGCAGGACCCAGCTTGCGTTTTGCCATTGCAGAATAAAGCCCCAGATCTTCGGAAATCTGATCACTCGTGGAAATAGTCTGTAAAGCCTTCTGTAACCATTCCTGCTTGGCTTCTGAAATAGAGGGAAAAATTTCTCTGATCAGGCTATTTTTACTAGTTTCCAGGTAGTGCATGTTGTGACCACTATGCATCTTTTACCTATGTCAATCCATCATGCGAATCAAAGGTCAAGTTTAACATAAATCTGTATCATTACTCATAAAAGCGTTTATCCAGAGTGAATATTTTATCCTTAATGGTTACGCTTTTTTCCGTTTAGCATCGCTTTTACAAGGTTTTCATGATGGATGAAAGAACTCAGTGTAACGCCCAGAATATGTAGCGTTATTAATAACAGTAGCGTATTCGTGCTGAAAACATGTATTGATTGAATGAGGCCAGTGTGATGGTAAAGATTCATCTCAGCCATCGGACCTGACCAGTTTTCGGCACCGTCCAGTGCTATGCCGCTAATGGTGACTGTCAACAGGCCGGTCAACAGTAGAATAACCATTGCACCACCTGCCGGGTTATGACCGATATAACGTCTGGCCTGACCTTTAGCTAGTGATTTTATGTAACCAGAAATTGTCGATGGTGAATAAATGAAGGTTTTAAATCTTGCATATTTAGAGCCGACCAAACCCCAGAGTAGTCTCACAATAACTAAAGCCAGTATGAGGTAACCGGCCTGTAAATGTAACTCATAATTTTGTTCCTGAGTCAGATAGCCAGTTAAAAATACAGCGACTAGCAACCAGTGAAATACCCTGATGAGAGGGTCCCAGACAGTAATTAAAGAATTTTTTCTGATCATGTCTTTGCGTGTTCTTTTAGTTTTTAATCGATGATATAAACCTGTTAATTCCACTACCACGTTCTGCAATTATAAGCAAAAGGTAACTAATGAATGCCAGTAATAACCACATTGGGCGTGTAGCCACTTGCCTCGAAGAGGCTGTTAAAAATTTGTTAAAGGCTGTTTCTGTCCAGGGCTGGATTTTTCCACTTGATAAGGCATGCTGTAGCCAGGGGACCGTAGTATGGTATCTATGCTCAAGGTCATTATTGACATAGGCAGTATAAGAAGTTTGTTCATTATCAACTTTGATTCTGACATTATAAATACCATTGACTGTAGCCGGCATAACTGTCCGAAAACGACCCGCTGCGATGGCTTCCATTTGCTGTAAATGCGTTGTACCGTCTGGATAAGTTAACATTAGCTCTGCGGTAGTTGCCGGATGCCAGTTATTGTGAGTATTTATCGCATCCATCATTATGTGTATTTGTCCGGGCTGGTAGTGATGGCTTACTTTGAAGTTGGGGTTCTGTTGCTGCATATCCAGCCAGTTAAGCAGACTATTCAAGAAGTTATCTGCAGTAGTCATTTTTAGTATTTTGCCGGGTAAGACAGCTACTTTTCCGGCACCGTGTTGACTAATAGCTAACAGTGGATCTGACTGAGCGGTGGAAATGTAAACCCTGGCTGATGGTTTTGCTCGGGTGATTTGGTACCCCTGAATTTTTAACCAGCTGGTGTCCGGTTTGTTAATAAAGGAAGCCTGACTGACAGACTGAGGTGTGACTATATTATCATTCCAGCTTTGCAAGCCGGCCTCAAGTTGCTGACGCATAAAGACTGGAAGTTGAGCGCTATCTTCTACGACTAGAACTTTGCCCCCTTTAATAGTGGTTAACTCTGCTAAAGTAGATAGTTCGGCATTGTCACCGATTGCCAGGGCTATTAGCTGGATGTTAGATTTTTGTAATGCCTGTTTTAACTCGTTAATATTTTGTTTAAGCACGACGCCATCTGTAACCAGTATGATAAATCGTTTTGTTGAAGTGCTTTGATTGAGTTGATTAATCGCCTGTTTCATCGCAGGAGCAAGCTGTGTACCTCCTGATGCCTGCAACTTCCATGGTTTACTTAGAGCCGTTAAAGTATTTTTACGATGTTTTAACGGTAGTAGTACGGTGACATTCCTGTCGAAGGCAAGCAATGCACTCTCATCATTTGTACGTAGTGACTTTGCACTTTCAGCGACGGCATTCAGTGCATCTGCAAGTTTGCTGTTATTACGGCTAGAGGATTCCATGCTGCCTGACTTATCGAGTAAAAACACAAAAGCTGCAGAGGGAATGGGTCTGGATGATTCTGATGTTACCGGCAGTAACTGCTCAAGTTGAGAATATCTATAACCACCGCTGCCAAATGAATCAGGGCCACCCAGGACTATAAGTCCGGTACCTGATTGCTGTATGGCACGGCTAAGGTTACTGATGATTTCAGGGTTAATAGCAGTAGCCTTAATATCATCCATTAGAACGATATTAAAAGTGTCAAAAAATGCTCTGTCATAGGGAATCTCCTGTGGTTTGATTCGAACTGTTTTCCATCCTGCCAGCCGTAAAAACTGCTGTTGAAGATTGTCAGAACGATTATCGATATAAAGCAACTGTCTTTGATTGCGTATATCAACCATGCGATGTTGATGATCAATGATTTTTCCCTGTTTATCACGAAGTAGAAATTTTAGAGTTAACGCTGTTGACTGATCAACAGGCAGGTTTACAGACAATACTTTCCGTTGCCCTGAAGTCATCTTAATGAATTGTTGGTAGGACCGGGAGTCATTAATAAATATTTCAACTGTACCCTGGTTCTCGCTATAAGATTCAATGGACAGGCTAAGCTCCAGCGCATCTCCTGGGGAGATATTCTCAGGCAAGTTAATGGATTCTATTTTAAATGCTACAGGAGCTTTTGAAAGTTCTGGGTTCAGGTGAAAAAATGATATATTTGGATTATGTTGAGTGAGCGGAAAAACTTTCTGGGCCGGGTTAATGTTATCAATGCCATCACTGCTGAGAATGATAGCTGTGTGCCTGTTCGGTGAACTATGTTGTACAGCTGACTGGATGGCAAGATTAATGTCTGAAGCTCCTTTACCGATGAATTCGTGACGAGGTGGAGAAGTATTTAGTGACAGCTTTTTGAATTCAGTTTTAGCGGTGGAAATCCACGGAATAGCTACTCGTGCTCGATCTGCAAAACGCATTAGACTGATGCGGTTATCTCCGTTTAATGATCGACTTTGTTGAATGAACGAAGTCCATATTTCATCATTATTGTGCGGTTTTATACTATTCGATTCGTCCATTAATAAAAGCAGGTCGACAGAACCCTTGCCATAATTAATGGATGGATTCCATAGGGCAAGCAATAACATCAATGCTATAGCCGCATATGTAGTGAGTAGCGCTAGTTGATGCTGATTTACGCTTAACCCCATCAATAATGCTTCCGTGATCGTGACATCTGAAAAGTAGTTATTGCTGCATCAAGTAGTAATAACAGCAATGCTGAAAAAATCAGAAAAGATGTGATGGAGATAAAGGTTGCTTGATGTTTTTCCATTGATGTCGATATAGCTGGAAGTGGCAGGGGGGCTATTTGTGAAGCCTTTATATTTCTGCTTACGCTAAGTGGAGTAAAGTCCAGCGAATGTTGTGTTAATTGCCGGATCAGCCTGAATATTATTAAAGGATATTCGGCCTGCTGAGTTAAATTGGAGTTGTTAATATCCAGGTAACTGTGAATTGTATTACTGCTTCTTTTTTGAAGTGATATTAATACCCGTTCATCAGCACTCAGAATTGGAGTATCTGTAGAATTAAGCTCAGGTGCTTTATCACTATATGTCAGCCCAGCAGGTAATTTTAACGAGTCCATTATTGTGGTGTTATGCCAGTGAGCAGTTTGTTTTGATTGTGTTATGGATGCAGAGGAATGAAATATTAATGTGGGTATTTTAGAGTTCTGTTGCTGTGTTGAACTGCAGCTTATGATCAGTTCAGGCTGTCTTTCAACTTTTAGCAGTAATGGATGTGAATCTAGCACCGCCTGTAAATAGGGGCCGCAGTCAGATTGTATTTTGTAACGTAACGTTTGCCCAGGGTTATTCACTTCCAGGTGCAGGCTGTTGTCCAACGTCAGTGCATCACCTACTGCCACAATCCGGGCCTGTAATTGGGTGAGCTGCTGTGAGGAAATATTGAAAGGGGCTATTGATTTTCCATATGCCGGAATATTAATAAGTTGTGTTTGTAAAATATCTCCCTGGTGTTGTAAGTTAAATTCAATTTTCTGAGGATTTGCTGATAAATTATGGATCTGGGTTATACCACTTATGCTACCTGATTCATCCATTGATCTACGTAAACTTAAATGACTTAGAGTTATGTTTCGAGTTGATTTACCAACCTGCAGGATATGGTTTATAGGCGCATATTGCGCCCAGCTGTTTAAGATCAGGTCGGCCCCATCTGTCACCAGGATATGATAAGTGTCTGGTGCTAATGACGAGACGGGAGGGGGTGATGATTCACCACGGGGTTGACTGCTCCAGTTGGTTAACTGGTCTTCCCAGCTTGATATGTCTGCAGTGTTTAACTCTATCGATAATGCCGAGTTACCCAGTGAATGAACCTGAATCTTTGAGGCACTGTTTTGGTTGAGTAAATCCACTAATCGCTGCATGGCTAGCTGTATCCGTTTGAACTCACCCTCCTGAGTAAACATGCTCAACGAATCATCTACCCACACTTCAAAAGGTAAAGTTTTTGATCGCTGTATACTGGCTTCAGCTAATGCCAGGGTTAGCAATATGCTTATCAATGCACGCAGCAGCCAGCGTAAATCGACTTTGCCGAGTACTCCCCTGTGGTCTTTAAAAGAGGGTATTTTGAGCCATAGAAAAAGACTGCTGCTATAAAAAGTTGTGGAGCGCTGTGCAAAACGATGTAGCCAGTAAATAACCGGTATCAGACCCAGCAGGAGTAGCCATAAGGGTGCCTGAAAACTTATCATTAGGCTTTTTGCTCCCCCTGTAAATGTTTAACCACTGCGGATTTCCACGTCTCTGAAGCCATATGGAGACTGGAGCGGATATGATGTTTGATACAATGACTGGCAACTTTTTCACAATACCCTTGCAGGGAAATCTGAAACTCTTCACGCTGTTTAGGGTTGAGATCAATCTGTATGGTTTGTGATGTTTCTATATCTTTCAACTGGATATTGTTTTGTTCAGGAAGCTGGAAATCCCTGTTGTCGAGTATTTGCATAAGGTGAATACTATCACCATGAATCGACAGAGCTTTAAGTCCATCCAGCATGTTACTTTCTGCAAGCAAATCGCTGATCACAAAAACTGGACTGTGTCGTTTAATGTGAGAAATGCAGCAATTCAGATTAGAGCCACCGCCTGTTTCACGCAGAGTAATGTTTCGTAATGTTCGTAAAATGTGAGAATAATGAGTAGAGCCCTGACCGAGTGGAACCATTTGCTCTACTTTGTCATTAAATAAAAGCAGGCTGACTCGATTACCCTGATGTAACAGTAGATAAGCTATCGCAGCGCTACATTGCACGGCCAGTCTCCATTTTTCAGCATTTTCTATATTCATTGAAGCGCTACAGTCCAGCGCGATGAACCAGTCGGTAGCTTCTTCATCACAATAACGGAGAATTTGCGGACGCTTGCTACGGGCAGTTGCGCGCCAGTCTACATCACGTAAGTCATCGCCAGGACTGAACTCCCGATGGTCGAGAAACTCAATGCCGGATCCTGCTCGAAACCTGCTGGGTCTATGACCTCGAGTCAGCATATGCCGGGTACCGAGTAATCGATCTGCTATTCGAGTCAGGCTGCCAAGTTCAGATTCATTGAGTTCCTGTAGAGGATGCATCAGACATTTTCCCGCCAGGATTTTATCAGGTGGTTGAGCAGCTCATCACTGTCTATTCCTGCCAGTTCACTTTCGATACTGAGTAAAACGCGATGTCGCAGGGTGGGCATAGCCATGGCTTCGAGGTCATCAATATCTACCTGTAATCTGTCCTGCATCAGGGCATGAACTCGAGCCGTGCGAATTAGAGACTGTAGTCCACGAGGGCTGGCTCCGTAGCGAAAATGGTTGCTGTCTGCTTTGTTACCGGGGTGAGTCGACAATAGTAGTTGAACAGCTGCCTGTTTGATATTATCTGAAACCAGAATTTCCCTGCTAAGGTGCATGATCTGTTTGAGTCGTTGCACTGTTAAACAGGGTTTGAGTTGTTCAGAGGGTTCACTGTCGAGAGAAATATCCAGCATGGTTAGTAATGCTTCTGGGTCTGGAAAATCTACCTTGAGTTTGGTCGTAAAACGATCTAGCTGTGCCTCGGGTAACGGGTAAGTACCTTCTATCTCGATGGGATTCTGAGTGGCTATTACCCAGAATGGTGAGTTTAATGGGTGAGTTGTGCCACTGAAAGTTACCTGATGTTCCTGCATGGCCTCTAGTAGTGCTGACTGGGTTTTGGGTGTTGCCCTGTTTATTTCATCCACCAGTACCATCTGTGAAAAGACAGGTCCGGGCTGAAACTTTAGTATTTGCTGTCCATCCTGACCTTTGAGTAAAATTTCGCTGCCGGTGATATCAGCTGGCATCAGATCCGGAGTGCACTGAATCCTGGAAAATCCAAGATCGGTTATTGCTGCCATTGCTTTGGCCAGGTGTGTTTTTCCTAAACCGGGCAAACCCTCCAGCAATATGTGTCCGCCAGCAATAAAAGTAATTAGCATCTGGGTAATTAGCGGTGTCTGACCGGCGATAGCACTCTCAAGTGTTGTAGCAAGTTGCTTCAAATCCTGCCTGGCCTGTTGAAAATCCATTTCAGATAACTCATTTATTGGGTTCATTGATTTTTTCCAGTTGTTTGAAATAACGCCATACCCGATAACGCTGTTCTGCTGATAGCAAATTAGCAGTAGTGGTGTTAGATGTGTTATTTGAATAATTATAATATGACAGGGTGGAGTTTGTAGATTGTGGTGGTGATACAACCAGCTTCTGCCCTTCGTCTGACTCATCAAAAGCTATAGAGCTGTTATCGGCTTCTATTTCTATATCGACAGGTTGAACCTGCTCAAATTTATCAGCGCTTGATAGCTGCTTGTCGGAGTGACGGGCAGTCTCATTTCCAGCAGTTAAGCCTGTAATGTTATGACTTTCAGTTTTACTTCTTTTCGTCAATGCAATCCCTGACCTGGTCTGGTTACCGGATACTGACGGTGAAGGAGAGTTACTTTTGCTATTAGCGGTACCGTTGTTGTTAAAGTTCAGGTTATTTTTAATGCTGGCCTGGGGAGTAAACTGAGAGGAAGTTTTAGTCTTTAAGTTCTGTACGTTTTTTTGTTGATGAATTTTGGTAGATTTTTTTTCAGGTTTTAAAAACAGCTCGCTGAGAATACTGGCTCGCTCATTTTTTTTCTGAATCAATATTTCATGATGATCAACAATTATTCCACCTGGTGTTTCTACAGGCTGAATATGTGTCGTCTGCAACAGTAACCATAACCCGCTAACAGCCAGTGTTATTGCTGCCAGACTCGACGCATTTAATGTTCGTTGATGTTGAGAACTTAAAAGTTTTGACCAGACCGGTATTGATGATTCTGCCCGTTTAATGAGTAGCCGGGATATTTGATTAAGGGTAGCGTTGGAATGGCTTAATTCCCATGCTGAAATAAACAGTGAATTTGCATTTATTAGTCGATCAGCAGCAGAGGCAGCTTCATGTTCAGCTGGTTTATGTAAAATGCTTAACCAGACCAGGCTGATGATGCAAGGTAGTATCGCGATACTAATCACCAGATGTGAATTGAGCGGTAATATCCAATGGTGCAACATGGCACCCATAAAAAGTATGTTGGCATTCCACCATAATATTGTCGGTAAGTAATGTAATACCCGGTTCACCCAGATTGTCCGCTGATGTTGTCGGCAGATGCTGTGCAATTGATACCTGAAGTCGGGATTCATAGTTCTAGCCAGTTCATCCATAGATGACGAAAGTTCCACATTAAGATAGCCAGAGTTATGGAAACGAACGGTGGAATAATTTTTAATGGCTTAAGTCCGGCAGCTAAAAAGTCGATACTTATTCTACTAAGGATTCCCAGTGCTCCTATTAAGCTGATCAATAACAGGCCACTTATGATCGTGTTTAAATTCACGCTACCTGTTAGCCAGGTCAGTGCAACAAAAGGTAGAGGGAATAGTATGATATGAATGATTCCCAGGGCATCTTGTGACCACTGCCTGTCAACCCGGTTTAGTGAAAGCAGAGTTATGCATAAAGTTTGTAACAGTAATAGGGTGGAAAACAACTGTCGAAATAACGGTTGTAAATAGAAGTGGCTCCACTCAATAAATTGAAGTTGAGTCGTTAACCAAATCAACAACGGTATTGAATAAATAATGCTGAGTGTTAGTGCCTGACGTTGTTGGCTCATCATAACCATTCCGGTTGATGTCTAATGACTAACCAGCCAGTGTGTTGCAGGTTACTGGAAATAACCCCGGAATAATTTGGAGTGAATGGCATTAAAATAGCAGGAGCATCAAAAGCCAGACGTGACAGTAATAGTTTCTCCGCAGGAGATACGGCTGACTTACCCATTGTTTCATCGGGTTGCCAGCTGGTTCCGGGTGTTAATGATGGAATGTCATAAGTTTGTCCTCTCCACAACAGGAGGGCTTTATCAGCAATTGAGTCTTCAAAGGTAATTATTTTTGGTAAGTCCTGTTGAATTTTTAATTCAAAGGGTAATGATTGCGTTGATATAGAAGTCAGCTTGAACGTTTGCGGGGACAGTAGCTGGGATTTTACTGTGAGTACCCTGGATGTAAGATTTTGCTGATAATTGATTTGCGGTTGTTGCGCCTGTTTCATGCCACTGCTTAATCGGGATGTGGTATTGAGACTAATGCTGTTGTCTCCTGACCGGTTTCCCCCCAGAAATAGTAAGCTGGAATTAATGACATGATTATCACCACTCTCAGCCTCTACCCAGCTAATCAACTGCTGAGATCCTTCTCCACTCCATGCAAGAATACCCGCTCCAGCAACAATGAGGGGTATCAACAGCTGATACTGTGTTTTTTTTATGAACCAGGTTAGCAGGATGATAAAAAGGATGTATCCCGTCAGATATAACACTATGGATGAGAGCATTTGCTGCTGAAACTGTTTTTGTCCAGCTAAAGTCATTTCATCAGCAGAAGGTGTTTGAGCAGAACGTCGGCCTTTTAGTGTCGCCAGTATTTGTGGTATCTGTTCCAGTGTTTCATAGCTTTGAATAAATCGCCCCGAGCATCCTGAAAAGTCTTTTAGGCGTTTTAAAAGTGGTTGTTCGACTGTCGATAATAACAGGATGTTACAGCTACTCAGGTAATCACTCAGCGCCAGGTATTGATCTTTAGACAGACTGGAAAGTGTCTGGGGAGCAGTAATGAAAGCTTCGATGCCGGCATATGCCTGAGGAGTGTGTGGTAGATTTTGCGTAGATAGAATGACAGGTGTAATAGCCACTGATGGTGGATTTTTATCGAGAGTCAGCTTCAAGGGAATTGATCTCGAAATAATAGTTAGAGCCGTTTGACTGTGATCTACTAACAGTTGTTTTTCAATTATGTCACCATGTTCCGGTATCCATCTTACGATAATCGATTTGTTTTGTTCTACAGTCACCGCCTGCCAAAAAGTTTTTTCTACTCGCTCACTGAGTTTGACTGGAATTAACGTGTGTCCGAAAGCATCGTTTATTTCTAACTGACCACTGATAACACTGGTAGATAAAAGCCGAATTTCTATTTCACTGGTTTGTCCATCAACAGCATGTCCATCGAGTCCGGTTTTTAGCTCCAATTTTACAGCGGCATAACTAACCGCTGGTAATGAAGAAAGCAGGAGCAGTAATGTAATGAACAGTACTGGATGTTTATGCTTAAACAGAGTAACACCTCTATTTTATGACGAGGTTTAGTGAAATAACTGACCAGGCCGTTACCAGGTGTTTATTGCCTTCCCACCAGCGTGGTGAATCACTGTTAACCCAGGAACCATCTTTACTCTGTAACTCGAGTAATTTGCGTGATAAATCATTTCGCCAGTTGTGCAGGATTCCATTACTATCGGTGATTTCATCTTCACCGTAAGCCTTCATACTTTTAGCAAAAGCATTGTAGTAATAAAACAATCCCTGGTTGTGTTTCGCGCCCGGATTTTTCTCCAGTGTGTAGTGGTCTAGAATCCACTTGTAGGATGCCTGTACCCGGGGATCTTTTTTGTCGATGCCTGCAAACAACAGGCTGATTAACCCGGCATGAGTCATGCTTCCATATGAAACGGCATCACCATGAGGGCTGTATCCGGGCATATAAGCAAAACCTCCATCATTTTTTGCCCAGTTAAGGTCATTGGTTTCACTATTATTTTGTGACCGGCTAACGAAAACCAGTGCTTTTTCCCATACAGGGTCGTTGCTGTCTAGGCTGGAAGCTTTGAGAGCTTCAATCGCCAGATAAGCATTGGATAGATCCGGGCGTTCATCACCCCCATAGCCAATACCTCCATAAAACTTATGATCCGCAGCGTAACCTTTCTGTTCGCTTAACTGTAAACCTTGAATAAATTTTTGACCATTCAGGATGATTTTATCGTAGTCAGGATTGCCTGTAGCTTTAAGTGCAGTAATAGCGACAGCGGTATTGTAATTTCGATTATTGATTGATTCTGAAATAGATCCATCTGGTTGAATATGGGATAGCAGAAAGTTGACCGGTCTGGTGATGAAAGGACCATCATCTTCAGTGTATTTTCGACGACTTTCAAGGAAGGCACGAAGTGCAAGTGCCGTTATACCGACAGACCCTGACCAGGAGCCATCTTTAGCCTGTTGTTCACGTAAAAAACGAAGCCCATTGTCCGTAGCACGTTTAGCTCTGTCTTTGAGTGCAGAGTCCATGTTGCTATCAGCTGCGCTAATATTAAATGCCGCACTAAAAATAAAGAATAGTGAGAGTATTTTAATTGCTTTACTCATGTTTGTACTTTCTCCTTCAGAGCTGAATTTTTAATATGACGTGTAACGCGCCAGAGTATTATCTGTAAACAGCAAATGATTAATAGATAGTTAAAGGTTATAGCCATCAAGCCCGGGTATGTAAAGGGGAGGCTGCCAAATGGAGTGTTCTGATAGAACCACAAACTTCGCAGGTAATCATACTGCACAGCTACCGAAAAATGTGTCAGAGGTGTTGCAAATATAATACTGTTTATCATTTTAATAGATGGTTGATAGACATCTACCCAGGGTCCTAACCAGACGGGTAATAATATAACTATAACCGTTAGTAGATAAACCAGCTTGTGGGAGATACTGCTTTTTCCATAAATGACGACGTTTAACTGTTTTAAGCTACACAATAGTAGAGAAAATATAAACGTCATAACACTCAGTGGTAAAAAAATTTTAAGGCTTACCGTTTGAGTAATGAATAATTGCGACAGTATAAATAGTGATACTATCGGAGCAAGGCTGTTAGCCAGTAACTGGCTTAAGTTTCTGGCTGGCGGTAATAGCAAATAGCTGGTGAGAGTGATGAATAGAGCGTAATTAATCAATCGATGCGCGGTCGATGAGAGAGAGTCCGGGCTCAGGGTGTAAGCAAAAATAATTCCAGCCAGTAGCACGCAAAACCAGTGTAATATCCATTCCGAGGTTTTCCTTGTATGTGGAATATGTAAAGTCATTGTTAATAATATAACTTACTGTAAATGACGGGTGAAAGTTAATTTACCGGAATCATTCTGAGATGAATATTGCGTTATTTTATGACTGTTTATTATTTTATTGTGTGTCATCAGTCTTCTGCTAGTTGATTAAAAAGTGTCAGTTGATCTATAACAGTCATCACAGTGTACTATATATAATGAGAGCATAATAATTAACCTCAAAATGGGGTCATTGAAAAGTTGAGTAAACTATTATTAGTAAATTCAGTTGTTAAGGATGTTCTGTTTTAAAGAGTTGTATTTGAAGTCAGGAGAAGAGAGTGGAAAATAAAAAGGGTATCCCGTCCAGATTGAATCCATCACCTATATTGGCTTTATCCACCGGGTACTGGAATTCGCAAGCATTACTTACGGCTAACCGAATGGGTTTATTTGCCCTGCTTGCAAATGAATCCAGAACTCTTGGGCAAATTGCAAAAGGTCTTGGCAGCAGAAAAAAAGGCACTCGTATGTTATTGAATGCCTGTATTGCTCTTGAACTGGTGCAGATAAATAATGGACTTTACAGCAATACTGATATGAGCAAAGCTTTTCTGGTTCCCGGCCAGCAGGGTTATTTGGGAGATGCTATTCGATATAGTGATGACCTGTATCAGACCTGGGGTAGTCTGGAGCAAACTCTGATATCAGGGATACCGTCTATGGCAACTGAAAAATATACAGGCGAAGATTTGCAGCAGACCAGAAATTTTGTGTATGGCATGCATAACCGGGCAATGGGAATTGGTCGGGTGATGGTAGATCTTGTGGATCTTTCGGGTAGGAAAAAGATGATTGATGTCGGGGGAGGGCCCGGAACCTACTCGTCACTCTTTGCGCAGGTATATCCTGATATTCATTCCAGGGTACTGGATCTACCTGCAGTTCTAGAAATATCAGAAGAAATAATTGAGTCCATGGGGGTTGCTGAAAGAGTGACTACCGAACCTCTGGATTATATGCAGGATGAGTTTCCAGAGGGTAATGATGTTGTATTGATTTCTGGTGTGTTTCATCGTGAGACTGAAAAAACATGTCGGGGTTTTATCAGGCGTGCCAGCCAGGCACTGGAGACGGGAGGTCTGTTGATAATTAGTGATGTTTTTAGTGATGAGGGAGGAACCTCACCACTATTTGCTACTCTGTTTAGCCTGAATATGATGTTGACTGCTGACGATGGGGAAGTTCATTCTGATACCGACGTGGAAAACTGGATGGAGCAGGAAAATTTTAAAGATGTTCTCAAGGTCTCTTTCCCGCAACCAATGCCACATAGAATTGTTATGGGAATAAAGCAATGATGAGTAGATTTGATGCAGCTTTAAAGTTAGCCGGTTATACCCGCAATTTATGTAGTGTATTTATTCTTTCATACAGTTCTGCAGGACTAACTGATGAGGTCCAGCCAATTTTTGACCCGGCTGCGAACATGCCTGATGTTGAATTAAGTCAACCGGATGATGTTAACAAGAGACAGGCTGCATCGGTGGATATCCTGGATCAACAAAATTATCGCGTCGGCCTGATAAATGTTAATAAGTTAAAACGTATCATAACCATTCCTGGTCAAATGCTGACTTATGAAGATAACAAGGCTATTGAATTTCTAGCGACAATGAAGGATGGATTTAAATCTTACGAAAGTGTTTTTTCTCTGGATACCAATGCTTTTGAATTTAACCTGGCCTGTATTTTAATTGGTCTGGATGCCAAAAAATCCGTTGTACCAAAGTTTCATTTCGATCCTCTTGCTGTTGAGGGAGATATGGTTTCGATAATGGTTAGCTGGGAAGAAAATGGCAAAATAGTTGAGTATGATGCTATTGATCTGTTGAAGATTAGTGATGATAAACCTGTTAAACCCTCTATCTGGAGTTATACCGGGTCTTTGTTTATGCCTGATAATCGTTATCTTGCTCAGGTGGATGGTGTCCTAATAGGCATGATCCATGATCCCGCCAGTATTATTGAACATAAAACTGGCCTGGGAATAGGGAATTGGGGCGCTATTACAATCGACCGCGATGTAGCTCCTCAAGCTGGTCAGTCTATTACTCTCAAGATTAGATATATTGATTGATTGTGAAGTATTAGAGCCTCAGGAGTTTTCAGTTAAACTGTTGAAAAGGTTGTCTATGTCACATTAAATACATGTTTCATATGTTATTTTTTTTAAATGATAATTTTGGGTTTCAAATTTATAGAACAGGTGGTGTTATCAAGTCAAAGTAACGGAAGAATGTTTCAGTTCGTTAGCTGGATTTCCCATGGACTTAAACCTGAACCTGGCTGGATCAAATATTATGTTACAACTTAAGACCAATATTCCTGATGCTGAATCTCAAGGGTTATGTGGTTCAATATCTCAGGTATTTTCAACAAACGTTGATTATAAGATACACTTTACTGAAAATGTGTTTTCCCTGAGTAACCCTGTGTTAGAACGGGCGCTAGTTGCTGATACGAGGAAAATAACTTCATTTATCTGCTTTGTCGATACTGAAGTTTTAGCGAGTCACGAACAATTAGTAGAAAATATTCAGCTGTATGCAGAGAATAGCTCTGTCATCAAATTACTGACAAGGCCTATTCCAGTGAAAGGTGGAGAGGGCTGTAAAAATGACCCTCAAGCACTTCATGATTTATACAGTTCATTATTAAAATTTTCTGTAGACAGGCATAATTGTATCGTGGCTATTGGCGGAGGGGCTGTGCTCGATTTAGTCGGTTATGCTGCGGCGACTGCCCATAGGGGCGTACGTTTAATACGCCTGCCTACGACAGTCCTGTCTCAAAATGATTCGGGTATTGGTGTTAAAAATGGTATTAACTTCCTGGATAGAAAAAATTACCTGGGTACATTTTCTCCTCCTGACTCGGTTATCTGTGATTTTTCTTTTCTTCAAACTTTATCTGAGCGAGATAAACGTGCAGGCATGGCTGAAGCTATCAAGGTAAGTTTAATTCGAGACGGTGAGTTTTTTGACTGGCTTGAAAATAATTGTGCAGCTCTGGCTGATTTTGACATGGACCCGGTTTCGTATTCAATCAAATGTAGTGCTGAAATACATGCAAAACAGATTTCTACCGGTGGTGACCCTTTTGAAAAAGGCAGTAACAGACCGTTGGATTACGGTCACTGGTTAGCGCATAAACTGGAAGTGATGTCAGACTACGAAGTCAAACATGGAGAAGCGGTTGCCATAGGAATGCTGGTTGATGCTCGCTATTCTTATGAAATGGGTCTGTTTTCAGAAGTCTCTTTGCTTCGAGTTAAGAATTTAATTATGAAATTAGGCTTTAAGTTATGGCATTCCTCTCTTGATGATCGAGATATAAATGGTGAGTACACTGTTTTTCAGGGCATGGAAGAGTTTCGTGAACACCTGGGAGGGGAACTTTCAATTACCCTGCTAAAGAGGATAGGGGCAGGAACTGAAGTTCATGAGATAGACCTGGATATTATGCGAAGCAGTCTAAACTGGACTAAAAAGTGTTTTGATATGATCAGCTGATTTGTGTCTGTGAACCTGGCTGACAGGGTGAAGAAGAATATTTAATAAAATGAAATTATTTACCCTGTTTAAACTGGGGAGAGTGTCTAATTTACCGACTGTATGGAGTAATGTGCTTGCAGGTTCTGCCCTTGCAAATGCTGAAATTAATCAGTTTAGTCTGTTGATTGTTCTCGTATCAATGTCCCTTGTTTATACCGCAGGTATGTTTTTTAATGATGTATTTGATCAGGACTACGATCGACAATTTCGTTCAGATCGTCCGATTCCAGCCAATGATATAAGTTCTTCTGTAGTGATGTTTCTGGCTATATCCATGATGATCCTGGCATTACTCCTGCTTAGTTTAAATATTTCCGTCTCAATAGTTGAAACCTGGTACCCGGTATTATCCTGCGTTCTATTATGCGGATTGGTTCTGCTTTATGACTGGCGGCACAAACAAAATCCTTTTGGACCACTGATCATGGGTTTATGCCGTGGCATGGTATATATCACGGCAGCCGTTAGTGTGATTCCTGCATTGACATTACAGTTGGCTATTTCAGCAATCTGTTTAACTGTCTGGGTTTTAGGTTTAACGATGGTAGCAAAAAATAAAAATGTTCTTGCTGGGTTTATACTATTAAATGTCTCGGTCAATGTGGTTTTGCTAGTCGCACTAAATGACATACTCAGTTTCCAGGGATATATAGCAATTGCCGCTTTTGCTTTTACGCTTATCTATGTATTTGTGTATCAGTGGAAAAATGATAAATACTGGAACTCAGTAACTTTATTGATTGCCAGTATCTGTCTTCTTGATGTATTGGTTATTGTGAGTGTAACGGGAGCGTTTAATAACCTGGCTATGGCTTCAGCAGGATTATTTTTCTTAACGCTATTTTTTCAAAGGGTTATAGAAGGGTCTTAATATCTAAAAAATATTTTAATTGTCATCTGGGCAGCATATTATTGTACCGGTTTAACTCTGGAAAAATCTGACTGCCAGTAAACTTCGTCGATTCCGCATTCCCTGGCCAGATAACGCGTCAAGATAAATAACAAATCTGATAAGCGATTAAGGTAGATGAGTGAGTAAGGGTTCACCTTTTCATTCTCGTTTAACGTGACCAGGTTGCGTTCGACCCTGCGACAAACAGTTCGTGCCAGGTGCAAATTGCTTAATTCTATGCTGCCTGACGGTAGTATAAACTCGGTCAGGGCGGGTAAATTTTGATTTAACAATTCAGCCTGTTGCTGCAGCTGTTCAACATGTTCAGTTGATATTAATTCTTGTAAAGGCTGACAAAGTTCGGCACCGAGGTCGAACAGGTCGTGTTGAATCTGCAGTAAAGTCGTTTGAACTTGCTGATGTTCTATCAAGCTGGAACAGATACCGATAATGGCATTTAGTTCATCCACTTCACCCAGGCAGTGAATACGAATATCATTTTTTTTTCGGCG
>JAAEMR010000009.1 GCA_024225395.1 Gammaproteobacteria bacterium
CCTGTGTATCGTCATAAGTGGTCAGCACTGGGCACACCTCATCGTCGTTTCGGAGGTTGCAACAAGAATATTCGGGCGAAGCCTTTCAAGGCACAGAGCGATGAGTATAAATCTTTAGAGTATTTCCTGATGGTAATGGCTAAAGGTGTCGAAGCTAACGGGCCTAGCTCTCGTAAATAGATACTTATAATAATAAATAGTAAAAATTTAGCCCGGCTATATGCCGGGTTTTTTATGCATGGAAGCATTTATACCTGATGACCAGGGATGGTCAGAGAAGGTGCTTATGCATGGAAGCATTTATACCTGATGACCAGGGATGGTCAGAGAAGGTGCTTACGCATGGAAACATTTATACCTGATGACCAGGGATGCTCAAAGAGGCCGTGTATTGATAACATTTCTCTTTGTTATAGATTTTGATACCATGTCGCGTTATTTTTGAAAGTGCGATAAAGTGAAGGTCAATTTTCAGGCATTAGGTTGCCGTTTAAACGAAGCAGAACTTGAAAGTTGGTCTAATGAATTTATTCAAAAAGGCCATCAGTTAACCCTGGATAGTACAGAAGCTGACCTGGTCGTGTTTAATTCCTGTGCAGTGACCGCTGAGGCTGATCGAAAATCACGCAAACTGATTAACCGTATTCATAAATCAAACCCTCAATCAAAGCTGGTGGTAACAGGCTGCTATGCCAGTTTGCAATCTGAAAAAGTTAAAAATCAACTAGGTGTGGATCTGGTTATCTCTAATCAGCAAAAGGATGAACTGGTCGATCTACTTCTAACACAGTTGAATATTCCTTCTCATTCAACTCCCTTAACAGACCAGTCCAGTATTTTTGCTCGGGGAAAGCATCGTGCATTCATAAAAATTCAGGATGGATGCCGTTACCGTTGTACTTTTTGTATTGTGACGGTCGCCCGAGGAGCAGAAAGAAGTCGAGCCCAGCAGGATATTATTAATGAAATTAACAAACATCATCAACTGGGTGTGCAGGAAATCGTTATCACTGGAGTCCATGTCGGGGGTTACGGTAGCGATACAGGCAGTAATTTATATGAGTTACTGAGTGAAATTATGGATAAAACCAGTATTCCCAGGATTCGACTTGCTTCAGTTGAACCATGGGATTTACCGGATAATTTTTTTGAGCTGTTCAAAGATGACCGCTTGATGCCGCATATGCACTTGCCACTGCAAAGTGGATCAGACAGTGTGTTACGGCGTATGGCAAGGCGCTGTAAAACTGCTGAGTTTACTCAAATCGTTGAAAAGGCCAGGACTGCTATTCCATTGTTTAATGTTACGACCGATATTATTGTTGGTTTTCCCGGTGAAACAGAAAGTGAGTGGAAACAATCATTAAATTTTGTCGAGCAAACTGGATTTGGGCATATGCATGTTTTTAGCTACTCAAAACGTGATGGAACTAAAGCAGCAAATTTACCGGGACAAGTTACGAGTGATGTAAAAAAAGGAAGGTCCAGGCAGATGATCGAGCTATCAAAAGTGTTAAAGTTAAACGAACTTTCTAAACATATTGGTAGAGAGGATAAAGTGCTTTGGGAGCGAACGCTGAGCTCAGATTCCACAAAAATGAGTGGATACACTTCTCACTATCATAAAATCATTTCTAAGTCTTCCAGTAATGCGGTGGATAAAGTTGAATCAATACGGGTTGGGTTGATTGATAATAATCAGCTTACACTGTTGCAACAACCCGATTTTAAAATCGATTTAATGTAACTCATGCTACTAGTGTAGCCTCTTCAGTATTATAGAAAATAACTTTAATAACCGGATAAAGTATAAAAATCAATGATCCTTTAAAATTAATTAGTTACCGTGTGCCAGGTATCAGTGCATGGTCATTAAATTGTGGGCTAAAGGGTTATAAAATTACCATTAAATTATTAAACAAATATGTGGAAAGATAGTACTCAAGGTTCAGAAACAATCTTTAAATTTTTGCTGGGTTTTGCCTTTGCCTCTTTATTTTTTAGACATGGGCTTATGCATTTTGTAGCATTTTTATTTATCCTTGCGCTGATTTTTTATCGGCCGAGATTACCCTGGATTGCTCCATTCTGGTGGATGTTAGGGTTTATAATTTGGGAGTGGACTAGCAACTGGATCGGTCCATATCCAGGAAAAGGAGTTGAAGGCGGTGGAATTGGTTATCACTTCCTCTTTATGTTTATTCCTTTAAGTCTAACTGTTATCAGTCAGTTTGTGCTATTAGTTGGTGTCTCTATTGGTGCAGTAGCATCTGCTGCTCTTATCTGGACTCAGGCTTTTATGGGGGTCGATGTAACGGCTGCTCCATGGCGTATAGATTGGGAGGGTGGTAGGCCCTTTAATATTAGACCACCAGGTTTTAATACTAGACCCTGGGAGACTCAATTTATTCATAGTTTGGTTTTTATCAGTATTATGCCTTACCTGGTTTGGAAGAAAGTTCATACCTGGTTTTTAGTTCTGGCTTTATTCAGTGGTGTGATTTTACCGCAAATACGGGCTGTTATTGCTGCATTTTTTAGTGCAACAAGCCTTCATGTGATCTTTTTAAATAAGTCAGTAAATAAGAAAAGTATCGTAAGGAACCTGGTTGTTTTGAGTATTATTACGTTAATGAGTATTTCTGTAATGGCTTTTCTAAATCCTGCCTTTACCAAGCAACTGAAGAGTGGAAATGGTCGAGATAAAATATTTGTCGCCAGCTTTGAAATTTTCAAGCAGTACCCTCACACAGGATTAGGTGGTGGCGAATACTTTAAACAGCACTACCGTCAATCCTGGAAAGACCTGGGTTGGCATGATGAAAATAAACCTGCAGTATTAGAAGTGGATATTGGACATGCTCATAATGATGCTCTCATGTTACTTGTCCATCATGGTTGGCCGGCATTATTTTTATGGACGGCTTTTATTCTTCATTGCCTGTTGTTTGTGTGGAAACATGGTTCTAACCGGGAGCGAACGATTTTTGTGTCGCTAGTGGTCATGCACCATATTGCCGGGCTTGCTGAATCTTATTTAGATTACAGTAATACCACGTATGCTGTATTCCTCTGCTATGGTCTGGCTCTGCATGGGCCGATTAAACGGTGGCAACAGAGTAAACAAAGTCCAATGCCGAGTGAAAGTGTATGATGCTTTTTTTTCCGTTATATATTGATGTAAGCCCGTTAGCGCAGTGAATCAAAATAATAACAATATCATTATCTTTCGAAAAAGGGTTTTACCTTATTCTGAGACATTTATAGCTGATCAAGGTAGGTATTTATCAAAATATCGTGCTATTTTTACCGGGTTCAACCTTGATCAAAGCGGGTTAACTTTATTGCAATCTTCGCCTCGCCGGGTACTTGAAGAATTAAGCTATTTTCACGGGCTGCACAAGCTGTTATTTAGATCCGGTTTTTCAGTGAAAAGCCGCTGGCTAAATAGTTTAATTGATGATAATCCTAAACTTATTCATGCCCACTTCCTGAATGATGGTTTGGATGCAATTACTTTGGCTCGGCGGCTGAATATTCCAGCAGTAACAACTCTACATGGCCATGATATTACTAAGCCCAGGCAATCAAGGCGGCTAATTAACGATGGGAAAGTTTTTTTTACAGGCATCGATAAGGTCATCGCTGTTTCTGATTACATCGCTCAACATGCATTAGCAAAGGGTTGTCCTGAAAATAAGTTAGTTAAGCATTCAATTGGTATCGATCTGGAACGTTTCAGCCTGGAAAAATCAGAATCAAAACAACCAAGTTTATTATTCGTAGGAAGGCTGGTCGAAAAAAAGGGTTGTACTTATCTGTTACAGGCAATGCATCAACTGAAAAAAAAATATAATGAATTATCTCTGACCATAGTAGGGGATGGAAAACTAAAGGAAAGTCTACAGAGTCAGTCAACAGAGCTGGAATTGAATGTGAATTTTGTCGGAAAACAAAGTGCGCAGCAAATAAAAAAGTGGTTATCAAAAAGCTGGCTATTTGTAGCGCCAAGTGTGACCGCTGATAATGGCGATGCAGAAGGATTAGGAATGGTATTTCTTGAAGCCCAGGCTCTTTACACGCCCGTGGTAAGCTTTCGTAGTGGTGGTATTGTAGAGGCTATTGAAGATGAAAAAACAGGGCTATTGTGTGATGAAAAAGACGTTCTGTCACTGGCAGATAATATTGATGTATTACTGTCCAATGAAAGTTTACGAAAAAAAATGGGACAGCAGGGCAGAGAAAGAGTAGAAAGATATTTTGATGTTAGAAAACAATGTAAAATTCTAGAATCAATTTATGATGATGTCTGTGCTCAGAGTTAACTATGTTTGCTTCCGTTATTTTTACTACTTATAACCATCCGAAGTGGCTGGAAAAAACCTTGTGGGGTTTTTCAGTTCAAAGTTACCGGGATTTCGAAATAATCATTGCTGATGATGGGTCCAATGATGAAACTAGAAAAATCATCGAGAAAGTTAAAGCAGGGATAAGTATTCCCGTAAAACATATCTGGCACCCCGATGAAGGATTCCAGAAATGCAAAATAATGAATAAGGCGATTTCTGCAAGTGAGGGAGAGTACCTTATTTTTACCGATGGTGACTGCATACCTCATCCGGACTTTGTTAAAAATCATGTGGAGTTATCTGAACCAAATTGTTTTTTATCGGGTGGTTACTTCAAATTACCGCTTGATGTCTCTCGTCAAATCACTCAGCAGGATATTGAACAACATAAAGCAACTTCCCCTGGCTGGCTGTTAAAGCAGGGCGTACCTTTTACATTGAAAATATCAAAGTTATTTTCCCATCCTGTTTGGGGGCGTATATTAGATGCGCTAACTACAACACGAGCAACCTGGAATGGTCACAGTGCCTCTACCTGGAAAAAACATGCCGTTGAAACCAATGGTTTTGATGAAAGGATGCAATACGGGGGGCAGGATCGCGAGTTTGGTGAAAGATTAATGAACATGGGTCTGAAAAAGAAACAGGTTCGTTACCGCTGTAGCTGTGTTCACCTCGATCATGGTCGCGGTTATGCCAAACCCGAGTCGATAGCCAAAAATAAAAAAATACGTAAACTTACCCGGAAGAATAAAGTGGTTAGAACTGAGTTTGGGATTGAGTAATCGAGTTGTTTTTGTAGCGTTTTAGATAGCTTTTACCTTTAATTAAAGTTGACTATAATGAATCCGCTAACACATTTATCTAAAGTATTTAAACCAATATGAATCTAAATTTTTCCGATACGACTGTACTAGTTGTGGGTGATGTTATGCTGGATAGTTACTGGCAGGGTAGTACGGAAAGAGTTTCTCCGGAAGCCCCGGTTCCAGTCGTTCGAGTCAACGATATGTCCTGGCGAGTGGGTGGCTCAGGGAATGTTGCAGTGAATGTCACTTCTCTGGGAGCCAGAGCCCATTTACTGGCACTGATGGGAGATGACGCTAATGGTCTGCAGTTGGCTAAGTTATTAGAACAGTCCGATATCGATAACCATTGCATTATCGATCACCGCATACCGACGACGAATAAACTGCGTGTTTTGTCGCAGCATCAGCAATTGATTCGACTTGATTTTGAGCAGCTTATCCAGAATTTAGATATTCAGGCCATGCTGGCAAGCTACGAAACATTGTTGGCCTCATCTAATGTAGTGGTTCTGTCCGATTATGGAAAAGGCTTGATGGAACAGCCTCTACCTTTTATCGAGCTGGCCAATAACACCAACACTCCCGTTTTAATCGATCCCAAAAAGAAACAGTTTTCAAATTATTCTGGAGCATATTTATTAACACCAAACCAGAAGGAGATGGAGGCTGTTATCGGCCCCTGGCATGACCGTGCAGATTTAATTAATAAAACTGCAAAAGTGATTGATGAATGTAATCTAGCTGGCATGCTGGTAACACAGGGTGGAGAAGGCATGACTCTGGTAATGAAAGATAATAGTGCTGACCATTTTCCGGCACACGCACAGGAAGTTTATGATGTTACGGGTGCAGGAGATACCGTGATAGCGTCTTTAGCGACGGGTCTGGGAAGTGGCATGTCGATTCAGGATGCAGTTTTTCTCTCCTGCAAAGCTGCTGGCATTGTCGTTGGCCGAATGGGAACGTCTTCAGTGTCAGTCGAAGATTTACAGAACCTGGAACGTACCAGCTCAAACAAGTTATCACCGATTCTTCAAAAGATAATCAATAAGAAAGACATTAGTTCGACTATCGAGTTTTATAAAAAGCAGGGTAAAAAAATTGTTTTTACTAATGGTTGTTTTGATTTGTTGCATGCAGGCCATGTTCGTTACCTGGAAAAAGCGTCTGCTTTGGGTGATGTACTGATCGTTGCTGTGAACAGTGATGATTCAGTCACGAAGTTGAAAGGTGAAAGTCGACCTATCAATCTATTGCAGGACAGGATGGAATTACTGGCAGGACTGGCTTCGGTAGATCTGGTAGTCGATTTTTCGGAGGAGACACCGGCAAACCTGGTGTGTGCAATACAGCCCGATATTCTGGTCAAAGGTGGTGATTATCAGGTTGATCAGATAGCAGGTAGAGAATGCGCGGGAGAAGTAATTTTAATAGACTTTGTAAAAGGAAAGTCGAGCAGTAATGTGGTCAAAAAAATACGGCAGCTATAACTCATGAAAGTCCTTTTTGATGCAAAGAATATTTATTATTTGCCCCAATACTCACCAGTTATTGATGCTTTGTTAAGCCGGGGACATCAATGCGAGTGCATCGCCTACGAAGATAAAAATGATAAGTCCAGTTTCAATTTGGAAAAAATTTCTGATCTTAAGGTGAAGTTAAAATGGGTAGCCGATGAAGATGCGGCATTGAATTATTATCTACAGCAGAAGCCAGACTGGATTTTTTTTGGCAATCAATTTTCCGAACTGGATAAAGTGCATCAATTCAGTAAAACGGCTCAACTCGGTCATGGTGTCGGGCCTAAAAATAGTTATTACAGTAAGTCCAATACTCCTATGACTGTTCGTTTTATTGAAGGAGCTGAACGACTGCGAAAAATTCAGGCTCAATTTCCTGATGATCAGTTTGTACAGGTCGGATATAGTAAACTTGACCCGTTGTTTTCATCTGCTATGAAAGGCCTTGATATCAAAAAATTGGGGCTTGACCCAAATAAAAAAACAATTCTTTACGCGCCTACTTTTAATCCGAGTTCTATCGAGAGTTTCCCTGATAACTGGCCTGAATATTTTCCAGATTTGAATATTTTAATTAAGGCCCACGCTTTTAGCTGGCAGCGCAAACAGTATCGAGGCCAACGTAGGAAACTTAATAAGTGGGCCAGATATGACAATACTTATGTAGCATTGAGTAGTGAGATTTCCTTACTGCCATTTATGATATCTGCTGATTTACTGGTGAGTGAAGCGTCATCGACCCTGTTTGAGTTTGTTGCGTTAGACAAACCAGTAATTGTTTGTGATTTTTATTTTCTCAAGTGGTTTTACCGGGGACCTTTCAGATACAGATTTGAGCGACGCTTTAAAATAGACAATGTGCATTACCGGGATATTGGGGTACACGTTGAAAATTATGGACAATTAAAGTCAGCTGTAATTCAGCAACTTGAAAATCCACAGCAGTTTCATCAACAGCGAATGACGATGACTGAAAAGCATATTGGTCCAACTGATGGTAAAGTGTCACAGCGTATCGTTGATTATCTGGAGTCAAACCTGGCAGGTGTAATCCCAATCAATGACTGATTAGAGTAATGGCCTGGCTATTTATTTGCTCTACTATTCAATATTTACCACCTGTAGTTCGTCTGTATCCACCATTAGGTGATACTCTGATTACAGCCTAAAAAGATATCGCCGATTTTGTGAATAAGAAATTTTCCCCCTTTCAGCTGGATAATTTTGCCACTGACAGGCTGACAATATATATTCAGGCTATGAATGGCATTGTTTCGTATGTACTTTGTTATACCGAGGAAATCAGCGCTAGAAAATATTTTTAGTGATAGCCTGTTTCATTTGCTCGATATCCGGATGGAAATCCATCTCCCCCCAGTCATGTTGGTCGATTATTAGCGGGTTTATAGTTTCATTTTGTAATGCCAGGCTATTAAAAATTTCCAGCCAGAAAGCATCACGAGAAGTATCTTCTTTAATCAATCCGAGTAAATGTCGTTGAAACAGGCTTCTACTTTCTTCTCCAGAGAGCCTAACAAGTCCAACTGATTCAGCGTTGGTTTTTTCAACTTCAATTTTCTTTGATATCCTGTTGATTGTGTCACCCTGAATACAGACTTTCATATCATCATCATCGTAATGATCTTTATAATCAATCGTGACATAGATGCCGTCATCCATTGGTGCAGTTATTTTTTCGAAGACCCCGGGTTTATAGATGTTGTCCCCATTGGTAATAATAAAATCCCTGTCCATGAAATGATGATGAGTACACCATAGAGACATCAGGTTATTACTCACGTCATAAAACGGGTTATAGACGCAATGAATATTGCCTGATTGATTATATTCCTCGGCTTTTTGTTCAATATGTTCATTTTTGTACCCGGTAATGATATAAATTTGGGAGATTTTATCATTCTCGAGTGCCAGCGTGAGCTGCTTGTCCAGTAAAGTACTGCCATCTCCGAGGTCCAGTAAGGATTTTGGTATATCTTTGGTTAAAGGATACATGCGTCGGCCGGTACCTGCCGCGAGGATGAACAAATTCATGAAAGCCCTGTTAGATCATTTGATTAGAATTCAGACATAATAGCGCATCATTAATAGAGATTCAGAAAAAAAGTGGTAATTGAAGACAACGGGCGAGAGCGGTTTAAACAGGCTAGTCTGACTTATAAAAGATTTGATTGGAACAGGACCCCGGCGTTATTGTTATCAATATCCGGGGCGTTCTGAATACTGTTTAAAGATTCCAAAGCCCAGGAAAAATGGTTATCTACAGCAGAAACGGGAAGTGAAATATTATCGACAACTGGCCAGAAGGAATGCGCCTTCTGAACGTATTACTCGATTTCATGGTTGCGTAGAAACAAACCTTGGCACCGGCTATATCTACGACCTGATTCGAGATAATGATGGTTCGATAGCGAAACAATTTATTGAATATTTAAAACAGTACCCGGAAAGAAAATCTGAGTATTTTGTAATGTTAGACGTTTTTGAAAATTATTTGTTCGAAAATAGAGTTATTTTTTATGATTTAAGTCTGTGGAATATTTTATGCCGTAAAAGCGAAAACGGGTCTCTGGAACCTTTTATAATTGATGGAGTGGGGGATGTCGTTGCTATACCGATTCTAAATTTATCCACAAGACTGGTAAAACAGAAACAACAACGACGATGGATACGAATGATCAGGAAAATAGAAAAACAATTTGACTGGATGACCGAATATAAAAGACATTATTGCTGAAGCAGTATAATCTCATCAAGTTGAGGCTTTACCATTTCTACAGTGATACTTTGCATGACCTTAGAGTCTCTTACTCTTTCACCCCAGCGAGCTTCATCGATTTCTTTAGCGTTAAATCTTTACAAAGCGACAGGGTAACTGTTAACTGTTTGTTGAAAAGCTATTAATATGGGTCTGAACGTTCCGGGTTGCTGCTGGCACTGCTGAAGAATATCCTGGGTAAACTTTAGTTCTTCTGCAGCCGGGACACCGGTAAGTATGATGTTAACATCCTGTTGCATTAAGTAGTTGATGACTTTTGCATAATTCTGTTGTGGCCAGTTTCGCCAGTTATTTTTTCGTGCACTGCTGCAGGGGTTGATAATGACGGTAGACTTATTCCGGATTTGCTCTTGTGCGTAGTGCTGGCTGTCTTCATCGGATTTTTAACAGCCAGTCCATGTTGCGCCTGTCGATGCCCGGCTTTTCAATAAACTGAAAAATGTATCTACAATATGGACCCGGTCTGGACCTTCGGTATGCTGATTACAAAATAACCCGTGAAAATCCCGTTAGAGTTTTATGTAGATTTTTTTATATTCGGCTAATCCATTTTTTATTAAAAATAATAAATTCAATACCGGGTAAAGATTTAACCAGCTGGTATTTGATAGTGCCGATAATCCAGCTGATTTTGGTGTCGGGTCATTGTTGTTGCAAAGTGGCAATGACCGGTAACATATGAGTCACATCGCCGATGGCTGACAGCTTTAAAATACACAGTGATCGGGGTGACTGTTGAAAACTTGTTGCACTCATTGGATTTTTTAATGGATATTTTTACAGCCGCGGGAATAAATTGTTTTCAACTATTTCGCAGAGAATATGACCGATAAGAATATGGCATTCCTGAATACGAGGTGTGTTGTCGGATGGTACATTCAGACAAATATCGGCACTGTCCTGAATAGCTCCGCTATCACCTGCCAGCCCGACTGTATAAATACCGGCCTGACGACAGGCTTCGATGGCTTTTAGAATGTTCGTTGAATTTCCAGAAGTTGAAATACCGATAAAAATATCTCCATCTTTACCGTTGGCTTCAATTTCACGGGAAAATACCTCGTTGAAGCTATAATCATTTCCAGCGGCAGTGATCACTGAATAATTTGTGGCCAGTGCCATGGCTGGCAGGCCAGGGCGTTCAAAATTAAAACGACACACAAACTCTGCGGCAATATGTTGAGCATCTGCCGCACTGCCGCCATTGCCGGCGATCAACAGGCGGTTACCTCGATGAAACATGTCAATACAGCGATTACTAACATCATTTATTTTTTTGATTAATTCAGCATTTTGTAGCAGGCTGGTTTTTAAATCGATGGATTGCTGAATCGTATGTCTAATGAAAGAACTATGATTGATTTTTTCCACTTAATTTTGGCCGATGTTAAAGTTACCGTTACTTTACCGAAGAGTCAGATACAATACCATCTGAATAAAGCTATCTTAAATCATGTCATTTAACCAGCATATTATTAAACAGTCTGAATCTATAGCCCACCAGTTTAGGGCGAATGATTTTGACCTGTCTTACTGGCGACCAAAAAAAGACACGGTGGAACTTGCTGGTGGTCGTGGAGCCAGTCAAAAAATACTCATCGATGAGAAATTTTATGTGTTAAGACACTATTTACGCGGAGGTTTTGTAGCGCATTTTTTGCATGACCAGTACTTTTGGACCGGGCTAAATAAAACCCGGCCATTTCTGGAGCAAAAAGCTATAGAACAGGCATTGTTACATAATCTACCTGTACCTGAGGTAGTGGCTTTTAATGTACAAAAGCAGGGACTTTTTTACCGGGCATCCATCATCAGTCGATATATAAACAACCAGGGTACGCTGGCAAGTTTTTTGTACAATAATGAAATGTCTGACAAGTTATGGACTGAATTAGGCAAACTGATTAAACGATTACATCAGGCAAATATCTTTCATGCCGATTTAAATGCAAATAATATTTTGATCGATGAAACAGGGAAGTTTTATATTATTGATTTTGACAAAGCGGAGATTATTTCTTCAATGGCTGTTTCAGCCGAAAAAAATGTTCACAGGCTCTTACGTTCACTAACAAAAATTCAGAATTCAAGGCAGGAAAGGAACCTGTCTTTCTATTTTGATTCAAGTCAGTGGCAGTTTTTGCTGGATGGTTACGATGTGGAAAATTGAAATAATCCAGAAGAGATAATCCTTTTACAAAAGTAAAGTAGTAAATTTTTTAAGCAGCTTGTCATAATTTTAAAGCCAGTGTAGGATAAATTGACTATCATGAGGATAGTTCTTAAATTTAATAACAAGGAGCAATGGAATGATGTTAAGTGTTATATGCAAGAAAATACCTAATCGTAATATTCGAGTACTTACTGATCTAGAGGTATTAGAGGTTAGTGAGGGTAAAAGGATTGGTAGAGGTTCTAATCGGTTTAGATCTCAAGCCGGAAATGGAGGGCTTCCTGCCGGTTGTCCTACTGGCCAATCAATGCAATTGCAAGGTATTAGCGTTTCCACCACTAGTTATACAGGGAGTGTTTCTGCAACAGTTGCAGTAATACCAAGTGGTACTGTTACTGCAAATGCCCCTGCTACAACTACTGTCAAATCTTATGTATGTGTACCTTCTTCTGCACCAGCACCTAAAATTCCACAGCCAGAGGCATCTGATAAAGAGCAAGATGAAGATGGATAGTTGTTTCAGCATGGTTTAAATTTTATTTATATATCAAGGTAGAAAGCTTTAATTAAGCTTTCTATCCTTGATTTAGAATGTCCTTGTTTTATTATGCTGAAATATTTTTTTCTGATACTACCTATATTTTTATTTGTTGCCCTAGCTACCAATGCTAGTTCTCAAAGCAACGGATTTGAAAAAGAAAATTTGTATACCGAATTTTTATCTGGTCGGTTATATAATATTCCTCAAGATGTTCTCACTTTGCAGGATGATAGTGTGCAAACTCTACTTCTTAAGGCATCCTTACATTATAAAAAGAATCGCTTTCAAGTAGCCCGGGAAAATATTCTTTTTGCTATGAGTAAAGATAATGTCACTTTAGTTGATAGAATGTTGTCAATATCATTGTTAAAAAATATGTATCTTTTAGATAAAGATAAACAAGAATTTTTAACAGCTATTAATGATTCTAGGAACCTTGAAGCAGTGAGAGAAATATCTCACAAGAGTGATTTTAATACACTAATTGCATTAAAAAATGAGTTAATGAATGGGCTTTTACCTACCATAGAGTTTGGGAAAGCTAAACCTATCTCCTTTGATGGTGCTCCAAGAGAAACCTTGCATGGAAAAATTGATTCTCTCAATACTCGGCATCCTATTCCGGGCTATTTTTTTCAAATTCGATTTAGAGATAAAACAAATAACCATTTATACTATTGTTCTGTTGATACAGGATCACAGGATAGTTATTTTCCTAAAGAAATTATTAATCCCGGTGGTGGAAAACAAATAGAAAAAGGTAATCTACCAATTGTTGTGAGTATTGGTGTTGGGGAAAATAGACCTGATATTCAAATTATCAGAAATAACCACTTGACCATAGGTAATATTCAGTTTTCACAATATCCTTTTGTTATTACAAAGTTAAAAGAAATTGCATTTGATAATCAAAATTGTTTGATAGGGTTACCAATATTACTGGCAGGTAAAACGGTACTTTTTCATAGTCAGAGTAACTATATGAAGTTGGGGGGGGCTGCCCAAGCAACAAGCTCTTTTAGCAAAATACCCATATCTATTTCTGCTGAAGGATTATTGTTGGTGGAAGCTAAATATAGGGCAGAATATTTACCGGTTATCATTGATACAGGTGCTAGCCTTAGTGGATTAAATCGTTTCTTTCATTCCAGAAAAGATGAAAAAAATGATGAAGTTTATTATTACGGTGACCCAATCTCTCATTATGTATTAAAAAATTTTGAATTATTCTTGGGTGATGCAGGCGTTAAAACACCTTATACGGTTGTCGATTTTACTAATTATTTAGGTAATGTTATTTATCCGGAAAGTTACTTCCAGCATTTTGGTTTAATCGGCAGAGATATCCTCGGGCAATTTCAATGGATAGGTTTTGATTTTACAAAAATGGAAATGTATCTGGGGCCTTTACGTGAAGATAGTTATACTTATAAACAACAGGCCTCGATTGACTGATACTTCGAATGTTTGGACTTATTAATTTAATTCAGACGCTTTTCAATAATACCTAGATACTTTTCAAGTATATGGCTCTGAGATTGCACCACTTTTCTGGCATTTTTTGAAAGCTTTATTAAGCCATCGGGGTTATCAAGTAAGAATGGAATTTTCTCGGCTAACTGATCTATTCCAGATACCTGAATGATAGCCTTGTGCTGGCTTAGTAATGCAATATCTTGCTTGATATTTGCATCGCCTGGACCAGTGATTACTGCTTTGCCCAGTCTTGCGGGTTCCAGTACATTATGGCCTCCGGTTGAGTCGAAAGAGCCTCCCATGATGATCAGTTCGGCGTATGCCATAAAAGTCTTTAATTCTCCCAGTGTGTCTGCCAGATAAATTTCAGTGGTTGGTGTAATAGTTTCGCCCAGACTGCGTTGTTTAACATCCAGCCCTATAGCAAGTAACTCGACAAGAATTTCCCTGGCTCGTTGAGGGTGACGTGGAGCGATCACGACCAGTTGTTTTAGCGCTAATGTCTTTACAATTTCTGCGAATAACTTTTCCTCCGGGTGATGAGTTGATGCAAAAAGAATATAAGGTCGTTGTATGAGTTTCTCATATTCATCCGTAGAAACAGCATGAGCATATTTAAGGTTACCCGCTACGGTTATCTTTGACTTGTCAGCACCCATAGTGATCAGGTTCTGAACATCCTGCTCGGTTCTGGTGAGGTACTGATCAAAATACGTCAATGTGTTTTTTAATAAATTTTTAGTCCATTTTGATGTGTCCAGACTTTTGTCTGACAATCTGGCATTTATTTGGATCAAGGTGACGCCAGCTTGTTTCGCCTGATAAAGGGTTTCCGGCCACAGTTCGGTTTCAGCGATCAAAGCCAGCTTGAAGTCAAAGTGTTTAAAAAAGTGACTGCTTAGCGGGAAGAAGTCTATGGGTATGGCTGTTACCTGTATTGTGTCAGGTAGTCGATGTATTGCGTGTTGATAACCGGTCACGGTAAACGTTGTGACCACAATGCAATAGTCTTTGTGCAACCGTTCAACCAGCGGTTTGATCAATTCGACTTCACCGACTGAAGCGGCATGAACCCAGATGCATTGTTTTAATCTGGTATCCGGGTAAAAGCCTAAACGTTGCCATAAAAAATTAAGCTGGCTGTTTTTCACTGCCTGCCACAGCGCATGTAAAACCCACACAGTAAAAAAAGCAAAAGAGAACAGTCGGTAACTAAAAGCAGGTTTAGAGGTTGACATCAATAGATGGCGGGTTCACCCGCTGGCCGGGTTTTGAAACGTTGGTGCACCCACATGTACTGATCTGGGTTTTGACGAACAAACTGTTCAATGGAAGCATTGATCGCTGTGGCATCAGCCAGGTCATCGCCACTGGGAAAATTATCCAGCGGTGGTTTTATCCACAAAATATAACCACTTCCATCAGCTTTTCTTTCCGGGTAATACGGTAGCATGACGGCTTTACTGGACTCGGCCAGACGGCTACTGGCGGTAATGGTGGCCGTTGGAATTCCAAAAAACGGAGCAAAAACATTTCTTTCCCGTGCAAAATTCTGGTCAGGAGCGTACCAGGTCGGGATCAGGTTGCGAATGCCCTTGATCATGCGTCGGGTATTTTTACGTGAGATCACATCGACGAAGTATCCCTTTCGTTTAGTGTATAAAAGGCTGTCGAAAAGCTGGTTTTTCTGGGTGCGATACATAACCTGGAGGGGAGAATATAAAGCCAGCAAGCGGGCGCCTAATTCAAGACTGGTAAAGTGACCACTGAGTAAAATGACGGCCTGTTTGTTTGCGAGGCATTTTTCGATATGTTCCAGTCCTCGCACTTCAATCAGTGGTTTCAAGCGTTCAGGTTTCCACCACCAGCACATGGAGAGTTCCAGTAAAGAAATTCCCAGGTTTTCATAAGCTTTATTTTTTATCTGATTACGTTCTTCATTTGTTTTTTCAGGAAAGCAAAGTTGCAGGTTGGTATCAACCACATTTTCACGTTTACCTGCAATTTTATGAATCAATCGACCTAAAGATCGACCTGTTCCTAGATGAACAGAGTAGGGAAATAAAGTAGCCAGTCTCAATAAACCAATTGTTAACCACATTAACCAGAATTTTGGATGCAGGTAGTCAGTGGCTTTAAATTGTATTGACTTGTGTACAGCCATAGCGCAGGTTATATCAAGTCAGTTTTTATTTAGATAGCCACTGGTTGATGGCAGGAATATCGTTTTCACTCAGCAGACCTGCAGCCTGCTTTAATCTCAGGGTATTGATCAGATAAAGGTAGCGAGCTGAAGCATAATCACGTTTGGATCGAAAGGTTTCACGAAGTGAATTTAATACGTCGACTGAGGTTCGTGTCCCTACATCAAAACCTGCTTCGGTGGCTTCCAGTGCAGCTTTGGTAGAAATTACAGCCTGTTCAAGGGCTCTAACCTGTTCAATGCCGGAAACAACAGCAAGGTAAGCATTTCTGGTTTGCTGGTTGGTCAGTCTTTTTTGTAAAAACAGATTGTTCTGGGCTGCAGCAAAATCGGCTTCGGCCTGACTGATCGCTGCACCGGTTCGACCTCCTGTATATAAAGGCATATTAAGTTGCACACTTAATGTTAATTCGTCGGTGTCAAAACTTCCTGAAACATCACTGTCAATCGCATTAGCCTGATAATTAGCCACCAGATTTACTGTTGGATTTCTTCCTGATTTTGCAATCCGCCGATTTTCGTTAGCAACCTGCAGGCCGGCCTGGGCTGAAGTAATATTGAGGTTATTTTTCTGAGCCTGTTCCACCCATGCGGAGCGACTGGCTGGCTCAGGAATCACCAGGTCTACTGTTTCTCCCAGTGGGGTGAGTTCTTCGTTTAAGGGTTGTCCAATGATGAGTTGTAGAGCTTCACGTGCATTAACCAGATCATTATCAGCAATAACCACCTGAAATAATGCAAAGTCATAGGTTGCCTGGGCTTCCTTGACATCGGTGATAGCGATTAAGCCTACTTCAAAGCGTTTTTTAGCCTGTTCAAGCTGACGACCAATGGCATTTTTCTCTGCCTGTACAAATTCTACGCTGTCCTGTGTAGAGAGGATATGAAAGTAGGCTTCAGTGGCTCGAATTATTAAATCCTGTTGAGCAGATTTAAAGTCAGCTTCAGCTTTAAAAATATTGGCTTCAGCGGCATTTGACCGGGAAAAAGTCTCTGCGTTATAAAGGTTTTGTGACAGGCTTAATGACAGCCCTGCAATGCTTCGTTCATCATTGGTGGAGAGCGTATTGCCGCTGTCCTGGAATGTTGCATTTGCACCCAAATTTATTTGAGGTCTATTTGCTGACTGTGCCTGAGGCAGTATATAGCGAATGGAATCCAGCTGATTCCTGGCAATCATCAGTTGAATATCACGTTCCTGGGCAAGGTTCAAAGTTTGAACCAGATCCATTGCCTGTGAAGAGGTGTGAAAAAATGTGACTATAGCGGTAGCCAGGAAAAATCCGATACGGTGTTTCATGTTTGGTCTCAGTGATAAATTAGTGTGTGGCTTATTTTTTAAGCTTTCTAGTATATATCCATTGTAACATCAACGTCTCTTGCCCAGGCATCTACACCACCATCCAGGTTGATTGTATTGTTAATGCCGTGATGCGTCAGAAAATTGATAACCTGCAGGCTGCGAATGCCATGATGGCAGATAATGACATATTCGGGGGACTCATGAAACAATTTCAGTGATGTCGGCACCTGATTCATAGGCAGTAATTCACTGTTATCCAGCCGACAGATTTTAAATTCCCAGGGTTCGCGTACATCAATCAAACGCGGTTGATGTGTTTTCAGGTATTCAGCTAGCTGTATTGCATGGTAGCGCTGCATGCATTTTAAGGTCGCTTAGCTAATATCTGGAATATCGGTTTCAAACAGGTTTTCCACTTTCCATTCTGTCTGGCTGACGCGAGTAATGAGCTGTGCCTGTTTGGCGGGTGATGCTCCGGTAATGGCAAATAATCTTCCATCAATGACCAGTGCATTTTTCAGATTTTGAGGAATACCTGTTAATGAGCCGGCACCGATAGTAATGACGTCATATCTTTCCGTTAATGTGATATCTTCCAGTGACGAAATAGTCTGACATTCGACATTAGTGATATCCAGTTCCTGTAATTTTGCGCTGGCCATTTCAGTAGCCCGGGCATGCAGGTCTACACTGGTGACATTATCTGCGAGTGTTGCCAGGCATGCAGTGATATAACCACAACCGCTGCCAACTTCCAGAACACTATCACCAGGTTTCAGACCCAGGGCCTGTAACATTCGGCCTTCCACAACAGGAGGTAACATCGATTCACCTTCAACTACAGGTAACTGGCAGTCTGCATATGCCAGTCCTTTATACTGATCTGGAACGAAATGGACACGTTCAATGCTGTTAAATACATCGAGTACCCGGGCATCAATAACTTCCCAGGGACGTATTTGTTGTTCGATCATGTTAAATTTGGCTTGTGCAGCATTACTCATGTTGTGTGCTCTCGATTCAGACTTATGGACACTGGTCGACAGAGGTTACGAATTCCTGCAATGATGTCAATGTGTTGGGGCATTTTAAGTTATATTAATCGCAGAGGACGCAAAGGTATGTAGAGGAAAATCAGGTATTTTTTAGGACAAATAAAAACTTCTTTTCCGAGGTTCTATAAATCGGTTAAAAATTTACAGATTCGCTCAAAAAAAATCTTTGCGTCCTGTGCCGTTCAATTTATTTTTTATATTAGTAAATTCCATGAAATTAAAGAAAATAGACAAGTCTAGATACAGCAAACACCTCAAAATCGTGTTTGCCTGCATTGTTGTAGCCCTGTTGGTACTTACACTCTCTATTTCGACGCTGATTATTCAACTGCTCAGTACACCTGATGTTTCACATCTGTGGCATAACCTGGCAGGAGTGGCGGTTTCTGCATCTATAGTCGTTTTTGTGTTAAATAAGTTACGTCTACATCCTTTTATGCTCGAAGTGGTGTATGTGTGGGATTTGAAACAAATATTAAATCGCATCTATCGTAAACAGCGCAAGATTGAAGCCGCAGCAGAAGGCGGTGATCATGATGCAATGATTATTATGAATTTTCAGTATCGAGGGTCTCAACAACTTTATCAGCTGGATGATAATACAATTACAATTGATAACCTTGTTGCAAATATGAAAAGCAATGACAGTCGCATGGAATCTGCTGGTCTGGACCTGTCTACTGACAGCTTTGAGGCAGGGTTGCTTGACAAGTTTTAAATGGCAACTTTTTGCTTGATTAAAATGGCTCACTCCATTTACACTCGGATAAATGGACTCAACATTTATCGTCGCTGAAAAAGCCCCCGTCCTGCCTGCAACGCCCTGGCGTTTTGCACTGTATTTTTATCAGCAAATTCGTTTTGCGCTGACTGCTATTTTTGTTTTTGAAGCCGCACAGGCCAGTTGTACGATCATGCTGCCGTATGCGGTTAAACAAATTATCGATGCGGTGACACTGGCGAATGAAACCGGGGCTGATATATTCGCTGCCAGCTATGATGCGATGGTGCTTTTTGCGCTGCTGAACCTGGGCATCGTAATATTCAGCCGTTCTAGTGGTGCCGTTCTCGTAACTTACGGCCCAAGACTGAGAGTTAATATTCGAAAATCCCTGTTTCGATATTTACAGTTTCACTCTCACCGCTATTTTGTATCTCATTTTGCCGGATCGCTGGCTAACCGCATTGCCGAAGTGTCAGTGAGCTGCATGCACGCCCTGTGGACGATATCGTTTACTTTTTACCCGCTGATTATCCAGTCAACAGTCGCGTTGATTATTCTGTTTTTGACCAATGCTCAACTTGCGCTGGTGCTGACGTTATGGCTGGTGGCATATACCTCGGTATCCATTATGCTGGCCAGGAAGTGCCAGGTTTACTCGAAGGATTTTGCGGCAGCCCGCTCCAAAGTCAGTGGAAAGGTTGTTGATTCGGTGACTAACATGATGAATACCAAGATGTTTGCTCGTGGCGAATTTGAAGAAGAGTACCTGACCAGCTATCTGGATGAAGAAGTGGATTATGCGTTGCGTACCTTCTGGTTTATGGAAAAAATGAGCTGGTTCCAATATATCTCGGCATTGATATTGATGGTGTCGATGGTGGGCTATGCGCTCAAAATCTGGGCAGAAGGGGGATTGACCGTGGGTGAATTTTCCATGGTTGCGGGTATGGCCATAATGCTAATTGAAGCGGCACGTGGATTGAGTCGTGGCTTTTTAGAGTTCTTCGAGTATATCGGGAATATTTCTGATGGTGTTTCTATTTTTGTTCAACCGCATGAAATTGTCGATAAGCCAGCTGCTACTGACATTAAGGTAGATCAAGGTGAAATTGAATTTAATGATGTTTGTTTTACCTACCCTGAAGGTCTGGAAATTTTTAACAACTTGAATGTGGTTATTAAAGCGTATCAAAAAGTCGGGCTGGTGGGCTTTTCCGGTTCGGGTAAATCAACCTTTGTAAACTTGATTCTGCGTCTCTTTGAACCGCAAAGTGGTGAGATTACTATTGATTCACAGGATATTTTAAAAGTAAGCCAGGATAGTTTGCGTGAAAATGTATCGCTGATCCCACAGGACCCGATGTTATTCCACCGCACATTGATGGAAAATATTCGCTATGGTCGTTTAGATGCATCTGATGATGAGGTTATTGAAGCGGCTAAAAAAGCCAATGCTCATGATTTTATTCTGCAAACTGAAAATGGCTATGATTCGCTGGTGGGTGAGCGAGGCGTCAAACTTTCTGGTGGGCAACGTCAGCGCATTGCTATCGCCAGAGCAATTTTAAAAGATGTGCATATCCTGATTCTGGATGAAGCGACCTCTGCTCTGGATTCAGTCACAGAGAAGAAAATTCAGCAGGGTCTTGATCATTTAATGCAGCATAAAACTGTCGTTGTAGTTGCTCACCGGCTCTCTACCGTTTCTCATATGGATCGTATCCTGGTGTTTGATGAGGGCAAAATTATCGAAGATGGCAACCATCAGGATCTGTTGCAGAAGAAAGATGGGCATTACGCGCATCTGTGGCAAATGCAGGCGGGTGGTTTTTTGCCGGATAGAGAAACAAAAGATATTTAACCGCAGAGTACGCAGAGGAATTGATTGAATGAGTGGTTTTTATCTCTGAGTGTTTGCTGAATTAAATTGATGTACTCAACTAGAATTTAACAGAGTACAAAAAACCTCTGCGTATCTCCGCGTCCTCAGTGGTAAAAATTATTTTTTCCTTTGTTTGAGTTTATCCCCGAGTTTATCCGCCAGTTTGCGCAGTAATTCTTCGGTAGTTTCCCAATTGATGCAGGCATCGGTAATTGACACGCCGTATTGCATATCTTCAACCGGCATAGATGATGGCTGGTTACCTTCATTCAGGTGGCTTTCCAGCATGATACCGATAATGGATTGATTACCTTCCTGTATCTGATTCACAACATCACAGGCGACTAAAGGCTGGCGAGTAAAATCCTTGTTCGAATTGCTGTGACTGCAATCCACCATTAATGCATTGTTAACACCTGCGTCAGTGAGTTTTTCTTCACCGATGGCGATGTGTACAGAATCATAATTACAGCTTTTGCCACCGCGCATGATGATATGACCATCCGGGTTTCCTTCGGTTTTGATTACGGCGACCTGGCCCTGTTGATTTATACCCATAAAGCGATGGCTCGATGAGGCGGCTTTCAATGCGTCAATAGCAGTATTTAAATCGCCATTGGTGCTGTTTTTAAATCCGACGGGCATGGACAGGCCGCTTGCCATTTCACGGTGGGTTTGCGATTCGGTGGTACGAGCCCCGATTGCTGACCAGCTAAAGAATTCTGCCAGATACTGCGGACTGATAGGATCGAGAGCTTCGGTTCCCATGGGTAATTCCATTTCTGCAAAATCGATGAGTAGTTGTCTGGCTTTCCGTAACCCGGTTTCAATATTAAAACTGCCGTCCAGATATGGATCGTTGATTAAACCTTTCCACCCGACGGTGGTGCGGGGCTTTTCAAAATAGACCCTCATGACAATGTATAAACTGTCACTGAGTTGTTCAGATAATTTTTTCAGCCGAGTTGCATATTCTTTAGCAGCATCAATATCATGAATAGAGCAGGGGCCACAAATCACTAATAGTCGATGATCTTTATGGTTAATGATGTCAGCAATCTGTTGGCGTGATTGTCTGATGACTTTTAATGCCTGGTCTGAAACAGGTAATTCCTCTCTTAATGTCTGAGGGGTGACCAGAATTTTCTCTGAACTGATATGGGTATTATTTAAACTGTCTTTTAGCACGTGGCTCAGGCTCGGTAGATAAAAACACTATGCTATTTATTTTTCGCTTTCCTGCAATAGTTTTAAGTAGTTTTCATACCTGTTTTTATTGATTTCTCCTGAATTAACGGCATTGACGACTGCACACCGGGGTTCGTGTGTGTGTTGACAGTTACTAAATCTACAATTTTGAGCCAGTGCATTGATTTCTCTAAAGCCGGAAGCGATGGGTATGCTGTCATCAAAAATGGGGTTGAATCCTCGTACTCCGGGAGTGTCGATCAAATTTCCTCCCAGCGGTAAATGATAAAGTCGACTGGTGCGGGTGGTGTGTTTGCCTTCCCTGTTCATTTCGGAAATTTCCCCGATGGGGATCTCAGTCTCGGGTAAAATTGCTTTGGTGATAGATGATTTTCCTACCCCGGATACGCCACTGATTACATTGGTATGTTTCACACAGAGTTGCTGCAGAGTATCTATATTTAAATTATTTTTGATACTGGTATGAATCACCCGGTAATTCATAGGCGAGTATATTTTTTTCAGATCAAAGGGGTCGCTATTGTTGTTATCGACCAGGTCTATCTTGTTTAACACGATGAGTACTTCAATTTGCTGCTGTTCAGCCGAAAGCAGGTATTGATCAAGCAAAAACAGGTTAGGCTCGGGTTCTATAGACAGGCAGATAATTAGCTGAGAAACGTTTGCAGCTACAGCTTTGAGCTGACCAAAACCATCCAGGCGTTGCAGAAGGTTCAGGCGGGGTTTAATGGCGATTATGCTCGGATCGTGGTTTTCCTGGCGATAATAAACCTGGTCACCGCAAACTATAGCGCCCAGATTTGTGCGTAATTTACAGTGAATGTTGGAATGCCCTTGTGAGGCAGGTTGAACCTCAACTTCACCACCATGATGTGAAATGATTAAACCCTGATGAGTGTTTTCATCATCAAGGTTTATCGACTGCTGAGCTTTGGTAATGCGCCTTTTTTGCTGGTGACTTAATTTTCGTTTAGCCATGCTAATTTGATTACGACCAGTGAGACCAGGTTAAAAATGATAGTAATTTTTATTTAGGTAACCAGTCACATCATCAACTTCATCGTCAAACCAGGTTATGCCCAGGTTATCTTTACACATGCGTACCTGGGTACCCAGTTTAGGCAAGGTTTTAACTCTTTTGCTGGCACGGGTGTAGAGGGTCGAATCATGGCATCTTGTGCATTTGTCGGCGTGCAGCTTATCTCCATTTTTTATGTTTTCGGCGTTTGATGCGGTACTTAAACCGGCGATAAATAAAAATAAAATGATGTTTCTCATAGGTGTTTCCTGGTTAATTCATTTCAAGATGAGCAATACGTATCGACGCGGGTGGATGTGAATCATAGAACATCGAATGTATAGGATCAGGGGTCAGGGTACTGGCATTTTCCCGGTACATATTGACCAGCGCTGAAACCAGCGCACGATAATCACTTTGCTGCTTGGCAAAGTCATCGGCTTCAAATTCATGCTTACGCGACATGGCTGAAAATAGCGGGCTGATAAAATAAGTGAAAACGGGCAACACGAACATAAATAGCAATAAAGCCGTGTGTGTTGAAGCCACTTCGACGCCCATGGATGCATAGAACCAGGGGGAGTTCATCAGCCAGGCCAGCAGGGCAAATCCACCCAGAGTCATGACGAATGACAGAGCCATTGATTTTTTTATGTGGTTACGTTTGAAGTGCCCCAATTCGTGAGCCAGTACGGCTTCCACTTCATTTTCAGACAGGGATTCCAGCAAGGTATCGTAAAAAACAATGCGTTTATTGCTGCCAAAACCGGTGAAGTAAGCATTGCCATGGGCTGAGCGTTTGGAACCATCGACCACAAATACACCTTTGCTTTTGAAACCGCAACGCTGTAACAATGAGTCGATACGGGCTTTTAGATTTTCATCCTCCAGAGCTGAAAACTTATTAAATAGTGGAGCGATAAAAACTGGGAATGCCCACATCATGAGCAGGCTAAAAGCTGACCATACAGACCAGGCATAAAGCCACCAGTATTGTCCCGCCTGATTCATTAACCAGAGAATAACGGCAATTAACGGAACGCCGATAATCAGCATTAATAAAGAAGATTTAAGTAAATCAATGATCCATGTTTTTATGGTTGTTTTGTTAAAACCGAATCGTTCCTCTAATACAAAAGTAGAATACAGTGAGAAAGGTAAATCGAGCAGGCTCATGAGCAGTGTCATGCTCAGTATGACTCCAATGCCTGTCCATAAGGGTGATATTTCATATTGTAGCCACCATCCATCTACTAAACTGAGTGCGCCACCGAGAGTCCACATTAATAATAAAAGTGTTTCCCAGGCCAGGCTAAATCGTCCAAGTTTTAATTTGGCGGTTGAATAGTCGGCTGCTTTTTGATGTTCCTCGAGAGTAACTTTTTCGGCAAAGGCTTCTGGCACCTTGCCTTTATGTGCCTGTATGTGGTTGATTTGACGTTGAGACAGCCAGATTCGAGTAAACACTGAAGCTAACAAAAAGGCTAAAAATATCAGGGTAAATGTGTGCATAAGTTTCTAAAAAGGTTTCAGGTTGTTATAGTCTACTTTAAATTTAACAGAAAATAACTATCAGTGATCTGGGGGTAAATACCTGTCGGGTAAACCCCGGGGATCTGAATTACTTTGAGAAAAAATATGGCAGTCAATAAAACAAATTTAATCTGGATAGATCTGGAAATGACCGGTCTGGAGCCTCAGCAGGATCAAATAATCGAAATTGCTACAATAGTGACCGACAAGGATTTGAATATTCTCGAGGAAGGGCCGGTTATGGCTATTCATCAGCCTGATGAAGCTCTGGACGCTATGGATGAGTGGAATACCAAACATCATGGTGAATCAGGATTGATTGAGCGGGTGAAAAACAGCAATTACTCGATGCAACAGGCCGAGCAGGAAACCATTGAATTTTTAAAAGATTATGTTCCAGCGGGAAAATCTCCAATGTGTGGTAACTCTATCTGTCAGGATCGCCGCTTTATGGCCAGGCTGATGCCAAAGCTGGAAGAATTTTTTATGTACCGTAATCTGGACGTGAGTACGCTTAAAGAGTTGGCCCGGTTATGGAAGCCAGATTTACTCAACGGTTTCGAGAAAAAGGGTGCACACCTGGCTCTGGATGATATTCGTGAATCAATCGATGAAATGAAGTATTACCGGGAAACTTTTATAAGTTTGTAATGATTTCTCCTTGTTTCTAAACGTGCTCGATATATTTTTCGTGCCCTGAAAGTTCAAAGGTCATGTGTTCGCCGATGAACTTAACGGATGAGTCGAAGTTTTCAAACTGAAGGGTTATTCCTACATTTCCATGAGATTTGACCGGGATAACCACTTCATCACGATAAGTCATCTGGTTGTCTTTAATGTCAGCACTTTTTACCGTGGCCGGGAGTTCAGGAAAACTTTCAGAATCTATGACCAGTTCTGTGATTTTTAACAGCCCTTTTCCATACCAGCGGGTATCCTGCTCTGCATCATCCATATTCTTGATGATAATGGCGTAATCAATCTCAATGTTCGCAGAATCTCCATCACTGTCGATTTTATTGATCTTCATTCCAGGGAATAACATGGTGCGGAAGCTCATATTGGACTCTTTATTTCAGTTAAAAAGCAATATTACCATTTTCTAATAGACTTTGTAGCGTTATACTACAGTTTTACCTTAGCGTGTAATGGGTGGGATTAATGAATGAATCTGGAGTTGATAGCGTAGTCAATTCAATTTGTGAGCAGGGCTGTCGATATGTGAGTTCTATTCTCAGTGATAAAGAAGCGCAGCAGAGCTGTAGAGAGCTATTGCAATTAAGCCGGGTAGATCAGAACATTGTTATTGATGAGTTAAAATCAGTAATGTCTGTGTATGATCAGACGGGAAATTGCGGGATATAGTCTTTAGATATCCCACTTCTTCTTCCACTAATTTACCGGTAGCTGACTACGAATTTCATCACGGTCATACCACCAGTTTTCTCCAACGATAGTGTCAAGTATTAGCGCCATTTTGGGCAGCAGCTTACTGACATCATCGAGTTCATACATTTTTATCCAGGTTTGCATAGTATTTTCATCACTGATGCCGCGATGACGTTTTGCGACCTGTGCAGTTATCTGATTGGTTAAAAAAGTCAGGTTTTTATGATCTTTATCATCGGAACGTGTTTCAGCCAGGTAATGTGCAAGCATCGCTGCGACGGCGGCACCGTCTGAGTCATCAGGAGTTTCATCTACAATATGGTGCAGCATTTGCACGCTGACATTCGGGTCGACCGGAAAAGTTACGGCTAACCAGATACCGTTCCCCAATGCGATTAAAGAGTCGTCCTGATTACTGTTGTAAATGATGTCGCAGCAATCGACGGCAAGTTGCCATTCACTGTTTTCAATGAATGTGTCAAAAGTTTTTTGGGCCCAGTCGTGAGACTCCAGTTGCTGATCAAGGCCTAAATGGCATTCAGCAATGTCCAGCATCAGTTTAGCTTTTTCCAGTTCATTACTGTTTTCAGTAAGAGCATTAAAATGCTGCATGTACTGGTCAAGATTTTGTTGCAGGGTATTCTCCTGCGCAGTTACTTCCAGTACCGGGTTATCTTCTACGTCAAGTCCATAGAAAGGAGAGTCTTGATTGGTCATTATTTCTCTTCCTCATCCTGGTAGCCATCGTTATGGGTATCGAGAAGTAGTTTTAATACTGACCAGAAAGGAATAGCTCGCTGGTCTGTATTTTTTAATACATGCAGAAACTCAAGGTAGTCGCCTTCACCGGTTTTGTAATTACCCGATTTAACGGCATCCAGAAGTCGGGTTAATCCATTGTTTAATGGATCGACAATCATCGCGGCATTGTCCATAAATTCTTCGTCGTATTCGATTGCTGCTCGCAAATCGAAGACTTCATCCAGAGCCTGATTGATCAGATAAATAAATTCTTCTTCAGTTCTAGCCCGATTTCTAACAGCCATATGATTTTCCAGTGAGTATTCAATAAAGGCTTATTATCACATTGAACTATTCTCGAATAAAGGCTGATAGTGCAGGGAATAAAATTTGTCTGTTTTTAATTAAAGTAGAATGAATTTTTATGTTCTAACAGTTAAAGTAAGTGTATAAACAGCCGATAAAAAGGATTAGATGAGTTTTGTGAAACTCATTGATATGGGATCAAGCATGATGTTGTTAGATCTGATTGCGCACTATTTTTTTACAATACATACATAACAGGCATTAGGAATATGGATCTAGCCTCTTTAATAGGCATAATTTCTGGAATTGGACTGATTGTATCGGCCATATTTCTGGGGGGTGATATCCATAATTTCATGAACGTTCAGGGCTTTATGATCGTATTAGGGGGGACCATGGCAGCTACCCTGCTCACATTCCAGTTTAGAGATGTCCTGAATGCTTTCAAAAGTGCCTATTTTGTATTTTCCTCTCCGAAGCAGGATTCCCAGGAGTTAATCAATACAATGATTAAATTAGGCACAATCAGTCGCCGTAAAGGATTACTTAGCCTGGTGGATGTGAAAACCAACTCCCCATTTTTGAAAAGAGTTTGCACGCTGATTGCGGATGCCGCTGATGAAGATACATTGCGTGCAGCAATGCGAACTGAAATTGAATCTATGCAAATGCGGCATTTTATTGTGCAGGATGTTTTCAGGAAAATGGCTTTGTATGCGCCTTCCTTTGGAATGTTGGGAACTTTGATAGGCCTGATTCAGATGTTGTCATTACTGGCTGATCCTGAAACTCTGGGGCCTGCGATGGCGGTTGCTCTACTGACTACATTTTACGGGTCGTTGCTTGCCACCGTTATTTTTTTACCTATTGCCGGGAAGTTACGTTCCAGAACAATGATTGAAGTGATGAATTTTGAGATAATTTTTCAGGGAGCGGTGAGTATTCTGCAGGATAATAATCCGTTGTCTGTTTATGAAAAGCTATCTTCGTTTGTGCCGGCTAAACAGAGAAAACCGATGCAGTCTTTAAGGGAAAGGAACCGCTGATATGGAGGGAATCAGTCTACTGGATCAATTTGAGCGGGAAGATAGTGGTAATAGCTGGATTGTGACTTTTGCCGATATGATGATGTTGATTCTGGTTTTTTTTATTCTGCTGTACACCCTGGCTGATTATGACGATAAGGCATTTCGTGCCCGAATTTCTGATATAAGTGTGCTGGACGGGGATGGTGAGCAAATTAGTATGATTGATTATGCATCACGTGAAGGAAGAGATCCTGAACCGCTCAGGGCGGTAGAGGACATGCTCGGGTTGAATCCGTCGCCAGATGTTATTCAAATATTAAAACCTAAAGTGTATGCGGATATCGAAAGCATGGTCGAGCATACCGATCTTTCAGAAAGCATCACGCTGGAACAGGTCGGAGATGAAATTAATTTGACTATAGATGGACGGTTTTTATTTGCTTCGGGCAAAGCTGAACTTAAAGATGCGGCAAAAATTATTTTTAATAGCCTGACGCAGATATTCAGAGAACATCCGGATTATAGTATTGCGATAAAAGGGCATACGGATGATCTGTCTATCGAAACTATAGCGTTTCCCTCAAACTGGGAGCTTTCTGCTATCAGGGCTACAACCGTATTACGATATTTCATTCAACAAGGACTAGATCCTGAAAGAATGAGTGCAACGGGTTATGCCGATTTTGTTCCTCTGGTGCCCAATGATACGCCAGAGAATAGAGCTACAAACAGGAGGGTTGAGTTTGTTCTGGAAAAAAAAGAAGATTGATGTAGAGCTTCCGAATAACGAGGCTGATCACCGGGGAGCCTTCCGTATAAGGCCGGGTAGCGATCGTCCTATCCTGTTAAAAGCTGCAGGTACTTCTGTGTACCTGTTGAATATCAGTGGAACGGGTTGTGCTTTTCGTAGTAGTAGCTTTAAGCTGGATGCGACGGCGGCTGGTACCTTGACGATAACCAGTAATGACGTGGTTTTTCCCCTTTCTTTTCGAGTGATTTCGAAACGAGGGGACCTGTGTCATTGTGAATTCACCAAAATATCCGCATTGGCCCGGGAAACTATTCATGCCTATGTTCTTGACATGCAGAAACAATTGATTCGGAATCATTAGAACCGGAATTGACGATAAACGGAGTAATGCCAGGGATTAGTGGATTGATTAATGGTGAGTTTTGGGCCATAATTAAAGGTTAAAATGGCCGGCTGAAAGTGGCCTGAATTAATTTTAATTTTTTAGCGGGACAATTCCTTGTGATTAAGCAACGCACACTCAAAAATGTAATCCGTGCCATGGGCGTGGGCTTGCATACAGGAAAAAAGGTTTATTTAACTTTACGCCCTGCGCCGGTTAATACGGGCATTCGATTTCGCAGAGTGGATATGGATGAACCTGTCGAAATACTGGCTCGACCGGAAAATGTGGGTGATACCAAGCTATCAACAACTTTAAGTCAGGACGGTGCTCGTATTTCAACCGTTGAGCATTTATTGTCGGCAATGGCCGGGCTGGGTATTGATAATGCGTATATTGACCTAAGTGCTGAAGAAGTGCCCATCATGGATGGAAGTGCCGGTCCTTTCGTGTTTTTGATTCAATCAGCTGGAATTGTCGAACAGGCTGCAGCCAAAAAATTTATACGAATCAAAAAATCGGTCAAAGTTGAAGATAAAGACAAGTGGGTCAAGTTTGAGCCCTTTAATGGTTTTAAAGTCAGCTTCGAGATTGACTTTGATCACCCTCTTTTTACTACTGAGAAGCAGGTCTGCGAAATAAACTTTTCTACAACCTCTTTTGTTAAAGAAGTCAGTCGTGCCCGCACATTTGGATTTCAAAAAGACATCGAGCATCTCCGCTTAAATAATCTTGCTTTAGGTGGCAGCCAGGAAAATGCGATTGTGCTGGATGATTACCGGGTGCTGAATGAAGATGGTTTGCGTTATGACAACGAGTTCGTTAAGCATAAAATTCTGGATTCAATCGGTGATTTATATTTGCTGGGGCACAGCCTGATTGGTGAATTTTCCGGTTATAAATCTGGACATGAGTTAAATAACAAGCTGTTGTTAGCGCTCATGGCTGATAAGGAAGCCTGGGAAGAGGTTACTTTTGATGACAGTGCTACTGCCCCGATTTCCTATGCTCAACCTGTCGAAGCTTATTAAAGGGGTTTTACGAGAGTGAACATCATATTCCTGTCTGCAAATAAAGGAACTCTATGTAGTATTGGGTTGTGCAAGTCTTATCATTATCTCGTCCTGTTTTTGCTACTGGGAGCTTTTTTCGGGGGGGCAGGTTATCTGGGATATCAAATGGCTCAGACAGTTCCTGACCATAGCCTGAGAGTTTCGCAGTGGAAAGATGATATTCATCAACAGCAGCTGGATCTGAATAACTTGAAACAGGAGTCTGATGCCAGCATTGAAGTGCTTTCGTCCAGGTTAGGTTTGCTTCAGGCTCATGTGAATCGATTAGATGCTTTAGGCCAGAAATTAATATATATGGCTAAAATAGATAATGGAGAGTTTGATTTTGGCCAGATACCTGCTGTGGGTGGTCCGGAAACACTCCCGATCAACACAGTCGATAGTTCTGATTTACATCAGGCTATAGATAGTCTTTCCGCTGATTTATCGAATAGAGAGAACCAGTTGCTGGTGCTGGAAGACCTGTTAATGAATCGTAATTTATTAAAAGAAGTACAGCCGCAGGGAAGACCTGTAACGGCTGGCTGGTTGTCGTCTTACTATGGAATGCGAACTCATCCGATTTCAGGCAAAAGAGAGATGCATAAAGGTATAGACTTTGCCGGTAAAATGTCGGCCCCTGTTATTGCGGTTGCTAAGGGTGTCGTCACATTTTCCGGTACACGTTATGGATATGGCTCGGTTATAGATGTGAACCACGGCAATGGTTATACCACTCGTTACGGGCATAATTCGAAGTTGCTGGTATCTGTAGGGGATACGATTGAGAAAGGTTTCCAAATTGCTGAAATTGGCTCATCAGGAAGATCAACAGGACCTCATGTGCACTTTGAAGTGTTAAAAAATGGAAAGCAGGTCAACCCGATGAAGTTCATAAATTCCTCTTACTAATTAGACCTGTTTCCAGCTCGCTGCTAAGTCAATTATATGTCTGCCTGGTGTTTTTAAAAATTCGGGCATCAAAAACTCATATTTCCGAAAAAGAGCCTGTTTAGTCTATCGCTTTTAGATAATTTTATTAATTCAGGGTAAATAGCGATATCCACGGCTTTTAGCTTGAATTATAATGTTTCGCTTATACCTAATGATCTTGATCCCTTTGTAACCTCTTTTACATCTAAACTCATGCTGTCTAAAATCTTCAGAAAAATTTTCGGTAGTCGTAATGACCGAATCATAAAAGCACTTAAAAAAACTGTTAATCAGATAAATGCTCTGGAAGCTGGTATTCAGTCACTTTCAGACGAACAAATTGCGCAAAAAACGACTGAGTTTAAACAGCGATTTCAGCAGGGCGAAACTCTTGAACAGCTGTTACCCGAAGCGTTTGCGGTTTGTCGGGAAGCGTCAACTCGAACTCTGGGTATGCGTCATTATGATGTTCAGTTTATTGGTGCAATGATTTTAAATAATAATCAAATTACTGAAATGAAAACGGGTGAAGGTAAAACCCTGGTTGCGACGCTTGCTGCCTATTTAAATGCGATCAGTGATAAAGGGGTGCATGTTGTAACCGTGAATGATTATCTGGCAGAACGTGATAGTCAGTGGATGGGCAAGCTTTACAACTTTCTGGGTATGAGTGTTGGTGTTGTGCTAAGCACGATGGATTATGACCAGAAACGAGAAGCCTATAAAGCTGATATTACTTATGGCACAAATAATCAGTTTGGTTTTGATTATATGCATGACAATTTGTCATTTTCACTGGAAGAACGCGTTCAGAGAGAATTGAATTTTGCCATTGTCGATGAAGTTGACTCCATCCTTATTGATGAAGCTAGAACTCCTCTTATCATTTCAGGGCAGGCCAGTGACAGTTCTGAACTGTATAAAAAAATAAACGTGTTAATTCCCCAGTTAACTCTGGTTGAAACTAAAGTTGCAGAGGGTACTGATGATGAAGAAGAAGGGCCGGGTGATTACACCATCGATGAGAAAGCCAAACAGGTTTTTCTTACTGAACAGGGCCATGAAACTGCAGAAAATTTACTGGTGTCTGCCGGTTTATTAACGGTTGGAGAAAGCCTTTACGATTCATCCAATATTTCTCTGGTTCATCACCTGAATGCCGCTATGCGTGCTCATATAATTTATCATAAAGATGTGGATTATATTGTTCAGGATCAGCAGATCGTTATTGTAGATGAATTTACCGGTCGTACTATGCCCGGACGACGCTGGTCGGAAGGTTTGCATCAGGCGATTGAGGCAAAAGAGTCGGTTGATATTCAAAACGAAAACCAGACCATTGCATCTATTACTTTCCAGAATTATTTTCGCCTTTATAACAAATTGTCCGGCATGACCGGTACGGCAGATACTGAAGCATTCGAATTTCAACAGATATATGGTCTGGAAGTTGTCGTTGTGCCCACCGATAAGGAGATGGTTCGCAAAGATATGGGGGACCTGATTTATTTAACGGCTAATGAAAAATATAAAGCCGTTATTGATGATATTAAAGATTGTGTATCCCGTAAGCAGCCCGTTCTGGTTGGAACGACCTCGGTTGAGGTCTCTGAATTTTTATCCGGTTTACTGGATAAAGATAAAATCAAACATCAAATATTGAATGCTAAACAGCATGAACGGGAAGCAGGAATTATTGCTGATGCAGGACTGCCTTCTGCGGTTACTATTGCGACCAACATGGCCGGACGGGGTACGGATATAGTTTTAGGTGGCAACTATGAATTTCATTTAAATGCTATTCCAGAAGATCAGAAAGAAAAGAGAGATTCTTTTAAAAGTGAATGGGAAGATCGTCATGCACGGGTACTGGAATCTGGCGGTTTACACATCATAGGTACTGAACGTCATGAGTCACGTCGAATAGATAATCAGTTACGTGGTCGATCAGGACGTCAGGGAGACCCTGGTTCTTCCAGATTTTATCTATCGATGGATGATACCTTAATGCGCATTTTTGCTTCCGGCAAAGTTGCCGGTTTGATGCAAAAACTGGGTATGGAAGAGGGCGAGGCGATTGAACATCCGTGGGTTACTAAAGCTATTGAAAATGCTCAGCGTAAAGTAGAAGCTCATAACTTCGATATTCGTAAACATTTGCTTGATTATGATGATGTCGCGAATGACCAGCGTAAGGTTATCTATCAGCAGCGTGATGATTTATTGAAAGCAGACACTATTGAGGAAGCGATTCAGGATATGCGCCTGGATGTGATGGCTAATAATTTCAGACAATATGTGCCTGTTGGCAGTATGGATGAACAATGGGATATTGAGGGTCTGACTTCTTCTCTGAGTAATGAGTTTGGTGAAGATTTAGCAATACAGCAATGGATTGATGGTGATGATCACCTGGATGATGAAGATATTCTGCAAAAGATTTGTGATCATTTTGAGCAGTCTTACAGCGCTAAAGTAGAACAGGTCGGCCCTGATGTAGCTCGCCGTTATGAAAAAGAAATAATGTTGATGGTGCTGGATAGACACTGGAAAGAACATCTGGCAGCAATGGATCATTTGCGACAGGGCATAGGTTTACGGGGTTATGCGCAAAAAAATCCTATTCAGGAATTTAAACGAGAATCTTTTCAAATGTTTGAAGCCCTGCTTGAAAATATAAAAACCGAAGCGATTACCATATTGACTCGAATTCAGGTGCAAAGTGAAGAGGAAGTGGCCGCTATGGAGCAAAGTCACCCTGAACATGATGATCTTCAATTGCAGCATGCAGCAGCTGAAAATGTACTCTCCGATAACTCTTCGGAAGAGGCGGAATCTGCACATCAACCTTATGTTCGTAAAGAGAAAAAAGTGGGCAGGAATGAGCCATGCTGGTGTGGTTCAGGAAAGAAGTTCAAGCAATGCCATGGTAAGTTGACCTAGGATTTTCATAGCATGAGTGTTGGTTTATCAGCACCGGGAAAATTGCACCCGGTCAAAGGGGTGAAACTGGCAGCATGCCATAGCGGGATAAAGAATGATGCTGCAATAGATGACCTGGTGCTTATTGAACTGAGTGATAATTCAGCTGTTTCTGCTGTGTTCACGACCAATAAATTTTGTGCCGCTCCCGTTACTATCGCTAAACAATACCTTGATTCCACTGCTGCCACTCGATTTCTGTTAATTAATTCAGGCAATGCGAATGCCGGGACGGGTCGCGTTGGCACAGAAAATTGCATCAGTACCTGTCAGGCTGTTGCAGCAGAGACTTCTGTTATTGAACAGTCTGTTTTACCTTTTTCAACGGGTGTTATCGGTGCCCAGCTACCGTCAGATAAAATCGCTTTGGCTATTCCATCGCTATTGGCCAAACTGGATGAAGATAACTGGTTAGAGGCTGCAAAAGGAATCATGACAACAGACACGCTGCCCAAAGCAGTGAGTCGACAGCTCGTTATCAACGGTGAAACGGTTACCATTTCGGGCATCTGTAAAGGTTCAGGAATGATTAAGCCGGATATGGCAACGATGCTTGCCTATGTAGCTACCGATGCGTTAATTACACAGAGTGAACTGGATTTTTGCTTTAAACAGCTTGTTAATAGTTCTTTCAATTCGATAACGGTAGACGGCGATACTTCTACCAATGATGCCTGCCTGTTGATAGCCACGGGTGAGAGTCAACAATCTGTCGATAGATCTCATACCGGGTTTATGTCGGTACTCAGTGAGGTATTTGGTCTGTTGGCTCAATCGATAATTCGTGATGGAGAAGGTGCTACCAAGTTTATTGAGATTCAGGTTGAGCAGGCTTTATCCTCCCGGGATGCTCGTGAACTGGCTTATACAATTGCCCATTCTCCCCTGGTAAAAACAGCATTCTTTGCTTCTGATGCCAACTGGGGTCGAATTTTAGCTGCCATCGGACGTGCCCCTGTTGCAGAGCTGGATATAGATAAGGTTGATTTTTTTCTGGGAGATGTTTGCCTTATTGAAAATGGATTGCCGCATGCCGAATACACAGAGCAAAAAGGTCATGCTGTTATGCAACAGCAGGATATTGTTATTCACGTAAATCTTAATTTGGGTAAACACTCTGCGACCATCTGGACAACAGATTTAAGCTACGATTACGTTAAGATAAATGCGGAATACAGAAGTTAAAGCTGCAACGCCCATTCATGTTGTTGCCGGCCTAATTCGGCACCCTAAAAACTCATCCAGGTTTTTTTTTACCCGGCGCCAGAAAGGTCAGCACCTGGAAAATTTGTGGGAATTTCCCGGCGGTAAAGTGGAAACCGGTGAAAGTCGTTTTCATGCTTTACAAAGAGAGTTAAAGGAAGAAACGGGTATACAGGTGCATTCTGCACTGCCATTTTATTCACTTACCCATCTTTATGAAGATAAAGCTATCTATCTTGATGTGTGGGAAGTTAAAAATTTTAGCGGCTATGCCCATGGTCGTGAAGGTCAGAGATCAACATGGCTAATGCAGCAAGATTTTTCTCAGTACCCATTTCCTGAAGCTGATCTGCCAGTCCTGAAAGCTTTATCACTGCCGTCTACATTACTAATAACCCCCGAATTTACTGAACTAGAAGCAGCTTCAATGCTGCTGCACTTTACCGGTTTAATGCGTAAACATCGTTATCGACGGGTGCTGTTTCGTTCTCATTTATTAGACGATAATTGCTATCTGGATTTAGCCATAAAGTTGAAACAAATATGTGCACTCAATAATGCGGAGTTGATAATTAGTCGCCCCGAATGGAATGCTCTGAACTCAGTGTTATTTGTATCGTTTAAAAGATGGCATATTGATTCAGCGTTACTCAGTTCATTTCACAGCAATGCCATGGATGAATCGATTATTTTGTCGGCTACCTGCCATAATAAAACAGAACTTGAGATGGCACAGAAATTTAATTGCGATTTTGCTTTGTTATCTGTTTTTAAAGGGATATCAAAAAGCCGGGGTAGTGTTGATCAGGGATGGTTTCAGTTTAACAAAGTCACTCAACAGTTCAGGATACCCGTGTTTGCTTTTGAAGGTGTTCAGCGTAAAGATTTAACCGTTGCCAGGTATCAGGGAGCGATTGGTGTGGCTGGTACTTCAGATTTCTGGTGACGGATAGAGGTTTACTACAAAGCGCATAGAAATAATTTGAAATTTATGTCCTGCTTTAATTGTACAGGGGGGAGATCAGTCTGTTCCTGGGGTTGCAAAAAGCGGATGCTGTAACGATGTTTTCCTGCACTGATTTCAGGGAAGAAGTTATTATTGCATTCAAGTTCAATACGCAACATCTGGTTGGCGAGCGAAGTATCCAGCGAGTTTTGAAAGAAACCATTTTTAGCGGTTACATTTTCTGCAAATGCACTGTCGCGGATAAGATTTAAAATCAGGTCAATCACTTCATAAAGCTGGTAGTAAGGTTGTGACCAGCGGTCGATGTCATCTACCCTGATTTTATAACTATGATTTAACCAGAAACGTAACTGGGGAATATCAAAGTCACAACTGCCACCGGGTATGCCGGCCCGTTGCTTAATGGTTAACAGGAAGTCAATTTTTTTCAGGTGCTCGCCAAATCTTCCATCCATCGCATGCATATTGGTCAGGGCATGTTTTATTTTACTTAAGGTTAATTCAAGGCGGGATTTATCAACACTTTGATGCGTAATCAGGGCATTTAAAACTTTATGCTGGCGTTCCAGTTCCTTGATGGTTTCCTGCTTGATATCACCACGTTCTACTAAAGCGGTTAGCTCTAAGACAGTCAATGCCGCATGATAGCTTGAATGATCATTATCCTGTTGTTTAAAAAAATTCAGGCGAACTATCAATGCTTCTATGCGTAGAAATACTCGAATTCTCTCATTGAGGGGCTGTTCAAAGATGAAGGTGTTATTTGTCATTTGTGGGCAAATATATTCAATTCAGCGAATTATAACTGATCAATTATAAAAACACCCAGATATCTCAAAAAAAGATAAAAACTATGGTTGCTCTTGCTGCAGGTTTAATATTTTTTTATGAAGCTTTAATACATCCATCTCGCGGTTGTTATTGTCCTGATTAACAATAATACTGTCGGCTAGCTCTAAACGTGACTGGTTATCAAGTTGAGAGCTGATCATTTCCCGGGCTAGCTTCGAGTCAATTTTATCTCTCTGGATTAATCGTTTTTGTTGGGTTTCTATAGGGCAATCGATAGCAATAACATGGTTAACAAGTTTATTGAATCCAGTTTCGAACATTAATGGAACAACGACTAATACATAATCACCAGCGGAAAGACTAGCGATCCTGTTTTCAGTTGTTGTTAGTATTTGGGGGTGAATCATTTTTTCCAGCCAAAGTTTTTGTTGCGGTTGACTGAAGATGATCTGGCGTAATTTTGCGCGGTTTATATTGCCATCCCGGGACAGAATTTTTTGACCAAAGTGCAACACGGTTTGCTCATAAGCGGCCTGTCCAATCTGCATTAACTGGTGGCTGATTATGTCTGTATCGATAACAGGGATTCCCAGCTTATAAAAAAGCTGGCTGATTGTCGATTTACCTGAAGCTATACCTCCAGTAAGACCTACACGAAACATTTATAGAAATGAGTAGTAGAAACGATTAAGTTGCTCTCCGTAGAGCAGGCTGATCCAGCCAGCCGCTGCCAGGTAAGGGCCAAATGGAATTTGTGTGCCGCGAGAAGTCTTTTTCAGCAAGATCATGGAGATACCAACGGTTGCGCCAACCAGTGATGAAGTCAGGATGATCACAAAGAGTAATTTCCAGCCCATCCAGGCGCCAAGCATGGCGAGTAATTTGAAATCACCATGACCCATGCCTTCCTTACCCGTGATGATTTTAAAAACAATATAAACAGACCAGAGACTCATGTACCCGGCCATTGCACCGATGACACTGGATTCCAGGTCGATAAAAATATTGAAAAAACTCAGTAAAATGCCTAGCCAGAGTAAAGGCAGGGTCAAATTATCCGGTAATAATTTGTGGCTTATATCAATGCCGCTGGCAGCTATTAAAGTCCAGCTTAAGATCAATGCAAAAAGAGTTTGCAGCGTTACGCCAAAATGCAAGGCTACTGTAATTGAAACCAGGCCTGTAAACAATTCAACCAGAGGGTACTGAATTGAAATGTGGGTCTGGCAGGAAGAACATTTTCCTTTTAAAAACAGGTAGCTGAGTATGGGTATATTTTCTAATGCTGTTATCTGGTGGCCGCAGTTTCCACAACGCGAACGAGGAAACATCAGGTTTAAATTTTGCTGTTCCTCATCGGCTGGTTGCTTTAAAAATTCAAGACATTCGCTACGCCACTCACGTTGCATCATGATGGGTAGTCGATAAATCACTACATTCAGAAAGCTACCGACCAGTAAACCCACAACAGTGATATAGCTGTAGAACGCCCAGGGAGTCTGTTCGAAAAAAGATATTGTTTGAGAAAGCACGGTAAATAGTTAAACGACGGCACCAAGCTGGAAGATAGGTAAGTACATGGCAACAATCAGTCCACCAACCAGAACACCTAAAACGGCCATGATGATCGGCTCCATTAATGTGGTCAGGTTATCGACCATGTTATCAACTTCCGCTTCATAAAAATCGGCGACTTTGCTTAACATGGCATCCAGAGAACCCGCTTCTTCACCAATGGATACCATTTGAATAACCATGCTAGGGAAAAGTCCGGATGTTTTCATTGCTGTTTGAAGCTGAGTACCTCCAGAAATTTCCTTTTGTATATCCATGCTGGCTTCCTGATAAATTATATTACCCGTTGCGCCTGCAACAGAGTCCATAGCTTCCACTAACGGAACGCCAGCCACTGACATGGTTTCAAGTGTTCTTGCGAATCGGGCAATAGCCGATTTGGTTGCTATTTCTCCGACGATAGGAACTTTCAGGGTGATTCTATCTACCTGTTTGCGAAAGTGAGCTGACTTGGCATGCATGTGTTTGTATGTAAAGGCTAAAGCACCAATGCCTATCACAAACATCCACCAGTAAGCCTGCATGGCTTCGGATAGTGCAATAACAAACAGGGTAGGGGCCGGTAATTCTGCGCCAAAGTTTGAAAAAACTTCCTGGAACTGGGGTACCACAAAAATGAGCAAAACAGCCGTGACCACAAAGGCGATAACCAGAACTGAAATCGGGTAGGTCATGGCTTTTTTAACTTTAGCTTTTAGTGCTTCAGTTTTTTCTTTATAGGTGGCCAGTTTATCAAGCATTGTTTCTAATGCACCGGAGTGTTCGCCAGCAGCAATCAGGTTGACAAATAAATTGTCGAAATATAGGGGGAATTTTTTTAGAGCATCGGAAAACGTTGAACCACCTTCTACATCTGCCTTGATGGCAAGTATCATTTTTTGCATACCCTTATTTTCATGGCCGGTACCGATTATGTCGAAAGACTGTACCAGGGGTACACCTGATTTCATCATGGTGGCCATTTGACGGCTAAAAATAGCGATGTCGACAGGTTTTATTTTAGTCTGGCCGCCAAAAAGAGGCTGAGGCTTCTTCTTGATTCTAAGAGGGTTTATGCCCTGTTTTCGTATGGCTCCCTTGGCAAGTGTATCGTTAAGAGCGTAAATTTCACCTTTAACTCTATTGCCTTTTCTATCTGTACCCTCGTAGGTAAATTCAATTTTTTCTGCTGGTTTTTTAGCCATGTGATTTTAATTCCAAAATCGTTAATCCTTGGTGATCCGGTTAGCTTCTTCTAATCCAATAATGCCCTGTTTGATTTTTTTCAGGGCTGAGCGGCGTAGGTCATCAATACCTTCTTTATTAGCCTGATCGGCAAGGTCTATTGAGTTCGCCCCGGTCATTATTAATCGTGTCATTTCTTCAGAAATCGTCATTACCTGGTAAATACCAACACGTCCTTTATAACCATCTGAACACTGGCTACATCCAACCGGTTTGTATAAAGTAAAACCTTCATCCAGGTCTTCCTGGGTGAAACCTTCCTCGAGCATAACTTCTGCAGGAATAGCATCAACTGCTTTACATTTTTTACATAATCTTCTGCCCAGACGCTGAGCGATGATTAGTGAAACTGCAGTGGCTATATTAAAAGGGGGAACACCCATGTTCATCAAACGTGTTAATGTTTGCGGGGCATCATTGGTATGCAGGGTAGACAGAACCAGGTGTCCGGTCTGGGCTGCTTTAATTGCTATTTCTGCAGTTTCAAGGTCACGAATCTCACCCACCATAACGATATCAGGATCCTGACGTAAAAAAGCACGTAGGGCTTCTGCAAAGGTTAAACCGACCTTTGCGTTCACGTTAACCTGGTTAATACCCTCAAGATTAATTTCTACCGGATCTTCCGCGGTTGAAATATTGGTTTCCGGGACATTTAAAATATTTAAACCGGTATAAAGTGAAACTGTTTTACCACTACCCGTCGGCCCGGTTACCAGGATCATGCCATAGGGGTTAGCGAGCGCATCCATATATTTTTCTTTTTGTTCAGGCTCGTAACCTAATGCATCAATACCGAGTTTTGCACTGGAGGCGTCCAGAATACGTAGCACAATCTTTTCACCAAAAAGAGTAGGGCAGGAGTTTACCCGAAAATCGATCGAACGCTTTTTAGATAATTTTAACTTGATGCGTCCATCCTGAGGTACGCGTCGTTCAGCTATGTCCATTCTGGACATAACTTTTACCCGCGCGGTAAGTTTTGCGGCGATATTGATAGGTGGAGAAGCGACTTCTGCGAGAATTCCGTCTACACGATAGCGAATTCGATAGCGCTTTTCATAAGGTTCAAAATGAATATCGGAGGCTCCTTTATTGATGGCATCAACCAGAATTTTATTAACGTATTTTACTACTGGAGCATCGTTGGCTTCATTTTGGGTTGGAGCATTGCTGTCATCCTCTTCTTCGCCTCCTTCAATATCCAGGTTTTCAAGGTCATCATCCAGCAACATGTCATCCATATCATCGTCCATGGCAGTGATGGCCTTTTGAATGAGTTCATCCAGTTGGTCTTCCTGTACCAGTACGGCTTCCGTCGACATGCCGGTATTAAACTTGAATTCATCAAGAGCCTGCATGTTTGTCGGGTTTGATATGGCAACGAACAGGCGGTTTCCTCGCTTATAAAGAGGAACGGCGTGATGTTTTGATATGAGTTTTTCGTTGACCAGAGTAATTTCGGCGTGCTCGGGGTCCATGGAGCTGAGGTCAAATACTGGCAGACCAAACTCCTCTGAGGAAGCCATCGCTATGACGGCGGCAGAGACGATATGATTGCTGATTAAATAATGGTTGAAGGTGATTTTTTCCTCGATAGCTTTCATTAGCGCTTCATGCGCTGTTTTTTCCGTTATAGCCTTGTCTTGAACAAGTTTACGGGGTAGTCCGGTTAAGGCTGTAGTTTTGGCTGCTGACATAGTCAATAAAGTTGATTTTTATTATCAGGAATTCTCACTATAGTGTTGAGTATATTATAGTTTTTAGATTTTGTGGAAAAAGTTTCGGATAATGATTTGATATCAAAATGTCACCCTGTAGCAACTCAACAGCAGCATGATCCAAAATAAAGATGTAAATATTATTTTGGATAATTAAACTGTAAGCTATAAAAAGAATACTACATTACCTGAACTTTATAAAATAATGCATTTTAAGCGTCATGAATTAAAATATTATCTAAACGATACACAGACTGAGAGTTTACAGTATCAATTGACTCAGTTAATGCACCTGGATCAGCACTGTGAAGAACGCGTTGGTTACAGAGTTCGAAGTCTTTATTTTGATTCCATCGATGATGAATGTCTGTATCAGAAACAATCCGGTTTTTTGCACAGGAAAAAAATTAGACTACGTACTTACGGTGATACCGGACAGGATACCGTTAAGTTTGAAATCAAGCATAAAAACGGGCAATTAGTCAGAAAAGACTCTGTGACATTAAGTAGAAATGAGGCGGAAGATATCTGTGCTGGAGATTATGCATTATTGCTTCAACATGAAAACCCGGTGTTAAATACTATTTACGCTACTTTCATGTCCAGAAATTACAAACCGAAAGTAATTGTTGAATATCAACGAGTAGCACTGGTTTTACCTTTCTCCAATATTAGGATTACATTTGATAAAAAACTCAGTTCAAATATTAACCACCTGGACCTTTTTTCCAGTGTTAAAGATACCATGCCAGTCATTCTGGAAGGAAAGCAGGTTTTAGAAGTGAAATATGATGACTTTCTACCCGGTTATATTAAAAGGGTATTATCAGGAGTAAATACCGAAAGAATGGCTATTAGTAAATACACGCTCGCGAGACGATTTCATAAAGTCCAGAAATGGGAGGATAACTAACCATGGATCAAGTTACATTTGCAGATGTGCTGCAAAAGAGTTTTATAGCAATGTCCATGGGTGGTACGGACCGGATAACAACGCTGAATATCATCATCAATGTATCAATGTCATTCTTGACCGGTATGTTTATTTTTTACATGTATAAAAAAACCTTTCAGGGAGTTTTGTATCAGCGCAGTTTTAATATCTCCCTGGTGTTAGCCAGTATTGTTACGGCCTTAGTGATTATGACGATCAGCGGGAATTTAATTCTTTCTCTGGGCATGGTGGGTGCATTATCCATAGTCCGTTTTCGTACTCCGGTTAAAGATAGTATGGATTTGATTTTCCTGTTCTGGGCTATTTCCTGCGGTATCGCAAATGGAGTGGGTTATTATAATATTTCTATCGTGGGTTCAGTCATGATTGCTATATTCCTGCTGATGTTAACTCGTTCGGGTAAAGGCTCTGCAGATACTTTTTTAATGGTTTTGCAGCTTACAAATACTGAAACTGAGAAAAAAATATTAGAAGAAATTCAGCAACAGGTCAGTAAGTTTTCAATAAAATCTAAATCTGTTTCAGATATGGGTACTGAGATTACTCTCGAGATAAAAATTAAAGATGACAACACTGAGTTCATGAATAAACTTCAGGATAGTGATGGCGTGAACCGTATTACCATGATTGCCTATGATCAGGATCTATCTTCAGTCTGATAGATGTTGAAATTGTTACTCATGTTGAAACAGCAACAGAAGTATTTTGGTGCTTTTCTGTTGCTGCTGTTTAGCGCTTATGTCTGGTCGCAAGAGGGTACGCAGCAATGCAGCAACGGCGTTTTTTTAGACAGTTACTTTTTAATTGAAGTAGAAGATATTGCCAGCGTATCAGCTTTTTTTCAGCAAATTCCAGCTCAGCTTTCTAGCGAGAATGACGAGCTATTTGCCGTTACAGTGGGTAGTAAAGACAGGGTAGAAACCTATTTTGATGACACACATTCTACGTTATTAAAGAATGATCAGGAGTTGATACTTAATTTACATACCAACTTACCCGTGTATAGATTAGAGAGGGAACATGTAGACCTTAACAATCGTATTCCCGGTCGACTTAAAAATGATATTTTTGAAGTAAAAAATTATAATAAAAAAGTAACGGCCCTGGATAAACATGAATTATTTGGCCGGGTTAAAAGGAATCAACGTCCTTTGTTGATTGAAAAACTAAAGGTTTTTATAAATGATCCTGTCGTCGATATAGAAAAGAAACTTCAGGTCGAGCATGAAGAAGTGGTTCAGCTTTATAGCCATTATGGTGAAGGCTATGGAGAAATTACCTGGGATAAATTTTATGTTTCTAATTTTGGATTATCAAAAACATATTCCCTGTTCAAATTTCAACTTTATTCGGATCTCAGCAGTCAGTTAAGCCCGTCAGAAAGTAAATACCTTAATCAATATTTTTGTAATACTTATGCTGAGTTTATCAACAGCTTCCCCCATATTCCTGTTTATTATCAGTTTGGATATAAAAGCTATCACTTCCTGGCGGAATCACTTTTCCCGCTCAAATCTTTTTTTGAAAAATACCCTGCTTTATTTTCATTAGGTCAGATAGTCATACTGATTCTGGTGGGCTTTCTTTTTATGACCCTGTTTATAGGTCGCTATACAAAAGGTCAGCATTACAGGCATGTAGTGGTGAATAAAGTCGAAAAGCGTGATGAAAAATAACCAGATTATAAAATCTCCGTGGTGGTTGTACCTGCTTAGTATGCTGATTTTTGCAGGGATGGGTAATATTCTTTTTGGTGGTTTGAAAGGAATGCTGGAATATAAAAAATCTTATGAAGTCGATTTGTCGATAGATTTAAAGAACCTGCATTTTTTTACCAAAGATTATGTGAAACGGCTTGTGCAGCAGTTAACCGTCAGTGAATTGCCTGCTGAAACAGAACTGACGTCATTTCATATTTTTACCAATGAAAAAAGTCTTGATTCTCTGGAGTCGAATCTCCCCTCCAGTGGTAAAACACAATTTAGAGAAGGTCATATAAGAGTTGACCCTGAAGGAATGACCAGCCCTATAGAGTATAGATTTCGTGGTGGCTTGCCTCTTCACTGGTTATACAAAAAAAAATCACTCAGGGTGAAGTTGCCGGCTTTCACTACTTATCTGGGAGAGAGGCAGTTTAACCTGGTTAACCCGTCAACGATCTACACCATCCCCGACTGGATAAGTTACGAGATGGCGAAATCTGTGGGTTTGTTGACTCCTGACTTTTTTCCAGTACGTCTTTTTATTAATGATGAAACTAACGGTATTCATTTTTTTCTGAGCAGGATAGATGAATCATTTTTACGTAAAAACAGGCGCATGCCGGGCAGTATATATTCGGGAGATACTGTTTATACACCCAGTCCATTTGCTGCGGCTAATGCGACCGAGATGCGTGAGCGAGTATTTCCGGGAAAAGAAGATAATGTTTCACTGATGTGGAAAGATCATCGTTTATGGAAAAAAAATACCTCTCGTAATGCAGAGATGAAACAGCATAGAGGGGATATTAAAAAATTTGTAGAGATTATAAATAACCCGGACGCTGTGCAATTTATGCAGGATTATGAAGTTTATTTTGATAAGGAAAAATTTAACTTATTCTGGGGGGTTGATAGTTTACTGGGGGCTTATCACCATGACCTTTATCATAACCATAAAATTTATTTCGATCCCTATAAAGGTAAAGTAGAACCCGTAGAGTGGGATGTCAGGTATTGGTCAATGAATGTTCCGGTGCCCGATTACCCGTTACTGAAGCAGGTTAAATTAAATCCTGTACTGGATTTTGAAAAAAACCAGGTACTTTATGAGCTTTGGAAAAAATTCTCAGTGGACGATATGATGCAAAATATTATTGAAAAAAGTGATGTTTTGATACCTGAGTTAAAGGCTGATCCATACCGGCAGCAACCCGATAAATATATTAAGTTATTCTCCAAAGATAAGGTCGTTCCTTTTAGTTTGAGTGAGTTTGATGATGCTATAGAGGTGTTAAAATTAACTTATCAGGCCAGGCACAAAGCTGTTAAAGATATTCTGGAAAATAGTGTCGCTGCTTTTAAGCTTGAATCAACAGGCAGTAAACGGGTTGAATTGAATATAGCGGTGTCGGGTGATAGTCCAGTTGATGTCAACCCGTGGTCTCTAATTCCTCAACATTTACAATCCCGGGTAGAAATAAAGCGCGTTTACCAGGGGCTTGAGCTGTCATCAGTGACGTTGAATAACCTGCAGAGACTGTTTCCCGGAAAAACTATAAAACCGGGTAATGCTATAGGAAAAGCGGATGAATGGTCGACGCTTACTTATGGTAAAGACCGTCTGGAGGTATCTGCGCTGCATTATCGTTTTCTGATCAAAGGAGTTGACCTGAATGATTTAAATAAGCAGCAAAACCTTCAGGCCATTAATTCAATAACGGGAAGAGTTCACCTGGTAAATCAACTGTCAACGTTGCCAGCTAATACCGAAACAAGATCGGTTCATCCCTGGGCATTTATTAACGCACAACAAAAATTAGATGAACACATTGTGCTGTCAGGTGAAATCAATATTCTGCAGGATCGTGTTTACAGAGAAAACCAGCAAGTTAGCATTTTACCCGGTACGACTTTTAAACTGGCGAAAGGCCGTTCACTGGTGTTTTATGGCAAGGTGACGGCCAATGGAAATAGTGAACAGCCAATACGTTTTATACAGAAAGACAAAGGAGAGTCCTGGGGGAGTATCATTATTCAGGGGGCATCAGCTTCGAGTAGTTCTTTAACGCATATTGAAGTTTCTGGTGGGTCAGTCTCAACACAGGGTTTTATAAATTATCCCGGGCAGTTAAATATCCATGATGTTAATGAATTTACAGTTGATCATTGCCGGATAAAAAATAATACCATCGGGGATGACGCTTTGCATGTTGCTTACAGTAATGGCTCAATTAATCATTGTGTGTTTGAAAATACAGCCTTCGATGCACTGGATATGGATATTGTCGATGTGACGGTAGCCAACTCTCAATTTATTAATATTGGTAATGATGCTGTTGATTTAATGTCTTCGAATGTCGAATTATCAAACTTATCTGTATCAGGCGCTGGTGATAAGTGCTTTTCGATTGGAGAAAGTAGCGATGTCAAAATTAAAGACAGTAAACTCATTCAGTGCCAGACAGGAATAGCGGTAAAAGATGAGTCTAAGGCTTACCTGGATAACTTACAGTTTAATGATATCGAAGGGTCAGCTATTGCGCTGTATCGTAAAAATGCCCGTTATGGTTCAGGTGGTGAAGTTAGAGGTCAGTTACTTCATGGTATTTCTGAGGCTGATATTAGTGTCGGTACTGATTCTGTAAGTCATATTTCCAGTCAGCAATTGATTTCAAAACAAGGTCAGTAGTAATGAGTGACAACAAAAGCCTGTTAGCCGGTACCATTATTTTATCAAGTTCACTATTGTTGTGTGCAGGTTTCAGTTACTGGCTGGTCAATGAATCTGAAGCTGAGCGGGCACAAAGGTTTAACCGTGAGTATGACCTGTTGCTGTTGCAAAATAAACATCAGCAGGCCGGAGAGCTATTTATGGATGTATTGTCTGAAGGTGGTGATGCTCCGCTGGACGAAGTCTGGTTACCATTCGTGTTAATGCAGACCGATGGTTATGCAATATTGACTAACTATAGCCGGATATTAGCGGGTAATCCCGATAGAGAAGCGACCTATGAAGAAATTTCAAATCTTATAATAAATGCACCCCGGAGCTTTCATGATGAATTAAAGGGACATTACTTTGCTGCACTTATTGATATTCCACAGGTTCGTTTAGAGTGGTTGCAAAAGTATGGGTTAGTAGAATAGAAACAGTGAAGCCTTAAAGGTAGGTTGGAAGTGCTGTGAATGTCTTTAGTATTTAAAGCAGGCATAAAAAAAGGCCGGTTTCCCGGCCTTTTTTCTAATTAAGCTATTGCTAGCTTAGTTACGACAGTTAGATGGTACATATTTGAAAACTGTAGCACCTGTTGGAGTTGAGCATGCCCAGGTCACAGAACCCTGACCAACTGTAGGAGTTAACAGAACTGTTTCACCGTTGAAAGATGGGTTACCACCTAAAGTAGCGTTGTATGTAATAGTAATTACACCATTTGCGCCTACACCAACAGACGTTACAGCGTTACCCGTGATGGCAGTTGAAGCAGCAAGACCAGCACCAGCATTTGAACCAGGTAGTGAACCTGTAGAAGCATTAGTTTCTGCAACAGCTGTTTTAGCAGCACCGGCAAGTCCCAGACCTTCAGAAACTTTAGAACGGATAGTGTAATCCTGATAAGCAGGCAGTGCTACTGCAGCCAGAATACCGATGATTGCTACAACGATCATTAATTCGATCAGTGTGAAACCAGATTGTTGCTTGTTAACTTTGATGTTCATCATAATAATTTCCTCTATTAAAAATTCAGAAAGCCGGAGCTTGATTGAAGCGGATCAGCCGATTCATGGGTTAATGTCTGCAGGTCTTGTGCCAACTATTGAAAAATCTTTAAATTATTATTTAAATCAACAGCTTAGATGTTTATAGGGAATTTGTTATTATTCGGGGTTTAACAAAAAAAGAGCTTTGTTTAACAATTTTGTCAAGTTTTGACATTATTGACATTATTGACATTTTTAGCAAAGGTGGCAGTTGGCAGTTGGCAGTTGGCAGTTGGCAGTTGGCAAAAATTTTTACCGATCTGGTTTTTAAGTGTCAAGTAGTTTTTCGACGAATAACTAATAACTGATAAAGTTATTTAGTCAAACCCAGCTTCTGGCAGCGGTATCTTAACTGCCTGAGGGTAATTCCCAGTTGCCTGGCGGCTGCAGACCGATTCCATTTGTTGCTGTTTAGTGCTTTTTCTAGCTCTTCGGTTTCCAGCTCTATCGTCTTATCCAGCAGGCTGACTGCATCAGTTGGTGAAGCTTCCTGTTCAGGTAAGTGTAAATCCTGTGCTTTAATAGTGTTATTGTCACTTAAGGCGCTGGCTCGTTCCAGAATGTTCTCCAGCTCTCTGACATTACCCGGGAAGGAATAAGTTGTTAGTGCTAATAAAGCCGATGGATCTAATGAGTAACTGGTAGCATTCTCCTCGGATAGCTTTTGCAAGATATGAATAGCCAGTAACTCGATATCTTCCACTCTCTCATTCAATGCAGGTACTGAAATCATAATGACATTGATGCGATAGTATAAATCCTGTCGGAACAGTCCTTCCTTCACGAGGTCGGAGAGATTTTTATGAGAAGCACTGATGATGCGAACATCGATGCTTTCTTCAGCCTGAGAGCCTACAGGGCGGATATTTTTTTCCTGTAGCACACGCAATAATTTCACCTGCATGGCTAAAGGCAGGTCAGCAATTTCATCGAGGAACAAAGTGCCGCCCTGCGTGGCACGAAATAGACCGGGGTTATCCTGAATTGCCCCGGTAAAGCTTCCTTTGACGTGACCAAAAAACTCACTTTCCATTAATTCACCGGGAATGGCACCACAGTTGACAGCTATAAAGGGTGCTTTTGATCTTGCGCCCTGGGCATGTATTTGACGGGCTACCAGTTCTTTACCGGTTCCCGACTGACCATTGATAAATACCGGTGCCTGACTGCGGGCAAACTTTTTAATGGTTTTAGTCAGCTCAATAATTTTCTTTGACTGACCGATGATCTGGTATCTGGAGTCTGATTCCGGGACAGGTATGGAGCCGGAAGTTTGAATACCGTTTTCAATCAGGCTGCGTAATTTATCCAGTGAAACGGGTTTTGATACAAAATCATAAGCGCCGGCTTTCATGGCTTTGATCGCCAGTTCCATATTGCCATGTGCGGTAATGACGGCAACTGGCAAATTGGCAAAATTGTGCTGGATATATTCTACCAGAGAAATGCCATCACCATCAGGCAGCTTCATGTCGGTTAAGCAAAAGTCGAATGTCTGGGTCTGTAGTAATTTTGTGGCTGATGTGTAATCTTCCGCACAAACAACATCAAGACCCATTCGAATTAATGTGATTTCCAGTAATTCGCGAATATCGGGTTCATCATCTATTACTAAAACTGATTGTTTACTCATAGTTCATTTTTTAGCTGTCTATTTGTTCAATTAAAGCAAAATCAAAAAATTCTCACCACCAAGACACGATGTACACGAAGGTAAAACATGACAATGAGTTACTTACCTGGTTACCTTCAATTTGCCCATGTAGAAAAATCCTGTTAGCAGTAAGTACCTCAGAACCCTTCATTCCGATAGTTTTTAGCCGGAATCTGTTTTTTTTATAGTTACTTTAAGGTTTGGGCGGTCTTCCAGGGTGTATTCCTGCTAAAAACATGCAGCAATGATGGTTTTCTTTTATTACCTGGTTTTTATACAGAGCCATTATCTTTAATATTATTTGTTTTCCTTGGTGGCGAATTTTTTAGTGTTTGAATATTGAAACTCGTTATTGGTTGCATTACTTGCACACGATAAAGCTGGTGCCACCATATTCATTAGTTTCTACTGAAATCTTGCTATCGTTTAACTCACATAACTGACCCACAATATATAATCCAAGGCCGGTACCTTTATGGCCGGTAGTGTAAAAAGGTTCAAATATTTTGTCGAGTTCATCACTCGATATGCCCTGTCCCTGATCAGCAACTTCGATGCACATAGCATCTGGTTCTTTTTTATAAATTTTAATAGTCACCGGTAGCTCTGCACTACCATGGATTTTAGCATTACTGCAGAGATTTGTGAGTATTCTGTTTAAGTGGCCGCTATCAAATTCCATTTGAGGGTCATCAACTTGAATTTCCAGTTCAAAGCAATCTTTGCTTGTTTCTCCACTGAGGCAATAACCTTCGATAAAGTTATTGATCCAGTTTTTTAATTCAATGTTGTCTTTGCTGGCGACTCTTCCCCTGGATATCTGCATGATATCTTCAATGATTTCATTAATACGACTTGAATGCTGCTGAATGATTTCAGTAAGACGCTGATCGGTTTCGGGTAGCTTTGTATTCTCTGCCAGTAATTGAGCTGCGTGAGAAATTGCGCCTAATGGATTTCTGATTTCATGTGCAATATTGGCGGTCAGTTTGCCCAGTGATGCCAGTTTTGACTGTTGCATTTTATGTTTAAGTTTAGAAACATCATCCATAAAAATCAGTGTTCCCTGATGAGATGCAGATTGCAGCTCATGGAAACTGATTTGTATGTCATTATTGCCTTTTTCGTAAGTTAGCAAGCTGGTGGCCAGGGCCGGTGAATCCCGCCAGTCCAGTAAGGCATTAAAGATATTGGGTAAGATAGTTTGAAGGTCAAATGGAACCTTAATACCTTTGTAGTAGCCTGAAAATCGTGCTGGAAGGATGTTTCTGGCAGTGTCATTGATATGCCTGACCTGATCATTACTATCCAGAGCTAGAACACCTGACTGCATGTTTTGCAGAATTTCAGAGTTTAACGCAGACAGATTGGCTACATCTATTTTTTGCTGTTGAATTAAGGCTTCACTGGAGCGAATGCTTCTGGTTAATGATTGAGTCACCAGGGCTGTTGCAAATAAAGCCACTCCCAACAATCCCACCTGGGTGGAACTTGCTGTGCTGAAGATGAAATTGGTGATGTAAAGGTGTTCTCCAATTAACCCTATGGATGCTAAAGAGGCAAAAATGGTTGCGAGGGAATTTTCACCAAGAAGCCCGGTTACAGCGATGGCAATGATTAACAGTGTACCCAGACCGCTGCCAATCCCTCCGCAACTGTGCATCAATAAGATAATGGCGAGAATATCGATATAAATTTGTACGGATATCTGGCGCTGAAAATTTCTGCGGTCAATCCAGGATGCCAGCATTAACACTAATGAGAGTAATAAATAGACAAAGCTGGTCCAGGCATACAGGCTGAGATCATGGATATTGAGAAGCGGGGAGTCAGGGAGAAAACTCTGGATAAAAAAGATAGCGGTCAGACCCACTCGGAAGATATTTATTAAACGTAGAGAAGTCCAGTTACTGGAACGGGGCTTAAAACCGAACTTGGTATGAGCATCACTTGCCATCTTTTTAAAATCGAACCCGGTTACTCATTTCTGATCATTGTTATTGGAATTATCAAGTTCGGCGTGTTGCTGTTTGCAATAAAATTTGTCATTCGACTGAACACCCAGAGATTTAGGTACGTGAGTCCCGCAATAACTGCAGGCTACCATGTCTTCAACTTCTTCGGGTTTAGTTTCAGAGTCGGTTGTATCATTTTCAATAAACTGTTTTTTAATAATCCAGAATAGAAACCAGATAATCAAAAATAGTAGTAATAAGCGAAAAATCATATCGTCAGAATAATAAAGTATTTGTTGTTGAAGTTATGTTGACTAGTCTATGATTATTTTTCTGTTATAACAATAAATCCTTGGCAGGATGTCGCAACCCGAAAATCTGTTTGAACAATAAAGCTGGAACTATTATGAATTTACATGAACATCAATCCAAACAATTATTCCGTCAGTTTAAAATTCCTGTGCCTGACGGGGATGCTGCTTTTGACTCTGAGCAGGCCGTGGCCATTGCAAAACAATTAGGCGGGGATAGCTGGATTATTAAAGCCCAGGTGCATGCCGGAGGCAGGGGGAAAGCCGGTGGCGTGAAAATCGTTCGTAGTGAAAGCGAGCTACAGCAGGTTGCTGCTGATTTTCTGGGGAAAAAACTGGTGACCCATCAAACCGATAGCGAAGGTCTACCGATAAGCCGGGTTCTGGTCGAATCCCTGTCTGACATAGATCGGGAAATTTACCTTGGTGCATTGATTGATCGTAGCAGCAGACGAATAGTCTTCATGGCATCGACAGAAGGCGGTATGGATATTGAAGAGGTTGCCGCCACTCAACCTGAGAAAATTCTTAAGGTTCAGATTGACCCTATTGTCGGGTTACAGGGTTATCAGACTCGACAAATTGCTTTTGGTCTGGGCCTGGCCGGTGATCAGATAAAACAGTTAGCGATGATCATGAACAGTCTGTATCAGATTTTTACCCGACACGATGTCAGCCTGATCGAAATCAATCCTTTAATTGTCACCCAGCAGGGACAGTTGATGGCACTTGATGCAAAAGTGGGAATTGACGACAACGCGCTATACCGTCAAAAAGCACTGGTCGAACTACGTGATAAAACTCAGGAAGATGCACGGGAACTGGAAGCCGACGAACATGGTTTAAACTATGTGCCGCTGGATGGCAACATTGGTTGTATGGTGAATGGAGCCGGGTTAGCCATGGCCACCATGGATGAAATCAAGTTACAGGGTGGCGATCCTGCGAATTTTCTCGATGTGGGGGGCGGGACGACTGCAGAAAAAGTTGCAGAAGCCTTTAAGTTAATACTGTCAGATGACAAGGTGAAAGCTATTTTAGTCAATATATTCGGTGGAATTGTACGTTGTGATTTAATTGCTGACGGCATTATTCGTGCAGTGAAAGAGGTGGGCGTGACTATTCCTGTCATTGTCCGATTGGAAGGTACGAATGTCGATCAGGGTAAGGCACTGTTGGCACAAAGCGATGTGGATATTATTTCGGCTGAAGACCTGGAGGATGGCGCTAAAAAAGCCGTTGCAGCAATTGGAGGTCAATCATGAGTATATTAATTAATAAAGACACACGAGTGATCTGCCAGGGTTTTACCGGAAAGCAGGGTAGTTTTCATTCAGAACAGGCGATTGCCTATGGTACAAAAATGGTCGGGGGTGTAACACCGGGTAAAGGAGGTCAAACACATCTTGAATTACCCGTGTTTAATACGGTTGCTGATGCCGCTAGAGAAACCGGTGCTGAAGCAACCATGATCTACGTGCCGGCTCCATTTTGTGCGGATGCCATCCTGGAAGCTGCAGATGCAGGCATCAAAGTCATTGTGTGTATCACTGAACATATTCCTGTTCTGGATATGTTAAAGGTGAAAGCGGCATTAGAGAATTCAGGCAGTTACCTGATAGGTCCTAACTGTCCCGGCATTATCACTTCTGGAGAATGTAAAATTGGTATCATGCCGGGAGCTATTCATCAAAAAGGTCGTGTCGGTATCATTTCCCGTTCAGGAACGCTGACTTATGAAGCAGTGCATCAGACGACGCAAAATGGCCTGGGACAGACTACCTGTATTGGCATTGGCGGAGATCCTATTCAGGGCATGAATTTTATCGATTGCCTTGAACTTTTTGAGCAGGATCCGGAAACCGAGGGTGTTGTGATGGTGGGTGAAATTGGTGGTAATGCTGAAGAGCTGGCGGCTGAATACATTAAAAACCACTTCTCTAAACCCGTTGTGTCCTACATTGCAGGTGTCACTGCACCGGCGGGTAAACGCATGGGGCATGCCGGAGCTATTATCGCTGGAGGCAAAGGAACTGCTGATGAAAAATTCGCTGCTTTGCAGAATGCCGGGGTGGCTACGGTAAATTCTCCTTCCAGATTGGGGCAGAAAATGAAGGAGCTTTTAGGCTAAAAGTTATTTAAATTAGCGTAATTGTTTACTTTTCGGCAGGTTGATTAAGTTTTTCATAATGAAATAGCATTATCAGCTTGTTGTCATGGTCAAACCTGCCTATACTGCCAGCCCAAATTTTTCACCTAAGGGTTCTCAGGAGGACACTGGATGACCATTGAATTAGCGGAAGGGTATACACCTTCTTCCGACGAAGAATATATGTCACCCATGCAATTAGAGTATTTTCGTTTGAAATTACTCAATTGGCGATCGGAATTATTACAGGAATCAGATAATACGATTTCTCATTTACAGGAAGAAAACTGGCAGGAGCCTGATATTAATGACCGTGCAACACTGGAGACAGATGCTGCTCTGGAATTACGTACACGTGATCGTTATCGCAAATTGATTAATAAAATTGATAAGGCGCTGGCTCGTATTGCTGATGGTACATATGGGTATTGTGATGATACCGGTGAAGAGATTGGAGTTTCCAGGCTCGAAGCCCGACCCATTGCAACTTTAACTGTAGAAGCACAGGAAAAACACGAAAGACTGGAAAAACAGCACAGGGACGATTGATTTTCTGTGTTGTCCTGTTGCTAAATCCTTGCTGAGTATTCAATTCAGCAATTTATCAGCAGTGACGTTATTCTGTAAAATATGATAATAAAAGAAACTGTTGGAGATTATTCAGCAGTTTCTTTCTTTGGGTAAGGTACCCTGGCGGTGGGAACCACCTTTGAAGCTTCGTCACAATGACGATGCTGGTCATCAAAAAAGATGTGAGGTGAGAAAGCAGCCAGTACCTGATCCTTGGCAACCCCACCCAGAAAAAAAGTTTCATCCACCCTGACATTCCATGCCCTCAATGTTCGAATAACTCTTTCATGCGCCGGGCTGTTCCTTGCCGTCACTAAAGCCGTTCTAATTAAGGTCGGGCCATCAATAAGTCCATCCAGTTGAAACTGCAGATAGGAAAGCGTTTTTAATAGTTTCGCGAATGGACCCTCGGGCAAAGGTAACTCGGCATTTAACTGTTCATGTTGAATAAATGCATCCAGTCCCTGTTTCTGGTAAATCATTTCTGACTCTTCTGAAAATAATACCGCATCACCATCAAATGCTATACGAATTTGCTGTAGCGCCTGGCCCTGGTTTTTAGAGGGCCCACCGTAGATTAATCCGGATGCAACATGTGATTCAACCGCAGCCTGAACGTCTTCTTCAGTGGCAGAAAGAAATAGATCGACATCAAAGGCATTTAAATATTTGGCCACCGGTTCACCACCGGTAAAAGCTGCACGGGTGATGTCCAGTTTGTATGAATCAATAGAGTTTGATATGCGTAAGCTGGTGTCGGCCGAATTACGTGAAACTATCACTACTTCTATGTGCCGGTTGTCGCTATCAATCTGGTTGATTTTAAGCATGGCCTCGATGAGGGCAAAGCCGGTACCGGGCTGAAGAATATCATTCTCATGTTCCAGCTGATATCGGCAATAAGCCTCCAGTCCCTGCTTCTCATAAATTTCATTTTCCTTGCTTAAATCGAATAAAGCTCTGGAGGAAATCCCGATAACCAGGTAATTAGTTAAGTCGTAGGTCATGGTTTTATAGTATTTTTTTTATCATAATTCTGGATTGTCTATCTATATTGTAGCTGGTCTGTTTATCGATGGGTAAAAAGTCTATATTACTTTCACTGAAGCCTTTTTCCAGAAACCAGTGAGAAGTACGAGTGGTTAATATAAATAAAGTGTTAAGCCCGTTTCTTTTCGCATCCTGTTCTATGGCTGCCAGCATCTGATCACCAAAACCAGATTTTCTATAATCAGGGTGGACAGCCACACAGGCTACTTCGGCCATGCCTGACTGGGTATCGGGAATGCTGGCAATGCAACCTATTGTCAATCCATCTTTTTCAATAACGTGGAAAAAATTTATTTCAAGTTCCAGCTGCTCACGTGAACGTTTAATCAAAATACCAGAAGACTCGAGCGGCTGAATCAGCTCAAGAATGCCGCCGATATCATCGATAGTGGCTTTGCGTAAACCTTCGTAAAATAGATTGGTGATCATCATGCCGGCACCATCTCGTGTGAATAGTTCCTGTAATAGACCCCCATCCAGTGATTTTTCAATAATATGTACGCGTTTCACCTGTTGTTTTGCAGCTGCAATGGCATGTTTGAGTAATGATGAAAATTGACTGGAGACAGTTTCCTGTTGTAGAAAGGCTTCGCACTCGGTGGTAGAAAACTGATCGGTTAAAGGGTTTTTGATGAATTCATCGTTAAAAAAGATGAGCTTTTCTGCCTGCAACGAAGTGGCTACTTCTGTGGCCAGTTCCTCGGCGGGTAAGTTAAAGGTTTCACCGCTTTTGGAGTAACCGATGTTAGACAATAATACGATGTGTTTATCGAGCAACTGATTGATTGCGTCGGCATTGATGGATCTGACCTTACCGCTGTATTGCATATCGACACCATCAATGATGCCCTGTGGCATGCCAGTGACAAAATTCCCGCTAATCACCGAAATATCAGAGCCTGACATGGGCGTATTTGGCAGTCCCATAGATAGCCTGGCGTCAATGGTGTGTTTTACCTGGTTAATGGCCTGAAGAATCAGTGACATGGATTCAGCCTCGCTGACCCGAATATCATGGTGAAATCGAGAACTGATATTATGCAATTTAAGCTGATCATCTATCTGGCAACGACTACCATGAATTAAAACGAGTTTAATACCGAGATGATGACATAAGGCAATATCATGAATCAGGTTGGTGAATAATTCTGATTTAACCATTTCACCTGACAGTAATAAAACGAATGTTCTCTTTCTGAATGCGTTTATATACGGGGCGGCGCTTCTAAACCACTGGATGTATTCTGGACTGGTCATGCAAATTCTGGTTAAAGTATTAAATTTATTTATCATATATTGAACCTTGATAGAATGCATCCAGCATTTATCCGGGGTTTTCAGGGAACCGCTTCAACGAGTGCTGGAAAAAGAATAATAAGTCACCCTTGGTTTACGAATATGGGTAATAATATGAGTTTTAACCGCTGTAATTTGTTTTACTATAAGAAACTTGTCAAACAAGGAATAACCGGCATTCGCCTGCCAAAGGAATTATGAAAAACAATTTTGAACAAAAGTATACGATCAGTACTTATCAGCTGAAACAACATGAACTGGTCAACTTCCTGTATGACCGTTTTACGGTTGGTATGATGTTTACCCTGATAGTAGCTCTGGTTGTTACATCACTGGTGACCATAGAATTATCTTTACAGGGGTTGGAATATCGAGGTTATATATGGTTTGCCGGGTTGTTGGTTATACAGTATTTTAGATACCGCCTGAAAAAAAATTATGATCAGGTAAAAACTGTTGATTATCTTCGGCATGAGTACTGGAAAAACCGCTTTATTATCGGTGTGTACGTTATCGCTCTGTGGCAGGGGATTGGTGCTGTATTTGCAATGCCAATGATCAGTGACAATTTACAGTATATTATTCATGTGTCTCTTCTTGGACTAGGTGCTGGAGCTATCGCTTATCTTGCGACGTCGATGGTGATTTTTGGTGGCTACCTGGTGTTAATGATTCTACCGGTTACCGCCTATTTATTCTGGTTGTCCACTACCGATTCTATTGTACTTGGCTGCATGCATGTATTCATGGTGATAGCGTATTACTTCGGCGTCAGGCGAATGAATATTATGATCAATGATTCATTACACCTTCGCTTTGACAACGAAATGCTGGTGAATGATTTACAACGTTTGTTAACAGTGGTAGCTAAATCGAATAAAGAGCTGGATGAATTATCAACCACTGATGAATTAACCGGAGCGTCAAATTTCAGAGCATTTCGGGTAGGGCTGGAAGCCCACCGATTAAAGCATATTAGTAATAAATTACCATTAACCGTCATTATGGTTAATATCGATTACTATCATGAATACAACAGTTTTTACGGGCAGGATATGGGTAATAAAACGCTCACTGCTGTGGCGAATTTACTGGTAGCAGAAATCGTTCAGAATGACGAGCTAGTCGCTAGAATGAATGGTGCTGAATTTGTGATTGTATTACCGGGAGTTTCCTGTGAAGGCGCAAGAATACTGATGGAAAAAAATTGTCAGTTATTGCGACATCTGGCTATTCCGCATGAGCGTTCGAAAATTAATGCCTTAATAACCCTGTCAGTAGGAATTTGTTGTATACCCGTCACCCAAAATATTTCTGCCAGAGATTTAATCACACGTGCCGATGAAGCTTTACGCCTGGCAAAAAAGAATGGGCGAAATCGGATCGAGATTGTAAATACCTGATAACCCGGAAGAATGCACCACGAAGGCACGAAAAACACGAAGAAAAAGTCAGGTCATTAATTTTTTAGCTAAATCCAATCTGATAGTAAATACTAAAAGTAGTGATACTAAAGTTGAACCTTTAATAATTCTTCGTGTTCTTAATGGTGAGATTTTTTTTATATAAAGCTAGATTTTACCCGCGATCAGAAACTCTAACAGCGCTTTTTGCGCATGCAGCCTGTTTTCAGCTTCCTGCCACACCACGCTCTGCTTACCATCGATGACATCGGCTGCAACTTCTTCACCACGATGTGCAGGCAGGCAATGCATGAAAAGGGCGTCGTTATCTGCCTGATTCATAACATCCGTATTGACCTGGAAGGCTGAGAAAGCATTCTTGCGCTCTTTTTGTTCTTCTTCCTGCCCCATACTTGCCCATACGTCTGTGACGATCAGGTCCGAGTCTTTGGCTGCTTCGGCAGTATTTGAAAATACAGTAACGCACTCTTTTGCATTGGCAACAATGTCAATATCCGGTTGATAATTTTCCGGGCAGGCAATGTTCAGGTTAAATTCAAACTGCTTGGCCGCATTGATGTAGGAATGACACATGTTGTTTCCATCGCCCACCCATGTCACCGTTGCTCCTTTAATATCACCACGTACTTCGAACCAGGTTTGCATGTCGGCCAGTAACTGGCAGGGATGCAAGGTATCGGTTAAGCCATTGATGACGGGTACCGAAGATGCAGCAGATAATTTCTCCAGCCGATCATGACCAAAGGTTCTTATCATAATGCCGTCAACCATGCTGGAAATGACTCTGGCGCTGTCTTCTAATGGCTCGCCTCTGCCTAGCTGAATATCTCTTGGAGACAGGAACATGGCATGACCACCCAGTTGACTCATTCCGCTTTCAAAGGAAACACGGGTACGCGTTGATGATTTTTCAAATATCATCGCCAGTACTTTACCGGTCAATGGGGTGTGCGCTACTGCTGATTTTAAACGTGTTTTTACATCAATGGCGTGATGCATTAAGGCTCTTAATTCGTCGCTTGAAAAATCAAGCAAGCTGAGAAAATGTTTTGTAGACATAATTATTTGTTGGTAAATTGTTTAATTGATTTAACCAGTTTATTGGCTATTTTGTCGGTTTGCTGTTGATTGATAACCAGTGGTGGTAACAGTCGGATAACATTATCGGCAGTCACATTGATCAACAGTTTATGTTGCAGTGCAATAGTGACCACTTCATGACAGCACTGTTTCATGGTGATGCCAACAAGCAGGCCCAGGTTACGGATATCAACAACGTCATCGTTATCGGCCAGTTGTTGCTTTAATGCATCGACTAACTGCTGACCACGAGCCAGGGCGTTTTCAGCCAGCTTTTCATCAGACATAATGCTGGTGACGGTAAATGCCACATGACAGGCAAACGGGTTGCCACCAAAAGTAGAGCCGTGATTGCCGGGTTGAAACACATTTTTTGCTTTGCCGCTGGCCAGGCAGGCACCTACAGGAATTCCGTTGCCCAGCGCTTTGGCTAAAGTAAGAACATCCGGTTTGATGGCTTCATGTTGAAAGGCAAACATTTTTCCACTCCTGGCCATGCCGGTCTGAATTTCATCCAGCATCATTAACCAGTTATTTGTATCGCATAAATCACGGATAGCGCTCAGGTAGCCTGGGTCAGGAATAACGATGCCACCTTCGCCCTGAACAGGTTCTACCAGGACGGCGACCACGTTTTTGTTGTTCTCAGCAATGGCTTTTAGCGCTTCTAAATCATTATAGGGTGCGCGCGTAAAACCGGACACGAGAGGCTCGAAACCGGCCTGAACCTTGCGGTTGCCGGTTGCAGACAGGGTTGCCATTGTGCGGCCGTGAAAACTGTCCTGCATGACCACGATTTCGGGTTTGTCGATATTGTTCTGGTGACCATATAAACGTGCCAGCTTGATAGCGGCTTCATTCGCTTCGGCCCCGGAATTGCTGAAAAAAACCTGCTCCATACCGGATAATTCACACAGTAAATCAGCCAGTTTGGCCTGGCTATCTATGTGATAAAGGTTGGATGTGTGCAGCAGTCGGCTGGCCTGTTCATTGATGGCCTGAGTGATAGCCGGATGGTTATGTCCCAGGCTGGTGACTGAAATTCCGCATAATGCGTCCAGATATTGATTGTCGTCTTTGTCCCAAACATATATCCCATCACCTTTGTTAAAGCTAACAGGCAATGGTTTATAGGTCGACATCAAATGGTTGCCCATGATTTTTCCCGCAAAAAAACGGGTTAAGATACTGGGTTTTATAAATTTTTCAAGAATTATTTTTGCACAGGGATGTGCTTATGCTGCGAGGCCAGGGATGGCAACGAGCAGTATTTGCACCGCAGCCGCTATGGTTCAGGATATTCTTGTATTTATATGGGCCGATGTTGTGCTTATGCTGCGAGGCCAGGGATGGCAACGAGCAGTATTTGCACCGCAGCCGCTATGGTTCAGGATATTCTTGTATTTATATGGGCCGATGTTGTGCTTATGCTGCGAGGCCAGGGATGGC
>JAAEMR010000010.1 GCA_024225395.1 Gammaproteobacteria bacterium
AAAAGATAATAACTGTTAAAAAATTGGGGTCAGATACAAATTAAATCCTGAGTACGATCTATCACAGAGAAATGGGAGTATGTCTGTCAGCAAAAATGGCTACGCACAATTTATTCAGCTTCGTGACACTGTGAAAAATGCGGAACTTCCTTTTGGAGGGAAGCCTTTTGGTGAAACCTCTTTCTGGCCCTGTGTGTTGCGGAATTAACCAAAATCTGATTGACTGCTTTGGGTCGATAGTTCCTATTAGCGGTATTTAAATCTATGTCTGCAATCGAGCAGATACCAGCCACAGATTACTTAACAACTCTCAACATTGGTTTTTCAGGTTGGTCCAATAAATCAATTGTCTGTTTAAATCGTTCATTCTTGACAAAGCAGCATAATCTTTTTCTGTAGTTTTTACAGAAGCATGACCTAATAAATGTTGAACATCAGTAATGCCAGCACCGCGACTTAATAATCTGGTTGCAAACGTCTTTCTTAAATTGCGAGATGAAATATCTTCAATGCCAGCACGTTTAAATGCTGCTTCTAATGCTCGGTTATTCTGAATCGAGTTCTGGGGACACAATAAAATGGCACTAAGTTAAGCCAGTTTAGTATGATAAAGAGTCAAGGCGGTCATGCCGTGATCGGCACCTAAAAGTAGAGATTCAGCGTGTCAGGGAAGACAACCTGCAGGTTTACGGTGCACGGAAAATTAGTCGTCAATTACAGCGAGAAAATTTTGTTATCGCGCTGTACAGTTGAGCGACTGATGCGTGATCTGGGTTTACAGGGAGTAACCCAGTTACATGTAATATTTATACTTCCTTTTTCTTTCATTAACTTTTAATGGTTTCCAAATCGGTAGGCAAGATGGTCTTTGCAATACGCTTTGAGAAGTAGTAGATGCGCTTTAAGCGTTCAATTAATTCAACCTCAAGAGCGTATGTTTCTACACGATTAGGAGCGTCAGCGACTAATCTGGCCGCTTGATGATGTTCTGCATCATATATCTTTTTATTGATGAGGTTTTTGGCTTGTATCACATTAGCAGCTTTATTCACGTCATTCATTTCAACTGCACTCAATGCAGTTTCAAGCGAACCAACAACCATATCATTGAGTCGACTTATAACGCCTTGTGTTTTTTCACTGATGATAATACCGTCACGCTCTACCGATGACATAATATCGGCCACATCGGTTTCAATAATATCACCTATGTTTTCTAAATCATTAACAGCTTCAAGCAACCGAACCAATTCATTCGATTGTGCATCACTCAACTTGTTTTTACTCAATGCTCCCAAATAGCGAACAATGTTAGCATGTAAGATATCAACGATATCATCGGTTTCAACCTGCTGTTTCACAGCATCTGCGTTCTTTTCAAGCACCGCAGGTATGCTACCTTGTAGCATTTTTTGCACATAACCGCCCATGTGCGCTATTTCTTTTCGCGCCATTTCAAGGGCTAACACTGGAGTTGAGAACAAACTTATATCCAGGTACTTGGGCTCAATTATAATACCAGCCTTTTCCTGCTCTTCCTGCTCTTCCAATATTTCTTCCACTGTTTTATCAGGAACTAACCATTCACATAATCTTGCAAACGGTGTAGCTAATGGAAGAAACAGTATACCAATACCAATGTTAAATATTGTATGCGCGTTGGCTATTTGACGTGGGGTCTCAGAAGCAAGTTTGTCTATCCCAGTTAAACCAGCATCAGCTGCTGGAGATATAGCTCTAACAAAATCAGCCAGTTGAGGTATGAACCAAACAATAATTAACACACCAATGATTTTAAACATAACATGTGCCACTGCAACTCGGACAGCCTCTCTTGGCTTGCCAATTGCTGCAAGCCCTGCGGTAGCACATGTTCCGATGTTGGCACCGAGAGCTAATGCAATACCAGCTTCCAAAGATATGAGCCCCTGCAGTGAGAGAGCAATTACCACACCCATTGTTGCTGACGATGATTGCACTAAAGATGTAAACAATGTAGCCACCAGGATACCAACGAGTGGATTAGATACATTTTGCATTAGTCCAATAAAGGGTTCGTAAGTGCGCAATGGATACATTCCCTCACTCATGATTCCCATACCGAAGAAAATCATACCCAACCCCATTGTTAGGCTACCATATTGTTTTATGCCATCATTCTTCCCCATAAAGAGCATACCAAAACCAATGGCAACCAAAATTAATGCATATTTGGTAACCTTAAAAGCGACAATTTGCGCTGTAATCGTTGTGCCTATATCAGCGCCGAGAATCACTCCTATCGCCTGTGATAAGGACATTAATCCTGCAGTCACAAAACCTATAAGCATTACAGTGGTTACAGAGGATGACTGAATGACAGCAGTCACAAATGCACCTGTTATCAAGCCCATTATTCGACTGTTAGTTAGTTTGGCGAGGATCTGCTTCATACTATCGCCAGCCACTTCTTTTAATGCTGTGGCCATTTGTTCCATACCAAATAGGAATATGGCTAAACCGCCAAACAGAGTCATTCCCATGGTAAACCAATCAATTTGTGATTCCGATGTAATGGTCGATGCAAAGGTTGGAGAGCACCACAAAATCAAAATTAAAAAGAAAGAAAAAACAAAGAACCCAGTGCGTGCATAATTGTTCTGAATTGCTGTGAGAAGAGTATTCATTTGATTTAAGACTTACCCTTTTTTAAGTACATCGTTACGTTAAAATACCGAGGATGGTTCATGACCTTGTAAGAGAATACTGGCAATAATAAGACTAAAGCCAATAACAATATAATTTTGAAGGGTGGTGGTGTTTGCAACACAAACCAAAAGAGAGGCAAAGCAAGAATCAGCATAGCTGATCGCATTAAGACTCCTGTGGTTCCCCCTTCTTGGGATGCTCTTGCGCGATTGATTAACCGCATTCAATAGTTCACAACAAGGTTTTTCCAGGCAGTATCAACTTTAATCTTGTTATCTTTTGAATTTGACATATTCTCCTTGGGCGGTAATGTTAGATTAAGTATAGGAAATATAAAAGCCCTATCCACAGGTGTCAATTCTCAAATTCCCCTTCAACGCCCTTCTCTTTTCCTATTAACAACTGGAATTCCCAGCAACTCCATCTGCTTATCACGAATTCACACGTTTATATTCAGACAAAGATCATCATAAGCCAAAAGCTCACCAGCCGCTGCCTATTAGCAGCAATCAAAAACGGCAAACTATTCTGATATTGTCAACTGAATAACCCTGTTCTCGAACCAGGGCTACCGCTTCTTCATTATATTCCTTAGAATATTTTTTTGTATGTTCGTTGCTGTCCCATTCTGACACCTTAATAGTTGATAAATATTATCTCTCATTAGAGTGTCCGGTGCTATTAGACCACTACATTGTTCGTGGTCTTCCAGTTAAAGTGGACGCTACCCTTTATTTATTCTTTTAATTTGAATCTAATAATCATAGATTCAAAGATTCCTTCTCTCAAATATCGGCCTACTGTTAGGATAATTAATCAAACGATTAACTAAAGAAGGCTAGAGATGAAAAAAACCATTAAAGTCACCATTACCGGTGCTGCTGGTCATATTGGGTATGCGCTTGCTTTTCGTGTGGCGTCCGGTGAAATGTTTGGCCCTGATCAGCCGGTTATACTGCGACTGTTGGAGATTCCCCAGGCGTTATCATCGCTTAAAGGTGTAGGCATGGAACTGGGGGACTGTGCTTTGCCACTATTGCACGATATTGTATTGACCGATGACCCGGCCATTGGTTTTAGAGATACGGACTATGCCTTACTAATTGGTGCCAGGCCTCGTAGTAAAGGCATGGAGCGCAAAGATTTAATAGTGGAAAATGCCAAAATTTTTGCCGCCCAGGGCAGATGCATCAATGATAATGCCTCTAGTGATGTTCGGGTGCTAGTGGTGGGGAATCCTGCGAATACCAATGCCCTTATTGCCTCGGCCAACGCTCCGGATTTAAGTGCCAGTCAATTTACTGCCATGACCCGTCTGGATCATAACCGGGCCATGGGTCAATTAGCCATTAAGACCAACTCGTTAGTAGCTGATATTACTCGGGTTACTATCTGGGGTAACCATTCCATGACACAGTATCCGGACATCGGTAGTTGTTTCATTGGTGATAAGCCTGCCTATGAACTGGTGACACGTGACTGGGTTATTGACCACATGATTCCCCGGATACAACGTCGTGGGGCAGAAATTATTGATGCACGTGGGTTGTCTTCAGCAGCATCGGCTGCCGATGCCGTTGTTAGTCACATCCATGACTGGGCTTTAGGGACTCCGGACGGAGACTGGGTAAGCATGAGCGTAATGTCTGATGGCAGCTATGGTATTGACGAAGGGGTGTTTTTTTCCATGCCAGTGACTTGTAAAAATGATGAGTATGAGATTGTGCAGGGACTGGAAATGGATGCATTGAGTATCGCCAGGCTCAAGGCTTCAGAGAAAGAGCTGCTTGAAGAGCGGAAAATGGTTGAAGATCTGTTACCTAAAAACTGACCATTTAGCAAAAATAATTATTAAAGGGAGCACTTATTGCTAAATGGGTATGCTGGCGAGGACCACAGCCATGACCGTAATCCACCTCAATATTAATAGCTTAGAGATACTTCAGGGATGACTAACTACTTTGTTACGCCCCTGATTTTTAGCTTTGTATAAAGCCGAGTCTGCTCTTGAAATAACATCGTCAAGAGATGGGTTTTGTTTGCTTTCAGCTACTCCCAGACTTGCCGTTAACTTTTCTATTGGATTAATGGATGGAATACCAATTTCAGTAAATCCTAGACGTAATTTTTCAGCCAGTTTTAGGGCTCTTTCTAAATCAGTTTCAGGCAATATAATACAAAACTCCTCTCCTCCAACCCTGCCAGCAATATCAGATTCCCTTATTAAAGCTTTTATCTTTTCACTAAAATCTTTAATAGTTTCATCCCCAATACCATGCCCATATGTATCATTAATTTTTTTGAAAAAATCTATATCAATCATGATAATTGAAAATAGACTTTTATTTCGTTTAGCCTGTTTCTGAATAACATTTCCCAGCATAAGAAATGAGCGTCTGTTATGCAGGCCGGTTAATTCATCTGTCATTGCCTTTTTTTCTGCTTGTTTCCTTGCTTCAATTAATTCCTTGGTTCGTTCATTTATCTTGCTTTCCAGTTTTTTATTCAGGTCATCCAGTTTATTTCTGGTTTTCTTTAGGCTACCCCATGCTGAAGCCAGCCTCCAACTACCAATAAACATGGCTGACAATAAAATAAATATTGCTATCGAGTATTTTGTAGCTTTTTCCCATACTGAACTGTCTAAATCATGACTTGGTCGAAATAGAACAAGTTTCCAGAAAAAGCCATTTTTTGAAAGGTTTGAACCTGTAGCAGTAAATGCCTTTTGGTTAGGTCTGTTTTGTTTAACACTTGCAACCAGAGGGAAAATAGTGGTGTACGTCCATAAGCCTCTTTTATCTTCAAATTGATCGTGATCGGAGAGGATGAGCTTTTGCCATACTGATGGATAATGATTTGGTATTGATGCTTCAGGATTTTCATACATGAAGCCCCACTCAAGTTCTTCTGATGGACCTTTTAGCCAGTAACCTTCCTTATTGATTAACCAGCTATTGGAGTTGCTAGTGGATGTTGCCTGTTTTAACTCGGTGAGTATGTTTTCTCCAAAGTAATTTAGTAAGACAATTCCCTTCTTGTCACCATTATTGTTAAAAATTGGCATACCAATTCTAATCATTGGTTTTTTGGGGACCTCAATTTTTCCTCTTTCCATATTAAGGTCTAATGGTGAAATAAAAAATTCGTTTCTTTTTAATTTTATTGTGTCGGTGAAATAGTACCTCCCCGATTTATTTTGTAATTTTTCTCTTGGCACCATTATTGGATTGTTATTATTGAAATTAACTCGGGCTCTTTCCTGGCCATTTGTATCAATCCAGCGTATTTGATCATAGGCACCTTTAATATCACTAAAAACAGGCCAGTCAGCCGGTGGTAGTTGATACTTTTCAGGTAGTTCATCATTAATTAAAGTTAACAAACCATCTTCAGAAGCAAGATATGTCAGGTCGGTGATAAATGTTTGAATTTTTGAGTTTATGGCTCTCTCACCGACATAAACTGTAGCTTGTTCTGATGATCTTAATTTTGCGTCATCCAGATCAACTTCTGATTTAAATGTTAAGTAAGCAGCAGCAATAATTATGGTAGCGATTGGCAAAAATAATACTGCCAAATGTTTCCAGAATTGTTTTTTCAGATTTTGTGCGTTATTAATTCTTGGCATAATAAAGAATAACTTTTTTTATAAGTCTGACATATATATATAGACTACTATACAAAATTGTCCGGATCCTACCAACTGTGTTTGATCCATATCAACGTATTAACGGGTATCTATCTTGATGTATGAAATATCATATCGCGATTGGTCTGGTTCACTTTCAGAAATAAACCCCTGATCTTCCGAAAGAATTACTACAGGGAAAAGTCCTGAAACAACTGTCGGGAAGCTAAAAGGTTATAACTGTCTTTCTGTTGACGGTTCTAAGTGCAAAGTTAGAGCGTATTTGCGAAACATTTGGAAAATTTGATAAGTGTTGTCTGTGTATTCTTTCATAATCTTGAGCATCGGCAGCTACCACTCTAAGAAGGTAGTCAGAGTCTCCTGACATTAGATAACACTCCATAATTTCTGGGCATCCCTGTACGGCCTTCTCAAAATTATCCAGGGACTCCTCATTCTGACTGCTTAAGCTAATTTCAACAAAAATATTAGTTGGTTTACCTGCTTTTCCCTGGTCGAGGAGCATAAAGCATCCTTTAATAATACCGCTAGCCTCAAGTCTTTGAACTCGGCGCAGACAAGATGATGGCGAGAGGCTGATTTTTTCAGCCAGTTCTGCATTGGTAATACGGCAGTCGTTTTGAAGGAAGTTGAGAATGTCTCTGTCTTTGGTGTCAAGATTGATTGCTGGCATATAATTCTAAATATTAAGCAATAGTTGCAATAATGTTGCATATAAGAATGTATTAATGACAATTTTGCAAGCACATTCTGGATGTGCTGCTAGATAATTCATCTTCTTTGAATTGTGGAGGTGGAAAATGTTAATCGGTGTACCCAAAGAAATAAAAAATCATGAATACAGAGTCGGTATGACGCCCGAATCAGTCGTGGCGGCAATCGCTCATGGTCACCAGGTAATTGTTGAAACTAATGCGGGGGAAGGCATTGGTGCAAGCGATGAATTATACAAAGAGGCAGGTGCAACAATCGAAGCTTCAGCCAGTGACATATTCTCAAAAGCTGAAATGGTTGTTAAGGTTAAAGAACCACAGGCTGTTGAGCGTGCTCTGTTGCGTCCGGGGCAGATACTGTATACCTATTTACATCTGGCACCTGATCCAGAGCAGACCAGGGATCTCGTGAATTCCGAGGCTGTGTGTATTGCTTATGAAACCATAACGGATGAACAGGGTGGATTGCCATTGTTGAAACCGATGAGCCAGGTAGCCGGACGCTTGTCCATTCAGGCCGGGGCCACGGCGCTGGAAAAAAACCACGGTGGATTGGGGAGCTTGCTTGGTGGTGTACCCGGTGTAGCTCCTGCCAAAGTGCTAATCATCGGTGGTGGAATTGTTGGATTCAATGCGGCTCAAATGGCAGTAGGTATGCAGGCGGATGTAACAATTCTTGATACTAACGCATACACGGTGGAGAAACTGAGTAATTACTTTAGCCCAAAAGCCCGCGTGATCCAGTCAAACAAAGCGACCTTAGGCGCTGAGTTGAAGACGGCGGATCTTGTCATTGGTGGTGTGCTTGTGGCTGGTGCAGCAGCACCCAGGTTGGTCACAAGAGAGATGTTGCTGGATATGAAAGACGGTGCAGTATTAGTTGACGTGGCCATCGACCAGGGAGGATGTTTTGAAACTTCCAGGGCTACCACTCATGCCGAACCAACTTATGTGGTTGATGGGGTCGTACATTATTGTGTCGCGAATATGCCTGGTGCAGTTCCTCGCACATCAACCTATGCGCTGAATAATGCAACACTACCCGGATTACTGGCTATTGCAAACAAGGGTTGGAAGAAAGCGATGTCAGAAGACAGGCATTTACTGCAGGGGCTGAATGTTTGTAACGGTAAAGTGACCTACAAAGCAGTTGCTGATGATCTGGATTATGAGTACGTAGATGCTTCGACAATGATCTAATTGCCCAGATGCAGTAGATAGTTTTACTGGAAAGGACGTGATGTCCTTTCCAGTCTGTTGATAGTGGTCTCAAGAGATATTTTACTGAGGCCAATTCAAAAAACTAAATATGTCTTGAATGCCTTTTACAGGTAAATATATTTTAGAGTTGAAAAGATCATCTCTTTATGGGAGGTTCTTCATATGAAGAATATAAATCTCCGTCAATTAGAAGCTTTTCGTGCGGTTATGTTGACTAAGTCAATAACACGAGCTGCCGAAATGCTTTCTGTATCCCAGCCAGCGGTCAGTCGGTTGATAAGTGATCTGGAGAGTTCCATAGAATTCCCTCTTTTTGAAAGAGTAAAAAAACGTTTAATTCCAACCCCTGAAGCCGAAGCATTATTTGACGAGGTCGAAAGATCATTTGCGGGACTGAATAAAATCAATATTGCAGTCAGAGAAATCAGAGATTTCAGAAGCGGGAGTTTATCTGTTGCCTCTTTACCTGCTCTGGGGCTGGGGTATCTTCCTGAAATAATTAGTCAGTTTGCTGCGGATAGACCAGGTGTTTCTCTATCTCTGATTATTCGGGGTTCTCAAAATGTAAGTAGCATGGTTGCCGCTCAAAGAGTGGATGTGGGTTTTACTGAATCTATAGACCTGGGTGATAGTGTTGATTCAGAGCTTTTACTGACTACGAATCTGGTCTGCATTCTTCCACCTGGCCATAGGTTGAATAAGAAGGATGTCATTAAAGCTAGTGATCTTGATGGAGAAACTTTCATTGGAACAGGAAACTGGCAATTAACTTGTAAAGATATTGACAGATATTTTGACCATCAAAAGGTAAGGAGGAAGATACAAATTGATACTCAGTTACATGCAACGGTTGCTGAATTAGTTCTTGCGGGTGCGGGTGTGAGCATGATTGATCCAGTTACAGCTGATCGATATATCTCAAAAGGACTTGTTGTTAAACCATTTTTGCCTTCGATTCTTTACAATTTGTATGTGCTTTATCCTGAAAACAGGCCAAGATCTCGTTTAGCTGAGCAGTTTGTAGCTCAGATTAGGCAAGATATTATGCGTTATGCCTCGAAAACAATAAGTCATTCATAACATTTTGTTATGAACTACAATAAATAAATCAATATTATTATTAAAAAGGGGTTGTTATATTCCTCAACGTCAAAGACACCTATTAAAACTTTACTAAATGGCATTGGAGGAAATTTTCATGAATTCTTATCGAGCATTACCGCTGGCAATACTCAGTACCGCTCTTTTGGCGACAGCAGCTCAAGCTGAACGCACGCTATATCTGGCTGGTTATGGTGGTTCAACTGAAACCATTTTGAAGGAAAAAGTCCTTCCTAAATGGGAAAAAGCTAATGACGCCAGGGTTGTTTATATCCCCGGCAACTCCACGACTACGCTTGCAAAGCTTCAGGCACAGAAAAATAATCAGGAAATAGATGTGGCCTTTATCGATGATGGTCCCATGGAACAGGCGCTTGCTCTCGGTTTTTGCGAAAAAATCGAAAACAAAGGATCAATGAGTGAAGTTTACGACAATGCAAAATTCGGTAATGGTCGTGCCGTTGGCTTCGGTTTTATCGCGACCGGGCTGACTTATAACAAAAAAATGTTCAAGGATAATGGTTGGCCTGCACCCACAAGCTGGCGTGATCTGGAAGATAGTAAATTCAAAGGCAAAGTCGTCGTGCCACCCATTACCAACGGATACGGCTTGCTGGCCCTGATTCAAATGGCAAAGCTGAATGGTGGTGGTGAAACCAATATTGACCCCGGTTTTGAAGCAATGATTGAGCGTATCGGGCCAAACATTCTTACCTATGAGCCTTCATCCGGTAAGTTATCTGAAATGTTTCAAAGCGGTGATGTAGCTCTTGCTGTGTGGGGCAGTAGTCGCGCCAAGGCGCTGGCTGGAACAGGATTTCCTGCTGGTTTTGCCTATCCAAAAGAAGGTGCTGTTGCATTGATGGCGGCAACTTGTCCTGTAGTTGATAGTGATGTGCCTGACCTGGCTCAGAGTTTCATAGATTACCTGGTGTCAGCAGAAGTTCAGGCATTGTTGGCTGAAGCCACGGGTTTTGGTCCAGTTAACAAGAACACTCAACTTTCTGCAGAGTTAGAGGCTTCTGTTCCTTTCGGACCAGAAAAAGTTGGCAAAATGGTTTCTGTTGACTATTCCATTATCAACAAACAAAGACAGGAATGGACAAAGCGCTGGAATCGTACTGTAGAATAAAATCCTCCTCGAAGTAATCTTGATTAGGGGGGCCTTTGCCTCCCTTTTTTTTAAAATTAAACCTGGTGAATCAGATGTCGTTTCTTTCATTAAAAAACATATCAAAACGATTTGGTGATTTTGTCGCGGTTGAAGATTTCAATCTTGAAGTAGACAAGGGTGAGTTTATTTCACTTTTAGGGCCTTCTGGCTGCGGTAAGACGACTACTTTGAACATGATTGCAGGGTTTGAGGAACCTACCACCGGAGCAATCCAGATAGATGGAAGGGATATGACGCATGTTTCCCCCAATGCACGAGATATCGGGATTGTGTTTCAAAGTTATGCTTTATTCCCGCATATGACAGTGGCTGAAAATGTCGGTTTTGGTTTGGAAATGAGAAAAGTCGGCAAGCAGGAGCGACGTGAGCGTGTCATGGAAACCCTGGAATTAGTCGGATTAACTGAATTTGCCGAACGCGTTCCCAAGGCTTTATCAGGTGGTCAAAGGCAAAGGGTCGCATTGGCGAGAGCTATAGTGATCAGGCCCCAGCTCTTGTTGCTGGATGAACCCTTATCTGCCCTCGATGCCAAAATCAGGGAAAGTATGCAGGTTGAGCTGAGGAATATACAGCGTACAGTCGGTATCACCACCATTCTGGTTACTCACGATCAGGCGGAAGCGATGGCGATGAGTGACCGTATTGCTGTCATGAACATGGGGCGGATGGCGAGGTTGGGTGAACCGTTTGAAATATATGAAAAGCCGGGTGATTCATTTACATCCAATTTCCTTGGGTCTACCAACATATTTGATGGGGAGGTACAGGATGAACTGGAAGGTCAGGTGCTGGTTAATTGCAGTGATATAGGTTTGCATATCCCTGGAAGCGCGGCTAAAGGAGCCCGGGTATCAGTCGCGATCAGACCGGAAAAAGTAGGTCTTGTGCAAGCAGGGAAGGGTATTTTCAACGCTAAGGTCAGGACGCGAATCTTTTTGGGTACTTGCTGGGCTTATCAGGTTGAATCTGATCTGGGTAGTTTCAATGTCACTTTGCAAAATACAGGTCACAGTGTTGCGGGTGAAGGTGAAACTGTTGGAGTGACCTGGCATGACGATGCAGTGCGTATCCTGGCTGAGAGGTGATTGTTATGAATCGTCTGTTACCTCCTTATTTATTAAACGGTCCGGCACTCATTATTTTTGTTGTCATGTTGGTTGTACCCATGGTGATGACTTTTATATTAAGTTTCAACAGTTTTGACTTTTATGGTGGGATCAAGCCGGACTATGGATGGCACAACTATCTTGAAGTTGTTCAGGATAGCTATTTTCATGAGATATTTCTGAGGACATATGGCATTGCTATCGCAGTGACTTTTCTCTGCGCACTCATAGGTGCGCCTGAAGCCTATATTCTTAGCAGAATGAGTAAGACCTGGCGTTCACTATGCCTTTTGGCCATCCTGGGACCATTATTAATTTCTGTGATTGTTCGTACTCTGGGTTGGGCGCTATTGATTGGTAATAATGGAGTGGTCAATGAAATTCTCATCGGGATCGGGATCATTGAAACGCCGCTGAAAATGATGTTCACCACCGGCAGTGTCATTGTCGCATTGGTTCATGTACTGGTTCCTTTCATGGTGTTATCGGTTTGGACGACTCTACAGAAACTGGACCCCCAGGTTGAAAACGCCGCGCTGTCACTTGGGGCATCTCATTTCACTACATTGAGAAGAGTTGTTTTACCTCAGGTAATGCCTGGAGTACTCGCCGGATCTCTTATTGTTTTTGCGCTCACAGCCAGTGCCTTCGCTACCCCTTCAATACTGGGTGGCCGGAGGTTGAAGGTAGTTGCAACAACTGCGTATGACGAATATCTCAATACATTGAACTGGCCTCTGGGAGCATCGATAGCAGTCATTCTATTAATAGCCAATGTGGTAGTGGTGATGTCTTATAACCGCTATGTTGAAAAGAAATATGCCGCCGTTTTCGATTAATGATTAAAAGTGGGATAGAGCGATGAAAAGATATGATAAAAACGGTCCTTTGGCATTAGTTTTCAATTTTGTTTTTCTGTTATTTATTCTGGCGCCATTAGTAGTGGTTTGCCTGGTTGCGTTTACTGACAAAGGTTACCTGTCCCTGCCACGTGATGGACTTTCTGTGCGCTGGTTTGTGGCGATTTTAGACCATCCCGAGTTTGTCGATGCCTTCTGGTACAGCATTTATCTGGCGCTTGGATCTGCCACAGTTGCCGTAGCTTTGGCGATTCCAGCAGCGATGGCAACAGCCCGGTACAAATTTCCCGGGCGTGGCCTTATCATGGCTTTCTTTATGTCACCGCTGATGATTCCGCATGTGGTGCTCGGTGTTGCATTCCTTAGTTACCTGTCAAGTCTCGGCTGGTCTGGGACTTACATTGGCCTGGTGGCCTGTCATGTGGTTTTGATTATGCCCTATGCATTACGCCTGGTACTGGCATCAGTAACAGGTATGGACCGCTCAGCAGAATTGGCTGCAAAATCTCTGGGGGCGTCAAAATGGACAACTTTCCGAAGGGTTACGATTCCACTCATTTTACCCGGAGTTACCGGTGGCTGGGTACTGGCTTTCATCACCAGTTTTGATGAACTGACGATGACACTTTTTATTGCATCGCCGAGTAGTACAACTTTACCTGTACGAATGTATCAACATATCACAGAAACGATTGACCCATTAATCGCTTCGGTCTCTGCGGTCATTATTTTTATTACGATGATCATGATGATTATCCTGGATCGTATCTTTGGTCTTGATAAATTGCTGGTGGGTAAATAGTAACGATGGAGTATGACGTTATTGTCATTGGTGGAGGTCTGGTGGGTTCTTCGATTGCCTACGGATTATCCAAACAAAAACTAAAAACACTGGTGTTAGATGGTGGTGATCAATCTTTTCGCGCATCACGTGGCAACTTTGGCCTGGTATGGGTGCAGGGTAAAGGCTGGAATTACGCTCCTTATGCACGGTGGTGTCAACAGGCTGCTGATCTATGGCCTGAATTCAACCAGGAGTTGCAGGATGTTTCAAGTGCAACCCTGGACTATCAACGTACTGGGGGGTTTCATTTTTGTCTCGATGAGACGGAATGGGAACAACGTCAAAAAATGCTGGCTGCGGTGAATAGACACACTGAAGGACAGTTTGAATACGACATGATAGATCGAATCCGCTTAAAAAAAATGATTCCTCAAATTTCAAATAAAGTGATTGGAGGGAGTTTTTCAGGCCAGGATGGACATGTTGATCCATTGGCGTTGTTACATGCGTTGTTTACGGGGATGAATCAGCAAGGCGTTGATTACCTGGCCAGTCAATCAGTGAATTTGATTGAAAGGAGAGATAATGGCTATCTTGTAAAAACCAATAAAGGGATGTTCTCAAGCGAAAAACTGGTTCTTTGCGCGGGTCTGGGCAATCAAAAGCTGGGTCCGATGGTAGGCCTTGAAGTTCCTGTAATTGTTGAACGAGGTCAGGTAATGATTACAGAGCGGATGAAACCTTTTTTAGAATGGCCAACCCTGCATGTAAGGCAAACGGGAGCAGGTACGATTCAGATTGGTGATTCTCATGAAGATGTCGGGTTTAATGATGGTACTGATCCCTATGTGCTGAAAAAAATAGCTCAACGAGCCGTTTCTATGTTCCCGTTTCTGGAAAGTGTGAAAGTGGTAAGGGCATGGGGTGCACTGAGAATACTGACTCCGGATCACAATCCCATTTATCAGCAATCTTCGGCGTATCCAGGAGCCTTCGCGGTTACCTGTCATAGTGGTGTAACTCTTGCTGCCGCTCATGCGGGTCCCGTTGCCAACTGGATATCCGGTAAAGACCAGCCCTCAGATATTAATCAATTCAGCGCGGACCGGTTTAATGTTTAAGTTGATAGACAAAGGTATACCACTTACGGTTGAAATTATTCTGGATGGGAAAGCAGAGCTAGTTCCGGAGAATATAACGGTTGCTGCTGCGGCACTTTTTTGTGGCCTGGAAAGCGTTCGTAAAACTCCGGTATCAGGATCGAACCGGTTACCTCTATGTATGATGGGGGTGTGTTACGAGTGCCTTATGAAAATTAACGGACAAGCTAATCAACGAGGCTGCCAGATCCTTGTCAAGCCAGGTATGGTGATAGAGCGCCAGTCAGGTGCGGCAGAACTTGAGAGTGGCTATGAAACAGAAGTATGAGCTATTAATTATAGGTGCCGGTGCTGCAGGTATGGCCGCCGCCTGCGAAGCGGCCAGTCATGGCGTAGATGTTTGTGTCATTGATGATCAGCAGCGCCCTGGTGGTCAAATTTATAGAAATATAGATCAAGCTACAGAACAGGTGAAGAGAATTCTGGGTGATGATTACCAAAAAGGGATGGAGCTTGTTGATCAGTTCAAAAAAAGCGGCGGAAAATATTTCCCGGCAGCTTCTGTCTGGTACCTTGATGAGAATAATCAGGTAGGGGTTCAACTTGATGGGAAAACCTGCTTTATCAATCCAGGCGTTTTGCTAATTGCTACTGGTGCTCAGGAGCGGCCCATGCCTATCCAGGGCTGGGAGTTACCCGGGGTCATGTATGCCGGTGCAGGACAGATATTACTAAAATCATCAGGTCTGGTCCCGGGAAAAAAGCTGGTATTAGCCGGTAGCGGCCCCCTGTTGCTATTGCTGGCTAATCAATATCTTCAGGCTGGTGTAAAAATAGAAGCCATTTTGGATACAACGCCTGCGTTTAGAATGCTGTCTTCCATGAATCATTTTATTCCAGCACTGAAGGCTAGGGAATATTTGTTAAAAGGGATGGACATGCTACGGAATATAAAAAAGGCCGGAGTTCCTTATTATAAAAATGTACATGGATTACGGGCCGAAGGTACCTCAAAGCTGGATGCAGTTACCTTTGAAAAAGCAAAGCAAGGATTGCGTAATATTTTTGATGTACGTATCGAGGCGGACAATCTGTTGTTACACCAGGGAGTCATTCCCAATTTAAGATTACCTTTGGCGGCTGACTGTGAAGTTATCTGGTCGGATCAGCAGCAGTGCTGGACAGTGAAGACGGATCAATATGGTCTAAGTAAAGACAAAACCTACGTTGTGGGTGACTGTGCGCGTATTGTGGGAGCAGTGGCATCACGTCATCAGGGGCGGCTTAGTGGTCTTCATATTGCGCTTGGATTGGGTAAAGTGGCAGAAAATGAATTCCAGGTATCACAAAAAAATCTCAGGGAGTTAATTGATCATCATTTATGTATACGCCCTTTTCTTGATCATTTATATATGCCGGCACCCGAATACCAGGCCCCGGAAGCGGATGCATCGATTGTTTGTCGCTGTGAAGAAGTCACCGCCGGGCAAATTCGTGCAGCTATCTCTTTGGGTTGCGTCGGTCCGAACCAGGTCAAATCCTTTACCCGGTGTGGAATGGGTCCATGTCAGGCCGGGCAATGTGCGAATACTGTTTCCCGGCTGATTTCCAATGAATTGAATAAGTCCATGGAAGAGGTGGGCATGCTGCGAGTAAGACCACCGTTAAGCCCTGTTACCCTGGGACAGATAGCGGATCTTTAAGGAAGCCTGAGATTATTGGACTTATCAGAGCTTCCTGAAATCAACCAAAATCAGTAGTGATGGGGTGTTGATTTGGCTCTAGCAAATCAAGTATAGAGAAGTTCTGATAGCCGATTTTCCTGAGTTAGTTTTTTCTTGAGAGTTTCCCAGGTATTTTCAGAACCTGATATTTCAGCCATTTTAGTATTAAAAGTTTTAGCAACATCTTTCAGTCCAGCGAGATATACATAGGTATTGGGTTGTTGAATTAGTGACCAGAGCTCCTCTGCATTGTCTGCAATGGATCGCTCAAGTCCTTCGCTTGCTTTGGATAAAGGTCGACTTTCTAATCCACAAAATGCCTGAAAGGTTCTCTCATCATAATAGTTGGCAAGATCATCATTGAGATCGTTCATGTACAGTAAGTCCATTCCACTGGTCGCACCATAGAACAGCCGAACATTGCCTTGCCAGCTGCCTTTTTCCCTGTAAATGTTCTGAATGAATACCCGGAAAGGGGCAATTCCTGTTCCAGTACCTATCATAAGTATATTATCGGTAGTTTCTGGTGGTATTTTGAAGGGGCTTTTATAAGGTCCGGAAAGAGCAATTTTGTCTCCTGGAGATGCATCACACAGATAGTTCGATGCAATGCCTGGGTATTGTTCTCCGTTCACTTCATCGATATAAAAACACCGTTTAACCAGCAGGGAAAATTCGGCCACACCATCTGCTGCTGAAACGTTATCATTTGTGATGGAGTAACGGCGCATATAGTGAGTATTGCCAAAATGGTGAGGACCGGGCACGACTACGCCAATACTCTGACCTTCCATATAACGAAATGAAGGATCATCTATTTGTAGAGTAATTTGCCTAACTTCGTCAGTTGATTCAGGTGTAATCCTGGCGCTCTCCTTTACCACAGCTTCAACTGTAGAGTTATGTATACTTTCATTCATTTAACTAATCTCAGCTTTGGTTCTTCCCTCAAATATCTGTATACCTTAAAAAGAGAGAGGGTTTTCTCATTTTGAAAGGTCACTAAAATCACACAGTTAGAAAACGATGCTAAAGATTATAACTCGTATCGATAATCGCATCGGTATTTTTTTGGGGCTGTCTAAAAAACTATAAGCGACCATTGGTTGAATTATTTTCTACTTTAAATTTTGGTCTGCTATCTCTTAACATAACCTTCGGGTCTGAAAAACGGGTTAATCGTTCTAGAAAATCCAATGCTTCCAATATTGGTGTACCTCGAAAAAACTGGGTCATGGGTATATCTACCCAAAGACGATCTGACCATGAATGCAGTTCGAATGGTGTGTCTCCATAGCCATCATTATCCAGGTCAAATCCTGCATAATTATCCCAGTAATTCCCGGACCAGTCATTAAAGAAGGAAGCGGGAGGAGCACTGGCCTGGACATCAAGCATATTTGAAATAAAGTGGTTATCATGGATGATATGGCCACCCTTCTCTCCATAAAAATAAAGAGCAATATTATTGTATGAAAAAAGATTATTTTTTATGGTTAAAATGTTTTCAGGATTGAGTGGAGCATTTGCGCTAATCCCGATAGAACAATGTAGAATTACATTTTCCAGTACCTGAACTGAATTGCATTCTTTTAATGCCATTGCAAAACCGGAAAAACTTCTCAGATGACTAATATGGTTTCCCTTAAGCAATAGATCATTTGAGTAGACAAGTACTATACCCCTTGTATTATTTTTAATACTGTTACCTATGATTTCATTTTCATGTGAAAAAACAAGTTCAAAGCCGATTCTACTTTGGCTGATTTCGTTACTTATAAACCGGTTTGTAAGGGAGTTAGTGATATATAGATCACGAACATTTATAAATATGTTTTTTTCTATTAAATTGTCATGGCTATTCCACATTCTTAAGCCGTCACCTCTTTGACTAGGGGACGCGTCTTTAGAGGAAATTTTATTATCACGGATAATATTACCGTTACTACCCTGAACATTTATCCCAAATAGAACATTATCAATGTGATTATTTTCAATGATTGCTTGATCTGCTTTAAGCGTAATACCCGAGTTAATCTTGTCAAAAGAATCACCGGAATTGGTGATATGCAGGCCTCTGAGCACTGTGTTGTTAGCTTCAATAGTTATTACGCTCCCATCTCCTTCGGCATCGATAGTAACCTGACCCTGACCATCAATTGTAATAGGGCGAGTCAGTACCACAGGACCTGAATAATGTCCCGGTTCAGGGCGTAATACACCTCCGGCAGGAGTAAGCTCTACATAAAGTTGCATTGGAGGAAAAGCGAGCAGAGTATTTGATTTAAAAAGGAGGACTGAAAGAAATAACCCCCTCCTCATAATGGATAAAAGTAATCTGTTCCTTTTAATAGTAAACATGATGTGGGGTTGGGTAATAGTGGCTTGTGCAGCAGAGGATATTCTGTGTTTTATTAAGCAATCTACTAAAATTACACAGTTAGAAAACAATGCTGGGGATTATAACTTGTATCGATAGTCGCATCTGTATTTATTTTTAGCAGGTTGGTGCTGGAAATGGCTGCTATTGATTTAACTGGTGACGTTTGGGTAGCGTCCCCTTTATTCCTTTATTCCTTTATCATTTCTTATTCATTCACTTCTTCAAAGCCATCAATCGAGGCAGGGACAACCTTCTGTTGTGATCTTGTAAATTGTGTTATTGCCTTAATAGATTCGGATTTAATGCCTGATGAAATGCTTTTATGTATCCACCACCCACCTGTTTCAACAGCTTCGGTTACGGCAATAATTGAAAAGTTATTTTGATTAGCCCAGTGTTTAGCTAAAGGTTCAGCAATAATGGCAACCTGTAGCCTGTAACCTATTGAGAAAGTTTGCCAAATGGCGTTGACTTGTTTTTCCACCATCATCATTAATTGAAACGCTAATATTTTCTGAAAATGAAACTGCTGGTGTTAATAATATAATGGAGATCAATAGCTTTAACATAAAACTGTCAGTGTCAGGTATATTCCTTGTCATTTGATAAACCATATATGCCCCTGTTGTGTTGACGTTTATTGAGGAACAAACTTAATGTATTTTGTAAGACACTCTGACTACTCTGACTGAGAATTAATCAGAGATTCAATTGCTGATTGAATGTAAGGTTAATGCCGGGTTGGTTTAAAAAGGCAGGGTCAATCATATCGATAAATGCCTGTGCTTGAGGGCTTAAAAATTTCCCCCGCCTTATGACAACACCATAAGAACGCTTAGGGATAAAGGCATCGAGGTTTTTTCGTGCTAATTGCTCTTCACCCGTGAGGCAAACATCAGTTACGATTGAGACTCCCAGGCCCAGTGCTACATATTTTTTTATAATTTCCCAACCTCCCGCTTCCATGGAGACTTTAAATTTCAATCCTGACTGATTAAACACCCATTCAAGAAAACGCCAGGTTGCAAGATGGCGTGGAGGAAGTATCAAGCCATGTGGACAAATATCTTCCAGGGTAGTTTCATCTTTGTCAGCTAACGGGTGGTCTAGTGGAGTTATTAAGGTGTGGCTAAACCACAGTGACTGACGATAAATAATATCTTGCGGGATCTCCAGCATAGAACCGATCGCAAAATCTGCTTCATTAGCCCGTAACATCGCCATCCCATCTCGCCCGGTAACATTGTGTAATTTAATTTGAATTCCCGGATAAGTATTGGCAAAGCGTTTAATATATTTCGGCAGAATATACAAGGTGGTTGATTCTCCTGCAGCAATGTTTAATTCACCACTTTCAATGTTGCCAAAGTGAGCATTAAAACTTTCCTGCAGATTTTCGATCCCATCCACTAATGGCAATGCTATCTGGTTCAGTACATCTCCCGCAGGTGTAAGAAGAACCCTGGGGCCACGACGCTCGAATAAAACCGTATTCATTTCCCGTTCTAGAGCCTGAATTTGCAGGGAAATGGTTGGCTGGCTTAAAAACAGGCTTTCTGCAGCCTTTGAAATACTGCCTAATTTTGCGGTTGCACAAAAAGCTTTTAACTTTTTTATCCTGTTTTGCTTGTAATAGAACGGACCTTTACTTTTAGACATATTTTGAATAATTATTGAGAAACTCAATATAATATATTAAATATATTAAATTGATCAATATTTATTGACCCTGCATTCTGTGGCTTATTATCAAAACAGATTTGAAGTTTCCTGATGGTTGAATTTGATCTATTGCAAACCCTGATTACGGTAGCTTTTATGTTTGGGCTGGGTTTTCTGCTGTCTATGGCACTAGTATTGGCAAACCGAAAACTATGGGTTTTTGAAGATCCACGTATCGATGAAGTCGAAGAAATGCTGCCTAGTACTAATTGTGGGGCTTGTGGTACGGCCGGATGTAGACCATTTGCTGAAGCCTTAATTGCGGGTGATATCAAACCTGCCAGTTGTACTGTCAATTCAACTGAAGCCACTGGTGATATTGCAAACTACCTGGGTGTTGATGCTGGTGATGTCGTTAAACGCGTTGCCAGACTGGCCTGTGCCGGTGGTTCAAATGTGTCTAAAAACAAAGCCCACTATTCAGGAATGTCAACATGTCGTGCAGCTGCCCTGGTTAATGGTGGCCCTAAAAGTTGTAGCTGGGGTTGCATTGGACTGGAAGATTGCGCCAGGGTTTGTGATCAGGATGCCATTAAGATGGATCTGCATGGGTTGCCGGTTGTTGATCCGAGCAAATGTACGGCCTGCGATGATTGTGTTGATGTCTGTCCTAAAGATCTGTTCTCCCTGCAACCGGTCACTCAAAAACTATGGATAGCCTGTAAAAATCAGGTACATGGAGATGCTGCTGAAGCTGACTGTGAAGTTGCCTGTAATGCCTGTGAGCGCTGTGTAGTCGATTCTCCCGAGGGACTCATTGTTATGCAGGATAATCTGGCGGTGATCAATTATGAAAAAAATCATCTTGCTTCTGCGGTTGCGGCTGAACGCTGTCCAACGGGTGCCATTGTCTGGCTGAATAATGAAATCCCGGTAAAAGGTATCAAAGCAAAACGAATTGTGCGAAAAGATGCACTTCCCATTCACTAAGGTTCTGGATCCTACTCATGAATTTTCTTAAAAAAACACAAGCTACATTCAAATACCCCGGCATTCGCATGGCGATGGATGGCAATACAGCAGTAATTATGTGTGAACGGGAAGCTTCCGATGCAGCGGGTGCCTACCCGATTACACCTTCTACACAAATGGGGGAGTACTGGGCCGAGGAAAAGGCGAAAGGGCATATCAATACATCAGATCGCTCATTGATATTTGTTGAACCTGAATCAGAACATGCCGCCGCCGCGGTCACAGCAGGAATGGCTATGACTGGACTCAGAGCCACTAACTTTTCATCTGCACAGGGTATTGCTTTTATGCACGAATCGCTCTACACCGCAGCAGGAAAACGGTTGCCTTATGTACTCAATATTGGTTGTCGGGCAATTACCAAGGCCAGTCTAAATGTTCACTGTGGTCATGATGATTTTCACTGTATAGACGATACCGGTTTCTTTCAGGTGTTCGCCCGTGATGCACAGGGAGCAGCTGACCTGAATTTAATTTCACGCAAGATTGCTGAACTCTCATTAACTCCGGCAGCCGTTGCTCAGGATGGCTTTTTAACCACCCACCTGATTGAACCACTACAGGTTCCAGAGCGTGAATTAATTGCTGAGTTCCTGGGTAGACCTGATGATCAGATAGACTGTCCAACACCCGCTCAGAAAATGTTATACGGTGAAACCCGCCGGCGAATTCCTGCCATCTGGGATGTAGATAACCCATTACAGTCTGGTGTAGTACAAAATCAGGATGCCTATATGCAGACACAGGCTGCACAGCGGCCCTATTTTTATCAGCATATAGCTGAAATTACCGAGCAGGTGATGGATGAATACTACCAGCTGACTGGGCGTCAATATCACCGAATCTGCAGTTTTGATATTGAAACTGCTGATTACGTTATCGTCGGTATGGGATCCATGATTGTGCAGGCTAAAGGTGTGGCCGATTACCTGAAAAAGACGCGTAAACTAAAAGTAGGCATTCTCGATGTGACTATGTTTCGTCCGTTCCCTGGTGATTTGATTGGAAAGTTGCTTAAAGGCAAAAAAGGTGTGGTTGTTTTAGAGCGTACCGATCAGCCTTTGGCGGAAGACTTGCCGCTGATGCGTGAGGTAAGAGCATCTATTTCAAAATGTATGGAAAACGGCCAGTCTGAAAATTCTAAACCTTATGCTGAGTATGATACCTATAAATCTTTTAAAGATGCTCCACACCTGTACTCGGGTGCTTTCGGTATGGGTTCACGTGATTTACAACCCGAAGGGTTAATAGGTGCTATAGAGAATATGTTACCCGATGGAGATCAAAAACGATTTTTTTACCTGGGTATAGATTTTGTACGTGAAGCGGCCAATCCGAAACAGGAAATTCATTTGCAGAAACTGCTCGAAGCATACCCGGATGTAGGCGATCTTTCAGTGCATGGTTCAGAAAATCCTAACCTGATGCCGGAAGGTTCAATGACAGTGCGTATGCATTCAGTAGGTGGGTGGGGGGCCATTACTACCGGGAAAAACCTGGTCATGACATTGTATGATTTACTTGGTTTTGAAATTAAAGCGAATCCCAAGTACGGCTCGGAGAAAAAAGGCCAGCCAACGACTTATTATCTGTCGGTAGCACCAACACCAATTCCTCTTAACTGTGAATATCATTATGTGGATGTAGTGCTCAGTCCTGACCCCCATGTTTTTGGTCATTCCAATCCGCTGGCCGGGTTGAAACATGGAGGAACTTTAATAATTCAGTCTTCCTTACAAACTGAAGCTGAAGTCTGGGCCAGTTTTCCGCGCTGGATGCAGCAACAGGTAATCGAAAATGATATTCATATTTTTTATATTGATGGTTTCAAAATAGCGAAAGAAGAAGCGTCTAACGTTGAGTTGCAGTTGAGAATGCAGGGTAATGCCTTTCAGGGAGCTTTCTTCGCCGGTTCACCGTTAATGGAAATGAATGGTCTGGATGAGAAAAAACTATTTTCATCTATTGAAGCGCAATTACAGGAAAAATTTGGAAGCAAGGGTAAATCGGTGGTAGAGGATAATCTGCGTATCGTGCGTCGTGGTTTTGATGAAATTCATCGACTGAATATTCGTGATATAGGTGCCAATGTCGTTGAGCAGGGTCAAAAAATTTCCAACCTGCCAGTTATGCTCAAACAGATACCTCAGGGTGAAGGTGCAATATCTGATGTGCACAGGTTCTGGGAGCAAACCGGTAGTTTCTATGCTCAGGGTAAGGGGGAAGATAATCTGGCTGACCCTTATCAGGCATTATCTCTGGTGCCTGCTTCCACCGGTGTTTTTCGTGATATGACTTCGATACGTTTTGAATATCCCAAGTGGGTAGCTGAAAACTGTACGGCCTGTGGAGATTGTTACAGTATTTGTCCCGATAGTGCTATTCCTGGTCTGGTGAATACCATCTCTGAAATTTTTGCCACGGTTATCGATAAAATTGAACTGGGTGGCATGCCTACCGTGTATTTGCGCAGGGAATCTCGACAGGTTGAAAAACGTTTACGCCAACTGCTTAACGAGCAGGGTGATACAGCCAATGTCCGTGAAACACTGGATCGAGCTATTCTGGAAGTTGTTAAAGAATCGTCGACTGAAGGAGCAGCAAGAACCACGCTGGAAAAGGAATTTGCATTATTTCTGGATAAGCTTGGCACTTTTGAGTTTGCCGTCACCAAGCCGTACTGGAATATTAAAGAAAAGAAGAGCCCTAATTCCGGTGGCTTATTTTCCATTACGATCAATCCATTTACCTGTAAAGGCTGTATGGAATGTATCGATGTCTGTGAAGATGATGCCCTGTTGATAAAAGATCAGGATAACGCATCGATTGAGCGTATGCGTGATGACTGGAAGTTCTGGCTGGATTTGCCGACTACGCACGAAAGTTTCAGTCGTATCGATGATATGGATGAAAAAATAGGCGCTTTGGAAACCATGCTGCTGGATAAAGACTCTTATAACTCGTTGAACTGTGGTGATGGTGCCTGCCTGGGTTGTGGTGAAAAAACCGTTATACATTTGTTTACCGGTACTGTGACCACATTAATGCAACCGCGTGTTAAACAGCAACTGGCTAAACTGGATGATCTGATCGCTAAACTGGAAAATCATATTCGACTCAAGCTGACTGCAGGAGTTGATCTGAGTAACTTGTCGGCTCTTAAAAATGCGGCACAAAATGGTGATGATGATCTGACGCTGGCTGGATTATCCGACAGTATTGACCCTGACCATGAGAACACGCTGGTTGATAAGGAATGGCTGAAAAATATCAGTAACATGCTGGATAAGTTACGTGATTTACACTGGCGTTATCGGGAAGGACCTACCAGAAATGGCCGTGCTGAGATGGGTATAGTAAATGCAACCGGTTGTACTTCGGTGTGGGGTTCGACTTATCCTTATAATCCTTATCCATTCCCGTGGACCAGTAATTTATTTCAGGATAGCCCGTCTATGGCGATGGGGTTGTTTGAAGGTCACATGGCAAAAATGGCTGAAGGTTTCAAGGTTATCCGCAAGGCAGAACTGGAACTGGCTGGAAAATATAACCCTGCTGAACATGATCTGTTTTTTAGTAAATTTAACTGGAATCAATTTACTGATGAGGAGTTTGCGCTTTGCCCGCCGGTCGTGTCCATTGGTGGTGACGGTGCGATGTATGATATTGGATTCCAGAACCTGTCACGTGCGCTGGCCTCGGGCATGCCGGTTAAAGTGCTGGTGCTAGATACCCAGGTTTACTCCAATACTGGAGGACAAGCCTGTACTTCGGGATTTATTGGTCAGGTAGCGGATATGAGTCCGTATGGTAAAGACATGAAAGGTAAGGAAGAAGCGCGTAAGGAAATGGGTTTGATTGGAATAGCGCATCGTACTTCTTATATTTTACAGGGTTCACCCAGTAACACGACACATTTGATCGAAGGCTTCATCGATGGACTGAACAGTCGCCGTCCAGCGATGTTCAATATTTACTCAAGCTGTCAGCCAGAACACGGCATTGCCGATGATGCAACTTATCGTCAGTCTAAGCTGGTTGTTGAATCACGCGGTTATCCATTATTGAAGTTTGATCCCGATGCAGGTGAAACACTGCAGGAATGCATAGATCTGGATGGCAACCCTGCGCTTTCTGATGACTGGCCTGAGTATACACTAAACTATGAAGACGAAAATGGTCAGCAAGGTAGCATGCAGCTGCCAGTCACCTTCGCAGACTTTGCTGCCAGTGAAGGCCGATTCCGTAAACATTTTCGTAAAGCTCCGGCAGAAATCTGGGGTGATGAAATGATTCCTTTTGATGAGTTTTTACAGATGGAGGAAGATGAGCGTGAAGATAATTATCCTTATATCTGGGGAGTCGATGATAAAAATCGTCTGATCAGAATATTATGCTCACAGGAAATTGTTAATTCGGCACAGGAGCGTCTGCAGTACTGGCACCAGCTAAAAGGACTGGCAGGAGAAATGGATAAGGTAGATGTCAATGGTCTCATCGAGCAAACCAAGGCGGATATGGCATCTCGCCTGAGTTCGACGCTATTGTCACTATCTGCATCCGGTGAAACCAGTGTTTTAGCCCAGGCTGTTTCTACCGATGGTCATTCAGTTTCACCTGCTGTTGCAGCTGGTGGCACTGCCAGTGCAGGTTTCGAACCTGTGTGGATAGAAACTCCTGAGTGCACTGCCTGTGATGAATGCACCGATATTGCACCGGGTATTTTTGCCTATAATTCTGACAAGCTGGCAGAAGTCATTAATCCAACGGGGGGCAAATTTAAAGACGTAGTACGTGCTGCTGAAAAATGTACAGCAGGCTGTCTGCATCCGGGTACCCCCTGGGATATGAATGAAAAAGATGTGGAAAAACTGATCAAACGGGCTGAGAAATATCAGTAATGAATTTTTTCTTTATATTTTTTATTAATCAGGATGACTTGTGATGGGATTCTTTTCGGCCATCACTAGAAGCTCGTTTTCGCATGGTTTACATCCTCCGTCGCATAAAGCGGAAACGGCGGGTATTCCGATAAAACGAATGCCTTTTGCACCATTATTGATTATTCCCCTGAGTCAGCATATTGGAGCGCCCTCACGTTGCATTGTGAATAAAGGTGACGAAGTGGTGCGAGGGCAACCCATTGCCGATGCAAGTGCTGCTTTATCAGTACCCATTCATGCTCCTGCTACCGGGAGAATCAAGTCCATTGAGCAAGTGACAGGAGCTCGTGGCACTATGGAAACAGCTATTTTATTGCAGGTTTATGACGCATCGAGTCAGCAAGTGTTATGGCGGAATCCTGTCGATCCCGCCAGTTTAAGCAGTGAGCAAATTTTACAGGCCATTCAGGATCTGGGGCTGGTTGGATTAGGCGGTGCAGCATTCCCGTCACACTTTAAGCAGAGAATTCCAGATGATAAAATGGTTGATACGCTGGTTATCAATGGCAGTGAGTGTGAACCCTATCTGACCTGTGACCACCGTATTATGCTGGAGCGTCCCGAGCATTTAATAGCAGGTATAAAGCTCGCCATGCGTGCTACAAAAACCAGGCGCGCCATCATTGGTATCGAAGATAACAAGATGGATGCCGTTAATGTATTGCAAAAACACCTGCTAAATGAAGAGCATATTTCCGTGCAGGCGGTTAAAACAAAATACCCGCAGGGTTCTGAAAAAATGCTGATTAAATCACTGCTTAATCGTGAAGTACCAGCGGGTGGTATTCCACTCGATATTGGTGTTGTGGTGAATAATGTTCAAACGCTTAGCTCTCTTGGACAACTACTGCCAGTTGGTGAAGGGTTGATAGAAAGAGTCATTACCGTGACTGGGCCGGGTATAAAACATCCTGGCAATTACCGGGTACCTGTTGGAACGCCGATTGGCTTTATTCTGCAGCAGGTTGGATACAGCGGGGGAGTGAATGAATTCATTCTGGGTGGTCCGATGATGGGTCCTGCCGTTTCTTCGCTGGAGACGCCTATCACTAAAAGTTGTTCGGGGTTGCTGGTACTCAATGAACCGGGTATACAGGATGAAACCCGTATGATCTGGCCCTGTATAAAGTGCGGGCGTTGTGTCAGTGCTTGTCCCATGCATCTCAATCCGGCCCAGTTAGGGCTGCTTGCCTCGGCAGCAGAGTATCAGCAAATGGCTGATGACTATAATTTAAACCACTGTTTTGAATGTGGATGTTGCTCCTATATTTGTCCATCAAATATTCCACTGGTGCAATATTTTCGCATAGCCAAAGCGATCAACCGGGAGTTGGCTGCATGAGTAAAAAGCCACAGGTTGAATTAAGAACAACTCCACATCTGCATGCTCCGCAGGATGTTGTAGTAATCATGCGTAATGTTGTGTTTGCAATACTGCCAATAGCTGCCTGGTCAATCTGGCTATTTGGTTTAAGCGCTCTTATGTTACTGGTGATAGTAACTGCTAGCTGCCTGATTACGGAAAGACTGTTTACGATGGCGAACGGACAGGTCAATACACTGGGTGACTGGTCAGCCATTATCACTGGCTTATTACTGGCGTTAACTTTACCACCGGCATTTCCTTTATGGATGGGAGTCGTTGCCGGATTCATAGCCATTTCGATGGGCAAGGTGATGTTCGGGGGGCTGGGCATGAATATTTTTAATCCTGCACTGGTGGGTCGGGCTTTTGTACAGGCTGCTTTTCCTGTGGCGATCACCAGCTGGACTCCCGCATTATTTGAAGAGCGCTTCAGCCAGTTTATTCCATCAACCTTTACCGCTCCATTCATGATTCCAGTAACACTTGATAACTGGAATTTACAGTATGCTGTAGATGGTTTTACCGGAGCCACACCTTTGGGTTTACAAAAATTTGATGGTATTAGCACGCCTGTACTGGATTTGTTTGTGGGAAATTCTGCCGGCTCCAGTGGGGAAACTTCGGCATTGATTATTATGTGTTGCGGGTTGTATCTTGCTATAAGAAACATGCTGGACTGGCGAATCCCTTTTTATATAATGCTAGGCACGCTATTAACTGCTGGAGGGTTTTATTACATTAATCCTCAGCAGTATCCCGAACCTCTGTTTATGTTATTTTCCGGTGGTCTAATGTTAGGAGCCTGGTTTATGGCTACTGATATGGTTGGTTCCCCGGTTACCCCTTTGGGGGTTGTTATCTACGGCTTATTTATTGGTTTTTTAACCGTAATTATCCGGTTATTTGGCGGGCTGTCAGAAGGTGTTATGTATGCCATATTACTGGCAAATGCTGCGACACCTTTAATAGATCAATATACTACACCTAAAGTATTTGGTCACAGGAAGCAGTCATGAATAATCCTGAAGCCAACGACGAAGTTAGCACTACAAAGGAACATCAGGCCGATACACCGTCGTTAAGAATGATATCTGTTTTAACGGGGATAGCCATGCTATCTGGTTTTCTGGTAGTTTTTACCTCGCAACTAACCGCGCCCGCTATTGCCGAAAATCAACGTATCGCGATAGAGCAGGCTGTCAGTAAAGTTATTCCCAACAGTGTCAGTCACCGTGAGTTTGCGTTGGTGGATGGACAGCTTGGAGTAGTTGAAAAAGGCAGTAACCAGAAAATTGTGTATGCCGGTTACGATAGTGACGGGGAGTTTCTGGGTATAGCGTCAAGGGCTTCGGCCCAGGGTTATGCCGGGATGATTTATTTACTCTATGGCTATGACCCTTTTTGTCAATGTATCCGTGGTATTAAAGTGCTTAAAATGACTGAAACACCAGGACTTGGAGATAAAATAATTACCGATAAAAAGTTTCAGAAAAATTTTGAGCAGCTGGATGTTCAACTGAATAAAAAACACAGTGCCCTTAAAAATAAAATTACTATGGTTAAACAGGGTTCTAAAAAAAATGACTGGGAAATTGATGCAATTTCAGGGGCGAGTATTTCATCAAATGCTGTAGGAAAGGCACTGAATCAGTCGGCACAGGTATTACTACCAGAACTTTATCCGTTAATCGAACAGCTAAAGCAGGCAGAGTGATGAGCAGGATTAGAGATAACAGCATAAGCTGGGAAACATTTAACGAAGGTCTGTGGAAAGAAAATCCTGTATTTGTCATGTTACTGGGTATGTGCCCGGTACTGGCTGTTACCAATTCGGCCATGAATGCTCTGGCCATGGGAATAGCAACAGCCTTTGTGCTGGTAGCTTCAAGCACACTGGTTTCATTACTCAGTAAATACATCCCGAAGCAGGTGAGAATTGCTACCTACATTATTATTATCGCAACTTTTGTGACTATTGTTGATTATGTAATCCAGGCTATTTCACTGGATTTATACAATGCACTGGGAGCTTTTATTCAATTGATTGTGGTTAATTGCATGATTTTAGGACGGGCTGAATCTTATGCTTCCAAATACCGTCCGTTGAAATCTATTGTCAATGCACTGGGTATGAGTGCTGGTTTTACGATTGCGCTCCTTTCCCTTGGTGTTGTGCGTGAAATTCTAGGTGCGGGTAGTCTGTTTGGTATTCAACTTTTTGGCGATAACTTCCAGCCCTGGGTCGTTATGGTGCTTCCACCCGGGGGGTTTCTGGTACTGGGTGCCTGGCTATTACTGTTTGACTGGGTAAACCAACGCCAGCAAAAAAAGGCTGAAAAACAGGAAGCTCATCATGCAAGCTGATTCATTAAGTTTTATATTTTTAAACACGGTATTGGCAAATAATTTTGTGCTGGCTATGTTCCTGGGGCTTTGCCCGTTTCTGGGTGTTTCCGGCAAACTGAGTATGGCAGTGCCGATGGGTATAGCCACACTGTTTGTTATGCTGGTTAGCTCCATCTCTGCGTATGCTGTTAACATAATACTGGTCGCACTGGATATAGAGTTTCTCAGGTTAATTGCCTACATTGCCATTATTGCAAGTGCCGTACAACTGGTCGAAATGACGTTGAAAAAATACAGTCCCACTCTATTTAGATCATTAGGTATATTCCTGCCATTAATAACAACTAACTGTGCCATTTTAGGGTTAGCGCTTTTTCAAACTTTCTACCAGTATAATTTTGCGCAGTCGGTTACCTATGCTTTTGGAGCAGGAACTGGTTTTATTCTCGCGATTACATTAATGGCTGGTCTTAGAGAAAAACTGGTGTTATCAAAATTGCCCAGTGTGACTCAGGGTGCCGCGTTAAGTTTAATGTTAGGAGGCCTGTTGTCCCTGGCTTTTATGGGCTTTGCCGGTCTAGGGAGTGTGCACTGATGCTGCAATATTTAATTGCTATGTTAACTGTTCCTGCCTTACTTATTGGCTGGCTGATTATTCAACATATTAGTCGTAAGTATTCTACGTCACATCCTGAGTTCGGTCCTTTCAAAGAAGAAGGTGCCGGCTGTGGAAAAAACTGTGGATGTAAGGGCAATAACTGTAAAAAATAGTAATCGTATTTGAGATGAGGTGTTTTTATATCCGCTAGAAACTATGCCAAAACTACTACCAGGACGTCCACCAGAAGGTGAGACTAATGTTATTTATCCACGGCAACCACTTCGTAAAGCCTGTGAAAATTGATGAACTGAATAAGTAAATTTCAGACTTTAAAGCTTATAATATTTATCCATGTGCAGAAGAAAAGGACAAAGTCTGGGAACTACTCAACAGCATATCCTCATGTTCAGCTGTACAATTTAGCTCTAGTCTGAGACTATTTAGGCCTGTTTTGGAGGAAAGCAATGAAAAAAATAAACCAGTCCATCATGTTACTTACCCTGTTAGCCATTTTTATTCCTGAAGTATCGGCTAATCCCCCACTGGCATTTGAGGGAAGAAAGTTATTTGTTTCCTATTGTCAGCTATGTCATGGAACTGAAGGAAAGGGAGATGGTCCCCTGGCAAAAGCCATGAAAATTACTCCAGCAGACCTGACTATTACAGTCCGCGCCAGGAGTGATACCATTCTTAAAAAAATTATCACTGGTAGAGGGAAACAAACCATTACCGGTCGTGATCGCCATAATATAATCAGCGATGCAATGCCCGAGTGGAAGGATATTTTTGACGATAATCAAATTAACGCGCTCATTGCCTATTTACGTTTTATGGGTAATAGAAAACATAATTTGATGGGTGACCCTGAAATCGGCCAGCAGCTTTATTTGAAATATTGTCAGGTCTGTCATGGTGTTGAGGGTGATGGTGATGGCATCATGACTAATCTTATTGGAATTATGCCGATGGATCATACCAACCCTAATGAAACCAATAGTATAGATAATCAGCAACTGGTCAGCAGTATTCTTGATGGAAAAGGTCGATTCATGCCTGCCTGGAAAGGTATTCTCAGTGATACAGATATTGAGGCTTTGGTCAGTTACATAAGGTTATTATCGCACTAAAATTTCTTTCACTACCCGGTCTTACGGAAATACTATTTGCCGCTGGCACTTCATGATTATGTGATAGTGCCAAAATTAGCTGTTGTGTCGAGCATGGTTCTCCATGCAAATGCACCCTGGCCATCAATTTTGTAAGCCTTTAATAACAGCTCCACAGCAAGGTTACGAAGCATATAATTTGCAGCTTCGTAAATGTCTGTACCTGTCCAGCCCTGCCTGTAGGCTTCTCCAGGATCATTTTTTTCAACAGCATCCGCATTTAAAACCATTTTTAAAATAACAGGCAGAAGGTTTTTTCTACCGGGAAGGGGACAGAATAAGGATCATCCTGCGCATTGCGAAGGTCATCCAGATCTATTTCATCAGTTGTATTTTTATTCTCTAATGAAACAGGGTTCCGGCAGTCTGTACATATAATGGGGGAGAGAAAATTTGAACCTTTTAAGAGGACAGGTCTATTATCTTAACATTGGCAAAATTGATGTTGATTAAGTATTATGGAGCTTGTTTTGCTAAATGAGATAATAATTCTCGACTCCACCGGTGTTAAGATAAATTTCAGCTGATAGCTCATATTACCTGGATACGAAATCCCTCAACCCATGGTTTCAGGTTGCCAATGGGTTCCAGTGCCAGCCCTTCTTTGTGCAACAGGGCTTTAAATTCATCTTCCGCTTCCTCTGCAACCGCCACCAGTAACCCACCAGAGGTCTGGGGGTCGCACAACAATTGTCGCTGTTCATCGTTAACAGGTGCCACAAAATCACCGTAGCTCTCAAAGTTTCGAGTTGCCCCACCGGGAGAGCAACCCATGGCCAGGTAGTCTCGAACATGGGGAAGAAGAGGAACTTGTTCGAACTCGATCTCGGCTGCGAGATCACTGCCCTGACAGATCTCCAGCAAGTGTCCGAGCAGACCGAAACCGGTCACATCAGTCATCGCAGTAACACCGGAAATACATCCCAGTGATTTCCCGATACGGTTCAACGAGCACATGGTATCAGGGGCAATACGTTGATGTTCAGGGCGGAGCTTCTTCTGCTTCTGCGCTGTTGTGAGAATGCCTATGCCCAACGGTTTGGTAAGATAGAGCTTGCAGCCTGCCTGAGCCTGGTCGTTGCGCTTGAGGTGTTGATTCTCAACACTACCCGTAACTGCAAGACCAAACATTGGCTCTGGTGCATCGATAGAGTGTCCACCTGCTAGAGGGATGCCTGCCTCCTTGCAGGTCTGGCGACCACCATCGATGACTTGCTGTGCAATCTCCGGGCCCAGTTTATCGATAGGCCAGCCAAAGATGGCAATGGCCATAAGGGGTGAACCACCCATGGCGTAGATATCGCTGATGGCATTGGTAGCTGCGATACGGCCAAATTCAAAAGGGTCATCTACAATGGGCATAAAGAAATCTGTGGTTGAGATTACAGAACGACCGTCACCCAGGTCATAGACCGCGGCATCATCCCGACTCTGGTTTCCCACCAGAAGCCTTGGATCTGAAGGCATGCCAATTTGGCTCTGCAAAATCTCGTCCAGTAGTCGGGGAGCAATCTTACAGCCACAACCAGACCCATGACTGTATTCAGTGAGGCGTATTTTATTCATAACTTTGATACAAAAGAATTTAAAGGGTCACCCGCGCTGGATTCCCTGGTAGATTAGTAAGTACTCACGACGGGTAGGTAGTGAGTATAAAGAAGTCATCAACTTAGTAAACAGCAATTTTATTTTGTTGTGAACAAAAAAGACGGGGTGTAAAAAGTGCCTGAGTAGTTCCAGAGGAAATTAATGTTTCATTTGCGTTTGCATTACACCTCTTTGCGGCAGAGTGCGTGTACGAATCTACTTGACTAGCTCATTGCAATCACTGTGTCTGTAGCCACATTAACCTGGGTTGAATACCCGGTTTTAAACTATCAAAAAATTTTATGGTGAACTAATATTCACGACGCTTGCAGGAATCAATCATGCCTCGTGTTATCAAGTTTTAATAGGCGCTCACCACCGTATTATTAGAAACAGCCAGTTGCAATGCAGGCTTTCGACATGTAGGCAAGCGTGTGCCAGGCGTTAATATTCCCTGTGATATCATCAGCTTAACTTTACTCCTGTAATTGCTCACAGAGCTGTACAGCTGAAGGTTTATCCAGTGCTGAAAATAATATTGGCATTTAATTAGTGTTTTTTGTAATGCAATCTGTATTATTAGATTTGCCTAATCTGTATCTGTAAAAAGTTTTCTTATCAAGATACTATCAGTCGACTTAAGGCGACAATTACAAATACACGAATAAAAAAATAATATAAAGCCGCTTTATTATTGCAATATATCTATTCGCTTAGGGGGATTAAGCAAATAATGACCGCTGATAATGCCAGCCACTATTTACGTTTTGACGGTGTCAAAAAAAGCTATGACCAAAAATCACTGGTTGTTAAAGACTTTAACCTGGACATTGCCAAGGGTGAATTTCTCACTCTGCTAGGTCCTTCAGGTTCTGGAAAAACAACCGTATTGATGATGATGGCAGGCTTTGAAAGTGTCACCAGTGGAGATATTTTGCTCGACGGCCATCCCGTCACACGGACCGCTCCCTACAAACGCAATATTGGCATGGTATTTCAAAACTACGCTCTTTTTCCTCATATGAGTATTGCCGAAAACCTGGCCTATCCGCTGAAAGTTAGAAAGATGGCCAAAGCTGAAATTACCGAGCGTGTTTATAAGTATCTCAAGCTTATAGAACTGGACCAGTTTGGAGGTCGTACCCCGGCACAATTATCCGGCGGGCAACGTCAGCGCGTTGCATTAGCGCGTGCACTGATTTTTAAACCCAGCCTGGTGTTGATGGATGAACCATTGGGTGCTCTGGATAAAAAACTTCGTGAACAGATGCAATTAGAAATTACCCGCTTACATAAGAAACTGGGGTTTACGGTTATTTATGTGACCCACGATCAATCGGAAGCGCTCACCATGTCAGATCGTATCGCAGTTTTTGAAGATGGTGTGGTGCAGCAATGTGCATCACCTGAAGAGTTATATGAGCAGCCAGCGAATTCTTTTGTAGCTGACTTTATCGGTGAAAATAATTTATTACCCGGAACGGTTATTGAGACTGTTAAAGGCATCGCAAAAGTAAAAATGCTAACCGGTGATGAAATAACGGCACGTTGTGCCGATTGTGGTGAGGGAAATTCTGAATGCGTTGTCTCGGTTCGCCCTGAAAAGGTATTCATCGTACCCGGCGACCACCATTATGAAAATAAAATTACGGTGAAATTTACCAACTGTCTGTACGTAGGTGATTTTATTCGATATTTTTTTGAGCTGCCTGATGGAACAGAAGTTGTTGCAAAATTTCTAAATGATCATGTCGCCCCCAAACTTTCGGAGGGAGATAAAGCGAGTCTTTACATTCGAACTAAAGACTGTTTTGCCTTTAAGGTGAAATAGGCACGAGTATGCTATCTGGAGGACTGCCTGATTATGAACTATTTTTGTGTTTAGCATATCGATAATGTTCAGATCAGCACTTCCTTAAAGCATGATTTTTTATTAATAAAACCCAAGTGGTGGAGAGTAAAAAAAGATGAATATTAAAAAAATAACGACCAGTCTGGCGATATCGGCGCTGATGGCATCGACAGCTAATGCCGGGGAGTTGACCGTGGTGTCTTTTGGTGGTGCTTATGGCGCCGCTCAAAAACAGCATATGCTAGATCCCTATACGGCTAAAACCGGTAACAAATTATTATTCGAAGATTACTCCGGTGGTATTGCTGAAATTAAAGCACAGGTAGAAGCCGGCAATATTCAATGGGATGTCGTTGATATCGAAGTCATCGACCTGGAGCGTGCATGTTCTGAGGGTCTGCTGGAACTTGTTCCGACCAGTATTTTATCAAAAGGTAGTGATGGTTCGTCAGCTATGGATGATTTTATTCCTTCGGCGCTAAAGAATGAGTGTGGCGTGGGTAATATTGTGTGGACTATCGTTTATGCATACAGTGAAAAAACCATCGGTTCCACAAAACCCCGGTCAATTGGCGATTTTTTCAATACCAGCAAAATTCCGGGCAAACGGGCGATGCGAAAACGTCCTCAGGTTAACCTGGAATGGGCATTAATAGCCGATGGTGTGCCTCGTGATCAGGTTTATAAAGTTCTGGCCACAGAAGCCGGTCAGGCTCGTGCTTTTGCCAGGCTTGGAACCATTAAGAATGACATCGTCTGGTTTGACTCCTGGTCTCAGGTGCCTCAGTTGCTGAATGATGGTGGTGCAGTCATGGGGCAGTCTGCCAATGGTCGTATCTTTAATGCCATCAAAAAAGATGGCAAGCCGTTCAAAATGGTCTGGGATGCGCATGTTTATGACCTGGACGTCTGGGCTGTTGTAAAGGGAACCAAAAACAAAAAACTGGCATTTGATTTTGTTAATTTCGCAACCGGTACCAAGCCTTTATCCGGAATGCCTGATGTTGCTTACGGGCCAACTCGTAAATCATCAATGGCTCTGGTTGATCCTGCTGTTATTCCTGACCTGCCAACTTCACACCTGGATCAGGGTGTTAAGGCCGATGGTATTTTCTGGGCTGACTATGGCGAATCACTCGGTGAGAAATTTAACGAGTGGTTATTAGAGTAACCTGAGTTCTGATCTTAATTTGGCCGGGTATGGGTTTTAAATCATATCCAGCCAAATTTAAGAAATGAGAAATATGACTCCATTAACTCAAATTAACGCGGAGATCACCACTCACCCTGCTGGTGATCTATTGACCAGTGAAGAGGTCAGCTTAGCCCGTCGTGAGCTTCGTCGCAAAAAGTTAATAGCATTAGCACTGGTTATTCCGTTATTAATATTTTTATTTTTCACGTTTGTTGCGCCTATTGGCACCATGTTATATCGAAGCGTATATAACCCGACGGTGGCTGAACTAATCCCACAGACACTCTCCAGTCTGGAAAGCTGGGATGGTCAGGGTATGCCAGACAAGGCAGTAATGTCACAGATGGCTGCCGACATGAAACGGCTGGCTAATTTGCGTAAATCAGGGAAACTGGCCGAGTCTATCAACCGATACCTGCCAGGAACATCAAGTGTCATTAAGTCGACCGCACGTAAATTGCGCCGTAAAGATGATCAGAAAATAATCAGTCAGGGTGCAGAGTTTTTACTTGCAGCTAATGACAAATGGTCCCAACCAGAAATTTGGCAAGCCCTTATTAAAGCAGGAAAGGTTTATACCGATGGATACTTCTTAACCGCCCTGGATCTGGAAAGAAATGATGCAGGCGATATTCAACAGCGCACCTCGACTCAGATCTATATCAAGCTTTATGCCAAAACCCTGCGAATGGCCCTGATCATTACTTTTATGTGTTTACTGCTGGGTTATCCATTGGCCTATTACCTGGCTAATGCCCCCTCAAAAACGGCCAATATGTTAATGATCCTGGTGTTATTACCATTTTGGACCTCATTACTTGTACGTACCACGGCATGGATTGCTATGTTACAAACCAATGGTGTGATCAACTCTTTATTGACATCTCTGCATGTTATTAGCTCGCCACTTGAAATGCTGTACACCGAATTTTCCACGATTATTGCGATGACACATATTTTGTTGCCTTTTATGATTTTGCCACTGTACAGCGTCATGAAAGGTATTGATCCCAGTCTAATGAGGGCTGCTATGTCGATGGGGGCTAAACCGCCTTCCGCATTTATCAGTGTGTATTTTCCAAACACTCTACCCGGATTATCGGCAGGCGCTTTGCTGGTGTTTATTATTTCGGTGGGTTACTACATTACCCCCGCTCTGGTGGGAGGAACCGACGGACAAATGATTTCCAATATCATTGCCTTTCATATGCAGCAATCTAACAACTGGGGCTTAGCCGCCGCATTGGGCAGTTTGCTACTGGTGCTTATATTAACGCTTTACTGGGTTTATGACCGCTTTGTCGGTGCCAGTAATATAAAACTGGGGTAAAGATCAATGAAACAGGAATTCCCAGGCTATTATACTTTCTGGCATAAATTAGGGGCATACTCGTTAAAGTTTTCAGCCTGGCTGGTTTTGTTCTTTTTGATCATGCCTATTCTGGTGATTCTCCCTTTATCCTTCAATGTGGAACCTTATTTTACTTTTACGCCTGGCATGGTTCGACTCGACCCTGATGCATATTCATTACGCTGGTATGAAGCCATTGTTGAAAATGATAACTGGATGCTAGCGATTAAAAACAGCTTTATTGTTGGAATATTTGCCACCATTCTTGCTACTTTTTTTGGTACCCTGGCTGCGGTTGGGCTTTCCAGCCAGTACATGCCTTACAAACGTTTGATTATGGCATTGTTGCTGTCACCCATGATTGTGCCTTTAATTATTGTAGCGGCGGGTATGTTTTTCTTTTATACCAAATTTAATCTGGCAGGAACTTACACCGGCCTGATTATTGCTCATGCTGCACTAGGCATTCCTTTTGTCATTATTACCGTGACTGCAACGCTCAGTGGTTTTGATCGATCACTCTATTTTGCCGGATTGAGCATGGGTTCATCACCGCTAAAAACATTTCGTGATGTTGTTGTTCCATTAATACGTCCCGGAGTCATTTCCGGTGCCATGTTTGCTTTTGTTACTTCATTTGATGAAGTGGTGCTGGTGCTGTTTTTAGCAGGACCCGGGCAACGAACTATTCCACGACAAATGTTCTCCGGTCTGCGTGAACAAATCAACCCGACTATTCTGGCTGTAGCGAGCCTGCTCATTTTGATATCAATTCTTTTCTTACTGACATTAGAATACCTGAGGCGGCGTTCGGAGAGGTTACGCGGGCTCGAACATATCAATTAACTCATTGCGTTTATGTAATCAGGTAACTTCCTGTTTAATTAGTTATTTATTTTAGAGAGTATTACACATGCAGACATTAGCACATTTGGTCAAAGGGGCTGCCTGGAATGGTTCAGGCTCACGCACAGGTAAAGTTTACAATCCATCGACTGGAGAAGTGAGCAGGCAAGTTATTTTAGCCACGGGAGATGATGTTAACGAAGTGGTGACTATTGCTCACGATGCCTTTAAAGGCTGGTCTACTACACCGCCTGCAAAGCGTGCGCAGATCATGTTTAAATTTCGTGAACTGTTAAACCGGCACATGGATGAATTAGCACAACTTTTATCCGCAGAACACGGCAAAACGATTGCAGATGCGAAAGGTGAAATTAGCCGGGGTATTGAGGTGATTGAATTTACCTGTGGTATTCCGCAGTTGTTGAAAGGAGAATATTCAGAACAGGTCGCAAATGGTGTTGATTCCTATTCTACTCGTCAGGCCATAGGAGTTGTCGCAGGTATTACCCCGTTTAATTTTCCGGCTATGGTACCTTTATGGATGTACCCTGTTGCGCTGGCCTGCGGCAACTGTTTTATTCTTAAACCATCAGAACGGGACCCGTCGGTTGCCTTGCGGATTGGAGAGCTATTACACGAAGCAGGACTGCCGGCAGGTGTCTTTAATATTGTAAATGGAGACAAAGAAGCGGTTGATGCATTACTGGATAATCCACTGGTTGAGGCAATCAGCTTTGTGGGTTCAACAGCGATTGGCCATTACATCTATAAACGTGGTACAGAAAATGGTAAACGTGTTCAGGCTTTATGCGGAGCGAAGAATCATATGGTGATTATGCCGGATGCCGACATGCAACAGGTCGCAGATGCGTTGATTGGATCAGCTTATGGTTCTGCAGGCGAACGTTGCATGGCTATTTCTGTAGCGGTACCAGTTGGCGATGAAACTGCTGATCGAGTGATACAAGCACTGGCCCCCCGGGTTAAAGAATTAAAAATTGCACCCTATACCGATCCGCAATCAGATATGGGGCCGGTTATTACCGGTGACAGTCTTGAACGAATTCATAATTATATCCAACAAGGTGTGGATGATGGTGCGAAGCTAGTTGTTGATGGCCGTGAGCTAAAAATTGAAGGGCACGAAGATGGTTATTTTATTGGAGGCTGCCTGTTCGACCATGTCACTGCAGACATGTAGATTTACACCGATGAGATTTTTGGTCCTGTGTTGTCGGTTGTTCGTGTTCAGGGCTATGAACATGCCATCGATCTGATCAATGATCATGAATATGGCAATGGTACGGCAATATTTACACAGGATGGTGATGCAGCACGAGATTTCTGTACCCGTATCAGAATCGGTATGGTTGGCGTGAATGTGCCTATTCCAGTACCGGTTGCCTATCATTCATTCGGTGGCTGGAAGCGATCGCTATTTGGTGATCATCATATTCATGGCATGGAAGGCATTCGATTTTTTACCCGACTGAAGACGGTGACTGCACGTTGGCCATCAGGCATTAAAGAAGGTGCCGTATTTAATTTCCATGCGGGTAGTGAAACCCATCATAAAAAATCTCATTAGTAACTGGCAGAACTAACATGTCTTCATTAAACCTGGAAAATTACTGGATGCCCTTTACGGCGAATAAATCTTTTAAGGCTGATCCAAGAATGATCGTGTCAGCCAACGGGATGTATTATAAAAGTAGTGATGGTCGTGACATTCTTGATGGTACGGCTGGTTTGTGGTGCTGCAATGCGGGGCATGCTCACCCCAAAATTGTGGAAGCCGTTTCCAGTGCCATTAAAACACTCGACTATGTGCCAGGGTTTCAATTCGGTCATTCAGGTGTTTTCGAGTTATCCCGTCAACTCGCAGAAATATTTCCCACGCATCTTAATCATTTCTTTTTTACTAATTCGGGTTCTGAAGCGGTCGATAGTGCTTTGAAAATTGCTCTTGCCTATCAACGCTCGCGCGGTAAAGGCACAAAGACACGTTTAATCGGGCGCGAAAAAGGCTATCACGGTGTTGGTTTTGGCGGTATTTCTGTGGGAGGTATAGTAAAAAACCGGATGTATTACGGTTCATTGTTGAGTGGTGTGGATCACCTGCGTCATACGCATAACCCGGAAAAAAATAGTTATAGTCGTGGTGAAGTCGAACAGGGTGCAGAATTAGCCAATGACCTTGAAAATCTGGTGGCCCTGCACGATGCTTCGAATATTGCAGCAGTTATTGTTGAACCCGTAGCCGGGTCTGCGGGTGTATTACCACCCCCCAAAGGTTACCTGAAACGATTACGAGAAATTTGTGATGCCCATGATATTTTGTTGATTTTTGATGAAGTCATTACTGCATTTGGGCGACTGGGTAGCAATACGGCAGCAGAATGCTTCGCAGTAGAGCCCGATATTATAACCTTTGCCAAGGGATTAACGGGGGGCACTGTGCCCATGGGTGGTGTTGCCGTTAGAGACAACATTTACCAAAGCATGATCGACAATGCTGACGCGCCTATTGAACTGTTTCATGGATATACTTACTCCGGCCATCCACTCGCAACAGCGGCTGCACTAGCGGCACTGGATGCCTATAAAAGTGAAGGATTATTTAGCAACTCGGCTGACCTCTCTTCCTATTTTGCCGACGCTGCTCATTCACTGAAGGGAATAAACCATATCGTGGATATTCGAACCATTGGTTTAATTGCAGGTATTGAACTGGAATCACGCCCCGGGGCAGCGGGACAAAGAGGTTTCGAGGTGATGAAAGGAGCCTGGGATAAAGGCCTGATGGTGCGTGTAACTGGAGACATTCTGGCTTTTTCACCACCACTCATTGTGAGTAAGCAGGATATTGATCAGATATTTGACTGTATTGCAGAAGTGATACGCTCTGTTTCTTAATCAGAGATTTGCTGGTTTAAAAAGTGACACTTCTCTGTGTCAATGTATTGCTTCACGCTATCGTTTAATCATCGTCTTCTTCTTCAATTTCAACCTTGTCTATGGCTCCATCGGGTAAATCACCACTCACTCCACCGGGTATTTCATGCGCTTGATTTGCACTTAATGCATGTTCAACTGTCTCAATGGCCCGGTCTCGGCTTTGCTCGCCTGCCCGGGCAGCCTCAATGACCGCATTTAATGCCAGTTAGTTTGTCTGCTCGGCAATGGTCTTTATCACATCCAGTACCGTGCTGATATGGTGACTGTCCTTTTCAAGGTCAGTCACCATATTCGAGGTGTGTTCTATTTCAACTGACAGTTGGCGAATAGAACCTACTGCTTCCTCGACAATTTGTTTAACTTTACCGGTTTCCTGCCGGGTCTCGGCTAATAGCGTTACTTTTTCCATTAACAAGTCATGATTAGCTTCAACTGGTTAATGGATTCATTTTATTTAAAAATACAATACCCGAGGATTTCAGGTGGTTAACAACACAAGTTTCTACAGTGATGGCTCAACTCATGGAGCATTTGAGCTGATTCTATAACCCTAATATCTCTTCGGGCTAGAGCGCAGCGATGCCACTTACCGGATATTGTAAATGGGACGAACTAATTCAATTTAGGTTGTACCCTAAATTTCCTTTAAGCCTTCATACTTGATGAACATGGGATGTCCACGATATAGAGGAAGAGTGTTTTTGCTCTGTTTTGCTTTGGGGTCGAATGGGTCTTCTGAGTTTCCAGCCGAGACGGATGCAAAGTATCCCGCTTTCCCCATGGGTGAGCAGTTATCTTTTATATCATCAATGTTAGATGGGGTTTGAGTTTCCGGCTCGGGATACCTGGTGGCTCTTACCACGACCCAGTATGCATGGCCGGATTCTTCAAACCATATTGAAGGGTCAATGGTTAAAGATGATTGAGCTGAAAAAACATTTTTGCCTGCTTTCTTTAAGCTCTCTTTAACGACCTGTATAGCAAAATCATGTAACTCCCAGTCAGATATTTGTATGAGTTCATCTGTTACCAGTTCCAGCGGGTTCACAGCTTTACCTGTTTCAGCATGAACCAGTCCCCAGCCTGAAGAAGCGGGTGTATATTCTGAAAGCTGCCCGGTCATCGTTAAAATGCATGGAATGGCGGTCGCTACTTTTGCAGCCTTAAGGAAAGACTCCGGATTTTGTTGGAAGTTAAATTCAGCTGCTTCCACAAATATAAAAATCAATTGATTGCCTATTCTGAATGACAGGTGCTCTGCCATGGGAGGGTTCAGGTCAGCTCGTACCCAGTTAATGCCTTCCTGTCCCTGTTTCTGAAGGTGATGCCCTGCTGCTTGCCATGCTTTGACAAAGGCCGGGCTTGGTTTTTCATGTTCTACTGGATGCATGCTTAATATTCACTTTCTCGATAATATTAAGTTTAACAATTTTTGTTTGTTAATTCATTTAATCCACATCTTTAAGGAATTTAATTAGAGTAAATTCAGGATTATTACCGAAGATTTTATGCTGGATAAGTTAGGAGTCTTTTACTTACTTAACCTTTGGTGATGTTCTTTGGGGGAGAACCAGACATTGCCCCAAGAGAGCAGGTGGCTTATCAATGTAAATTTATTTAACATAAATCATGGTAAATAATCAGGCTATGATTATATTGCAACAATTTTCAAGTAACCCTGCGTGTCATATGAACAAATTGAAAACATCAATAATCTGGTTTTATCTCTTATTTCTACCTTCAGTTCTTACCTTACTGGGCCTTGGTTTCGTATTCGCTGCGGTTACTTTTGAATGGGGTAGTGAAGCTAAAATTCCCGTAGCCATGTTGTCAGGTCTGTTTTTTGCTGAATTAATCATGGTTGTCGCGGCTTTGGGTATAGTGGCATTTATTAAATCCACTCCCAAAACCTCTTTTCTTAAAGTCATTGGAATATGGGACACTGTTATTTTGATTACCGCAGGAATAACAGGGTACAAAATCTTTATGTCATTGTAGAAGTTGAGAGCGCCTGCATTGATGAAGTTATTGAAGTGATATTTTGTCGGTTGAATATAATAATTTAAACTCAGGAGATGATTGTGCAGTCAACAGGTGTAAACAGAACCAGCTCTTTTACAGACCAGCAAATTAAGCAGGCCTCAAATAATGCCGTGGCTTCATTATTAAATTTAACCTTTCTTCCCGGGCTGGCATTTATTTACCTTCTCATTAAACTCTCCAAATCTGATCCGCATCAAATAGATCATTACCATGCCCGCCTGGGTATCAAAATCAACCTGTTTGCTTTCGTTATATTGATCTTTGTGAGTGGTTTGATGATTTTCTTTGGGGGCTTTGATTCTGCCTGGACATGGGTTTATGTCATTACCTATTTCACCTTTGTGCACACCATGTTTATTCTTATTGCCGTCTGGGCAATGATACGCGCCTGGTCAGGGCAGAAATTACGGGGTAATACCCGGGATTAAACCGGCTTTACTGTTAAGTGTCTTTCTTTTCTAGGGAGTTAATGTAAGTCTGAAGGCTGGCGTCACTATCATTCTGGAAATCGATGAACTCCAGGCCAATTAAGTAATTATCCTGTGACATTCTTCTGGCAATAATAATTCGGCTGTTAGCAAACAGCTTATTTTGATTATGCAACTCTGCAACGATATTGATCCTGATATGATCAAAAGGGTGGTTGTGAATACCTCGTGATTCGATTTGATTAGAGGCCCATTCATCACAGCTGACCAGAATTCCATTTATAGAGAGGTTGCAGGCATTTACTTTTAATGCAGTACCGTTACTCAATAGAAGTTCTACAGGTATATCAACCTGATGACGAAAGGAGAGCCTTTGCTCATTATGTATAGATGGGTGCATATCAAGTATTAAAAAGTGATAATTATTATCTCAATTTAATATCAGTGTAGTACAGCAGAGAAAAAAGCAATAGAGAATTATTTATATTTAAAGAACAGGGTGTTTCTAATAGCACCGTTAATTATTGAAATGCTGATCCTGAATTATTTTAGTTTAATGTCGATTTATTGAGCCCAGGTGATAATGAAATAAATACTTCAGTTCAGGCCATCCCTGGCCAGTCAAAATATCCTTTTTAATATATTTATTTTTTACCTTTAACGGGCATATTTGCCACTTTAGGGTCCAGATAAGCACTTAAAGCGTGGATGCCACCCTTTAATACGGCCACATTTTTAAAGCCTATGTGGCGCAGTGCTGTACCCATAGTTACGGCACGTATCCCGGATTTGCAGATAACAACCAGTGGAGTATTAACGGGTAATTGTTTTAAATTTGCATGACTAAACAGTTCATTGGCAGGAATGATCAGGCTGCCGGGTAGAGACATGGTGAAAACGCCTGCTTCAGCGGGTGTTCTGATATCCAGAGTTACCATACGCTTACCGGTTTTTAAATTGTTCATAAATACGTCCGGCTTCATGAGGTGCAAACCTTTTCCTAATTTTGCTCCGGCGACTGGTTGAAATAGCTTATAGTAACTTTCTGCTAGCTGTTGATTATAAGCGACGGCATTTGATGAAAACAGAATGAAGAAAATGGCCAGGATTGAAGTTGTAATTTTAATAAACATGTCAGTCTCCTATATGACAATTTACTCACTGAATCTACTTATTCAGTATTTAAATATAACCACCAGGGCAATTGGCATTCAATAATATTTGATCAAGTTTGATGTCTTTATTGATCCATATCAAAGCTTTATTTTTTTAATAAAATGGCTAAATTGGCAGTATAAAAATTTTGTATTAACAGGGCTGGTTTGACTTAATTAAGCGAATTTAGAATATGCAGGGAAGTAATAGCGGGGTTTAGTTTAGCAGTATTGATAGTGTTCACCGGGAGTAATTTCATCTGGTTCTCAGCTGAGAGCAGAGAACCAGATTCAGGCATTATTCTGCTGTTTCAGATATTTATATTGAAGAACTTTTGTTACGGGTAAGGCTGATTTTATTTACAGCAAATAGTAGTGAAAGAAAAAATAACATGAACAGGTTAAGTGAGCCGCTTGATGAGCTGCTTTCATCTGATGTTGAGGGATTGGTTGAACCATTAGAGAGTGTGCTAACTGGATTAACATTGATGTTTATTTGAGCGTTACTACTTGAACCATCGTTATCCGTAGCAGTTAAGCTGAATACTAAAGTTTCAGCAGTGGTTGCATCAGGTGCTGTAAAACTACTGTCTATTGAATCGGTGGCGTCCAGGGTAACTGTCGTCCCGCTGACCTGTTCCCAAAGATAAGTTGATATTGAACCATCACTATCTGTAGCCGTTCCGGTGAGCGTCACTGTTGTATTTGCAGTTACTGATTGATCAGTACCAGCACTGACAGTCGGTGCTACATTGCTGGTGACTGACAAGCTGCCTTCATAAATAAGAGCTGATACGCTGCCTCCCCCGGTTTTAGGTTTGCTGCCGACAGCGATAACCTGGTCACCTATTGATGCCACGCCTTTTAATAACATCTGATCAATAAAAGTTTCATCATCAACCCAGGTGCTTCCATCTGTACTGGTAGAGACTATGCCTTTGTCATCAACAATTACGAAGTTATTGCCTGTCCATATCACATCACTCCATCCAACGGCCAGTTCTGAGGCAGTTTTACGGTGAGTTATCTCGGTCCAGTTTTGACCATCAGGGCTTGTCGCTAAAGACCTGTGCCAGCCAGTAGCTACGATTAAATCAGATTCATTAGAGGCAATTGCAGTTACTGTCAGGTTTGGATCAATTACACTGGTTTGCTGAATCCAGCTTACTCCATCGGTGCTGGTAAAAATCTCTCCAGAGCTTCCTCCTAAAAGTAACTGGCTACCATCCCAGCCAAGAGATAGAGCCTGGCTACCGGTTATAGTGCCAGCTTCTGTCCAGGTTACTCCGTCACTACTCTCTAAAATTTGTGTTGTGGGAGTGAATGAGGGGCTGGAAAAATAAGTTGCAGTTACAAAATATTTAGACCCATTATAAATTACAGCGGTAAGGTCCGGGTATACAGAGGGGTCTACAGGGATTGATCTTTCTGTCCAGTTTTCTCCATCCGGGCTGGTATAAATAATGGATTGTTGAGTGACCGCAATAAATAAATTATTTCCCCAGGTTATATCGCGGAAATTCTTGTATGTTGTCATACCGTTATCTGGTACCGCCTGTTTAACCCAGTTAATCCCGTCATTGCTTTGAAGGACTTTGCTGAAAATCCCTACGGCTATGTACTTGTTATCTGATGCGGCAACTGCGATCAGGCCTCCATCATCTCCACTGGGAGCTACGCCTTGCTGAAAAACAGCATGGGCAGTTTGTACGTAAAAAAGTACAGGGATTAAACTTAAAGCGTGAATAATAAAACGTTTATAATTCATAACTATCTCCTTAATTATTTGTTGAATCGGTTAAGTGGGTGTAAGAGTTTTTAACTATCATGATTTTAGAAATAAACTTAAACTTTCAGGGGTTTGTTTAAAACCCCCTGAACAGGGGGGATAAAATAAACAGGATTGGAGAGGTTGCAGGAACTGGGGCCACTATTTATTTGATAAATCCTGACGAAGTTGAAAGGATCATTTTGGCAAGTAAGGGGTGCTTATAATGAAGAACTATTTAGCCGGGCTTTTTTTTCTGTTTTTAGGAATAACTATAAGCTCAATTTTAAATCTATATATCTCTACTACGATCACCTTAACGGTTTCGGCTTTATTTCTACCTGCCTTTGCTTTTTTGTGGTGGTTGCTGAAGCAAAAAAATCTACAAAAAGTGCAGCTGCAGGATATATCTCAACGTGTTGAACAGGCCGTTAATAAAGAAAGAGAGCGGATATATAGAAATTTACATGATGACATCGGTGCGCAACTTTTAAACCTGGTTTTTAAAGCACCGGATCCTGAGGCGGCTGATATTGCACGTGTAGCATTACAGAATATGCGGGAAGTTATTGCCAAAACAGTCGATAAGCAGTTATCACTGCCGGAGTTACTGGGTGATATCAGGGTTGAAATTGAGAATCGATTATCTAATACTGCTATCAAACTAAACTGGAATATCCCTCATGACTTATTGGAAAAACCTCTTCAGGCCAGTCAGATAATTTCCATCAGTCGAATTTTTCGTGAAGGCTTGAGTAATACCTTGAAACATTCCAATGCCACTGAAGTGACATTCGAAGCACGATCAAGTGATGATGAACTCACGTTGTCGCTATCAGATAATGGAATCGGGAAGCTCTCGCCTGGTAAAGGAAGGGGGCTTGCTTCAATGCAACAGCGAGCAAAGAAAATAAAGGCGCAACTTGAGGTTACTAATCTGCAACCTCATGGAATCATGGTTAAAATAATATTATGATCTGTGTCACTTATTGTTTCATATAGCCGGTTTATTATTGAACCATGAATAATGACATAATTATAAATAGTGGTTTTATACTGGAAGATCATTACCCGACTTTTGAATGGTTAAAGCAAGCACTGGAATATTGCTTTCCTGATATTCAGGTGACTCATGCCACTACCATTGCCCAGGCAGAAGGTATGCTTACTGATTTTTCTCCTGATATTGCTTTAATAGATCTGGGGTTACCTGACGGCTCAGGGCTTGAAATTTTAAAAGTCTTACAACAGGTGTCTTCACAAACACTCAGGATAGTGACCACTACATTTAGTGATGATGAGCACCTGTTTTCAGCATTGCAGGCTGGTGCACAGGGTTATATTCTGAAAGAACAGGAGGTAGCGCAAATTTCTCAATTACTAACTGCAGCAGTTTCAGGTCAACCGGCTTTATCACCACAAATAGCTCGTCGTATCTTAAGCCATTTTCAACCTGAAATAGAAAAGGGTGAATTAACGCCTCGACTGTCAGAAGTTCTGCAGTTAATTGCCAAAGGCTACAAGAATAAAGAGGTCGCTGAATTACTGGAAATCAGTTCTCATACTGTGAACGGTTATATTAAGGATATTTATCGAATCTTAGGTATCAGCAGCCGGTCAGAAGCCACTCTAGAAGCGACAAAACGCGGTTTGATTCGTTAAATATTTTAACAATAAATGATTTCTCTTTATCTCTGATTAGGCAGCATCCTGTAGACCATTACGTGGTATTAATTTGTTAATGAAGCGATTCGATTTGATGACTTAATCACTCGTACGTGATCTTCACCAAAATATTTAATTAATAATTTATGGCTACGATTGAGGTGTTCTAATGCTTTCTCTGGTTCACCGCTGATCCCCAGACTTTCACCATAATTATTTTCAATAATTGCGTAATAAACATGATTTTTACCCAGTTGGTCATTTAAACCAATAAGTAGTTTATTAAATTCATCGTGTGCTTCTGTATGACGATTGCTATTCATCAATAACATGGCAAGATTATTACGAAGGGGGAATAGTTCGATAATAGAGCGCCCCTGTTTTTTCTCGAGTTGTGACAAGGCAGCTCTGTAGAGCCTTTCTGCTTCTTTCAAATTTCCAAGGTCTTCAAGCACAAACCCTCTCATGCTCATAATCTGAATCATTTTTTCATCTTCAAGTGGATGTGCTTTTGATTGTATTAATAACTCTTCACTTAACTGATCAGCTTTATCATATTTTTTTGAATTTACCAGAACATTTAACAGGTTCATTGCGGTAGAAACGGTGCGTGTATGAGTCTTGCCGTAGACCTTAGTTCTTACCTCTAAAATTTGATTAAAGATGACTTCTGCATTATCAAATTCATTTTTATTGATCAGGATAGCGCCAAGATCATTCAAGGAAAAAAGTGTTTCAGGATGTTCACTGCCGTAAACTTCCTTTTTAAGCTTTATAACGGCTGTCATTTTTTCTTCTGCTTTTTCAAACTGACTATCCTCTCGAAGCATAGATGCAAAAACATGCATCGCTTCCAGGCGTTGTGCATTTTTTTCAGGCAAAATATTTTCCGGCAGGGTTAATACTTTCTCCAGTCTGTCAAATGATGCTTTTAAATCGCCTTCGGCTCCATCCATTGTCGCTAACTCGATCTGAATACTGATCCAGTTTTTACTTCCTTCTACGAATTTAATGCCGGCAAATGTTTTACGGGCAGCGTCACGTTCTCCTTCGGCGGATTCAATAATTCCCCGGACAAGATGACACTCGTTTATCATGTCAGTATTTTCAGACGATAATATTGCCAGGCCAGATTTAACCTGTTGGTGAGCTTCCCGATAATTACCCAGAGATCGTAGTGAGTCAGCTAAAGTGCAATGAATGCTCGCTTTAAGAATGGGATCTTTTATATTTGGCTTAATATTTTCGGCAGCACCTAAAACCAGCTCTCGCACGGTTAGATCAGAACCTTTACCCAGGTCGGGATTAGCAGAGGCCAGCATATCAATTAAAAAATCTGAAATAATATTGGCTTTTTGCATTTGTATTTCAGTTTCCTGCCGGGCTTTTTTTTCATTAATGGCAAACCAGCTTGAAACACCAGCCGCCAAAGTGGCCATCAAAAATGTAAATATGGCCAGTGATACAGGAAGTTTGTGCCTGACAAAAATTTGCTTCATTTCGTCCCAGGTATTCGGTGCCGTAGCACGAACCTTTTCTCCGTTACTGAAACGAGTCAGATCATCAACGAAATCTTTTGCCGATAGATATCTATCGCTGATATTCCTGGAAATAGACTGAGAGAGAATACGGTCAAGCTCTTCATTGATATGCGGATTATAAGTTGAAGCAGGTTTGGGTATTGAGTTTAATACCCTGTCTAGAGATTCTGCCAAACCCAGTCCATGTAATTCAAAAGGGTGACAACCTGCAAGCAACTCATAGGCGATTATTCCAACAGCGTACAGGTCAGAAGTTACAGCTATCTTATTGGTATCAGCCTGAATTTGTTCAGGGCTCATGTAAGGTAAAGTCCCCAGTATTTGTCCATCCATGGTCAGACGGGTTAAATCAGGCAGGTTTTCATTAATGACTTTGGCTATTCCAAAGTCGAGAATATGGACTCTCCCCTGTTTATCGACCAGAATGTTTGCGGGTTTTAAATCCCTGTGCAGAACACCTCGCTCATGGGCATATTGTATGATTTCGCCACATTGCTGAAGTAATGAGATAATTTTATTTTGGGATAAAGAGCGATCGACTACGTATTGATCAAGAGATGAGCCTTCAATGTATTCCATCGCCAGGTAAGGTGATCCCTGATCCGTCATGCCTGAATCCAGCAGGGAAGATATGCCCGGATGGTTTAAACGGGATAAAATTCCTATTTCTTTTTGAAAGCGTTTTAGTAACGATTCCTTTCCATTTAATTGAAATATTTTTACAGCACGTTTTTCATTTTTATAATCAGCTAAAAATACCTGGGCACTGGCTCCTGTCCCTAATAAGGTAATGAAATTATAATCCGTAATTGAATTGCTTGATGAATGGTTACTGAGCATAAAAAATACATACAAAAATTATAGGGGCAATCATCAGGCAAAGTGTCATCCAGTAGTTAAAATGTCAAGTTAAAGTGGAAGCACTTGCTGTTGCCTGTCAGCTTGCTTCTACTCTGTCTAGCGTGGCTTAATTAATGGGTTGGCTTTTGATCTTTAATCATTAGATAATTCCCTGTATTTGTTAATAAACTAATCTTGATAATTGTTCAGTTTATTTATTTATTTTTTCCACGTTAATTCAGGCTGTAAACCAGTGCCAAATACCCGGGTGAGAAAGGTAATTGTGAACATGCGCAATGGCTGGCGTTGTCTGCTGGTTCTGGTTCTTTACGTTTGGTCTTCAATTTTACCGGCTGCCACAGATGTTGAAATTCTGGTCAAGGGTTTAGACAAAAATCTGGAACAGAATGTTCGTTTGTTTATCAGTATCGAACAGCAAAAAAACCATGCCTTGTTGAATGCAGGCAGGTTGAAACGTCTGCATCAAAAAGCGCCCGGGGAAATTGAGCAAGCCTTACAGCCTTTTGGTTATTATCGTCCAGACATTAATTCACAGCTTCACCCGTTAGAGGATAATCGCTGGCAGGCGATTTACCAGGTAGACCCTGGACCGGCCATCACCATCGCAGAATTTAACCTTCGGGTTAACCCTGAGATACAGGCTGATGAGGCGTTTAATAAATTTCTCAATAACCTCCCGCTAAATTCAGGAGATGTATTTCTGCATCAGGAGTACGAGTCTATAAAGACTGCTTTACTGCGCCTGGCTTCAGAGAGGGGCTATTTTGATGCGCACTTTCCAGAGCATATTGTATCTATTGACCTGGAGAAATATGAGGCCAGGGTGCAGTTGTTGTTTGAGGGTGGGTACAGGTATAAATTTGGTGATGTCATGGTCACCGGTAATGTGCTGGAACCGGAATTGCTAGATCGCTACATGAACTGGGAAAAAGGAGCGGAATATCAACTCAGGAAGTTAGTCAGTTTGCAGCATACTTTAAGTGATAGTAATTACTTTCAATCGGTTGAAATTACACCCGGTCAGCCGCAATTTACTACTCAACAAATACCGGTTAACCTGACTCTAACACCCCGTAACAAAAGTATTTATAGTATCGGACTTGGTTATGGAACGGATACGGGTGCTCGTGCAAAACTAGGCTATGAGAAGCCGTTGGTTAATGCTCGAGGCCATCAAATTAAGACTGAATTTGATATATCTGAAATCGGAAATACGCTGAGTGCAAGTTATTCGGTACCGGTACTGGATCCACGTACTGACCGGCTTGTATATAGCGTCGAGTTGACGGATGAGGAAACTGATACGAATGAGAGTCGATTGCAGACAGTGGGGGTGAGCTTGAATCAGACTCGTGGTGACTGGCGTGAAAAGTTGTTTCTGGAGTTACAGCAGGAGGATTATAGTGTTGCTGATATCGATGACCAGGTAACGTCATTAGTACCAGGGGTAAGCTGGAGCAGAATCTGGGGTTCGGACGTTATCTATACGCTGGATGGCATACGTCTTAATATCGGTTTAAAAGGAGCGACAGAAGAAATACTGTCTGATTTTAATTTTATCCAGCTTAAAACCGGTATCAAGTTCATTCACCGTTTAGCCGAGAGATATCGTTTCATCGTACGAGGCAGTCTTGGCATCACCTGGACGGATGAATTTGTGGAACTGCCTTCCTCGTTACGTTTCTTTGCCGGTGGTACACAAAGCGTACGTGGCTATGCCTATGAGTCGCTGGGACCGACAGATGAGAGCGGAGAAGTTGTGGGCGGTAATCATTTGATGGTAGGTAGCATAGAGTTTGAACATTTATTGACTAACAAGTGGGGTGTGGCCCTTTTTACAGATGCTGGAAATGCGCTTGATAGTTTTAAAGATGAACTGGAAATTGGAGCCGGCCTCGGCCTACGCTGGAAATCACCGGTGGGTTCAATAAGAATAGATTTTGCGAGTGCTCTTACTGCCGATGGAGAACCGTGGCGCATACATATTAATATAGGGCCGGATTTATGACACGGCGCTGGATATGGATTGTGCTCGTCATGTTGCTCATACCGATGATATCTACGGCCTGGCTCACCTTAACTGAAGATGGGTTGTTATGGCTTTATCAACAGGCTAAATCCTATATTCCCGGACAGCTTAATATAACCCGTGTGCAAGGGAGGTTGATCGGTCCGGTTATTTTAAGCGGCATAGAATATGAGCAGTCAGGCTTACATATTCAGAGTCAACGAGTCGAGGTTAACTGGCACCCCGAACGACTGATTTATTCCCGCGCCGAGATTAGCAAGTTGCACATTCAGGGTTTAGATATTGATCTGCCCCGGACGCAGTCAAATGAACAGGTGAGTAAAAAAACTGTTGTTCTTCCTGATGTCAAATTACCGATAGATTTAACCATCAGTAACATACAGCTTGGAAGTATCAACATTCTTCAGGCCGGACAGGTCACCCGGCTTAAACAGATCAATGCTTCAGTAAAGTCCAGTTTTAACCAGGTCAATATTGAACAGCTGGATGTTTTATCCGGTGAGCACCAGTTAAGTTTAACGGGAAAAATAACACCTTCAGGAAAATACCTGCATGATCTGAATGTAGAGTGGCAGACACGCCTTGCCAGTGGTGATGCTCTGCAGGGTAAGGGAAGAATAGCCGGTAATATTGAAAAAACCCGTATCATTCAACAGTTAAAAAAACCATCATCATTAAGGCTGGAAGTTGATGCTTTCAAGTTACTGCAGCAACCTGCCTGGCAGGCCAAAATAGATTTGCAAAAATTTGATTCTGCACAGTGGAAAATAGAATTTCCTGAATTGACAGCAGCGCTTAAGGCCACCGCAAGGGGTGACCTGAGTACAGCAGAAGTTTCTGGCCAGCTTGATGCGCAACGTGATGATACCGGGCCATTTAAAGCTGCTTTTAATTTGCAGTGGCTGCAACAGAAAGTTTTGAAGATTGATGATTTAAATTTGCAGCTTGAAAAAAGTGACACCTCGATTAAGGCACAGGGTCAATGGAAACCGGGTAATGCCGGGGGAGAGGTAGAACTGGATCTGGATTGGAAAAACCTGCGCTGGCCGATACAACAGAAAGCGATGTTTAACAGTGCCAATGGTAAAGGTCGTTTAGAAGGCGGAATGCAAAGTTACCGTTTTAACCTCGAAACCGATAAGCCTTTAGCAGAATTACCAGCTTCCAGCTGGATTGTTCGTGGCGAGGGCAATCAGCATGAAGTGATCTTTGAAAAAATACGGGTCAACACTCTTGAGGGTGAAATAGAGGTAAAGGGAAAGCTCAACTTGTCACCCCAATTGAGCTGGCAGGCAGAGGTTGGCGCAACTAATATCAACCCTGTTTCGCTTTACCCCGAGTGGCCGGGCAAATTGAATTTGGCATTGAAAAACAAGGGAAAACTTGTTGATGGACAGGTAGATACCGAAGTCGATATCGACAGTCTCAATGGCTCACTGCGTGAATATCCGGTGGAGCTGCAAGGTCAGTTGAGCTGGCAACAACACAGGCTTGATATCAAGAATCTCAATTTTCACTCTGGTGATTCGACTTTAAAAGCGGATGGTAAGGTCGATCAGGATTTGCAACTTAACTGGTCCATTCAATCCAGTGATCTGACTCAGCTATATCCTGCTATAAAGGGTGAGCTTTATGCGTCTGGCAAGTTAAACGGGAGCCGGGAAAATCCATTGCTGAAAGCGAAAGTGAAGGCGAAAGCTCTGTCATACCTCGATTACCGGGCAGGGGCAATAGAAGGTGAGTTCAAGGTAGAGCCGACTAATCTGCAACGACTGGATCTCAATCTCAAGGGCACTAATGTCAGCTTCCAGCAATATACAGTGGCTTCACTTAATATCCTTGGTAATGCGCAGAAGCTGCAGCTTAAGGTTGACTCAGAAGAACTCGACGTCGATATAGAATTAACAGGAAAAGCTCAGCAAGATGGGTGGAAAGGTCAAATAAGACGCGCAAATATAGATTCAAAAGAGTTGCAGCAATGGCAGTTAAAAAAGCCCGCGAAGCTTAGTTTTGGGCGAGATAGAGTACAGCTGCAGCAACTTTGCTGGGTCAACCCGGCTACCGAACAGGCAAAGACCAGCTTGTGTGCCAGGCTTAAACGAAAAGGCGAAAGCTGGCATTCTAAGCTGCAACTTGAGCAGTTTTCGATGCTGTTATTTAAGCCCTGGCTTCCCCGGGATTTAATTATTGACGGTCTTATTGATGTACGAGCTGATATGAAACTGGAGAAGGATAGAGTCACTGGTGAAACAACCATCGATCTGTCACAAGGTAAAATTGACTACCCGGTGATAGACGGTGAAAGGATGCAGCGGATATACAATGGAGGAAAAATACAATTGTCATTGACCAGGCAGGGGCTGATTTCAACAGCCGACATCAATTTGCCAGATGATGAAAAGCTGCAGGCTGATTTATCATTACCCGGGGCTAATTTGCTGACACTCAATCTTCAGCAGCAACCCCTTAAGGGACAGGTTAACCTGGTGCTGCATAAGCTTGATTTCATCGACCTGTTAGTTCCGGAGGTTGAAAGGTTGCAGGGTGAACTGGCTGTGAATGTGGCACTTTCAGGTTCTGTAGATTTACCCCTTGTTAAAGGGAAGGTCGATTTTAAACAGGGAGCTTTGAGCATTCCCAGAATGGGTCTGAAGATTGATAAACTGACCTTAAAGGGGAGTAGTACGGATTTTAATGAAGCCTCTTACTCTTTAACGGCTGCTTCGGGTAACGGTGACATAAAGGTTACCGGTACCGCCCTGATCGATCAGCAGTCTGACTGGTCTGTAGATATGAATATAAAAGGTCAGGACTTTGAAGTCTCTCATATACCTGAAGCGAGTGTGTCGGTTTCACCTGATTTATCTATCAAGCTTAAACAACATGTTATCGAAATAAATGGCAAAGTAATTATTCCCTACGCACACATAGAGCCTCGTGATGTTTCTACAGCTACCAGGGTATCCAGTGATGTAGTCATTGTAGGGGGGCAGCAACAGGTGAAAGAAAAGTGGGGAGTTATTTCCCGGGTAAATCTGGCGCTGGGTGATCGCGTTCATTTTTTTGGTTATGGCCTGGAAGGGCGACTGGGCGGAAAGATGTTACTGCTTGATGACCCGGGGCTGCCAACTCGTGCCAGCGGTGAAATTACTATTGATGAAGGTCGGTATCGTGCCTATGGTCAGCGACTGGATATCGAAAAAGGCAGGCTGTTGTTTTCGGGTGGTCCATTGACTAAACCGGGGCTGGATGTGCGTGCCGTGCGAAAAGTGAACACGGTGACTGCCGGAATTAGAGTGAAAGGTTATGTGGATGAACCCACGGTTGAGTTGTTCTCGGTACCTGCCATGGGTCAGACTGAGATGCTGTCTTATCTAATTCTTGGACGCCCTGTAGACAGTGCTTCTAACGAGGAAGGCGCGACTATGGCAAAAGCAGCGCTGGCGCTTGGTTTAACCGGAGGAGATAAGCTGGCCAGGAACCTGCGCGATAAATTTGGTCTGGATGAAATGCGCGTTGCCTCCAGTGATGACGGTGACCAGGCTTCACTGGTTGTCGGTCGATATCTGTCACCGAAGCTGTATGTAAGTTATGGAGTTGGTTTAATTGAGGACTTTAATACAGTCATCGTGCGTTACAAGATTTCAGATCAATGGCAACTCAAAGCTGAAAGTGGAGAAGCAGATGGTGCTGATATTATTTATACCATTGAACGTTGATAGCTGGCTTTGCCGTAAACTTCATTCGAATAACCAGCGCATCATCTTCAGCTTTATGGACATCCTGAGATGTTTGACCGGTGGAATTTCTCCGTAGGGAATGGTTTGTACCTCGCCAGGATAGTGACGCAATCTGAGCGAACGTACGGTAGTGGATTCTACCGTTCCATCGAGGAAAAAATATAAAAAAATTGCGATGATGTTGAGTGGAAATTTTATTTATCCGGTTTTAATTATTACTCTGTCCCCGGTGCTTAAGGAGGGCAGATCCGATGGAGTGGGTGGTAATAATAACAATTGTTTTTATATGATGAGATGAAGAGTTTATTTTAATTGATGGTTAAATCCTTCATAGTCGACACTATCACCCTTGCATTCTATGTTGTAGCACCTGATTGCAATGGAGCGTCTTTGGGGTTTTCCTTTGAGTCTGTTGATTTCACGTGACATTTCTTCACAACGGGAAGACAGGCTATTATTCTGATTTTCAGGTTCAGTGGTTAAATGTTGTAAATGATCCTTCTCGGTATTAAATATGATGGAGGGATTCGTTTCATCTGCACTGACGGTAGAAAGAATATAACCAATAGTCTCATTTCACCGGACTCCTTTTCAATTGATCGCTTTATATAATGCCGCAATATATACAGTTTTGAAGGGGTATTCATAGTTCACAGGACTTACTGATTTTAAGAGTAATTTTTTCGCTCAGTATGAAGCCAGTGCAGGTTTAATGTTGAAATTCTAAATTCTTCAAATAATATCGGGGGTTGAGAAACTCCCGATATTTTTACTTCCTTTCTACCTGTAGAGGAAATTGCCGGGAAGTTGGCCATCAATTTTGATGTGTATAGTTCTGCGGCTTGTCAGTAATAAGAGAGTTATTTCCAAATCCAGATCAAAAACACTCGAAAATTTTGATTTTTTACTAATCCTCAGATTTAAAAAACGACTGAAATAAGTAATAATTAGATATTGACGAGTTATTCAAACAACTCTCAGAGATGGTTAAAACAGATAGAGCTACACACTGAGAAAAGACATAAATTAACCACAGTTAAAAAGTGAATAATGATGAAAAGTTATAAACTTAAAGTCCAGCTGCTGTTTCTTATTGTTTGCTTTATCGCATTTCCTCTCCACTCGTCACCCCCGCAGGCACGTGAACTTATTCAGCAGGCTATGGATCACTGGCGTGGGCTGTCTTCCTATTCAGAAATGACCATGACGATACACCGTCCAGACTGGCAAAGGAGTATGTCTATGCGTAGCTGGACCCAGGGAGATAAAACTTCATTAGTACGCGTAACGCTGCCCAAAAAAGATGCCGGCAACGGGACTTTGACCAAAGGTAACAACATGTGGACTTTTGCCCCGAAGGTTAATCGCATCATCAAGATACCTTCTTCGATGATGAGCCAGAACTGGATGGGCAGTGATTTTTCTAACAAGGATATCAGTAAATCCACGGACATTCTTGATGAGTATGATCACCGGTTGGTAGAAACCCGTGAAGAAAGGGGGCATAGTGTTTATGTGATTGAGTCAATACCTCATGAAGATGCCGCCATCGTCTGGGGCAAAGAAATTTTGTTCATACGCGACGACTACATATTGCTGGAACAGCAGTTCTGGGACCAGGATGGTGTGCTGGTGAAAACCATGAAGACAAGTGAAATAAAACAACTGGGTGGTCGCACCGTCGCCAGCACTATTCGCATGTTCCGACAGGAAACCCCTGATGAATGGACAGAAATATCAGTGCAGAATATTCAGTTCGACCAGTCGAATCCCGATTTCCTTTTTACCCTGTCTAATCTGAGGAACCCACGCCGGTGAATATCACCTTGCGCATGGCATGGCGTAATTTATGGAGGCATAAGCGCCGCACATGGCTGACTGTTGGCGCGATGATTTTTTCTAACCTGCTGCTGGTGTTTATGATTTCGCTGCAGTTTGGTAGTTATCGCATGATGATCGACAATACGCTGAAGTCTTATACCGGCCATATGCAGGTTCAACTGGAGGGGTATAACGATGATTCAAAAATACGCAACAGTTTCGATAACATCATTCCGTTAGCTGAGCAATTACGTCAAACATTAAACACCAGCAGAGTCGCCGCACGAGGTGTTGCCTTTGCCATGACATCCAGTGAAATGCGCTCCTACGGATTACAGATTGTCGGTGTTGAGCCCGGTTATGAACCTGAAGTATCCACGTTGTCCGGGCTACTGAAAAAGGGGCAATTTTTCAGCGGGAATAATGCTGAAGAAATAATCATTGGCAGCATACTCGCACGTAACCTGCGTGTTGATATCGGTGCTGAACTCACTCTTCTCGGTAGCGGGCGTGATGGCTCATTCGCTGCCGGAGTTGTGCTAGTAACAGGTATATTTGAATCAGGTTCCAATGACGTTGACCGCTCTATGGCTCAGATTCCGCTGGGGTATTTCCAGTCTCTTTTCAGCATGGGAAATCAGGGACACAATATTGTCATAAATGCTGAAGACTTATCTCTGGTTGATGTATTACAGTCAAAAGTCAGTCATGTTATTGCTTCTCGTAAAGAGCTGGTGTTGCTGGACTGGAATCAACTACAACCCGGGTTGCAGCAGGCAATACAGGCCGATATGTTCAGTGCCTGGTTCATGTACGCAATACTAATCGTGCTCGTTGCCTTTAGCGTGCTAAACACGCAGTTAATGTCTGTGCTCGAGAGAACGCGGGAGTTCGGTATTATGATGGCACTTGGCGTTAAACCCGTTCGCCTGGGTGCGTTGGTTATCACCGAAACCACGCTGATGTCTACGCTTGGATTAGCGATAGGAGCGGGACTCGGTGCTCTGCTTGCCTATTATTTGAGCCTGGTTGGTTTTAGCTATCCGGGTATGGAGGAAATGGCCGGTAAATTTAACCTGCCTGATCGGATGTACCCCAGCCTGTCATTATTATCAGTTTTTCTCGGTCCCTGTATTGTATTTATATGCAGCCTGCTGGCATCAGTTTACCCCGCACTCAGGTTGTTCTTCCTGCACCCGGTTAGCGCGATGAGAACGGTATGATTTCATGATGACATTTCAGCTGTCTAATACCGTTATCTTTATACTTGCCTGGCGTAACCTGTGGCGTAACCATCGTCGTACTCTGATCATGCTATCGGCCATCACGGTGGGTGTCTGGGCAATGATTTTTATGACCGCACTGATGCGTGGCATGGTGGATGACATGCTGCTCAATGGCATCCGCAATCTGCCGGGTGAAGTACAGATTCACCATCTGCAATTCCTCGATGATCCAGGTATTAATAACAGTATAACTGCTCCGGATGCAAAGCTATTAAAAGCACTGCAAAGCCCTGAAGTAAAAGCCTGGACCACACGAGTTCGAGTACCGGCGGTGATCTCAAGTGAACGCGACAGTCGTGGAATTACGCTACTGGGTGTAGAGCCGGGCAGGGAGGTACAGCTTGGTTTTGATATAAGCAGCATTATTGAAGGTCGTTTCTTAACCGGCAATAATGACAGTGGACTGGTGATAGGTGCGAAACTCGCTGAGCGGCTTGAGACCCGTCTTGGCAAGCGCGTTGTCGTTATGAGTCAGGATCCTGATAACAATATTGCTGACCGTGGTTTTCGTGTGGTTGGTATTTACAAAGCGAAAATGGACAGTCTGGAAGAATTGAATATTTACGCGGGTCTCACTACGGTGCAGAAATTACTTAAACTTGAAGATAAAGTGTCTGAGATCGCAATTACCGGTAAAGATTATCGCCATGTTGAAAACTGGTTCTCAACTATTAAACTGGTTGCTGGACAAACAGTGCAGACTTTACCCTGGTACGAAATCGATAAATATCTCGGCAGCATGCTGGCGATGATGGATGGTTTTGTGCTGGTATGGATTATCGTTATTTTTCTGGCATTGTCATTTGGCCTGGTGAATACACTGGTGATGGCCGTGTTCGAGCGTACCCGCGAAATTGGCCTGATGCAGGCTTTAGGAATGCGTCCAAATATGATCCTGTATCAAATTTTGGTCGAATCATTTTTCCTGTTATCTATCGGTTTACTGATTGGAAATGCACTTGCCATCGGCACCATTCTTCCACTGCAGGATGGTATCGATATTTCTGTTGTTGCCAAAGGTATGGAAATGATGGGTTCCAGCAGTATTCTGTATCCGGCATTAAAGCTAAATGATGTACTCCTGGCCAATATTATTGTCATAACGCTTGGCCTGCTAACCAGTTTTTTACCGGCATGGCATGCTGCCAGCTTTGACCCTGTTGAAGCCCTGGGCAAGGATTGACAGCTGATGCTTAATATAAAAACTCAACAGATGGTATTACAATGACCTCAATTGTCTGCAAAGACCTGTGTAAAACTTTTCAGCAAGGTGATGAAGTCATTACCGGGCTGGATAATGTTTCCATCACTATCGAAAAAGGTGATTTCGTTTGTCTTTCAGGCCCGTCGGGTTCGGGTAAAACTACCCTGTTAAATGCAATGGGTGGGCTCGATACGCCAGACAGTGGTGAAATCACAATAGGCAGGGTACGCATCGATAAACTCGGCAAAGCCGCACTGGCAGATATACGTCTTCACAATATTGGTTTTGTGTTCCAGGCATACAACCTGATACCGGTTCTGACAGCTCGCGAAAATGTTGAGTTTGTTATGCAGGTGAGTGGTTTAGATGCAGAGGAGCGTTCAAAACGTTCATACAAAATTCTCCGGGAAGTTGGCCTGGAAGGGATGGAAAACCGTCGTCCTGCGCATCTGTCTGGTGGTCAGCAGCAGCGGGTTGCTGTTGCCCGTGCCATCGTCAGTCAACCCACGCTGGTGCTGGCTGATGAGCCTACAGCTAATCTGGACAGCGTCACATCTAGCCAGCTGATGGATTTATTTGTTGAGTTGAATCAGCATCACAATATTACCTTTATCATAGCCACTCATGATCTACGGGTGATGAAATATGCTAAACGGTTGATTAAAATGGAAGATGGTAAAATTATCAGTGATGAAAAACAGTAGAGCATGCTAGAAAATGTTTCGTCGCTTAATTTCCTCCATATTCTTTTGCTGTGTATTAAGTGCTTTAGCAACTTATGTGGCAGCCGATAAGCTGAAATTCACCGGCGGTCATGCAAAATATCAATTTGTGTTTAATGCATTCCCTGATGATAGTTTGTTCCTTGATGTCGTCGAGTCACCGGCACTCGATCAAAATGCTGACTTTAGGCTGAAGTTCGACTGGCGCAGTGATAAGGTTTCACTGGTGACAGATTATCAGTTTATTGCACAACACGGCGACAGTGTTACGCTGTCCAGAGGATTGCCCGGTTCGGTGATTATGCAGAACCTGGTGCCCAATGATGACTATCGGTTGTTCGACCTAACGCATATCATTTCTAAGCAGGATAACAGTATATTCGCCCACCGCTTCGATCGTTTGTATGTGGATATTACCGGGACAAATGCAGTTGCTCGCCTGGGTCGACAGGCCATCAGCTGGGGTAATGGTCTGATCTACACACCGATGGATTTTTTTAACCCGTTTGATCCTTCAGCCGTCGATAAAGAATACAAAACGGGTGACGATATAGTGTATGGCCAGTACTTGCAGAAAAATGGGAATGATCTTCAATCGGTCTGGGTTATGCGTCGAGATAACAGCGGAGATATCAGCAATGATGTTGACTCTATAGCTGTCAAGTATCATGGCTTTGCCGGTAACCATGAATATGACTTATTATTTTCAGAACACTTTGGTGACACTATTTTAGGTCTGGGCGGCCTTGCTGATTTAAATGGTGCTATATGGCGTGGAGATATCACGCTGACTCATACTAATAATTCCGCGAATGTAACCAGTCTGGTGACCAGTTTAAGCTACTCATGGGTCGGCTGGGGTCACAATATGAGTGGTGTTGTCGAATATTTTTATAATGGTTTTGGTCAGACTGATGGAGACTATAGCCCGCTATCACTCATCAGTAATCCGGCATTAGCTGAGCGCATTATTCGAGGTGAACTCTATACCCTGGGGCGGCATTACGTGGCAGCATCGGCCATGGTAGAAATGACTCCATTGTGGTTATTAACGCCAAATGTTTTTATCAATGCCAGTGATGGTTCGTTTTTATTTCAGCTGGTCAGTAGTTACGACCTGAAACAGGACTGGCAACTGCTGGCATCTGTCAGTCTACCCGTTGGCGCAACAGGTACAGAATATGGCGGGATTGATTCATCCATAACAGGCAAACAGCTGGGTACAGAGTTTAACCTGTTTGCGCAACTGTCCTGGTATTTCTAAAGTCAAAAGATATTCACCGCGAACTAAGGCAGTATGCCTGTCGTAGATATTTACCGGGTTAAATCTAGTGATGCCAGTTTTTTATCACGGGGTACTCAGGTTTTATGATATCCAGTCTTGCTTTAAGTTTATCAAAATATGCATAGTGATAATATTAGTGAGAGCTTTATGCATGAATGTAGAAGATTTTTTAAAATTTATTATTGATCTCGGCAGTATTCCTGTTTCAATGCTATAAACCGGGATAAATCAGTAGAATGACGAAAGTCTGCACAAGTTCTTGATCCGTCTAGCTATATGAAAAAAGTGCTTGTCACCAATAAGGTAATGTCGCATTGTTTCATTACGCTAGCCAAACCAGTAACTTGCACACCTTTTTCACGCTTAACTGATTTTTCTAGGATAAAAGCTTTAACTGTTTATAACCTGAAAAGAGTTTATTTTAAATGAAAGTATATTTTTCCCATGGTAAGGAAAGTGGTCCCTGGGGCAGCAAAATAAAGAGGCTGGCTAAAGTTGTAGTCGAGCATGGGTGCGAAATAGAGAGTATTGATTATTCTGATCTTATGGATCCTGATCTTCGGGTAAAGCGACTACTGGATATTATTCACAATGAGGATGATGAAATTATCTTGGTGGGTTCCAGCATGGGTGGATATGTATCACTGGAAGCTTCTGAGCAAGTGGAAGTGAAAGGGGTGTTTCTGCTTGCTCCGGCTCTTTTTATGCCGGGTTATGAAAAGCAGTTATATCGTTCCCTCTGTAGGCATATTGAAATTGTTCACGGTTGGTCGGATGATGTGATTCCTGTCGAGCATTCGATGAAATTTGCACAAGAAGCAGACTGTAGCCTTCATTTAATCAGTGGGGATCACCGTTTAAATGACTCGATTGAGCAGGTGGTGAATATTTTTGAAAATTTCCTTAATCGAAATGCTACAAATTATTGAACATTAATGTTGTGTGTAATATTAATGTTTCCATTGCTGGTGTTAAGAGAAAGCTTTCCTGAGTCACTGTTTTTGGGCAGCTTTGGCCCGTAGAAATATGACTTTCCATTACCTGTTGAGCTATTGATTTGAGCGTCAATTATGCCTGAGCTAATAACAGAGATAGCTCCATTTGAAGAATATACTTTGCCGTTACCATTCCAGTTTCCATTAAGCTGAACTTTAATTTTTCCATTGGAACTATCCAGATCAAAATTCGGTGACGAACCGTTGTAATTAATTTTTCCATTGGATGTTTCTGCAATCACCGTATCACCACCCGTTATTAAAATAGAGCCATTGCTGCTTTCAGCATGAATAATGTTGAAGCCGTGAGGAATAATAATTTGGCCATTAGCGGTGTCGATATTAAGGTTCCAGGTTGCTGGAACGGTGAGTTCTGTTAAGTGTGATCCGCCGCTTTTACCGTTAAGTTTAAGCTCCAGGGTGTTACCGCTCTGGGTGAATTCCCAGTTGATTTTTGACAGGCGATGTTGAGCCTGTTCTTCATTTTTACCAACAGCCCAGGTTTTGGCAATTCCGTGGATTTTGCTGTTATCTTCACCGGCAATGACTATGACTCTTCCATTGAAGGAGTCGATATTCAGGGTATCGGTATCCGGGGTGGAATCGAATTGCAGAAAGTCATTGCGATCAACTTTATCTCTGTCGAAATTGATGCTGATGGCACAGGAGGAAAAGGTAAGCATAAAAAAGATAGAGAGTATGATTCTTGTTTTGATTGCTGAGTACTTCATTTTTTACTTCCTGCTTTATCCGAATTTTTAATTTTAGTTGACCCGTTATAGTCAGTTCTTGTTTTGGTTTAACTGAAACTTGTTTGTATGTGATTAGAAATTTACCACGGTATTTTCTGCGACAACAATTCTGTTATTGATGCTAACTGGTTTAAGCATCAGGGCTAGCTGAGTTAATTCAATGCTGTGATTTTTTACCAACAGCTGATTTTCAAGTTTCTGCTGCATGCGAGAAGTGAGCTCTGTTTGGGCTTTTTTAGTCCAGTCAGTAACAGTGGTCTGAGGCTGGCTCATTACTTTGTTTTCAGTAACCGTTGTGTCATCGGCAAAACTGGATTGCATGCCTAGTGATGCAGTTAAGAATATTGTGATGCTTAAGATTTTGTTTAATTTTAACATGTTGTTTCTCCTGAATGATTAGTTGGGCGTTTGCCTGTTGTTGTAATGTTATTAACATTAATCGTGCCAATTTCAGGATTTATTATGTAAGTGATTGTTATATATAAGAAAATTGAAAAATTCTTTTTTTTCTATTTGTAGGCTTAGTCTTATTATTGGTGGGGAGTGGTTGTATTAACTATTAGTTAGTTAATTTAACCGGAAGTACTGGTGAGAAAGGCGATGATAAATGCCTTACTTTTTGTGGTAAATTGACAGTCCAGCGCCTTTGATCTAATCTGGCACTAGCTTTAGAAGAAGTGTTAGTTGATATAAATATTATGGGGGATAGTTATATGCAAAATAATAAGGTGCAAAACAGTAAATTACCATTCAGGTGCCGAATGGTCTGTGTGTCTCTGGTCGGGGGCTCACTTCTTCTTGCCTTTGTTTTTTTACTCTTTTATATAGACTTTATTAGCATTGAAGTCGCCCTCTGGGTTGCTGCGGTTATATTTGTTTCTATAGCTATTTACGAGTCTATTCTGTTGTCATTAATTACCCGCTGTATGATTAATGGTATCAATAAATCCTGAAAATACCGGGCTTTAAGCTTTAAATAGAGTTTTTTTTGGGGTCATGAATTTAGTTGATGGTTAGCCGCCAGTTCCAGTGCTTTAATCATTGATGAATGGTCCTGACTGCCTCCTTCATCCTGTGCTGCACAGCTGTTAAATAATTGCATAGCTGTAGCGGTACTGGGCAGGCTAATGCCTAATTCCTGTGCTGCATTCAGTGCTAGTTTTAAGTCTTTACGATGAAGATCAACCCTGAACCCTGCTTTAAACTGTCGTTGGATCATTTTTTCGGCATGAACCTCAAGCACTCTTGAGGAAGCAAAACCTCCCATCAGGGCATCTCTGACCTTTGATGGGTCAGCACCGGCCTTTGATGCAAATAGCAGTGCTTCAGCAACAGCTTCAATATTTAACGCAACAATAATCTGGTTGGATATTTTGCATATTTGACCACTGCCAATGTCACCGACCAGCGTGATATTTTTACCGAAAACCTCAAACACGGGCTTTATCTGATTGAATGTTTGCTGGTTTCCACCCACCATGATGGTCAGTGATGCCGACTCGGCACCAGTCTGTCCCCCGGATACAGGCGCATCCAGGTATTCGCAACCGGCTTCGTTAGCCTGGTAAGCAAAACTTTTTGTTTCTGCAGGCGAAATCGAGCTCATGTCAATAATGACTTTACCCGGTTTAATATCCATTAAAACACCATTGTCTCCGACCAAGACTTTTTCCACATCATGGGTGTCAGGCAGCATGGTAATGATGATTTCTGACTGTGACGCTACTTCAGAGGGAGTGGCGCAGACGTGCAAACCTTTGGCTAAAAGATCGGGGTGAATATCCGAAATATTGGTGCAGCTATACAGTTTATGACCGGCATCGATTAAATGATTGGCCATGGGTTTGCCCATAACACCTAAACCAATAAATCCAATATTCATGAATTATCTCCAGCGTAAGTTTATAGTTCATCTATATACGAATGGCTTAAACCTAAAAAATCAGTTGAATTATTTAGGTTTAAGCCGGTCAATCGAGTCTAACGAAGTTATGCGATTGTGGCGAGAGAAAATGTTTAGCGGCTGGAATGGAGTCAATGATTGACGAAAAGTGAAATATCGATGGTGATGCTTTGAGTCAAATAGAGTCCAAACTATGGCTTATTACATGAGTAATAAAAACAGTTATTAGCGTATTAATTTACGGATGAAACGAATCAAACCGGACTTTTTCTCAGACAATGGCTTTGCTATAGGTGTCCTGGTATCGGGAAAATATTTCAAACGTTGTTTGCCGGTTAAAATAAGCATTTTATCTTCGTTCAGGTCCTTATTGATCTGTGTGATGGTATCTTCTGATAATTCCATAGTTATTAGGCATTGAATAAAGTTCGTTGATTATATCCAGCGATTAAGGTGGATATGTGTTCTGTTTCACATTCGAATTTATTCCCCGGTGCTTTTGTAAATTTTGTGTTTTAGCTCACAGCTCGACAATAAAGGGTGAAGGTTTAGATGATCTTAATATCTGTTTCGGCTGTTAGTTTGTTGATGGTAAACAGCATTTCACAATATTCTGAGTTGGGATCTACTGGAGTGGGGTCATCCGAACAGTTGCAGCCAGCGATAATGCTGGAGTAAAAAATACCTGCAGTAATTAATAGACTATCTTGTTGCTCGGTCATGCTGTTGACTATGATCTTGAGGTTATCTTTGGTGGCATAACTCCCGAGCAGTAAAGCCTGTTGCAGAGGTAGCTCATCCAGTGAAAGCTGACTCAGCTGCCGGATAAAAGTGGACTTAAACTCTGCGCTATTCCACGCCTGTAATGATTTAGTTAACTGGAGCATGTTAGTGATAAATTCTAGTGTCAGATTTTTTCCGAGTATAACTAAAGACTGAATTGATGTTTTGAATTGATCGACAATTCACTAAACTATATTAACGTATATTTTGTATCTTAATCACTTGCAGGAAAATGAACCCTATTCTGTCGGCTCACAATTTAATAAAAACCTACCCTGATGTTATTGCTGTTAACGATATCGGGTTTGAAGTGGAAGCTGGTAGTTGCTATGGCCTGTTAGGTCCGAATGGCGCAGGAAAAACCACCACCATGGAAATGCTGGAAGGTATTATTCAGCAGGATTCAGGTGAAATTCTGTATCAGGGGCAAGCGGTTAACGCCGGCTTTAAGCATGAAATTGGCATTCAATTTCAATCTACCTCTCTACTTGATTATCAGACGGTGATTGAAGCGCTGGAAATGTTTGCAGCGCTTTATGAAAATACTGTTGACCTTGATGAGTTGATTGAACTGTGCCATTTAAAGGAATTCATCAATAGAGATACTCGAAAACTTTCGGGGGGGCAAAGACAAAGACTGCTACTGGCAATAGCACTGGTTAATGATCCTAAGCTGGTTTTTCTGGATGAACCTACGACGGGGCTGGACCCACAGTCTCGCAGGAATTTCTGGCATTTAATCGAGAGTATTAAACAGGCTGGAAAAACAATTATCCTGACTACGCATTACATGGAAGAAGCGTATCGATTATGCGATCAGATCGCTATTGTTGATCAGGGAGAAATTATTATTGAAGGTAATCCGGATGAATTATTAAAGTTACACTTTGCGCCCACGTTCATCAGACTACCGAAAGCCGCCGTCATGAGACCAGAGCAAATACCCGATGACATTAAACTGGTGGACGGGTTATATGAAATGTCTACCGATGACGTTCCGGCTTCTATTGCTCGTCTTGAAAAATTAGGCATTGGACTGGAAGACTGTCAGATAGGTGCTCCCACTCTGGAAGATCTGTTTTTGAAGTTAACTGGCCATGCGCTGAGAACATAATCATGAAAATGTCTAGAATGATGGCGGTCATGCGGGCACGATTCCGTGAGTTTTATCGGGATACGGCTTCCTGGTCGTGGAACCTGGTCATGCCTATTCTGATTATTACCGGATTTTCTTTTATCTTTAGTGGTGACTCAGAAGATATGTTCAAGGTGGCCGTGCTGCAAAATGATAGTAACGATGACATAGCATTCTTAAAAACAGATTATATCCGTTTTATTAAAGTCACTGATCTGGAAAGTGCCATGACCAAAGTACAGCGGCATCAAATTGATATGTTGCTGGATTTAACGGGCAAACCGAAATACTGGATTAATGAGCATTCGGCCAATGGTTATATGCTGGAAAAGATATTTCATGAATCTTTCCTGGCAAGCTCTTTATCGTTTCAGCGCGAACTGGTTAGCGGACAGGATATACGCTATGTAGACTGGGTGATGCCCGGAGTGCTGGCGATGAATATGATGTTTTCCTGTCTGTGGGGTGTGGGATGGGTGGTTGTTCGTTACCGCAAAAATGGAGTGCTGAGGCGATTGCAGGCGACACCCTTAACGCCTTTTGAGTTTTTAAGTGCACAGGTGATTGCTCGAATGATCATAGTTACAGCAGTGACTTTAATGGTTTTCCTGGGTGCTGATCTGGTGGTCGATTTTACTATGCGTGGCTCCTACCTGGCATTGTTTCTGGTGTTTTTCAGTGGCGCCGCCTGTTTAACCAGCATGGGTCTCATGGTGGCTACCCGGCTTAGAACGGAAGAGGTTGCTGATGGATTACTGAATCTTTTAAGCTGGCCGATGATGATTTTCTCAGGGGTCTGGTTTTCCATGGAGGGTACTCACCCGGTTGCTCAATTTATTTCCCAGATGTTTCCGTTAACACATCTGGTGGATGCATCCAGACGCATTATGATCGATGGTGCGGGTGTGTCTGGTGTTGTGTTTGAGATAAGTTTATTAAGTGGTTTGACACTACTGCTTTTGTTTATTGCTTCAAGACTGTTCAGGTGGTCTTGAATCAGTAATCTACAATAAAAAATTACTGAACTATTTGATTTCTGGGCGGCGGAATTATGCACAAACCGTCCATTCATGAAAACTTTATATTCCATACTGGTATTCTTCCGATCGCTTGTTAAGCAGATCTCCCCGGATAAGAACATTAGCTTTTACGGCACCACTCCTGATGTCTTGTGCCATCCCAGCTACAGCCTATGCCTCGTAAGACTTTTTTGTTCATCTGCTCACGTTTTGCTTACCGGTTACCGTTCCCTTCGGTCACTCTCGCTGCGCTCATTGTCTCCGCTACGCCACGGCTCCTACAGATTTTTCCTCACGGATAAACCCTTGCCATTCGCCAGTAGTTATCGTCTAATCACGGTATGGATTTCGACGGTGATTTTCCTACAGAGGACTCTTGCCTCATTAGTTAATTCCCATATCCGGCGTACACAATAAGCTCCAAAAGGAATCGCTCACTGTGTTCGCTCTCCTTTAAGCTTAGCCGTTAGCGGTCAATAATGCGGGTGAAGAAATCAATACCGATAATACTGACACCTGGTATAAAATAGTTGAACTCTTTCAACAAAATTGGGGTGTTATCAAGCCATCTGATTCTGACTGTTTGTATTTGTTACTAACGGTAAGATAACCAGCTAAATATGAGTATCAAACTTCGTACCTATGTATTGCTAATACTTCTTCTGTTTGGCCTGGCGCCCCTGGTGACCGAGCAGTTGATGAATCAGCCACTGATCTTCAACAAACTAACCCAGCTCTATCATGATGCCCATCTGCAGAATCTACGTGCAGACTTCCATGAACTGGATCAGCATATTGCAAGTCGTCGAGAGACTGTGCGTATCATGTCTCGCTTTCCACACATGAAACAGTTAATGTCCGGGCAGGCTGGGCCGGAACTGGACGTGGTGAAGGAACGTTATACGGATTGGATGAATCGCCTGGTGTTTGATCGGAAAGATATTGCACAGGTGCTATACGTTGACCAGGATGGTAATGAACGACTGTTGATGCATCGCGACCCGACGACCAGTGAAATGTACATCGAGGAGCAACTGAAGATTAAGGTAGAGAAGTCATTTCTTGATAGTGGTATCAAGTCAGTGCGGGGCCGAGTGAGAACCGGCCCGATAGACATAGACGAACAGGCTGGTCAGTTGAATCCAACGCGTTTTATCAATCTGCAGTTGATTACCCCTGTGTATGAGCAGGAATATGGAGGAGCAGGGTTTGACCCTTCGGCCGCCCCTTTGGGAACAGTTGTGATCAATCTGGACGTTAGTGGTCTGGCTCGGGTCTTCAGCGATATCCTGTGGGTACATCACAGCGGCAGGTATTTTCGAGGTGTGGGTGCTAGTGAAGATGGGTCTACAGCATTTACCGATTATCCTGGTCTGAATCGCCTGTTCGAAGCGGGTAATCTGGGTTTGTGGAGAGGTGAGAATGAACGCCAGGCGATCTGGGTACCTCTATTCCCCACCACAGGTTCTGGTCCTCTATGGGTGGGTCGCCTTGTCGATTCTTCTCCTCTGGATACTTTTCGAAAAAACCTGGAGCTACGCACAGCTGGTATTATGTTGGCCATGGTTGTCATGATATTCATCGTGGCTCAGTTGTTTGCAAATCGTGCCGTGAAACTCCAGGCATCCTTCACCGATGGTATCGCGCGCATGCTGGATGAGGACAAGCCGGTGACGTTTGACTGGACTAGTCCACGGGAGGCACGCGCACTGGCTGAGAAGCTTACTACCTTGTCAGAAAAGCATGCAAAAAACAGTGGTGACCTTCGTGATTACGCGCGGGAACTGGAGAAGACCAACCGGTACAAATCAGAGTTTCTGGCTAATGTCAGTCACGAATTGCGTACGCCGTTAAATTCGATTTTATTGTTGTCAAAGTTGTTGGCATCTGATCAACAGGGCCTGGATGAGAAGCAGAAACAGCAGGCGAGGGTGATCAATATGGCGGGGCAGGATCTGTCACAGCTGATAAACGACATCCTCGACTTATCGAAGATTGAAGCTGGGCGACTGGATCTGAAAGTTGACAAGCTGATCATTGTCGACCTGTTAAATGACATTCAGGATCTGTTCAAGCCTGTTACTGACGACAAAGGCCTGGAACTGGTGATGGATATTCATGCGTCTGCACCGGAGACTCTGTATACCGATGCTGATAAACTCTCGCAAATTTTGAAAAATTTCATGGCGAATGCCATTAAATTCACGGCACAGGATCAGGTTACCCAGGGTCGGGTAACATTGCTCCTGGAAGATGTTGTACCGGATAGTCGATGGCCGATCAGGATCAGCGTCATTGATACGGGTATTGGTATTTCGGAAGACAAGCAGGAACTTATCTTTGAAGCTTTTCAACAGGCAGACGGGTCAACCAGTCGCCGATATGGTGGCACCGGGCTGGGACTTTCAATCAGTCGTAAACTCGCGGAATTGATGGGCGCGCGCATCAGTGTCGAGAGTCAGTTGGGGCAGGGTGCAACCTTTACTATCATGCTGCCAGAGAGATTGGTCACGGATGAAAGTGATGAACCGGTTATGCCTGAGCGCCATAACATGCAGGGGGACTTGCAGGCGGAAGATACTGAAACCATTCCGATTGCGGATTTTAAAGGTGCGCGAATTCTTATGGTGGATGATGATATGCGCAACTTGTTGGCGTTGACGCCTGTGCTTGAGGGATGGGGGCTGGATGTGATCGCCGCGGGCGATGGTGAAGAGGCGCTGGAAACGCTGGCAGAGGAGTCCGACGTGGCGGTCGCATTGCTCGATGTCATGATGCCCGGGATGGACGGTTTGGCCTTGGCTGGAGCCATTCGTGAGCAGTCCCGGTTTGCTACGCTACCCTGTGTTGGGCTCTCTGCCAAAGCGGGCGATGATGATCGAGAGCGCTGGCTTGCGCTGGGTGTCGGTGATTACCTGGTCAAGCCGGTTGATGTCCGTGAACTACACAACGTGCTGAGCAAGGTCTTAAATGAGGAGACGGATAAGCTATGAAAGGGCAACAACAATATGCCGGGTTCAAGGTGCTGATTGTCGACGACAATCCAAACAATTTATTCACCTTACGTACTTTGATCGAGAAGTATACTGACGTACAGGTAATCGAGGCGGATGGTGGGGAGAAGGCGGTCAAGCTTGCGCTCACTGAGAATGATGTCGATCTGATCATCCTTGATGTTCAGATGCCAGAGATGGATGGTTTTCAAACCGCTTCCATGCTCAAGGTGCGCAAAAAGACGCGCGAGATCCCGGTGATATTCCTCACCGCTGCCTACAAGACAGACGAGTTTCAGCAGAAGGGGTACGAAGTGGGTGCTGCCGATTATCTGTTGAAGCCTATTGATGACAATTTGCTGCTGAATAAACTGACAGCCTATTTTCGTCTGATTGAAAAAGAACGCGCACTGAACGTATTGTTGGAAGAAAAAGTAGCACGGCGCACGGCTGAGCTGGAGCAGATCAGGCGGTATCAGGAAGGTCTATTGAATACCATGGGTGAGGCGCTGCTGGTGCTCTCTCCTGAAGGACACATCAAGTCCACCAATCCTGCAGCGCAGAATATGCTGGGTTACAATGAAACTGAACTGGTTGGTCTGAGCATTGGTGATGTTTTTGAAGAAGCCGAGGACGAGCAGGCTGGTGCCTTCATGGGAACCTGGTTGGAAGCGATAATTCGTACTGGCGTGGTAAGGAATGTCGAAGCGCGATTTATTACCAGGAACGGTACTCTTGTGCCAATTCTGTTCTCACGCACCGCGATGGCTGACGAGGCAGGAGTAGCCACGGATATTATCTGTATCGCGAAAAATATGACCGGTTATGTAAAGCTAGATGATGACGATGACCTACCTGCACCAAATACGGGAGATTTTGTATGAGTAAAGAACAACCTGCGTCACCAGTGAAGCAATCAGCAGAAGAGGCTGCTCTCACGGCGAACGCACTGAAGGCTATGGCCAACCCGCTACGCTGGCGGATCATCTGTGCTCTGGGTAGTGAAGAACTTTCAGTGGGCGATATCGTGGAGAGAATAGGCACATCGCAAAGCAATATCTCCCAGCATCTGATTTTGCTAAAGGCTAAAAATATCATCAAGTCCCGCAAAGATGCCAACAAGGTGTATTACAGTATTAGCAATGATCAATTGTTGTTGCTGATTTCCAACATGCGCACAGTACTGTGTCATACCAATCTTGATGACTAGATAAGTGGGGTCAGATGAAGTTTTCTGGTTAATCGCTTGATCAGATCAAAGGAAGTTACATATGATCCTGCTTGTTTAATTTTTTCAACAATAAACAAGAAGTCATATTTTATGTTCTATCAAGTTGGTATGAAATTATTTATCCGTGACCCTTAGTTTTTTCCCCGATAAATTTCAAGTTCTGCAGCCCGGGTTTCATTCGTTGGACCTTCCACAATAATGACGTCATTAGCCAGTAATAAAGTTTCCGGTCTAGGGCTGTCTGTACGAATTCCATGCCTCACTAGTGCGATTATGGAAGTGTGTTGATCAAATACAAAACTATTGATTGCTCTGCCGATGGAAGGAGAACCTTCAAGTACTTCGATGCTGTGCAGGTGATGAAAATGTTCCGGGTGTTCATAGTCTTCCTGGCTATGAAAAAATGCCCGAACACGGGAATAATGGTTGCTCCTGGCCTGATCAATCATGTCATCGACAATCTCTCTTTTTAGTCCGAAATGGGTCAGGGCATGCCAGGCTAACATCATGCTTGATTCTACGGTGTCAGGAACAACATCGGTCGCACCCGTTTCCAGCAATTCTTCCAGATGTAGATCATCACGAGTTCGCACGATAATAGGGACATCCTGACGAAGTTGTTTTGCGCTGCGAGTGATATGATGACTTACGTTGAAATCATGAAAAGTGATGATGATTGCTCGGGCATGATCAATACCGGCATGTTGTAAAACTTCCGGGTGACTGCTGTCGCCATAATAAACCGGTTCACCTGCATCCCAGTTTTCATTGATCAGGTCAGGATCGAGTTCAAGAGCCAGAAACGGGATGTTGACCTGCTTTAAAAATTGAGAAAGGTTTTGCCCGGTGCGTCCAAAGCCACAGATAATGACATGATTTGATACATGATCTGCGGCCTGCTCAATATGTGTATCATGTTGTTTTTGTTGAGCAAGGTAATCCGGGCTCAGCCAATTTGCGATCTGGCCGTTATAGCGAATAATCATCGGAGAAATGACCATGCTGAAAACGATGGCTGCAATAATGGGCTGGCTTACTTCCAGTGATAATAATCCACTACTTAACCCCACACCGAGTAATGCAAAACCAAATTCACTGCCCTGTCCTAATGATATGCCTGAACGAATTGCAACGCCTGTTTCATTACCTGCAAGGCGTGATATCAAAATGACAGCCAGCCCTTTGCCGAAAATTAAACTCAGTGTTAACACTAAAACAGCGATCGGTTCGGTGAGTAAAATGTGCCAGTTGAATTGACTGCCTACCGAGATAAAAAACAGTCCCATTAATACATCTTTAAAGGGGCGAATCTCAGTTTGTACCTGGTGCTGGAACTCGGTTTCGGCCAGCATAATGCCGGCCAGAAAAGCCCCCATGGCCAGGGACAGCCCCAGTTTCCAGGTTAGCCATGCAGCCAGTAAAGTGATCAATAAGATAAACAGGGTAAATAATTCAGACGAATAGGTCGATGAAATCCAGTGGGTAACTGGTCGAATAAGATAGGTTCCGACGATATAGATAAGGGCAAATGCTGCCGCACCTTTTAGTAAAGCGAGACTAATGGGCACTAACAGGCTGCCAGCTTCCGGTTGTGCAAATATAGGAATCAGTACCAGAAAAGGCACAACGGCCAGATCCTGAAACAACAAAACGCCGAGGGCAATATGACCGTGACGGCTGTGTAACTCGTGCTGTTCGGTGAGCTGTTTGACTACGATGGCCGTGGAGGATAATGCCAGTGCTCCACCTACGGCAAAAGCGGCTTGCCATGACATGCCTAGCCACATAGCGAGTCCAAGTGTGCTGAATGTGGATACAAAAACCTGGGCAAAACCAATACCGAATACGATACCTTTCATTGACATCAATTTCGGTATTGAGACTTCAAGGCCGATGGTAAATAACAGGAAGACGACGCCAATTTCCGCAATTTGTTCAATCGCCACAGAATGCGGAATCCAGCCTAATGTGTGGTGTCCTGCCAGCATGCCAACAAGCAGGTAACCGAGCACGGATGGCAAGTTGATCTTGCGGAAAATTGCCACGCTGATTACAGAAAAAAACAGCAGGATGAGAACCTGGTTTAACTGGTCAAATTCATGCATGCTTTTATCTCCCTGTGAGGTTCTGACTCATTATTTTTTTAACAGGCTATCCAGTGATACCGAATTATCCTTGATCGGATTTTCTACTTCCTTTGTCTGAAAATACTTATACCCGTTTAACATGGCAGAGACTTGTGCACCACCACCTTTGATATCATGCAGTACGGCAAAAAAAATATGTGCCAGAGTAAAATAAAGTATGAAATTCGCAAGAACGGCATGTAATTGGGGCATTGTGAAGTCTGCCGGGAACAGGTAGTTCCCGATTAAAAATCCAGTAACTGTCGTTAATATCATGACGATGATCAGCAGCAGGTAGACGGGTTGCCATACGGGGTTAAAGGCGTACCAGTCAGGGCAGGGTAGTCTGCCTAACGAAGCATAAAATTTTACCGTCCGGGTAAAAACATGTCGCTGTTCACTGGTGGGAACTAGCAGTCGCCAGTGGCCGGAACCCGGTACGAATAATAAATAAATGCGATAAGCCAGTACCAGTGATAAAGACTGACCGATCATGATATGCCAGTCTAACCAGGCGATGACATCAACGTCTGAGTGTTGTACCAGCCATGCGCTAATAAGCAGGAAAGTGGTTGCAGCGGCAATTAACCAGTGAGTGATACGTTGCGCTTTAGAAAACACCGCCACGCGATAGATATCATTCGGCATAAGAATTATTTTAAATGTATTAGTTTATGAGTATTCCCTCTCGCTCATCCATAGAATTACTAATGATTTATTTGAAAATTCTGATGGATGATATTCCTGCAAATTGCAGAGCTGAACTAGTGAAGCTTTCTGGTTTAAGTTAGACACAAATACTGCTCGAAGCCTTCCCTGGCCTCGCAGCATAAGGACATCCATGTGTGCAGATACTGCTCGAAGCCTTCCCTGGCCTCGCAGCATAAGGACATCCATGTCCAAAAAAAAACCCGGCAAAAGCCGGGTTCTGATTTTTGAGGTCAAGCGATTAGCGTCTGCCACCAGAGTTGATGGTGATGCCTTTATCCTTTTTCTTGTTGCCAAATCCGATTGACCCTCGATCACTATTATCGTTGTATCTATCGTCACCACCGTAGGTGAATCCTTCACTGAAATTTTGCATCTCACCTGGCATGTCGATGGCTGCATCTCTGAATTCTGTTTCCACATCGATAGGGTTAGGGATAGAGATCGATGGCGCTTTCCAGCCACCGGGCATAGTGCCAAGTCTGTTTGGAGTGATCATCATGTCTTCCCATGCTTCGGCTATGCCTTCTTCTGGATCTGAAGGATCAAACCATTTGCTGGGTCCACCATTGCGTCCCCACAGGTTGTCATAGTCACGATTCCAGGGAGCACGTCCCCAGCTGCGATTCCACGGGCCATTGGCTGGTAGAACGTCATCATAGTAACTTCCATGTCCTGGCCAGAAGCGTTCGCCAAAACCGGAGTTTCCAGTGAAAGGCATACTGTTGTTGTTACCAAAAGGCCCCTTTCTGAAAAAGCTATTGTTATTCTGACGTGGATAGTAGCCACTATTGTTGTACTGATTGTAACCATTGTAACGGTTATAACCATTATAGTTCTGATATTGGTTTGCGTATGGTGCAGCATTATACTGCCCATTGTTGTAATAGGGGTAGCCCTGCGCCTGAACTGACTGACTCGACATAACGAGAGCAGCCAGACTTGCTAGCAGTAAAGGTTTAAAATTCATCATTGTCTCGCCGTCTCCAGTAGTAGAACCAGTCTCTTAAGAACTGGTCAGGTATTTATTAAGAATGAAGTTTAGCTAAAAAGACAAAATAAATCAATATAAGAATTTGCTAATATTCTAAATAATGTTTTTCAGCAGCAGTTACAGTCTGTGTCATCAAGGTCGCAATGGTCATCGGGCCAACACCGCCGGGAACCGGTGTATAGGCGTAACAACTCTGTTTTATCGCACTTAATTCAATGTCACCAATACCTCCGGGATGGTATCCAGCATCGATTACAACAGCGCCATCTTTTATCCATTCACCCTTAATAAGTTCAGGCTGTCCCACTGCGCCAACGATGATATCAGCCTGTTTTATGAAGGAAGGCAGGTCCTGTGTTCTTGAATGACAGATGGTCACTGTGGCATTTTCATTCAATAACATCATCGCCATGGGTTTACCCAGAATAGCGCTTCGTCCTACTACCACTGCATGTTTTCCACTGATGTCTATGTTGTATTCTTTCAAAATGCTCATGATGCCGGCCGGGGTCGCAGAGCCGTAGGCAAATTCCTGCATCACCATTTTGCCGAAACCCAGCGAGGTGACGCCATCAACATCCTTATTCAAAGCAATAGCGTCAAAGCACAGACGCTCGTCGATTTGTTCGGGTACCGGGTGTTGCAGCAGGATGCCATGAACATTCGGATTGTCATTGAGTTGTTGAATTTCTGCGATTAACTGTTCAGTGGTGATATCTTTATCCAGCACCAGTCGAATAGACTCCATGCCGACACGTTTGCAGGCGTTGCCTTTCATTTTAACATAGGTGGCAGAAGCCGGGTCATCTCCAACCAGGATGGTGGCCAGTATAGGCGTCGTTCCGTTGGTATGTTGCTTGATAGTCTCTACACGTTTAGACAGTTGTTGTTCAACTTTTGTCGCGAGGGCTTTTCCATCTAGAATAATTGCAGCCATAAGTCATCAGAGCCTTAAGTTTAAAATGCATAGCATTATAAGTGATTGTCTGTATTTCACACGAAAAATAATTTATTGGCTGATTAATTTGAGTGTTTAGTCGTAAATTTAAAATAATACAGAGTCATCTTTAATTTAATTAATAGATCGACAAAAATACTTGGATTAAACATACCAAATCAAATATTCTTCAGGAATAACCCAACGGTTGCATCAGCAACTTGAATCTGAATTCGAAGAAATTTATGTTAAGTAATTTATTTAAACCAGCCTGGCAAAGTAACTCTGTTGATAAGCGTTTAAGGGCCATTTCCAGCATGGATGGTTCCAGTCCAGATAAGCAATTGATACTGACTCAACTGGCCAAAGATGATATTGAACCGAGCATTCAAATTGCTGCAACCAGGAAGTTAACTTCGGTCATTGTGTTACATGAGCTATCTATGAATGCACATGACTCTGTTCGAATAGAGGCTGCAAACCGTCTGGATGGATTAATTGGAGAAAGCAGTTCTCTGCGGGAACAGGATTTCATCGAATTGATAACAAGCTACCCGGAACTGTGTATTCGCATTGCTGCTCAGGCAGTTATACCTTCGGTCAGGGATGAATCATTGCGGAAAGTACCTACAGAGCAATTACTGGATGTCCTAGAGATAACGACTTATAGCGATTCCCGGCAACAGATAGCTGATAGGCTTTCAACGATTAAAATGCTAGAACCTGCCAGAAAAATATTGCGCGGAAAAGATAAAAATGCCGAGCGTATCGTGAAGGCAAAAATTGATGAAATAAGAAGGCTGGAACGACAGCAGGCTGAAAACCTGGGCATTGTAGAAAAGTTGATTGATGAGGTGGAATATCTGGCCAGTCATGAATGGGTATCTGAGTTTAAAGCTAAAATACTGGCCCACCGAAGTCATTGGGACAAGCTTGATTTCGATATCGATACAGAGTTGAAACAACGTTATAAAATCGCGCGGGAAGTTATTGATTCACGCTTCGAAGAACACAAAGTTATTGATGAAACTCATGACTCTCAGGATGCGTTAGTTGTAGAGCTTGAAGCTTTTGTCAGGGAAGTGGCAAGCATGGATCTCGTTAGTTCGTTAACCCGTTTAAGCGATATTAATAGCCGACGAGCTCAGCTTGAAACCAGCTGGCAGGCTCTTGCGGTTAAAGCCAGACCCAGTCTGAAGGAAGATGAACTGGTAGACAAAATGTTCCGGGCATTACAGTCTGCAACCGACCTGTATTCTACAGCCGAAGAAATATCAGGGTTTGAAGAGGATGCCGGTGAACCAGATGAAGCAACTGCAATCGAACAAACTTCCAATGTTACTCATCGCTTAGAAGATGAAAAAAAATTAGCGGCAGCTCTGAAAAAACTCAAATGGCCTGCACAATTTGTCGAGTTGAAATCAGTTGCTGAATTACAGTTAAAAATAGTCAGTTGGCAAAATGCCCGCAAGGCATTAGCGGCTGAATATAAGCAGAGTCTAGATTTAGTTCATAAAAAAATCGGTTCAATCTTTCATTTCTCCCGTACCGGTAATTTGCAGAGAGCTAAACAGTTCTATGAAAGAGTTGAAAAAAATCTTGCTCATTTCAATGCAAAAGATCGTTCGATACTCGAGGAACGATTGGCAGAAGCCCGGCTGTCATTAGATAAAATGGGGGACTGGAAGAACTTTGCAACCGAGCCTAAATATCTTGAGCTATGTGATGAAATGGAGCTTCTTGCATCGTCAAAACATCATCCAGATAAACTTTCGAAAGAAATAAAAGATCTTCAGCAGCGTTGGAAAATACTTGGACACTCAGATATTTCAGATCAATATTGGCCACGTTTTAAAGATGCTGCCGATAAGGTTTACCAGCCCTGCGCAGAATTTTTTGATAAGCGGCATAAAACTCGAAAAGATAATTTGCAGCAGCGACAACAAATTGTGAACCAGATGAAGGAGTTGCTGGAACTTACCGACTGGGATAGTAGTCCCGATTATAAAGCAGTGCAGTCTTCTGTTCGTTCATTCGCGGATAATTTTTCCAGGATAAAAGAGGTGGAAAGGGGAGCGGGTCAAAAACAATGGAAAATATTTTCAAAGCTAAAGGATGAAGTGTATGACAGGTTAAATGTTGCCTACGAAGCTAACATTCTACTCAAGCAGAAATTGATAAAGCAGGTTACTTCGCTGGCTGAAGCAGTTGCCAAAAAAGAAAATCTGGACGCCCTGAAAATCTTACAGACCCGATGGAAACAGGTGGGAGTGACGCGACGTAATGCAGATCAAAAGGCCTGGAAAGAATTCAAGAAGCAGGGTGATATTGTGTACCACAATGTACAGCAACTTCGTCAGGGTGAAAGAGATGAAACGGATTCACAGTTGAATGCCTATCGGAAGATAATCAAGGAAATTAAACAGTTGGCAAAAAATGCAAAGGAGCTGGCAGAGGCGGATCAACAGTTTATAGCGCTTCAGCAGCAGTATAACAATTTACCTGAGTTACCCGAGCAGCTTCCTGAAAAACTGATTGATGGGATTCAACGTGATTATCGACATGCCTGTGATCAGTTTGACAATAGCCATGCCCGAATTATTGATAATATGCACAACCGTCAAATTGACGCCCTGCGAAAAAAAGCAGATCTTTGTGCTCAGCTGGAAGCTTTGGCTGGGACTGATTGTGAAGAGAAGTTGCGGGAAATTTCACAACAATGGGATGCTATTGAATTACTGGATCATGCATTAATCCAGCGTATAGAAAAACGTCGAAAGTCAGCCACTGTTCAACAGGACAGAGTAGATATTACCGCTCAACGCCGTTTGCTTTGTATTCAACTGGAAATCACAAAAGGAGTAGAGAGTCCGGCTGAAGATAAATCTTTGCGAATGCAGTATCAACTGGATCAGATGAATGAACTGGGGTTGGGGCAGCAGGCTGGTAATAGCGTGGAACAGCTCGAGAAAATGGAGCTGGACTGGTTATGCATGCCGGGTGCCGAAGCAGAACAGCAGAAAATTCTGGATGAACGCTTCCAGAAAGTTCTGCGCTCTAACTGATTTATCTCAGTAAGGTAAATGTAGTAGCTCAGATTTTAGCCCACACTGACCTGTTTTTTAGGGGGCTAGTAGATACAATTTTATCTATAACCTTCTTCAACGCTATATGGCCAATCTCTTGCGCTTCAAGGCTTGCTGCACATTCATTAAAGGTAAATTCACGAATACAGAAGGTCGATGCAAACCGGTTAATATTGCTTCAGGATCTGGCCTTTCATGGGAAATATACTCAATCATTGCAAACCCGCTATCATAAAAATACAGATATTCCTGATCAATGCGAAACAGTGTTGAAGGGGTGCTGGGATACATTGTTCACAAAAGCAATGGGTGCACTGAAGAAGTTATAATAATTTTATTTACCCTGGCTTTGGGCAATTAAGAATATGGATAAAATGGACAGTACCCTTTAACAGCCCTGCCTGGCTCTAGCTGTTTCTACATTTATGCTGCAATACATAGTTCACCGGTTATAATTCTGGCTATTCACCTTCTAAAGAAACAAATAGATAATGGCTAAAATTATTTTTAAACTTAAATCGGTATCTTATGACGAAGCCGATGATGTAAAAAAACTGCTAACTGAAAATAAAATAGATTTTTACGAGTCACCTGCCGGTAACTATGAGGTGTCTCTTCACGCACTATGGGTAAATGATGAAGCTCAATATATTCAGGCAAAACAGCTAATTGATGAATACCAGCTTAAAAGAAGCCAGCGAATTAGGCTGGAAACACAGCAAAAAATAGATAAAGGTGAGTTTGAAACACTTTTTCAGCGACTACTAAACAGGCCTGTTCAGTTTATTACTTATCTAGCTATTATCCTTTTTATACTTTATATATCTATCATGCCTTTTCTCGAAATTGGTCAAGTATAAAAACCAGTTTTCATACATGAAAAAATCGATTTGATGCCATGAGTAACATCTATATTCACTAAGTAGAGTCTCGGGGGATATTTTTTTTGGGTTTATTGCCCAATGGTTTTAATCTCGCTGAGATCACTTTTAGCTATTTTTTGAATATTGATTGCCCTTGGATTCGAATATTTAGTGGAATATAGAATAACGTGTCTTTCTGTGATTTGAATACCGTAATCACCAGTTTTGATGTATACACCTCCGGGGAAATTACCCGAAGTAGGGTACCAGTCAGAGTTATGTTCTCTTAGCCATTGATTGAGCGCGGTATACTCTTTATCTTTTGTAGTAAGCCGTATTGTTTGCTTACTGTCGGTGCTAAGAAATAGCGTCACTTCCGGCTCCAGCTGTATATCCAGTGACTCACTACAGCTCACTAAAATCATGACTGAAATTAAAATAAAGATTTTATTTATCGTATTACTCATAACGTCTTACTCACCCTTTTACTGCTAACTGGTAGATAATCAATTCTGTATATCATCCATCAAAAACCGATTGTTATACAGTCAATATTCTGAATTAGCAATAATGTCAAATGGGCTAAAGCTAACAGATTTTATTTACTTTTAATCGTCGTGTAGTTTACAAAGATTTCTGCCAGAACTCGGCATGACCAAACTGCTCATTCAGTTGATAGGGGGTGTAGCCTGAAGCAAGATAAGATTTTTTGGCAGCCTCGTTTTTGCTCAGTACTTCTAAAGTCATTTTGCAGCAACCATTGTCTCTGGCCAGTTGCTCTGCCTTTTGCATCATCTGTCTTGCTATACCCTGTTTTCGATAAGCTACTTTGACAAATAAATCGTGAATATTGAGTAGTGGTTTACAGGCGAAAGTTGAGAAGGCTTCGAAACAATTGCACAAACCAATCGCGGTACCTTCATCATAAGCCAGAATTACCGAGCATTCTTTTCTTGATTGGAGTGTGGTAATAAGGTTGTTACGAGTAAATTCAGTTAAGGCTTCACCGCCGCCCATCGGGTGCAGCGCGTACTCATTCAAAAGTTCAATGATTGCACTTGCCTGTTTGGAGTTTGATAAATCTGCCTTTTTTATCTGGATCATTTTTTCATTTTGCCTGATATGATTATTCTTCAAAGCCTTTGTATTCAATTTTGACATTGTTTCTGTCTCTGTTGCTACTCTGAACTGAGGTGGATAAAAAAAGGCAACCAGTAGTGCAAACAATCTGTGCATAGTTGTGAGGAGAAAAACAGAATACGCAGCTTTTAAGTATAGCAAGGAGTTGCAGTTTTAAACAAATATATGAAAAATCGTAAGCTTATAAAAATCATTTTTAGTCATTATTGAAGCTCTCTGGTATTCTTTTTATTATAAAAAAATAAGCAGGAATACCAAATCTGGGACTACTTTATTAACCACCTAAAGGTAATCCTATGAAAAAAAGAATTATTGTTGGCGCGGGTCGAGTGGGTGAAGCCACGGCTCAGCTTATTGTATAGGATAAAAAAATAACACGTGATGAGTTTGTACCTGGTTGATTCCAGTATTTATGTATTCAGAGGCTGGTTTAGTTTACCGGATAGTCTGGTCAATCAGGATGGACAGCCAAATAATGCTTTGATCGGTTTTAGTGATTTTGTGTATCACTTTTTACACAATGAAAAACCAGAGCAGGTGGTGTTTGCCTTTGATGAAAGCCTTAAGCATTCTGCGCGTAAAACTATTTATGCTGAATATAAGGCGAATCGGGCTCCTGCACCTGAAGAGTTAAAGAGACAGTTTCAATGGTGCCGGGACTGGGTTAAAGCGTTGGGTATTTCGCAGGTTTCGAGTGACCGGCATGAAGCTGATGACCTGATTGGATCGCTGGCTGAAATTCATCGTACTGAAAGTTGTAATATCATGATTCTCACCGCCGATAAAGATCTGGCGCAATTGATTCGAAAAGATGATTTCTGGTGGTCTTTTGCAACCGGGCAAAAGTTGAACTATCGGGCACTGGTAAAAAAATTCGGAGTAAAACCTGAGCAGATTGCCGATCAGCTGGCATTAGCGGGCGATAAGGTTGACAACATCCCCGGAATCCCCGGTATCGGAATGACTATTGCAGGGCGTCTGTTAACAAAATTTGAGACCCTGGATAATTTAAGAAATAACCTGAACCGGGTAAAATTAATGAAATTTCGTGGTTCTGAACGAATTATGAAATTGTTAATTGAACACGAACCGGTGCTGGATATATCCTCTCTGTTAACGCCCATAGACTGTCAGATTGATTCGATGAAAAGCGTGGAAATTAATAAGACTAAAGTGGATAAAGACAGTCTGAAGGACATGATGCACTATCACAACATGGGTGAAAGTCGACAGCAGAAGTGGCTGCAGTTGATTGAATCTAAATACACTGAATAGTTACTATGAAACTACTTTTATTTAACAAACCTTATCGTGTGATGAGCCAGTTTTCACCCGAGGGTGATAAAATAACGCTGGCAGAATTTATTGAGATTAAAAATGTTTACCCGGCCGGCAGGCTGGATTTTGATAGCGAAGGTCTGATGGTGTTAACCGATGATGGAAAGTTACAGGCCAGCATTACCTCACCCGACAGTAAAAAATATAAAACCTACCTGGTTCAGGTGGAAGGCGTACCGGATAGAAAAGCGTTGATTAAACTTCAACGAGGTGTTGAGCTTAAAGAAGGCAGGACTTTACCTGCCAGGGCTAAAAAAATTGATGAACCTGAGTGGTTATGGGAGCGTAAGCCTCCGATTCGATTTCGTAAGGACAGTCCGACCAGCTGGCTGGAAATTCAAATCAGGGAAGGGAAAAATCGGCAGATTCGGCGCATGACGGCCGCGGTGGGTCTTCCAGCTTTACGCCTGATCAGGATTAAAATTGATGACTGGGAACTACAAGGTTTAAAACCTGGTGAGTACCGGTTGATAGATAAGTAATGATGAATATTTGGCAGCAGATAGAAAAGGATATTTCAGAACACTCGGGAAAGCCATTCCGTATTGTTGAAAAGCAAAATATTGCTGGTGGTGATATCAATAATGCCTTTAAAGTGAGTGATGAAAAACACAGCTATTTCGTAAAAACAAATCGTCAGCAGTTAGCTTATATGTTTGAAGCGGAAGCCAGGGCATTGCAGGAACTGTTTCAGACGCAAACTATAAAAGTACCAGAGCCTGTCTCGTTTGGTGTTTCCGGACACGAATGTTATTTTGTGATGCAGTGGCTGGATTTATCGGGCAGGCCGGGTGGTGATCTATTTGGCCGGGCACTGGCTGAATTACATCAGCACAGTAATGAGCAGTTTGGTTTCCATCTTGATAATACGATTGGCTCAACCCATCAGCTAAATCAATGGTCAAGTGACTGGATAGATTTCTGGCAAAAGCAGCGACTGGGTTACCAGCTGGATCTGGCAAAACAAAACGGTTTTGGCGGGCAGTTATATGGTCTGGGATTGCAACTGATAGAAAAAACGCCACTGTTTTTTAAGACTTATAAACCTGTTGCTTCGTTATTGCATGGTGATTTATGGGCCGGAAACTGGTCCAGTGATGAAAATGGATCTCCAGTCATTTTTGATCCCGCCAGTTATTATGGAGATCGTGAAGCTGACCTGGCGATGATGGAATTATTCGGTCATCCGGGACGTCAGTTTTTTGATGCCTACAATGAAGTGTTTCCACTGGATGATGGTTATGCACTACGCAAGAAATTTTATAATGTTTATCACATCTTAAATCACACCAACTTATTTGGTGCTTCTTATGCCATGCAGGCACAGAATATGATTGAAGATTTGCTGGCGGAAGTCGGGTAAGTAATAGGAAAACTGGTTAAACATGTATGACACTTTAATAAAAGCGAATGAATTATTACTTCATGTTGAAGATAAAAACTGGCTGATATTTGATTGCCGCTTTGATCTGTCGGATGTGGATAAGGGACAGAAATCTTATGCGGTGTCTCATCTTCCCGGTGCTATTTATGCTCACCTTGATGATCACTTGTCTTCTCCCATTACCCCCGATTCCGGTCGTCACCCGATGCCGGATACAAAAAAGCTGATTCAATGGCTGGCCACATGCGGATTAACTGAGCAGACTCAGGTGGTCGTTTATGATGATTCATTTGCTGCGATGTCGTCACGGCTGTGGTGGTTGTTAAAATGCCTGGGACACGAAGCAGTTGCGATACTGGATGGTGGCTGGCAAGCCTGGGTAAATCAGAGTCTGGTGGTGGACAGTAAATTGCCTGAGCTTCATGCTTCAAACTTTACTGCTGACTTGAATGAGCACTGCGTGGTGACTACACGGGATGTGTTGAATAATATAAACACTGATGATTTTCAGCTGGTTGACGTCAGAACCAATGAGCGCTTTATAGGAAAGCTGGAGCCTATTGATCCGGTGGCCGGGCATATTCCCGGAGCGATGAATATGCCGCTCATTGATAACCTGGATGAAAATGGTTTCTTCAAGACGGCTGCTCAACTAAAAGCAATGTACTCAGCATTGTGTGAATCAAGGTCTGCTGAAAATCAGGTGTATATGTGTGGTTCCGGAGTGACAGCCTGTCATTCTATTTTTGCCTTGTCGTTGGCAGGTTGTGGTTTTGCTAAAGTCTACGCAGGATCCTGGAGCGAGTGGATTAGGGATCCTGGAAGGCCTGCAGCAATTGGTCAGGAATAACTGGTGATGGATAATATTTTACCTTTCCCGAATAAAATTAAAGATGCCATTGATGAGGAACAGTGGAAAGCTCTTCAGGCAGAATTTTACCTCGATTGTTATTTTGCCATTAAAGGCGTTCCTGCCAGTGATCCGGATAAATTACAGCAATGGCTACTTGAAGCAAAGATAAAAGCAGACATTGAAAATCCATTTTTCCGTGGCTGGCTGGTGAGGCGGTTAAGTGAAGAAAATACTGTCTGACAGGTCTGATGAAATATAATAGTCGGCTGTTATTTGCTTTATTTTTATTGTTGCTGGGCAGTTTTTACCTTTTTTCAGATGGACTTGGAAACAGGGCAGTCAGGTCATCCAAAGAGCTATGGAATCTGGGGCATATAGTCTATTTTGCAGTGACGGTTTATTTGCTGGTAGAACTCAGGTTACTGAAAAGGTTCTCGTTGCCGGTTCAATGGCTGGCTTTGCTGATGTTGAGTCTGCTGTGGGGGACGTTGATTGAAGTGCTCCAGTACGATACGCAAAGAACCCCTGATCTGGCAGATATATTTAGAGACCTGACCGGCTGCCTGCTGGTTTTATCATTTCACCCGGCTTTATTAAAATTATCGAGCTATTCGGGCCTGTTACTGATTCGACTACTGGTATCCCTGCTGTTAATTATTCAGTTGATACCGCTGAGTATTGCGTTGATTGATGAGACAATAGCGCGGCAGCAGTTTCCTGTCCTGTCTAATTTTGAAACGCCCTTTGAACTGGACAGGTGGAAAAAAACCGGGGAGATTGTTCAGCTGAACCCTGATCCTGAGAGTTTCCAGTTAAAAGTTGAGCTAACCACCAGTACTTATTCTGGTAACGGTTTGAAGTTTATGCCGTCAGACTGGCGGGGTTATAAGTCTGTAAAGTTAAAAATTTTCAACCCATCCGGTAAACCTCTCAAACTGGTGGTCAGGATTCATGATGTCGAACATGAAACAGATCCTGGTGCCTATGCGCATAGTGACCGGTTTAATACACGTGTAAAGTTGAATCAGGGTTGGAATGATATAACGATATCTTTAGTTAAAGTAGAATCAGCTCCGCGTAAACGAAAGATGGATCTGAGCCGGATTGCGGATATCAGCTTTTTTGCTGTCAGGTTGCCTGCACCCAGAGTTATTTACGTGGATAGCATCGGGTTGCAGTAAGTTTGCCTGCTGACTTTTTCAGTTAGTAACTACGCTCCACAGCATAATCGGCCAGAAATAATAAAGCCTGTTTGGGTTGAGAATCAGGTAGACTGGAGATTGTTTTTTTAGCTTTCTCGGCATGTTTGATGGCTTGTTGATGAGTGTATTGCAGAGACCCTGTCTGTTTTATGATTAGAGTAATTTCTTTAATCTTTTCCAGTCCCCCATTTTCAATGGCCCCACGAATCAAATCCCGTTGTTCTTCAGTTCCCTGTTGCATGGCATGAATAAGTGGAAGTGTTGGTTTTCCTTCGGCCAGGTCATCACCTACATTTTTACCCAGTTTTTCGCTATCGGCTTCATAATCTAAAGCGTCATCGACCAGTTGAAAGGCTATGCCCAGGTGTTTTCCGTATTCGCCCAGTGCTTCAGAGCAGTTATCGGAAGAATTGGAGATGATTGAACCTGTTTTACAGGCGGCTTCAAACAGGCAGGCAGTTTTGCTGTAGATAACCTGATGGTATTTCTCTTCAGAGGTATCAGGGTCGTTAATATTGAGTAATTGCAGAACTTCACCCTGAGCGATAGTGTTGGTGGTGTCGGCCAGCAGATTCATTATTTGCATCGACTCAGCCAGCACCATTAACTGGAAAGCTCGGGAGTAGAGATAATCACCCACCAGTACAGCGGCTTCATTGCCCCAGATTGTACTGGCGGTTTGTTCTCCACGGCGCATTTCTGATTCATCAACTACATCGTCGTGCAACAGCGTCGCGGTATGGATAAATTCAATAATTGCAGCCAGTAATGCATCTTTATTACCTTCGTAACCACAGGCTTTTGCCGCTAACATGACCAGCATCGGGCGCAAACGTTTTCCACCACTATGAATAATGTGCTGACTCAACTGGTTAATTAAAACCACCTCGGAACTTAAATGCTGCTCAATAACTTCATTGACACGATTCATGTCAGTTTCGGTGAATTGCTTCAGGCTTTCCAGGGTAAAGGTTTCAGAAGGTGAATTAATGCTGATGCTCATGAGTTTTATCTTTGTTTATCCATAACAGTTTAGCAAAAAAAAGGGCGGTTTAAAAACCGCCCTTCCGATATAACCAAGCTAATTAAATTAACCCTGATTCTGATAATGAGCTATCAGGATCTCGGCAACTTCAGGTCGTGAAAATTCTTTCGGTGGAGCTTCACCGTTAGCCAGCATTTCACGTACTTTAGTACCAGAAAGTAATACAAAATCTTCCTTCTCGTGATCAGGTGCTTCACACATCATCACAACTTTATCCAGTTTCTTGGACCATGCAGTGTGATCAGCATTAAAGATTTCGATATCCAGAGCGCCAGCAGGAACTTCATCTTGAAAGATAGTCTGCGCATCGAATGCACCGTAGTAATCGCCAACACCCGCGTGGTCACGACCGATAATGAAGTGCGTAGCACCCATGTTCTGACGGAAGTATGCGTGTAATACAGCTTCACGAGGACCGGCATATAACATGTCGAAACCGTAACCTGTAACCATTGCACTGTTAGGCGGGAAGTAAACTTCAACCATTTTACGAATAGCTGCATCACGTACAGGAGCAGGGATATCTCCCGGCTTCAGTTTTCCTAACAGCATGTGGATAACCAGGCCGTCACAATCTAAACGATCCATGGCCATGTGGCATAACTCTTCGTGTGCCAGGTGCATTGGGTTACGAGTCTGGAATGCAACAATCTTTTTCCATCCGCGTTCAGCGATTTCGTTACGAATTTCAACAGCTGTACGGAACGTATCAGGGAATTCATCGATGAAGTAACTGAAATGTAGAACCTGGATAGGACCGGAAACAGCAACCTTACCCTGACCATTGAAAGCTGCAACACCAGGGTGCTCAGCATCATCAGTGCGGTAAACTTTATCAGTCATCACTGCCATTTGCTCTGCTGAAACAGTTTCGATGTTTTCAACATCCATAACAGCCAGAACAGGGTTTCCTTCCATATTTGGATCACGTAGAGCAATACGCTTTGCATCACCGATAGCATCAGCACTTTCGAGCAGGCATAAAACAGGAACAGGGAAAAATGAACCGTCAGTCAGGGTCATTGTTTCGGCAGCGCCCATAGCGTCAGCAACGTTCATGAAGCCTTTAAGCGGGTTGAAATAACCTGCACCCATCATGACTGCATTACCTGCAGCCTGTGAGCTAATAGTAACAGAAGGCAGAGTTTCTGCTTCTTTTGCTAGTTTAGAATGTTCTTCAGTATCGTAGACAAAACGAGGGTCTAACTCGTTGGAACCAACTGGTTTAATCATGGGAATCCTCCAGATTTTGGGATAAAAATATGCTCTCGTGATATAAATCAAGAGCGAGCATGCCTGAAAATGGCTGGCAGATTAACTGTCTGACTGTTCAGATGCAAACGTATCTCTCTATGCCTTGATAGAGGTCATTTATACAAAAGATTTAATTCACCGGCAGTTGGAGAGTTTGGTAACGATGTTATCGAGTAAATCCATAACTGATTGATGGCTATTCCGTTCGTTTAGCAAGTTGATGGCGACTGTTTCCAGCTGGAACTTATTCACTATTTGTTGTGCCTGTTGACTGAGAGGTAATGACGTGACAACCAGGCATTTTGCCGGTGTTTGCTTCAATTGCTGATGTAATCTGGAGATTTGTTTAATGCTGCTGCCTTGGTCATGGCTATTTCTCAGGCTGCCAATATTTTTCAATCCGAAACTCTGTTCAAAATAAGCCAGGAACTGATGGTCAAGAATGTAGCGGGGTTTGCTGTCTGTTAACTGTTGTTGTGACAGGGTTTTCCAGCGTGAGGCTTTATTCGACAGATTTTGTAAGTTGTTAGCATAAAGTGTTTTATTCTCAGGATCTAGAATGGATAATTTGAGAGTTATTGACTGTGCGATGAGTAAAACATTTTCGGGACTGAGCCAGATATGCCCGTCGATCGAGTGATGATCTTCAATCAGATGACTTTGCGGCAGGTGGTGAACCAGCTCCAGCTTTTCAGTATCAGCTGGTAAAATATTTTGTAGCCGATTCAGGCCGGTTTCAAATTCGTTACTGACCCAGATTAGCAAATCTGATTGTGTCGCTAATTTTAATTGCGAAGGTTTGAGCTGAAAATGATGGGGTGACTGATCGCTTTGTATCAGCAGGTCAGAATTGCCGGTTCCACTCATGATTTCATCGGCAATGAGCTGGATAGGGTGAATGGATGTGACGACTTTAAGCTTGCTGTCGGCCAGCAACTGAAGAGGTAATAACAGAAAAATAAGAGATAATAAAAAAGGCATACTACAGAACAGTTAAAATAATGTCATAATATTATACTTTAAAAATACTGATTTGGTCGTGTTAAGAATGCCGCTGGTAACAACAAAAAATATTCATTATAAAATTGGTGACAGGCATATTTTGCGTGATATCAATTTTGTACTGGAGTCAGGCCAGATCACCACTGTTATTGGTCCGAATGGGGCCGGTAAATCTTCACTGGTCAATATTGTTATCGGATTAAATACGCAGTTTGAAGGGCAAGTTGAACGTATGCCCGGGCTGACTATCGGTTATCTTCCGCAAAATTCGAAAATTAATCCGTTAATGCCAATTACGGTAAAGCGTTTGATGTCGTTAACCCGAAAGGTTTCTGATCAACAGTTGCTTCAGGCGCTGGAAAAAACCGGCGTAGCTTCACTGTTAAATCAGCAGGTTAAAAGTTTATCCGGTGGTGAAACACAGCGGGTCATGCTGGCTAGAGCGATATTGGGCAAACCTGACCTGCTGGTGCTGGATGAGCCGACTGCGGGTGTCGATGTCACCGGCGAAATAGAAATGTATGAGCTGATCGCGCAAATTCGTGATGGCAGTGGCTGTGCCATTTTAATGGTGTCACACGATCTGCATCTGGTGATGTCTAAAACAGATCAGGTTTTGTGTCTGAATCAACATCTGTGCTGTTCGGGTAAACCGGAATCAGTGAGTAAGCATCCCGAATATCTGGCGTTGTTCGGTGATAAAACCGAATCCATTGCCGTTTATACGCACCATCATGATCATGTGCATAGCCTGGATGGCGGTTGTGAAGGCTGTGTGCACAATGCGGAAAACACTGATCATGCTGGATGATTTTCTGATTCGCAGTTTGCTAGCGGGTGCTTTAATGGTGCTGGTGGCAGCTCCCATGGGTTGCCTGATGGTGTGGCAACGGCTGGCGTTTCTGGCAGATACTCTGGGGCATGCTTCAGTGTTAGGCGTTGCACTGGGATTGATGATGTCACTTCACCCGATGGTGGGTGTGCTTATTGTCATTTTAGTGATAATGCTAATTGTGTCTCAATCGATGGGGGGTAAGCCTGTGGCCATGTCAGAGTCGGTACTGGCGATTATTTCTCATACCGGGCTTGCTGCGGGGATCCTGTTATTAAGCCTTACAGGGGCAGCTAATATCAGTCTTGAAGCGATTCTGTTTGGAGATTTGCTGGCCACTTCTATGAGTGATCTCGGTTTTATTGCATTGACTGTTTTTATATTGTTATTTTTACTGTGGCAGCACTGGACTTCTTTTGTTGCTGTGTCTGTCAGCCCTGAAATTGCGCAGGCAGAAGGCATTCCTGTTCAAAAGGTTCAATTTATTCTATATTTAATGATTGCACTGTTAATAGCCGTAATGATGAAAGTGATGGGTGTTTTATTAATCGGCGCTATGCTGGTGATACCGGTGAATGCGGCCAGAGTGTTTAGTCGTGGCCCTGAACAAATGATGGTAATTAGTCTGTTTTTTGGTTTAATGTCATTACTTTCAGGCATGTTTATGTCCTGGCAATATGACTTACAGACGGGTCCTGCCATTGTTGTGATGGCTGCAGTCTGGTTATTATTGTCATTATTTATTAAAAAGCTGAATAAAACATTGACCTGACAGGCCAGGGCGGATAAAATCTGCGCCCTTTTTGAAGATCGATTTGGAGTAACATCAGAATGTATGCTGTCATCGCTACTGGCGGAAAACAGTACCGTGTCACCGAAGGTGAGACATTAAAGGTAGAGAAATTAGCAGGCGAAGAAGGTTCTGAAGTTGAACTGGATCAGGTCTTAATGATTGCAGATGGTGAAAATATCCAGGTCGGTTCTCCGGCTCTAGATAATGGTTCCGTCACAGCGACAATTAAATCTCATGGTCGCCACAAAAAAGTCGGTATCATAAAGTTCCGTCGTCGTAAGCATCATCGTAAGCAGATGGGCCATCGTCAGAGCTACACTGAAATCGAAATTTCAAAAATTCAGGCATAGGACGGTTTTAAGCTATGGCACATAAGAAAGCGGCGGGCTCCACCCGTAACGGTCGTGACTCGCAGTCAAAAAGACTGGGTGTTAAGAAATTTGGCGGCGAAGTAGTTGTTGCTGGAAATATTATTGTTCGTCAGCGTGGTACTAAAATGCACGCTGGTGATAACGTAGGTATTGGTAAAGACCATACTCTTTTTGCGAAAGCAGATGGAAATGTTGAGTTCAAGACTCAAGGTCGTCATAACCGTACTTTCGTTAACGTGGTAACTGCTTAGTTTTTAGTTACTTCGTAATGAATCAAAAAACCCCGCTTTTGCGGGGTTTTTTTTGTTTGAAATTTATCATCTGAAATTTTTCACACACCAGGGTTTTCATTACTTCGTAGCTGCTACTTATTACGGGTGCGAGTTACTTCTTTGCAACAGCAAAAAGAAGAAACCAGCAAGCGCCGCCCCATCAAGCCCTTTACTCGTAAAAATAGTGCTCAGCTCGTGGTCGGTACTGAAGCGGGGCCAACCGCTCAGTACCTCAAATGGCAACCTTGCCATTTGACCCGGGGCTGAACACAATTTTTCCACGGGCTTGAAAGGGGAGGGAGAGTCAAGATCCCTAACATTACGATCTTGACTTGTACCACCCTGAGCATGTGAAATAAATTCAGGTTAGAGGCAATAAAGTATGAAACAATCTTGGAATTCTAAATTCTGGAACTATCTAAAACCATTACCATCAAATCAGTAGTTTTAACTCAATACTAAAAGAGGAAAGAGCTTTGTCACACCAGGCCAGTTTTCAAAAATTAAAGGAATACGCCCAAAGCCAGATCATCGGACAGCCAAAATTGATCAATCGATTAATGATAGCGCTACTCGCAGATGGTCATCTGTTGGTGGAAGGTGCTCCCGGCCTGGCCAAAACCCGTGCCATTAAAGTGCTCGGCGATTGCATCGAAGGTGATTTTCATCGGGTCCAGTTTACCCCGGACTTATTACCCGCTGATTTAACCGGCACCGATATTTACCGTCCTCAGGATGGTAGTTTCAAATTTCAACAGGGCCCGCTATTTCATAATTTAATCCTTGCGGATGAAATTAACCGTGCTCCAGCCAAAGTACAATCGGCGTTGCTCGAAGCCATGGCTGAGCGTCAAATTACAGTAGGTTCCAAAACCTATACATTGCCTTCTCTATTTCTGGTCATGGCAACGCAGAACCCGATAGAGCAGGAAGGTACGTATCCATTGCCGGAAGCGCAGCTCGATCGCTTTCTGATGCACGTGACCATTGAATACCCAGATGCTCAGGCCGAGAAAGAGATATTACATTTAAACCGTAATGAAGCGCGTCAGGATTATTCAGAGCCATCTACTGAAAGCATTGTTATTTCACAAAGTGATTTGTTTTCGGCTCGTGATGAAGTACTGGATGTGCACATGACCGAAAACCTGGAGACCTACTTACTGGAACTGGTGCTTGCTACGCGTAAGCCGGAAGCCTATGGAAAGGATTTGGAAAACTGGCTGGAATATGGGGCAAGCCCTCGAGCCAGTATCGCGCTGGATCGGTGCGCTCGAACTTATGCATGGCTGGATAACCGGGATTATGTGACGCCGGATGATATTCAGGCGATAGCCTTTGATGTGTTACGCCATCGTATAATTCTCAGTTATGAGGCTGAAGCGGAAGGCATTACGACTGATCGATTTATTAATGAACTGATCCATCGGGTTGCTGTTCCCTAGCGATGAATCAACCGGTTCAAAACATGAATAGTGATGATGGCATTATTCATATCAGCCAGTCACGTCTGATTGCCCTGCAGCAGGATGCGCGTCTGTTGCGTAAGAAAAAGCCTAAGATTCGATCTCATTTTAATGGTGGGTTCCTGTCGGCTTTAAAAGGCCGGGGCATGGAATACGATGAATCACGTCCTTATCAGCCTGGTGATGATGTGCGTAACATGGACTGGCGGGTAACGGCCAGAACCAACAAACCTTATAGCAAAGTATTTCGAGAAGAACGAGAACGCCCCGTGCTGTTATGGGTGGATTTTCGTTCACCGATGTTTTTTGGCACTCAGCAATGTTTTAAATCCGTTCTGGCTGCAAAAGTGGCTGCACTGCTAGCCTGGAAATCCAGTCAGCAGGGTGATCGCCTGGGTGCGTTACTTTTTTCTGAATTTGAACACCTGGAAATCAGACCAAGAGGCGGTAAATCTTCAGCCTTGCAACTGGTTAAAAATTTATCTGAATTCAGTATTCAGTCAACTCAAAAGCCTCATCTGGCGGATCAAAACAAACGTGATTCAAGGCATGCGTTAAATCGTTTATTACACGTCACCCGGCCGGGTAGCCTGATTTATTTAATCAGTGATTTTAGAAATATGTCCAGTCAGTTTGAGTCAACATTAAGCCGCTTAAGCCGACATAATGAACTGGAACTTATTCAACTGTCAGACCCCCTGGAAACGCAGTTACCGGCTGATGGTTATTATCGGGTGACGGATGGTTCGACTGAAACTGAGGTTAATGCTTTTAATAAAATGAGCAGGCTGAATTATCATCAACGTTTTACGCAGCATCAGGAAAACTTGAAGACTCTATGCAAAAAAACAGGGGTACGTTACCTGTCGCTGTCGACTGATCAGGTTTTACTGGATGGGTTGATGCAAAGAAACAGCGGTATGCGCTAATGAACCCTGCAGATAGCCTTCCACTCAGAGATATCCATTTGCCAGATCCAGTGTCCTGGTGGCCGCCTGCGATGGGCTGGTGGTTTTTGCTGCTGTTTAGCCTGATTGTTATGTGGCTGTTGATTGTACTCATTAAAAAGTTGAGGAAGCCGGTTCTTAAAAAAAGTGCCAGAGCAGAAGTTGTTGCTGTGATTGAGGCTTATCACAACCATCAGGACAAACATTTACTCATTCAGCAGCTGTCGGTTACGTTAAAACGGATTGGTATTAGTTATCTGCAGCGAAACGAGATGGCGGGTTTGTCAGGCATAGAGTGGTATACGCAAATTAATTCGCTGGTTGAAAAAAATAAATTCAGTGAAGATGTTATCAGGCTTCTGTCTCAAGGGCCTTATCAGAAAAAACCGGAACTGGATGGTAAAACTGTTAATGATGTCATTCAGCAATCACGGCTCTGGGTTTCTGCTCTATCAAGGGAGAAACCGAATGCTTGAATTAGAGTGGCCTCTCGCTTTACTGTTTTTACCGCTGCCTGTATTGGTTTGGTATTTCATTCCAGCGACAGGGACCCGGCAGCAGGCCGCATTACGTGTGCCCTTTATGCAGGATTTTGAATCGCTAAACGCAACTTTTCAAAAAAACAGAGTCAATATCTGGTTGAATATTGCACTGGTTATCTGCTGGCTTTTACTGGTGCTGGCGAGCGCTCGTCCGCTTTGGGTCGGAGAGCAAATTGAACTACCCGTCAGTGGTCGTGATTTAATGCTGGCCGTGGATTTGTCCGGCAGTATGCGGGTGGAAGATTTTCGCATTAAAGGACAGGCCGTAGATCGTTTGACAGCGACGAAATATGTTGCACAGGATTTTATCCGTGACCGAGAGGGAGATCGCCTGGGCCTGATTCTGTTTGGACGCAATGCTTATTTACAGACACCCCTGACCTTTGATTTGACCACGGTGAGTACCCTGCTGATGGAATCGGAAATAGGTCTGGCTGGAAGGGAAACCGCCATCGGTGATGCTATCGGTCTGGCAATTAAACGCCTGAAAGATAAAAAAGATGGTAGCCGGGTATTAATACTGTTAACCGATGGAGCCAATACAGCTGGAGAAATTACCCCGTTAAAGGCTGCGGAACTGGCGGCTAATCATGGCTTGAAAATTTATACCATTGGTATCGGTGCAGATGAAATGATACGTGAATCTTTTTTTGGCAAACAGCGAATCAACCCGTCGCAGGATCTGGATGAGGAAACTCTGACAGCTATTGCGGAAAAAACGGATGGCCAGTATTTTCGCGCAAGGGACACCGAAGAGCTGGCTGAAATTTATAAAATACTGGACAAGCTTGAGCCTGTAGAAGTCGATACCCAGACACTGAGGCCCGAAAAATCTCTCTACATGTGGCCATTGGGGATCGCATTTTTATTAGCCATGTTGATTGCATTATTCAGGTTAACAGGTCGAGGTAAATGATGATGGAATTTTATTTACTTCGAATTGAATGGTTATTGATGTTGATTCCACTGTTTTTACTGGGATGGTTATTCTGGTCGAAAAAATTGTTTAGTCGTGATTGGGAGTCGGTTATTGATCCTCGTTTATTGCCACATTTGTTAGTGGGTAAAGCCGGCTCTAAAAGTATCTGGACACTATTATTCTGGATGAGTATCGGAGTGATTATTATTTTTGCGCTATCAGGTCCGGTGTGGAAAAAATTACCTTTACCTGTTTTTAAACAACAGTCGGCACTGGTGATTGTTTTAGATTTATCACGATCCATGAATGCTCAGGATGTTAAACCGGGTCGCCTGATTCGAGCCAGGTTGAAGTTACTGGACCTGTTGAAGAATCGTAACGAAGGCCAGACAGCACTGATTGTCTTTGCGGCTACAGCTTACACGGTCAGCCCTTTAACGGATGACACTGATACGATTCAGTCGCTGGTGAGCAGCCTGACCACGGAAATTATGCCGGTGCAGGGAAGTCGTGCAGATCTGGCGGTAGAAAAAGCGCTGCAATTATTTGAGAATGCGGGCATCAATAAAGGTGATATTTTACTGATCAGTGATGGCGTGAGTGCTGCCAGTGCTAATAAACTTAAGCAATTAAATATGGCAGATTTTCGCCTTTCAGTGCTTTCGGTTGGTACGCAACAGGGTGCACCGATACCGGCTCAATCGGGAGGTTTTGTTAAAGATCAAAAAGGTTCCATTGTCATTGCTAAAACTAACCAGCATGAATTACGTGCTCTGGCATCAAGCCTGGGCGGAGTTTTTAATGCTATGAGTCTTGATGATAGTGACTTACACAGTGTTCAAAAATTACTCGATAATAATAAGATGTCTATGGATCATCAGCAAATGGACTTCAAGGCTGATCGCTGGCAGGAAGAAGGTCCCTGGTTATTATTGCTGGTGACTCCACTGGTAGCCCTGGTGTTCCGGCGGGGTATTTTTCTGAGTTTATTGCTGGTATTTATTATTTTACCGTTGCCGCGTCCGGTAATGGCGATTGATTTTCCTGAAAGTTGGCCGCGTTGGCAGAGTCTGTGGAAAAATACCAACCAGAGGGCTGCAGAATCGCTCAATTCTGGTGATGCGGAAAATGCTGCAGAACTGTTTGATCGTGCTGACTGGAAAGCTGCTTCTCATTATAAAGCTGGCCAGTATGAACAGGCACTTGAACAACTGGAATCACTGAAGGGAGTTGAAGATGCTTACAACCGGGGCAATACTCTGGCAAAATTGGGCAAGCTGGAACAGGCGCTGGAATCTTATGATGAAGTACTAAAGCAGCAACCTGCTCATGAAGATGCTGTGTTTAACCGTAAGCTGGTAGAAGAGGAAATTAAAAAGCAGCAGCAACAGCAACAGCAAAATCAGGACCAGCAGAATGGTGAGCAGAGTGATGCTGACCAGCAGCAGGGCGATAAACAGCAACAGTCTGATCAGCTGAATCAGGATCAGAAAAACCAGGATCAACAAAGTGCTGAAAACTCTGATCAACAGCCAAGTGATCAGCAGTCTCAGGGAGAAAAAGATAAACAGCAAGATGCTCAACAACAGTCTGATGATGAAAAGCAAAAAGCGGATGAGGAAGCGAAACAGGCTGAGCAGCAAGAAGATGTAAAACAACAGGAAAAAGAAGCCGAGCAGGCTGCAACAGAACAGAGCAATGAAGAGCCCACCGAAAGCCTTTCTGAACAGGCAGAAGCGCAATGGTTAAGACGAATACCCGATGATCCAGGTGGGTTATTGAGAAATAAATTTAAGTACCAGTACGGCCGTCAACAGCAGCCATCTCAGGAAAAGGAGTCATGGTGATAAAATCTAATTCATTTTTGAATGCAGCAGGAAACGTTAATATCAGATTTTTGCAGATTAATTTTTTTGTACTGTTACTCGCGCTTCCCACTTTGGTGACAGCTGCTACCATTCAGGTTAAAGCGGATCGTAACCCGGTGAGTTTAAATGAATCATTTCAGCTGATTTATGAAAGCAGTGAATCGGTGGATGATGACCCTGATTTTGCTCCTCTGCAAAAATACCTGGATATATTGAATCGTAGTCAAAGCAGCAACATCAGTATTGTTAATGGACGTTATAACAGCAGTAAAACCTGGGTTTTGAACGTAATCGCCCGGCAGGTTGGCGTTATTGTTTTACCGCCTGTTTCTTTTGGCTCAGATTTAAGCGACCCTTATAAAATTACGGTAAAAGCGGCGACTAAAAATCAACTGGTTCAATCCGGATTTTATACTCGGATTCGAGTAGACCAGGAGCAGGTTTATGCCCAGCAACAACTGGTCATAACGCAACAATTATTCAGCGATAAAAATCTGTCCGCCTATGGCATGGCTGAAATTGATTTCAATGGCATGGATGTGATCAGTCTGCCACTAGGGGATGAAAAGAAGTATAAAACTCAAATCGGTGATAAAGCCTACCTGGTGATTGAAAAAAAATACGCGGTATTTCCACAAACCAGCGGCCTGTTAAAGTTAGCTCCTGTGCTGGCTGAGGCAAGAACAGGATCTGCTTCAAATTCTTTTTTCAATTCCCTGGGTAATGGGAAAGTGGTGCGCGCTCGTTCAAATGCTCTTGATATTGCAGTATTACCAGTGCCAGCAAATATTAATGTGAACCCCTGGTTACCAGCCAAAAATTTCCAGCTACTGGAGCAGTGGCCAGCAAATCCTCCACAGTTTGTTCAGAGTGAACCTGTAACAAGAACACTGTCAATAAAAGCAGAGGGTTTGACTGCGGCACAATTACCGGTGCTACCGGATATTTCGATAGATGGATTGAAGCAGTATCCTGATCAGCCTCTATTAAATGATATTCAAAATGATACGGGTATTACCGGTTATCGTGTGGAAAAGATAGCTCTTATTCCCACTGTGTCTGGAAAAATCACCCTGCCAGCCATTGATATACCCTGGTGGAATACCACAACGCAGAAAAGAGAAGTTGCAAGCATTCCTGCTCGAATCATAAATGTTATTCCTTCTGCATCGCCAGTGACACCTGCAGTAACCCCGTCCACTGTGCCACAGGCTGTCGCAGCAGAAATCGAACCTGTTGAAAGTACTCAATCTGTGGATTTGTTGTCATCTGCTGAGTCAAAAATATGGATGTTCGTGGCAATTTTATTTGCTGTTGCCTGGATTGTGACTTCCTTAAGCTGGTTTTTTGTCAGTAGAAAAAAGCGTCCTGTTAATAATAAGGAACAGTCAGCTCTATCTGCTAAACAACAGTACAAGTTATTAAAAGTAACCTGTGCCAAAAAGGATGTTGCAGGGGTGAGATTGAGCCTGGTTAACTGGGCTCAGGCTTTCTTTTCAAAAAGTAATATTAATAACCTTCAGGATCTTGTCCAATATGTTCCAGCTGAGCTTTCCAGAGAAATAAAAAAACTGGATGCGATACTGTATGGAGGCCAGCAGCTAGAAATCAACTTTGACTTAATAATTGATAGTATTGAACAGTTGATAAAATCTGAAAGTTCTAAATCTTCACAGAAGCAGCCCGAATTGCTGGAACCTCTCTACAAATAGCAGAAGTGACCTGAAGAAGTGGCTTTAGCCGGCTAATTCAGCTCATTTTCTGCTTACAACTGATTTCTTCAAAATGCTATACTAGGAGCCTGTTGGACTTATGATGAAACTACTGCGGAAATGAGATTTTGACCACCTTTTCCTATCGATTTAGTTAAATATGAATAACTTTTAGCCCAAATCGATAGAAAAATCTGCCACAAAATGACTTTCCCTCGCTACGATCACATAAGTCAGAAAGACTCCTAGACACCTTTTTTCGGGAATCCGATCATGAAATTTATCGATGAAGCTATTATCCAGGTACGTGCCGGGAAAGGCGGCAATGGCATAGTGAGCTTTCGCCGTGAGAAATACATCCCGATGGGTGGCCCGGATGGCGGAGATGGAGGTGACGGTGGCTCTGTGTACATGATTGGAACACACGGTTTGAATACCCTGTCAGACTTTCGGCATCGGCGTAAATACGTGGCTGATAATGGCCGAACCGGTCAAAGCCGAAATAAAACGGGTAGTAAAGGCGAAGATGTCATCGTGCCTGTTCCACTGGGAACCATTGTAAAAACTCTCGAACATGATGAATTAATTGCCGATATTTCTGATACTGAAGAACCCGTGCTTATCGCACGTGGTGGTTTTCACGGTCTTGGAAATACGCGTTACAAGAGCTCTACTAACCGGGCACCACGCCAATGTTCTCAGGGCTCTGAAGGTGAGTTATTCGATCTACAGCTAGAACTTAAGGTGCTGGCTGATGTGGGTTTACTGGGTATGCCAAATGCTGGTAAATCGACTTTTATCCGCAGTGTTTCAGCGGCCAAACCTAAAGTTGCCGATTACCCTTTTACTACATTGCATCCGAACCTGGGTGTGGTCAGCGTAGCTCCGCATCGAAGTTTTGTGATTGCCGATATTCCCGGTTTGATCGAAGGTGCTTCCGAGGGTGTGGGATTGGGAATTCGTTTTCTGAAGCATCTACAACGCACAAAATTGCTGCTGCATATTATCGATATAGCACCACTGGATGAAGGACATGATCCAGTTGATGATGCGGTTAAAATTCTAAAAGAACTGAAGAATTATGACGAGGCTTTGTATCAGAAACAGCGTTGGTTAGTATTGAATAAACTCGATCTGTTACCGGAAGAGGAGCAGCAGGAACGCTGTCAGAAAATCATAGACGGGCTGGATTGGCAGGGACCGGTGTATAAAATTAGCGCGATCAATAAAGGCGGTGTCGACCAGTTATGTTATGACATCATGGCAATGATGGAAGAAGAAGTTGCATCTGAAGAAGTAGAAAAAGATTAAAGTCAGCATGAACAGGATTAGTCGAGTAGTCGTAAAAATTGGCAGTGCACTGATTACCAATGACGGGAAAGGTCTGGATCACCAGGCTATTACGCAATGGGCCGATCAAATGGCCCAGTTACGCTTATCCGGGGTAGACGTTGTTTTGGTTTCCTCGGGGGCTGTTGCTGAAGGTATTACCCGACTGGGTTTACATACTCGTCCGCGCAGTATCCATGCTTTGCAGGCTTCTGCTGCGGTGGGTCAAATGGGTTTAGTTCAGGCTTATGAAAGCTGTTTTCAGAAGCATGGCATACAGACAGCCCAGGTATTGCTGACTCATGAAGATCTGGCTAATCGCCAGCGCTATTTGAATGCCCGTTCTACGCTGCGAACCTTGCTTGATTTTGGCGTCGTGCCAGTGGTCAACGAAAACGATACGGTGGCCACCGATGAAATTAGATTCGGTGATAATGATACTTTAGGCGCTCTGGTTGCGAATATAATCGAAGCAGATTTACTCATTATTCTGACTGACCAGAAAGGACTTTTTGATAGCAACCCGGATCAAAACCCCAACGCTAAATTTATTCAGAAAGCAGATGCTGATGATGACATGCTAATGAGCTTTGCCGGAAGTAGTAAAGGAAATCTGGGGCAGGGTGGAATGCAAACTAAAATTATTGCTGCTCAAAAAGCAGCGCGTTCCGGGACTCATACCGTCATTGCTTCTGGCCGTGAAGAGGACGCTATCAAACGTGTGGTGAAAGGTGAGTCGCTGGGTACTTTTCTGACTGCTGCAAAAGGTCAGATGGCCGCCAGAAAGCAGTGGCTGGCCGGTCATATGCGCTGTGCAGGCGAACTGGTACTGGATGACGGTGCTGTCAGGGTTTTACAGAATTCCGGAGCTAGCCTGTTACCTATAGGGGTCAAAGCAGTTAAAGGAGAGTTCAAGCGGGGTGAAGTTATCGCCTGTGTGAATACCAATGGAAGTGAAGTGGCCAGAGGCCTGGTTAATTACCCTTCAGATGAAACGCGAAAAATTATTGGTCATACCAGCAAACATATTTCCGGCATTTTAGGTTATGTCGATGATGAAGAACTGGTGCACAGGGATAATTTAATCTTACTTGGTTAACAGAATTTAACTCAACTCAAAAGCTGCCTTTGGTATTACAGGCGAAACAGGTTTCTTTGAGTTGAGTATTGAGTTGTTTCCAGTATTGTATTTCAAGGTTAATAATTAATCCCCGTCCAGCATATTTCCAATCTTACCCAGCACCGAGCCTTCTCCCGTTCCACCCCCCGCATTGGTGAGAATGCGATCGGCCATGCGAGCAAATGGCAGGCTTTGTAACCATACGGTTCCTGTACCCTGTAAGGTGGCCAGAAACAGGCCTTCACCACCAAATACCATTGATTTCAGGTTGCCTGCTCGTTGGATATCATAATCGATATCTCCGCTGAAACCTACCAGGCAGCCTGTATCTACTCTGAGTTTTTCTCCTTTTAGTTTCTTCTCAATAACGGTGCCACCAGCCTGAATAAATGCCATACCATCACCTTCGAGGGCTTGCAGGATAAAACCTTCTCCACCGAAAAAACCGCTACCCAGTTTACGGTTAAAGCTGATGTCAATTTTGGTGCCAAATGCAGCACATAAAAAGGCATCTTTCTGGCAGGTGATTCTGCCACCTAATTCGGCCATATTGAGTGGCACAATATTTCCTGGATAAGGGGCTGAGAATGCGACTCGTTTTTTTCCGTGTCCATGATGAGTGAAGTGGGTGGTAAAGATCGATTCGCCCGTCATCATTCTTTTACCAGCCTGAAATAGTTTTCCCATGATGCCTTCGTTGGCTTCACTGCCATCACCCATGCGAGTTTCGAAGTCGATGCCTTCTTCCATGTAAGTCATGGCACCGGCTTCAGCGACAACGGTTTCACCCGGATCTAGCTCTACTTCGATTAGCTGTAGCTCAGCACCTATTATTTCATAATCTATTTCATGGCAAATCATATGTCTCTCCTATTATTTTTCTATCAGCCGAATTCCATCTTTTTCAATCGTGATAACCCGTTGTTTATATAATCCGCCGATTGCCCTTTTAAAAGCTTTTTTACTCATGCCGAATAATCTGGATATAAGTTGTGGATCGGACTTATCGTGAACGGGAGCGAAGCCATTTTGCTTGTTCAAATATTGTAAAATAATTTTAGCATATTTATCCCGGGTTTCCTGCCCGCCCTGCAGGCTTAAATCAATTTTCCCATCGGCACGGATTTTTTTAATAAAACCTTTTTTAGATTGACCAAAGCTTAGTCGCTGGAATACATCGTCCTTATATAAAACTCCCCAGTGGCTATTGTTAATAATGGCTTTGAAACCCAGCTCTGTGGTATTTGCAATAATCAAATCAACCTGTTGCTGAGGTCTGAAATTGTGTGGCCTGTCATCATCCAGAAATTTATCAATTTTTGAAGATGCCGCTATCCGACCATCACGTTGGTCAAGATATAAATACACCAGGTACGAATGATCGACTTCCATCTTGCGGTGCTGCTCAGCAAAAGGGACTAATAAATCTTTATCCAGTCCCCAGTCTAAAAACGCACCAATTTCAGTAATAGCCAGAACTTTTAAATACGCAAATTCAGCGACTTTAGCTTTGGGCCTTTGGGTTGTGGCCACCGGGCGATCTTCTGAATCGAGGTATAGAAAAACATCAACACTGTCGCCTGGTGCTAAATGATCAGGTGCATGTCTTTTAGGTAATAACACTTCGCCGAGTTCTTCGGCATCCAGGTAAAATCCAAAATCAACGGTTTTTATCACTTCTAAAGAGTAACTCTGGCCTAAAGTAATCATGTTATTGCTGTGGTTAAATATTGAGAGGTGATTATACAGGTAAAACGATTTTTACCACAGAGGACACTCAGAGCACAGAGGAAAAATAATGTTTACAATCAAAAGATTTTTCACCACGAACTAAGGTTGTTAATGTTAATCATGTTTTAACGCACGGGCCAGGCTCCAGACCTGTATTTGTTGTACGCCCGATTTCTTTAACACTTTACAGATTTCGGTCATGGTGCTACCTGTGGTGATGATGTCATCGATGAGCGCTACGGATTTGTATTGTTGTTGAGGAGTATACTCGAAGGCTTTTTGAATGTTTTTGTGGCGTTTATTCAAGCTAAGACCTGATTGAGCTTGTGTCGCTTTTACTCGTTTCAGGCTGCACCGGTCAATGGGAATGTTTAATAACAGGGAAAGTGCAGTGGCAATTTCTTCTGCCTGATTATAACCACGTTCAAGTAACCTGGTTTTATGTAATGGAACTGGTAGCAAGACGTCTACCCGGCTGTTTTGATAATAGGGTTGAATATGAGTGAGCAGTGCATTGGCATTGTGTAGTTGCTCGTTGAATTTAAGGTCCTGAATTATTTTTCGAGTCCAGCCTGTGTAAATTAATGGAGCAATCATGGTTTTCCAGCGAGGTGGTTGTTTAAGGCAGGATGGGCAAATATGACTGGTAACTTTATTGGGTAAACCGCAGCAGGAGCAGGGATTGGGAACCCTGGTTAATGAATCTACACAATATTGGCAAATGAACTCGCTTGATTTAACAGGCGTGCCACAGGTCAGGCATAGGCCTGGATTTAGAATTTGGCTTAATTTATACCTGATATTGAAATAAATACGTCTTCCTGACATGATTCTGACTCCATAACTTGTGACGACCCCTGAATTCGCCCATAAGTCACGAATTCAGGATTGACTAATCCCTTAATAGTAATAGACTGACCAGCCATTTTCTCATTTAAGAAATAACGAGCTGTATCATGACAGAAACAACCTTGCGACATGACTGGTCTCTGACCGAAATAAAAACATTATTTGACCAGCCTTTCAATGACTTATTGTTTCAGGCTCAAACTATTCATCGCCAGAATTTTGATCCGAACAGCGTTCAAATCAGTTCTTTGTTAAGCATTAAAACCGGTGCATGCCCTGAAGATTGTTCCTATTGTCCTCAATCGGCCAAATATGAAACTGAGCTGGAAAAAGAGCGTTTACTGCCCATCGAAGAAGTTAAACAGGCCGCGTTAAACGCCAAACATAACGGTGCAACTCGTTTCTGTATGGGTGCGGCATGGCGTAATCCGACCGATAGAAATCTCGATAATGTGATTGAAATGATCTCTGTGGTTAAAGACCTGGGCATGGAAACCTGCGTCACGCTGGGTATGTTAACCAGGCAGCAGACGCATCGTTTAAAACAGGCCGGGCTGGATTATTACAATCACAACCTGGATACATCACCTGAATTTTATAAAGAAGTGATTACCACTCGAACTTTTCAGGATCGACTGGATACACTGCAACATGTGCAGGATGAAAATATCAATGTCTGTTGTGGCGGCATTGTCGGCATGGGTGAAGTGGAAGAAGATCGTGCGGGTTTGTTGCAGCAACTGGTGAATATGCCCAGACACCCTGAATCAGTACCTATTAACCTGTTAGTGCAGGTAGAAAATACTCCTTTATTTGGTACTGCTGAACTTGATCCTCTAGACTTTGTAAGAACGATTGCTGTGGCCCGTATTTTGATGCCCAAGTCAGCTGTTCGTTTATCAGCTGGACGAAATGATATGAGTGATGAGATGCAGGCAATGTGTTTCTTTGCCGGTGCGAATTCAATTTTCTACGGTGAAAAGCTACTGACTACACCGAACCCAGAGGAAAATAAGGATATGGAATTGTTTGCGAAACTGGGTATTAAACCGCAATCAACTAAAGATGCTCAGCAGTCTGCTGCTTAAAACATTATTCACCACTAAGAGCGCGAAGGACACGAAGAAAATCTTTAGGGTGATAGAACTAGATTTCAGCCAAGGCTTATGCCTGGCGTAAATGGAATGTTCCAAAGGCTTTATAGGGGTTAAACCTTTTTTAGTGTTTTTCCTTTGTGTTCTTCGTGGTGCAATAAGATTTACATAATGAAAGAATTACGAGCAGCTTTAGATAAACGAAAACTACATGGGCTTTACCGTAAGCGTCTGATCACTCAATCCCCACAGGGTGTTCATAACGTCATCAATGGCAAACAGGTTTTATCGTTTTGCAGTAATGATTACCTGGGGCTGGCGAATCACCCTGAAATTAAACAGGCTTTTATTCAGGCGACCGATAAATATGGTGTTGGCAGTGGTTCTGCTCATCTGGTGAATGGGCATAGCCAGTTACATCATGACTGTGAATTGATGCTGGCACAATTTACCGGGCGTGATAGAGCGCTGCTTTTCAGCACCGGTTATATGGCTAACCTGGCAATTACCTCGGCATTAGTGGGGCGTAATGATTTCATTTTTCAGGATAAGCTCAATCATGCGTCATTGATTGATGCCGCTAAACTCTCCGATGCAAAATTATTGCGTTATCAGCATAACGATTTAACTCAATTGCAGCGTTTGCTGGATAAACACCAGCCTGACCATCGTCGCCTGATTATGGCTGATGCAGTGTTCAGTATGGATGGCGATAAAGTCGATGCTAAAAACCTAAGCCAGATTAGCCGACAAAGTAAAAGCTGGTTGATGCTAGATGATGCGCATGGCTTTGGTGTATTAGGTGAAACGGGTTCCGGTTTATGTGAAGAGCAGCAACTGTCTCAGGCTGCTGTGCCAATTCTGATGGCGACGCTGGGCAAAGCCGTTGGTGTCAGCGGGGCATTTGTGGCGGGCAGTGAAGGGCTTATCGAAACCATGATCCAGTCATCCCGGAGTTATATTTACACTACAGCCAGTCCGCCGGCCAATGCAGCAGCCGTCATGCAAAGCATAAAAATAATTCAGCAGGAAGGCTGGCGTAGAGAAAAGCTGTTTGAATTAATCCACTATTTTAAAAATCAGGTAACTCAACTGAATTGTGAATTGATGCCTTCTAATACGGCCATCCAGCCGATAGTTATTGGGGATAATCATAAAGCGGTGAATATTGCGTCAAACCTGTTTCAGCAAGGTATTCATGTCACTGCAATCCGCCCACCGACAGTGCCCGAGAATACCGCCCGCCTTCGAATCACTTTGTCAGCAGAGCATGAAAAACAGGATGTGGATGTGTTGATAAAAGCTTTATTCGGCATAATAGGGTGAAGCCCAAAAAAAATAATTTGAACCGCAGAGAATGCCCTGCGGTTTAATCTCTTTTAGATGCTCATCTGTTGCTTAACTTCAACAAAACTATCCATCGCTACTTGCAGGTCCTGCTGGCTATGAGACGCCGATATCTGAGTGCGAATTCTGGCTTTACCATCGGGTACTACTGGGAACGAGAAGGCAATGACATACACGCCTTTCTCCAGCATGCGACTGGCGAATTCAACGGCTTTGGCAGCATCGTAAAGCATGATTGGAGAAATAGGGTGAGTGCCTGGTAGAATTTCGAATCCTCGATCTAACATTCCCTCGCGGAAGAACTGTGTGTTTTGATCTAACTTGTCTCGCAAATCAGTGGAACTGCTGAGTATTTCCAGTGCTTTAATGGCTCCGGTGACAACGGACGGAGAAACCGTATTAGAAAAAAGATAAGGTCGTGAACGCTGGCGCAATAGCTCGATAATTTCAGACTTGCCACTGGTGTAGCCTCCGCCTGCACCACCCAGAGCCTTGCCAAGTGTCCCGGTGGTGATATCTATACGATCCATGCACGAATGATATTGGTGTGTACCACGCCCCTGTTTTCCAACGAAACCTACCGCATGGCTGTCATCAAAATGAACCAGTGCGTCATATTTTTCAGCCAGATCACAAATTTTGTCCAGCTGGGCAATGTACCCATCCATTGAAAAGACCCCGTCTGTGGTAATCAGTTTAAAACGTGCTCCAGCCTGTTGAGCCGCCTGTAGCTGTATTTCAAGATCAGCCATGTCGTTGTTACGGTAACGATAGCGGTTTGCCTTGCACAGACGTACACCATCGATGATTGATGCATGGTTTAGTTCATCGGATATTACTGCATCTTCGAGGCCTAGTAAGGTTTCGAATAAGCCGCCATTGGCATCGAAGCAGGATGGGTAAAGAATGGTGTCTTCCGTTCCCAGAAATTTTGTGAGTTCGTCTTCCAGTTGTTTATGAATAGATTGTGTTCCACAGATAAAACGTACCGATGCCAGTCCGTAACCCCAGTCTTTCAAACCCTGTTGAGCGGCTGCCTTAACGTCAGGATGTTGAGCCAGTCCCAGGTAATTATTGGCGCAAAGGTTGAGTACCGGTTCAGCGTCTTTTACCCTGATGAAAGCTCCCTGAGCTGTGGTGATAACACGTTCTTCTTTATACTGACCTTTTGATCTTATGTCATCGAGTTGCTGTTGAAGGTGGTCTTTAAATTTTCTGTACATGGTTATTTTTCCCAGTCTAGAATAACTTTACCCGATTCACCGGAAAGCATAGCATCAAACCCCTGCTGGAACTGATCTATCGGCAGACGATGAGTAATAATAGAATTTAAGTCCATGCCGGAATCGATCATTACCGACATTTTGTACCAGGTTTCATACATTTCCCGCCCGTACACGCCTTTAATGGTCAGCATATTGAACACGATTTTATCCCAATCGATAGCAACATCTGACTGTTGAATGCCCAGCATGGCAATTTTTCCACCATGGCACATATTCTCTATCATGCTGTTAAATGCCGATGCGTTGCCTGACATTTCAAGTCCTATGTCAAAACCTTCATGCATGTTCATGTCCTGTTGAACATCAGCCAGGTTTTCAGTTCGAACATCCACCGTGTGATTAGCGCCGAGTTTTTCAGCGAGCTTTAAGCGCCAGGGGTTTACATCGGTAACAACCACATGGCGAGCGCCAGCATGGCGACATACAGCGGCTGCCATGCAACCGATCGGCCCCGCCCCGGTGATTAATACGTCTTCACCCAGTAAATCGAACTGCAGGGCAGTGTGCACAGCATTGCCAAAAGGGTCAAATATAGCCGCGATGTCAAGATCGATACCGGGCCGGTGCTCCCAGACGTTGGACATGGGCAACACTACATATTCTGCAAAGGCTCCCTGACGATTAACGCCTATTCCACGGGTATGAGCGCATAAATGACGGCGTCCAGCCATGCAATTTCGACAGCGACCACAAACAACATGACCTTCTCCGGAAACAATTTGACCTGGCTTGAAATCATTAACATTGCTGCCAACTGCAATAATTTCACCAACGAATTCATGTCCTACCACCATGGGCACAGGGATAGTTTTTTGCGCCCAGGCATCCCAGTTATAAATGTGGATATCGGTTCCACAGATGGCAGTGCGTTTTACCTTGATGAGTACATCATTGATACCGTAGGGTGGAACGGGAACCTGTTGCAGCCAGATGCCTTTTTCGGGCCTGGCTTTGACCAGTGCGTGCATTGTATCCATGGATGAGAAAACCTCAGTTAAAAGCTGGATAGAAAATACTATGCTATCGTGTGTTTCGACTAGTAAGCAAGAGAGCCGGTTAAACTTTTTTTATAAACTATAATCAAATCATTACATAAAATATTAAACCGAGGAATCCGTATGGCTGAGAAACTTTTTGATATTGCTTTCAGTGGACAAATTGCTGACGGAGCTGATTTGCAGGCCGTAAAACAGAAAATTGGAAAAATCTTTAAGGCTGACGAGACTCGTCTGGCTAAAATGTTCTCGGGGCGTCGGGTTTTCATCAAGCGTCAGGCAGATGAAATTACCATGATTAAATATCGTGGGGCTTTTCAAAAAGCAGGTGCGGTTTGTGAAATTGTTGATCTCTCTGGAGAAATAGAGGATGCACCCGATAAACCTTCTCAGGCGGTAAATAAAAGCCCCGAAACACCTCAGGTAAGTGACTCTGAATACGTCAGTAAATACCCTGAGTCCGATGAAGTTCCGCAGGCATTGCTCACAATCCCGCTGGATGTCAATGGTGAAAATATCGAGGATCTACCAGCAGATGTGGCTCCCGTAGGTAGTTCGATGCAGCATCAAATTAAGGAGGTGAATGAGCCTGAGATAGACATCAGTGGTATCGATGTTGCGCCGGTGGGTAGTGATATGTCGCTAAACAAAGGGGGGGAAGCTCCGCCACCACCCGACACATCGGGGTTGACCATGGCGGATTGAACGGGTTAAATTTTGACCGTTTTTATCATGTGGAAAAGCTCGTCTTTTAAGTAGAGCCGGTGTTTCTTTCTTTCATCCAGATACTCATCTGACGTTGTTTCTACTCCCGTTTCTATGCGATGTACTTCCTGGTCAACCTTGTGATATTGGTCGAACAGTCGAGAAAAGTGCTGATTGTTCATTTTAAGTGAGTGGATGCGTTCACGATGTTCCGGCAATTCATGAACTAGATCGTGTTTTTCATTGAGCATAGACTTGTCTCCAGGCCGGTAAGATTGGATGAAATAATCTGTTCGTGTTTCTCAGTGTTCGAGATCTTCTGCACAGTTGATGCAGTGTGTGGTGAATGGTAATAGTTCCATTCGAGCTGCTGGAATAGTTTCTCCGCAGAGGCTGCAGGTGAAATATTCACCACTCTCAATACGCTTGAGTGCATTTTTAATTCGGATTAAATTCTCAGAAGAAGCATTGCCGAGAGACTCAAGAACTTCATCGTTTTCACGTTCACTTGCCTGCTCTGCCCAGTCGGCCGACATGCCTTCGTGCCGGATGTCTTTATCAATGGCTGTAACTCGATGGGTAAGCTCTGATTTAAGTTTTTCAAGCTTTTTTCTGAAGGGTTTCAGGTCCTGCATGGTTCACCTGTTAAAGCTTAAAGATCATAGGTAAAACATAATAGAAAAGGCGGCGCAATGCGATGACCTGAATCATGAAGAGCAGTTGTCGATTTAGTTAATCGACTAATTCTGGCGTAATGAAGATAAAACCTGTGCTGTATTCGGGCGAATACCTCGCCAGATAAAAAAAGCTTCGGCAGCCTGTTCTACCAGCATGCCCAGACCATCAAATTGTCTCAATGCGCCTCTATCGAGTGCCCATTGTACGAAAGCAGTGAGTTCGTCGATATTGTACATCATGTCGTAGCAGATGGAGTTAATGCCTAGTAACTCATCTGGAATAGGTGGTACGCTATTGTTTAAACCGGCAGAAGTCCCGTTGATGATTAAATCAAACTTTTCACTGCCTAAATTTTCATAAGAACAGCTTTGAAGCTCGGTATTATCTTTATATTTCGGAGAAAACTGTTCTATAAGTTCGTCCGCTTTTTCGATGGTGCGGTTAGTGATGGTGACCAGATCGGGTTTTTGTGACAGTAATGGACCGAGTACGCCTCGTACTGCTCCACCAGCGCCTAAAACCAGAATTTTACGGTGTTTAATTAAAATATGATGATTTGTAATCATGTCGCGAGTGAGACCGATACCATCTGTATTATCACCTGCGATTGCCCCATCATCCTGAAAAATCAGAGTGTTAACAGCACCGGCATCTTTTGCACGAGGGCTCAGTTTATCGGCAATGGCCCAGGCTTTTTCCTTGAAGGGTACGGTCACGTTGATTCCTTTAAAACCGGCTTCAATCAATTCAGCAACTTGATGCTCAAATAGATCAGGGTCTAGATCTAAAGCCTGGTACTCCATGGGCTGTCTGGTCTCATCAGCAAACAGTCTGTGAATAGTGGGTGACAGGCTATGATTAATCGGGTGACCGACTACCGCATATCTATCCATCTTGTTTTAACCACTGAGCCACGGTTTTAGCGTAATAGGTCAGGATACCGTCTGCACCGGCTCTTTTCATCGAAAGTAATGCTTCCAGCACACAAGCTTTTTCATCTATCCATTCATTCATTCCGGCTGCTTTTAACATCGCGTATTCACCGCTCACCTGGTACACATAAGTCGGGTATTGAAATTCATCTTTAATGCGACGAACAATATCCAGGTAAGGCAAACCGGGTTTGATCATCACCATGTCGGCACCTTCATTGATATCCATTTCCACTTCATGCAGAGATTCATCGCTGTTGGCAGGATCCATTTGATAAGAATATTTATTACCACTACCGAGGTTGCCTGCAGAACCGACTGCATCTCTAAAGGGGCCATAGAAGCTGGAGGCATATTTTGCGGAATAAGCGAGAATTTTGGTATTCACAAAACCGTGTTCTTCGAGTATTTCCCGTATGGCTCCAACACGGCCATCCATCATGTCCGACGGGGCTACAATATCGGCACCCGCTGCTGCATGAGATAAAGCCTGTTTGACCAGTACGTCAACAGTTTTATCATTGGTCACATAGCCGTCTTCATCCAGTAATCCATCCTGTCCGTGACTGGTAAATGGGTCCAGTGCCACGTCGGTAATAATACCCATGTCGGGAACTGCCTGTTTGATAGCTCGAACCGTTCGTTGTGCCAGCCCGTGTTGATTGTAAGCTTCTTTTGCATCATCACTTTTAGCCGAGGCCGGGGTGACCGGAAAAATAGCCATCGCGGGTATGCCCAGATCAACACAAACTTTAGCCTCTTCAACCAGTAAATCTATACTTTTTCGTTCTACGCCCGGCATAGAAGTCACGGCTTCAACCTGGTTTTCTCCTTCGATGACAAAAACAGGGTAAATGAGATCATTGGTTGTTAACTGGTTTTCACGCATTAATCGACGGCTGAACTCATCTCTACGCATACGTCTGGGGCGACGATAGGGGAATACTGACACGATAATAACTCTAACTGGTTTCTTAAATAGTGTATAAAATATCACAAAAAGACGGATGGTTTATAACCTGCGTCAATAATATTTTACTTATTAGAATTAACAATGAATGATCAGCTGCTATTAGAATATATTTTTTTCCACAAACAACCCTGTGATCAATTTAAACAGTTTCTCCAAAGTAAGCAGGTAGAGCTGCTTAAAGAAGGTATAGATGAAACGGATGTCGAAGCTTTTGTGGTGTATATAGCCGATGACCTTGATGATGATTTATCCGAAGAGATTGAAAATTTCTATGACGAAATGATGGAGTTAAATGAGTCTCTGGTTATGCAGAGTGAGGGGACTGATGAAATGAATAATGTAGGCCTGGCTGTTTCTTTAAATGACGGTCGATCTGTTTTGGCAACCGTTGATCCTGATGTTCTGAATCGAATTTTGAGCGTAATCTCTCATGATGAGTTGGGAAAACTGGTGGATACTATTGCTGATGCGGTGGAAAACCCGGATGAAAGGCCGCTTTGTAAGCGGTAAAAAAACATTCACCACGAAGCACACGAAGTTTATGATTTACAGGTAACAATATCAGGGGCTTAACAGCTTTTGATGGAAGCGACGTTTATTTTGACAGGGTTTATTTTACCAGTAAGCGAGTGCTGAACCATTAGTGATGGAGAGTTAAAGTTTCGATTAAGATCAATACCATTTGCATTAAGCCTGCGCAGCTTTTTTATTAAGGCGCCATCAGGATTCATCAGCGGACTTACATGCCAGTGGAATAAACCCGAATGGTATTTTTCCAGTTTTTCTATCTATTTGAAAACAACACTGATGGAAGCAGGCTCATCACCAGGTGTGCCGCCAGTCAATAACACGCGACCCTTAGGTGTTGTTGCTTTAACAGGAGCATGATTCCTGATTAAAATTGGAAAATTATTGACTGAGTTATAGCCGCCGGGTTTCAGTTGTAGCGTATTGCACTCACGGAGTGAAACATCCGTGAATTTATTACTTATTTTCTGGCAGGCCTGATCGGCATTTAGGCTGGTCTCAGTGCTGGCCGAGGTTAGCAGAAATAATCCGCATAAAAAATACACTTAATAATTTCACGGTTAAGTGATAAATAAGTTACAGATTTTTATGCACCGCATTCGATGCGATAGCGGCATCTTTAACGGCCCGGGGTACAGTTTCAATAAGGCGTGGATCGAAGGGTTTGGGGATAATGTAATCTTTACCAAATTCCAGTGACTTCAGATTGTATGCATCCAGAACTTCCTGGGGGACAGGTTGTTTAGTCAGATCTTTTAATGCGTTAACTGCTGCAATGTGCATGTCGAGAGTGATATGAGTTGCCCGTGCATCGAGTGCTCCACGGAAAATATAAGGAAATCCGAGTACATTATTGACCTGGTTGGGGAAGTCACTTCGACCGGTTGCCATAATGATGTCCCTACGTGTTTTAAAAGCCAGTTCAGGTAAAATTTCAGGATCTGGGTTTGACAGTGCGAATACAATGGGGCGATCAGCCATAGTGCAAAGCATTTTGGCAGTTAAAACGTCAGGACCGGAAACTCCGATGAATACGTCAGCGTTATCCATGGCATCCGCCAGGGTTCTTTTTTCCGTTACCCGGGCAAAAGCCTGCTTATATTTGTTCAGATTCTTGCGTTCACAATGAATGACGCCTTTACTGTCTACCAGGGTGATGTTGTCCTGATCAGCACCCATTGCCACCAGTAAATCCATTGAAGCAATGCCTGCAGCGCCTGCTCCCACGCAGGTTATACGTGCGTCTTCTAGTGTTTTTCCCTGGATTTCAAGTGCATTTAAAAGCCCGGCCGCTATGATAATGGCGGTGCCATGCTGATCGTCATGAAATACCGGAATATCCAGTTTTTCTGTCAGTGCCTGTTCGATTTCGAAACATCTGGGCGCGGCAATATCTTCAAGGTTTATTCCACCAAAACCGTCAGCAATATTAGCGACTGTGGTGATGAATTCATCTGTACTGGCGGCACTCACTTCAATATCAAATACATTAATATCGGCAAAAGCTTTAAATAAAACGGCTTTTCCTTCCATCACAGGTTTCCCGGCGAGTGCGCCAACATTACCCAGACCCAATACTGCAGTTCCATCGGTGATGACTGCTACCAGGTTACCCTTTGAGGTATATCGGTAGGCTGCATCAGGGTTAGCCTCAATTTTCCTGACAGGTTCTGCAACGCCTGGTGTATACGCCAGTGAGAGATCATGTTGAGTCGCTGTTGGTTTTGTCACCTGAATAGCTATTTTCCCCGGAGTGGGAAGTTCGTGATAAGTCAGGGCTTCTTGTGCTAGATTTTTTTTGTTCATATCTGGAATAGGGTTTTATCTGGGTATTGCATTAAAGAAATTCTTAATATTTGATGAATGCATAGCTTAGGCAATTGGTTAAGCGGTTACAAATATTTGTACAAGCTATTTTTTTATGATGTTTTATTATTGGGGTTTCGCTATGGATGGCATATATGCAGATAATGTATGGAGCATTTTATCTGTCCATGGCCTTTAAGCATAAGCACATCAGCAAATAGTAACTGTTTTTACAATTATTGTGTTTACCTGCCTTCGGTACAAATACTGCTCGTTGCCATATATGGCCCCACAGCATAATGTAACCTCTGTGCAAGCACCCTTCTCGGCCATCCATGACCTTAAGGGTATAAGCACATCCTTGTGCAAAAAAAAAGGTACCCATAGGTACCCTTTTCGGAATGCTATCTGATGATAATTACTTTCCGTAACGCTCGCGGAACTTATCAACTTGTTTGGCTGATTGTAGAACGTGCTGCTTACCGGTGTAGAAGGGGTGTGAAGCACTAGAGACTTCAAGTTTGACCAGAGGGTATTCGTTACCGTCTTCCCACTTGATAGTTTCTTTAGCATTAATTGTTGAACGCGTTAAAATCGCGAAGTCAGAAGAAGTATCCTGGAACACTACATCTTTATATTCTGGGTGGATATCCTGTTTCATATCTCTTAGTTCGGCACTTGCTTAAAAGGGCGCGAATTCTGCCCTTTTTTCTGTGAAAGTGCAAGTGATATTTTATGGTGAAGGGTGTTACACAGATATTAATCGGATTATAACTGAAAATTAGTCATTATCAGGGGCTAAAGTGGATGAATTTTATGTGTCGTGAAGTACTGTTTAGTACTATGGAATATTATCAGTTGCTAATTGAGACTTGCGTCACATAGTTAAAGTAAAATCTTATAAAGTGTGGCGAAATTCATGTTCCTTTTAGGCTTAATCCTGTTATCCACAAAAACTGTGGATAAGTCTGTGGGTAACAAGTTAATGGAGCTCTCCAGCACATGTAAATAAAGGCTTTATGTTAAAATAGTCATTTTTTAACCAGTTTGAAATTATCTTTAAAAATCATGTGCTTATGCGTATTTATAAAAAAAATAAAATTTTTCTCTATTTTTCTATTGACAAATATTTAGATATTTTTTAGCTGTGTATAAAAACAACTGGTTTTGATTGAATTTCACTTAAATCAGTGTTTAGTGACATTATTCCTGATTTTCATTGCGCAGAAATTTCTCTTCGTTATTAATAAAAGAATAAATTACTTAATCGGCTTATTTATATATTTTTTTATTAACGTTGTCCCCATAATTTACTGGAAAAAGCTGAGTTGATTTTATGAAGTATAGAAACAGCTCTTAAAAATGGATTTTGGGTTCAATTACTAACTTCTGACTGGTGTCTACATCCAGGAAAAGAGCTTGTAAATCATTGTGGAACTGTAACCCCAGTGATGTGGGTTGTAACCAGTTTTTAGAGTCAGTCAACAGTTTCAGTTTAACCGCTTGCTGAATGGCCGGATTCAATAGCTGACTGGAAAGCCCGCTGCGCTGTGTGAACAGTGTTTTATCGAACCCGTTCACTAAACGTAAGGCATTTAACATAAATTCAAAAACCAGGTCTTGCTCATCCAGTTCCCGTTCTTCACTGATTTTCTCAAAACCCTGATGTTGCATATAAGTTTCGGGATGGCGTGTACGAGTCCGCCTGATAACCCGGCCTTCTGCCGGAAGGGTTATTTTTTCGTGAGCACCTGCACCTATTCCAAGATAATCTCCAAAACACCAGTAATTAACATTGTGCTGACTTTGCCTGTCTTTTGTTGCATAGGCTGAAATTTCATATTGCTCAAAGCCTGCTGATGCCAGGCTTTGTTGTGCTTTGTGTAACATATCCCAGCTAAGATCATCGTCGGGTAGTCTATCGGGTGTCCGGCTGTGGAACAGGGTGTTGGGCTCTATAGTCAGCTGATAAAGTGAAATATGTTCCGGCCGACATTCTATGGCCCGTGATAAATCTGCATGGAGCTGTTGCAGGGTCTGACCGGGCAGGGCATACATCAGATCGAGGTTTATGTTTTCAAAACCAGCCTGCCGTGCCTTGTTAAAGGCTGCTATAGACTGTGAACCATTATGGATGCGGCCTATGGCTTGCAGGCTGGCATCATCGAAGCTTTGTACGCCAATGGATAAACGATTGATACCGGCTTCCCTGTAACCTCTGAATCGGGATTCGTCAGCGCTGCCCGGATTGGCCTCCATGGTGATTTCTATGCCGGGATTAAAATTCAGTAACGAGCGCAGACCGGATAGTAATTGCTGGATAGCCTCGGTTGAAAATAATGAAGGCGTTCCTCCGCCAATAAATATGCTGACGATTTGTCTGCCCCAGATTAGTGGTAAATCCTGCTGTAGGTCCTCAATCAAAGATTTGATATAAGCCTGTTCATCAAAACCATCCGCCTGATGCGAGTTGAAATCACAGTAAGGACATTTCCTTTCGCACCAGGGCAGGTGGACGTACAGGCTTAATGGAGGGTTGTCAGTGAAAACCAAGGGTTTACTGACCCAGTTTTTCGACTAACTCTCGAAGTGCCTGTCCCCGATGGCTGAGAGAGTTTTTTACCTCGGCAGGTAGTTCGGCACTGGTGCAGCCATGAGTGGGTACAAAAAAATAAGGGTCATATCCAAAACCACCTTCACCTATCGGGTCCAGCACAATGCGACCCTCCCAGCTGCCTTCGCAAATAATCGGGGACGGGTCTTTGGCGTGTTTCATGAAAACAATAACGGCGCGATAACGCGCGGTTCTTAACTCTTCAGGAACGTCACGTAGTTTTTCTACCAGCAAGGCATTATTTTTATCATCGGTTGCATCAGGGGCAGAAAAGCGTGCGCTATAAACGCCGGGTGCTCCATCTAGTGCATCTACTTCGATGCCTGAGTCATCAGCGACGGCTGCAAGCCCGGTAATTTCAGCGGCATGACGAGCCTTGATAATTGCGTTTTCGACAAAGGTAGTACCTGTCTCCGGTACATCAGGAACATTAAATTCGGCTTGCGTATGCACGTCGTAATCGAGTGGTTTGAGCAATGCTGATAACTCGCGTAATTTGCCTTTGTTTCCTGAAGCTATGACCAGTTTTTGCATGCGGTTACTCTCCCCGTTGAAGTTCAAATATTTCGTTGATGCCTTTACTGGCCAGTGCCAGCATGTCGCTCAGGTTGTCCTGACTAAAAGCTGCGCCTTCAGCCGTTCCCTGAATTTCGATGAATCCACCGTTACTGTCCATCACCACATTCATGTCTGTTTCAGCGCTACAGTCTTCCGGGTAATCCAGATCGAGTACCGCATGGCCTTCATAAACACCGACAGAAATTGCAGCAACCTGACATTTAATCGGGTTCTCTTTTAAGCTGTCATTATCCAGTAATGTTTGAATTGCATCAGATAAGGCAACAAATGCTCCGGAAATTGATGCTGTTCGTGTTCCACCATCGGCCTGAATGACATCGCAATCGATAGTGATGGTACGTTCACCGAGTAATTTAGTATCCACACAGGCGCGTAATGAACGTCCAATCAATCGTTGTATCTCCATGGTACGCCCCCCCTGTTTACCTGAACTGGCTTCACGACGCATACGACTTGATGTTGAACGTGGCAACATGCCGTACTCAGCGGTTACCCAGCCACAGTTCTGACCTCTGAGAAAACCCGGAACACGTTCTTCAATGGATGCATTGCACAATACTTTGGTGTTTCCGCATTCGATTAACACAGAACCTTCTGCGTGCATGGTGTAATTGCGGGTAATCCTGGTATCTCTAAGCTGATCTAAATCTCTACCGCTGGGTCTCATGGTTAGCTCCTGAAAAATGCGCGTGATTATAGCGCTTTTTTAAATAAATTATTTTGATTTTCTATAGATGTGATCCTGGCATTAATTGGGTAGAATGTAGACATTAAACCAAGGAAAAAAAATATGTTAAAAAGTATGACGGCTTTTTCCCGTGAACAGCAAAGTAACAGTAGCGGCGACATCATCTGGGAAATTAAATCTGTAAATCATCGTTATCTTGAGCCAGGTTTTAAATTACCCGATGATTTTAAAATATTGGAGCCAGATATAAGGCAGCAACTTGGGCAATACTTGAAGCGTGGAAAGCTGGACATCAGCTTGCGTTATAAACTGAATAAAAAAACGCAGACTTCCATCCAGTTAAATGCTGACCTGGTTAAAAATTTACGTAAGGTAGAACAGCAGGTTTTGACCATCGTTCACGAAGGACATAGCTTGTCGGTAGCCGATATTTTACGCTGGCCGGGCGTGGTGGATGAAATGGATAAAGATTTCAAACCGTTGCAGGAGCTGGCTCTGAATAGCTTGAATGCCGCTCTGCAGCAACTGGTTGATAACAGGGAACGGGAAGGTAAAGCACTGTATGAAATGATAGCGACTCGTTGTCAGCAGGTGACAGAAATTGTTAAGCAACTCCAGCAAAGGCGTCCTCAGGTAGTCGAAGGTATGCGCAAAAAATGGTCTGCTCAACTGGATGACAAGCTGGCTAACTGGACTGAGTCTGCAGACTCTGGTCGACTTGAGCAGGAACTGGTTATGTTAGCGCAGAAGTTAGATGTTGAAGAAGAGCTGGATCGATTAATAGCGCATGTCGCAGAAGTTGAACAGGTACTTGACCGGGATGAAGCCGTAGGACGCAGACTCGATTTTTTAATGCAGGAGCTCAATCGTGAAGCCAATACCCTGTCTTCTAAATCTCAGGATACTGAAACCACGCGTTTAGCGGTAGATCTGAAGGTATTAATCGAACAGATGCGGGAGCAGGTGCAGAATATAGAGTAACTTCGAAAATTTATTGGAACCGGTTAGTCTTTAACCCGGCTAATTCCTTTATCGGTAAAATAATTACATTGTTTCGCAGTTTGAAGGTAAGTAATTTTTAACTAAATTACTGCTGCATATCCATCGTAAATTGTAGGCATTTTCTGAACTGGGTAATGTAGGAGATAATTTTAACGATTTATCCTCCCCAAACATGTCGGTTAACTCAATTAAAATGCTGCCATCGTACTCAATGCTGATGTCTGATACAGTTTTACTACCGCTGTAGTCGGATAAACCTATTTCACTAAGGCTTTCTGGCCACTTTCCATAACTATGATAATACTCTGTAACCATCATTTTGATGGGTGTTATTTCAACAAAAGTTTGCCCGAGATGAGCCTTTAAAATGTAAGGGTTAGCGGTGCTTTTTGTATCTTCTTTGTTATCTGTTGATGACGAAAAAAGTTTAGAAAAGAAACTCTCCTCCACCTTCTCCTGTAACATTATTTCATCAATAAAACGTGGGTCAGCGAAAAGCACAGATGTTGCATTCTCTATAGCCTGACCCATTATTATTTTCGGCTTGGCATTTAATAGCCAGCTATCTGAAATACCTTGAGACAGTTTTTCATATAAAATCTGCTGATTTGAATTACCGATCAACTGCCATTTTATTTTTATGCTAACGCGATGTCTTTTAAACGAATTAGTGGATATTTTTCTTTTTCCGCCAAATTCAAAGTCTGACTTTATTGCAGGAGCACAGGAGTCAAACCGGAGTGCCATAATTTCACTGTGCAAGCTATAAGCACCTGTCTTTCTCTTGTTTTTTAACAGATTGTATTGATCCGAACGTTTGTGCCTGTAATCCAGACTTTTTAGAATTTTGGAAGCGCTGCCCGCTAACTCCGCGGCTGTAGGATAAAAAGCCGGGTATTCATTTAATGCTTCGGGCCAGCTTTTTGACTTGATCGTAGAGCAGTTTTCTCCAACAGCATAATAACCCCGGTGTTTAGCTGCTGGTAAATCATTCCAGGTTGTGTTGTTTGTTACTAATAAAATCTGTTTTACTTCGCCCTTTTCGGGCCGGGCTATAGCTGAACCGGGTTTTAGTTTATTCAAAGGAAACGAATTCATCGCTTCCGTTTTTCTGGTTTTTTTAGATATTTTTTTGATGAAATGAGCATCAGATAGCAGCTGCCTGGAGGCATTTGTGATTGCTTTTTGCATCACCGCTGAACCTTTTGAATCAACCAGCAGGCTTCCCGCGATACCTTCTGTTCTGGTCTGGTACAGTAAAACGCGGTTTCGATCAGTTTTTAGCGACCACTTAACGGTAATCTTCAGCTGTTTTCGACTTAGCTTGTTCTTCTTAATGTCATTCAGGGTCTTATATTTTGCTGTCGCTGACAGTGACGGAGCACAGATGTTGTAATTTATGCCGACTACCTCGGCGAATAATGTATAGCCATCACTGTTTTCTATTTCGGATAGTGCATTTTCAGTATTTCTCTGTATCGAATAACCAGCAGACGAAATAGCTTTAACTACACTACCTGTGGATTCTGCATTGTTAGCAAAAAACCATTTTTGATTATTTACCGCATCTAGTAATTTCATTGGCTTGTTGGCGGAACACTTTTCACCAAACAGGAACATACCCACCGTATCTTCGTTTCCCAACCGTCGTGTCCAAACATTTTCATCAACCGTTAAAAACAGTCGATGAGGTTCAGTTTTTCCTGAAAATTTTATTGGCTGAGCATTAGTTGATTTATGTGTGACTATGCCTCCGTTATCTTCCTCTACCATAACTTTATGGATAAATTTTTTATCGGAATACAACTTTAAAGTAGCCGATTCAACGGCATTGGCTAAGGCTATCGATGGGGGATTTTCACTCTGCCAGCCACTAAAGCTACCGTCGGTGGTTTTTTCATAGATCACATCCTGATCTCGATTAGATTTTAGTTGCCAGTGAACTTTTAATTTAATGCGATGTTTTTTAAATTGATAGGCTGATATGTTGTTAACCGGTTTGAGACGGTCTCTTTTTGAAATATGTGGCGCACAGGTATTAAAACTTAAACTGATAATTTCTGAGTGAAGACTTAATCCACCTGAATGCTTTAATTTCCTCAATAAATCATATTTTGATGAACGATCTGACTCATAGTCCAGGCTGTTAATCACTTTCATCATTCGGCGGCTAAGTTCTGACTCCCTGGGGAAAAAGTCCTTGTGATTAATGTAAACATCGGGGACTTTCATTGCGCCTCTTGATGAACAACCTTTCCCTGCATAGTAAGCGCCAATTTTTTTATTTTTACTGGATGCAGATTGTTTTTTCCAGCTGTAACGAGTGTCCAGTAAAAATACTTTCCGGGCAGTCTGGTCATAAGGTTTTAATATCGCCTTACTGGCACTTTGCTCGACAACAACTTGAGTAACCGACTTTGTTAGCGGAACCAGTTTTGTTTTAGACTTATCCGTTGGTTGTTTATCCGAATAATGGACTTTCCCATTTTTATCCACCCATTTAAAAAGTTCGGCTGGTGAGCTGGTTATAGTTAAATTTAGAGCCAGGAACAGTATTAAGCTTAAGTAATTTGTTTTCATTAACCTTGAAGGTAAGCCTTATAACTCGCAGGTTTTACTGCATTTTTAAGATAGATTAAAATCAGTATAGTTTATTTTTACCAGATGTCTGTTCATATCCTGACTGCAATACAATACAATATAGGCCTGGTCTTGCAGTATTAAGAAATCATCTTTGTTGAATCTGGTGTGTTTTTTAATAAACAGAAAAGTAACAGGTGCCTGGTATTGCAAACCTGAGAAAGTTATATTTAGCTCTTCAATTGAACCCTTTAAGCCAAAAATTAGTGATAGCAGATTTGATGGCAGATTATTAAAAAACCCAGCCATGAAAATAAAAATTCAGCATTATACGTTATCAATTTTTATGCTGATGAGCTTTTCTGCAGTTTTACTGTGGAGCCTTTCATTACACTTTCTCAATGAATCGTTAGTACAGGAAAAGACCCGCTTATACCGCAATAACTGGCAAACACAGCTGGATCAATTGCAGTTGGCCCAGAAACTCTGGTTACAGCAACGCTTTCATGAAGTGGAGATATGGGTTCAGAAAAATACAGATTCCCAGCAACGCCGTCATTTTATTAATCAGTATTACCAGCATTACCCGAGGCTAGAGTTTATTCGGGTTGTTCAACCTGGAGTCAATGTTGGTGAGCCAGTTAGTGATATTCCAGATTGTCTGATTTTACCGGATACACAGCCTGATGCAGAAACTCCCCCGATTAAAATCTGCTTGTTCAATGAGCAGCTAATGATGGCCCTGACTGCTGACATTGGCACGTCAAATCCACAGAAACTGCTTATACTGATGAAGTATTTCAGCTTTGTAGATGATTTTGAGAAGCTAACGGGGCGTCATTTTTATCAGGAACCTGGAACTGCTGTTAGCCCTGAATTTATTGAAACCAAAGTTCTGAGTGAGCAGTACCAAGCTATTTTTGAGATTAACCAGGACGCATTGAGTGTTGGCAGACTCACGCTTTCTATACCCGTAGAAAGCTTTTTATCAATCTGGATGCTGCAGGCTCGCTGGGTTATCCCACTATGGTTACTGCTTAGTCTGGTTGTCTATTTAAGCTTGTATCGAGCATTGATTCAACCGCTGCTGACTATCACGCAACGAATGAAAAAAATGGTGCTGACAAGACGCCCCGGTAATTCTTATGACCGGCAATTTTTAACCCCTGGTCTGGTGCTTCTGCATAAATATTTTATGTATTTAACTTACCTGACTAAACATGATCACCTAACTGGCCTGAATAACCGGGCGATTTTTGATGAGCGACTGCAACAGGCGGTTATGGAAGGTAAAAGATCCGGGCGAAAATATGCACTGGTACTGGTTGATATCAATCACTTCTATAAAGTGAATAAAGAATTCGGGAATTACGTGGGTGATGGATTATTAAAGCAGCTGGCTAAGAGGTTAAGTAATGACCTGCGGGAATCTGATAGCCTGGCTCGACTGGAAAAAGATAATTTTGCCTTGCTGCTGGAATTTAGAGATGAAGAGGTTGTGACATCACTGGTGGAAAAGCTGCATCAATCACTGTCTAAAACCTACACCGTTTATGGACGAAAGATCAATATTGGTGTCAGTATCGGCGTGGCTATCTACCCGGATCATGCGCTGGATATGGAAGAACTCGAACTTAAAGGAAATGAAGCCTTATTAAAGGCTCATCGGGGAGATTGGCCCGTAGTATTTATCCAGCAATCGAGTGTGCAGACAGACTATTCAGGTTTGAGTTTGATACAGTCATTACGACTGGCTCTGGATAACAATGATTTCAAACTGGTCTATCAACCGGTGATGGACTTGAAAAACCATAACACCAGTTATTTTGAAGCGCTTTTACGCTGGAAACAACCGAAAGAACATATTCAGTCAATTGAAAAAACCATAGCGCTCGCTGAAAAAAATCAACTGATCAAACCTTTGTCTCACTGGATTATTGAAACAGCCTGTTTACAGTTGAAAAAAATGGAAGATTCTCCGGTGAAAATAGCGATCAACTTATCCATGATCGATTTTCATGATGAGGGTTTACCTCAGCGTATCAGTAAAATTCTTCAACGTTATGGCGTTGCACCCGGGAAATTCATGATTGAAATCACCGAAGGTCAATTTATGCAGGAGCCCGATCTGGTGATAAGTATTTTGAAGCGTTTATCTGAAATGGGAATATCTTTATCCATTGATGATTTTGGGACCGGCCAGGCATCGCTCACTTACTTAAAAAAGCTGCCTGTGGAAAAACTGAAGATCGATCAGTCCTTCATAAAAAATATGGTTGATGACAATGAAGACAGTACGATCGTAGAAGCAACTATAAAACTGGCTCATACATTGTGCATCGAAGTTGTAGCAGAAGGTGTTGAATCAGCAGAAATTCATGCCCTGCTGAAACAGATGGGCTGTGATTATGTGCAGGGGTATTACATAAGCAGGCCATTGGATAAAAACCTGATTCAGGATTGGATGAGAGCTAAAAACAGGCTTTCCGGCACTGAGTTGTCTCATTCAGGTGATTAGAGCTATAACTATTAGTATATCGGCTATCTCTACAAATAAAAAAAGACTCTCTGGATGATGTGATGCAGCGACCGGATCATGTACTGTATCAATCAAGGGAAAAGGGCCGAAATCAGAGTGTCTTTTGAGTGAATAACAGATTTCATTAACTTATCTTTTTTAATGAATTCTCAATTGACTGAATAAGGGATGCAGTTCAGGGCGTTGTCAATGTCGCAAGGTTTGGTTTAATCACTGAAATATCCAGTAATTCGGCTATAGTCTTAATTCCGATAATAAAAAGGAGGTTCGATGAAAGTCTCCCCTTATCTAAAAGTTCTGGCTGAAAAAGGTGGTTCTGATCTTTATTTTTCAACCGGTGCGCGCCCCAGTGCTAAATTTAGTGGCATGTTGACCCCGCTGGGTAAAGATCCTGCTCCTCCCGGTTGGGTGAATACCCTTGCCCAGGAAATCATGAATGATAAACAGCGCCAGGAATTTACTGAAAAGCCGGAAATGAATCTGGCTATGTCAATTCCCGGCTTAGGACATTTTCGGGTAAATATTTTCAAACAACGAAATGAAGTCTCAATGGTGATTCGTAACATCGTCACAGAATTACCCGATGCTGATGACCTGGGACTGCCCCAGGTGTTGAAAAACGTGATCATGAATAAACGGGGATTGATTTTGTTTGCGGGCGGTACCGGGTCAGGAAAATCGACTTCTCTGGCTGCTTTAATCGATTACCGCAATATCAATTCAAAGGGGCATATCATTACAATTGAGGATCCCGTTGAATATATTCACCCGCACAAAGGTTGCATCGTAAACCAGCGTGAAGTGGGTGTAGATACTGATTCATTTGCAGATGCTTTGAAGAATACCTTGCGCCAGGCACCGGATGTTATTTTAATCGGAGAAATTCGTGATCGGGAAACCATGGAATATGCCATGGCATTTTCCGAAACAGGACATCTAGCCATTTCTACATTGCATGCCAATAATGCCATTCAGGCACTGGATAGAATTATCAATTTCTTTCCAGAAGAACGGCGTTCCCAGTTACTTAATGATTTATCTAATAACTTACAGGCCTTTGTATCGCAACGACTGATTCCAACGGTTGATGGCGGGCACTGTGCAGCGGTTGAAGTGTTGCTGAATACGTCCAGAATTGGTGATTTGATCCTCAAAGGTGATATTCAGGAAATCAAGGAAGTGATGGAGAAATCTGAAAATGCGGGTATGCGCACCTTTGATGCAGCCCTGTTTTACCTGTATCAAGATGGAAAAATTACATTGGAAGAAACACTGAAAAATGCAGATGGTGAGAAGAATCTGCGTTTACGGATTAATCTGGATAACAAAGGAAAAACAGCGGCGTCAGCGTCAGATTCTGCAGAAGATACCTTTGCAGGACTGAGTTTAATTGAGGAAGAGGTTGAAGAGGAGGAGCAGGAATCCGAACAGGAACAGGGCCATGTTGTTGTCGGAGGCGCCTCTTTTAATTTGCCGGCTGATTAGCATTTTCAGGAGTTGATCATAAGCTGTTTCTAATACTGAAGCGACTTGAAAACTGTCGTTATATCCCAATATAAAGGCCTTCAAACTCATATCTCAACAAGAGTTTAGTCAAATGGGTCAAAATCAGCTTAATTCGTCGTACAAGTTATGAAATATCAGGATTACTATAAAATTTTAGATGTTGATCGGGGTGCTGATACAGCAACCATCAAAAAAGCCTACCGTAAATTGGCGCGCAGATATCACCCCGATGTGAATAGCGAAGCCGATGCCGAAGACAAATTTAAAGAAGTTAACGAAGCTTACGATGTGCTGAAAGATGCCGAAAAGCGTAAAGCTTATGACCAGTTTGGTGAAAACTGGAAACACGGTCAGGATTTCAATACCGGTGGATATGGAGGTGGTGCCGGGGCTGGTGGATTTACCGGTGGTGATTTTACTGATTTCTTTGAGTCAATTTTTTCGCAGGGTGGAGCTGGAGGTTTTGGTGGTGGCCATGCTGGTGGTGGATTCGGGCAAAACCAGGGTTTCAGGCAATCCCGTCGTGCTCAAAAAGGTGAAGACCAGCAGTTGAAACTGGATATCAGTCTCGAAGAGGCTTTTAACGGTGGTGAAAAAACGATTCAGATATCACGAAGTGAACAGGGAGCCGGAGGCATAGCGACACCTGTATTAAAAAAATTAAAAATCAATATTCCCCGAGGTGTTACCAGTGGCAAGAAAATTCGCTTATCCAGGCAGGGACATGCTTCCGCTTCGGGTGGTGTGGCTGGAGATCTGTTACTGGAACTAAATATTCTGCCGCATAAATGGTTTAAACTTGAAAATAAAGATATAACCTTAAAATGCCCGGTTTCACCCTGGGAAGCGGCACTGGGAAGCAAGGTGAAGGTGCCTACTTTAAGTGGACATATTGAACTTAAAATTGCAGCCGGTGTTCAGTCCGGACGAAAAATGAGATTGAAAGGCAGGGGGCTTCCCGGAAAACCGGCGGGTGATTTGTATGTGGAAATTCAAATTCATACACCTCCTGCAGATGATAAAGAAACTCAGCAGTGGTATGAATCAATGCAACAAAAATTTGATTTTAATCCGAGAACATTTTAATGATTTTAAAAGCGCTTCTTTTTACTTTTTTTTTAGTTTTTACAGGGCCTGGTCATGCCGCCTTGCCCGTTGCAGTTGACGGTATCGCACTGCCAAGTCTGGCTCCAATGCTGGAAAAAATCACACCTGCTGTGGTCAATATTTCTACTCGTGGAAAAGTTTTAGTCAGGAGTTCACTATTGAGTGACCCGCTGTTTAAGCGCTTTTTCAATATTCCTGATATTCAGAGTGAGAGGGAGATAATGAGCCTGGGTTCCGGGGTTATAGTAGATGCGGCGAATGGTTATATTTTAACCAATAATCATGTCATAGAAGGTGCGATAGAAATCACCGTCACGCTGCGTGATGGACGTGAAGTGACTGCAGAAGTTCTAGGGCGGGATCCGGATACGGATATTGCCGTTATCAAGATTAATGCGAAACACCTTAAAAGTATCTCCTTTGCAGATTCCAGCCATTTGCGGGTTGGTGATTTTGTAGTAGCCATCGGCAATCCTTTTGGATTAGGCCAGACGGTTACATCGGGCATAATTTCTGCACTGGGGCGTTCCGGCCTGGGCATAGAATCGTACGAAGATTTTATTCAAACAGATGCGTCTATCAATGTTGGCAATTCGGGTGGGGCACTGGTTAACCTGCGAGGAGAGTTGATCGGCATCAATACTGCCATAATGGGAAGCAGTGACACTAACCAGGGTAGTATCGGTATAGGTTTTGCCATCCCCATCAATATGGCCAGTGATATTATGTTTCAGTTAATTGAACACGGTGAAGTTAAACGCGGACGACTGGGTGTTAATGCGCAGGATCTGACGGTGGAGCTGGCTAAAGCGTTTGATATTGAATCTACGCAAGGTGCCGTTGTTACTCAGATAGAGCAGGGCTCACCCGCGCAAAAAGGTGGGTTGAAGGTCGGTGATGTAATTATCAAGGCAAATGGGCGCAGAGTGAGATCATCGGTGGATATGCATAACCTGGTCGGTTTGATGAGAGTGGGCCAGCATATTCAACTGGAAGTTATTCGCGGCGGACGGGTTATGCTGGTTAAAGTTACCATCCAGCAAATGGAGACGGTGACCGTTGATGGTTCTGAATTCAGTTTTCGACTAACAGGGGCCAAAATAGGCGAAATCAAAGAGGCTGATATTCGTGAAGGTAAGGTGGAATATTTGCAGGTCATGGATGTGAAACCCGATTCCCAGGCCTGGAATACAGGGCTGAGGAAAGACGATATAATTTATTCTATCAATAAACAGCTGGTCAAAACTTTTGAACAGGCTTTTGCCGCAACAAAATTAAGCAGAAGTTTACTGCTTAATATTCAGCGTGGTAACCAGGCCATGTACATTTTAATAAAATAATTAAGTACTGAGCAGTTACTCCTGATTTTGACTACTTATATGAGTAGATACATAATTCATAAGATATTAATATTCGAGAGGTAATCCCATGTCATCAAACCTAACCCATTTCGATCAGGCTGGTCAGGCTCATATGGTGGATGTTGGAGGAAAGTCGGTGACTCAACGAAAGGCTACTGCCAGGGGTTATATCGAAATGCATCCAGAAACCCTGGCCCTGATTGAGCAGGGTGATCACAAAAAAGGCGATGTACTGGGTATTGCCAGGGTTGCAGGCATTATGGCAACCAAGCGAACCGCTGATCTTATCCCGCTGTGTCATCCTCTTGCTCTTACTCATGCGTCGGTTAAATTTACTATCAATTCAGAGCAATGCCGGGTTGTGTGTGAATTAACCTGTCAGACTAATGGGCAGACGGGTATTGAAATGGAAGCATTGACTGGGGTGCAGGTTGCCCTGTTGACGATTTATGACATGTGCAAGGCAGTGGATCGTGGGATGGTGATCGGGGATGTTCGTTTGTTGCATAAGTCGGGTGGTAAGTCTGGAGAGTGGAACTATAAGTCGTAAGTTTTACTTGATATATAAAATCCACTTCAGCCTATTTTTTCAGACTCCAGACTTCAGACTTCTACCCTTGCTGCAACAACTGCCTTAAATCAATAACTGCTGCATTCGCACGCGAAATATACGAAGCCATCACCAGTGAATGATTGGCAAACATTCCAAATCCCGATCCATTCATAATAAACGGTGACCACAGTGTTTGTTGTGTAGCTTCTAGCTCCCTGATAATTTGCCGTAAACTGATTAACGCATTTTTCTTACGCAGGATACTGTCAAAATCATGCTCAATAGCCTTAAGCAAGTGAGCCAGTGCCCAGGCGGCACCTCTTGCTTCATAAAATACATCATCGATTTCAGACCAGGCGGTTTTAATCTCAACTTCATTGGCAGTGGCTGTAGATTGAACGGCTGCCGAATCTCCCGCTAAATCAGTATTGACTCGGGTTTGTCCAACGCTGGCGCTAAGTCGTTGAGATAGGCTGCCCAGCCTTTTTTCAACCTGACCCAGCCAGTCCGACAGGTTATCCGCACGCGCATAGAACTGTGCTTCAGGATTATTCGGGTTTTGTAATCTGGTCAGGTAACGATGTAACGCTTTTAGCCCGTCGTTGTATTCGCTTTCGGTAGCTGGAAAAACCCACGAGTCACTATTAAAGTTGAACTGGGGTTCGGCAACGATCAAGTCCTTGTCTTCCACCGATTGAGACTGGGAACGGCTGAAATCATTGCGCATGGAGCGAGTGATGTCACGAATTTGAACCAGCACACCATATTCCCAGTTGGGAATATTATCTAACCACAGTGACGGAGGGGTTACATCATTACTTAAATACCCGCCACTTTTGCTGAGTAAGGTATCCATCAGGTGAATGGTGGTTGCAGACGTTATACTACCGACTACCTGTCTGTCGCTGGTCTGTGGAGCAAGCTGTTGGGAGGTTTCAATGACATCGAAACTACCTGGTTCCTGGCTCCAGTACCAGCCTACGAGGAGTAATAATAAGACGACTGCCGCAACGGATCCTCCAATAAATCCAAAAGGAAATTCACCATTCCTAAAATCTGTTAACTTGCCTGTGAGCCAGTTTTTACTATCGACTAAGTGTTCTTCCAGAGATTTATTCATAACCTTGAAACTAAGTTGTTTTCATGCGAGAGTCATCATCCTAAATTAACAGCTGAACAGCAGTCTCGCCTAATAAGTGAATTATCAATATAACTTTATTCTTCATAATATCAATCAATTAATTCGATTGTGTTTGCTGAGCGATCAACTGCCTGTTTCATATATTTACATTGTTAACTAAAAATTAGCCAAATCCTCTTTAAGGAGCACCCGGTTCAACCATGAATATTATAAAAATTCTATTGATAGGTTTTGTTGCATTTGTATTGTTGCTAGTTGGTGCGGTTGGAATTTTCGCTGTGACTTTTGATGCCAATGAATACAAGCAGAACCTGTCTGAACTCGTTAAACAAAAAACAAACAGGCAATTAGACTTTAAAGGAGATATTGAGTTAAGCCTGTACCCGGTGCTGGGTATGAAACTGGGTTCGATGACTTTTTCTAATGCCCCGGGTTTTGGTGATAAGCCTATGTTGGCGGTCAATCATGCCAGTGTCAGTGTTGATGTATTATCGATATTGTCCTTTAACCCCCAGGTAGCTGAGCTGATCATGGATGGGTTGAGTGTTAATTTGCAAACCAACAAACGGGGCAAGACTAACTGGGATGACCTGGTCACTGAATCGAAGCCAAAATCTGTATCCAGAGATGATGACAAAGATACAACCGTCAGGATCAAAACAGATGTAGAGAGCGAGTTAGAAGTTGCTTTTGGCGGAATCGTAATGACCAATGTGAATTTACTGTGGTCTGATGCTCAAGCCGATGTGGAGTATCAGGTCAATATCGCATCGTTATTAACTGGCAAAATTACACAGGAAGAACCATTTCCTTTACAGATTAGTATGACGCTGAATAGCCTGAATGAGTTGTCTGCTAGCATAGAACTGAAATCAGATGTGCTTTTGGGTAAACAGAAAGTAACCTTGACTTCTCTGGTCATTGAAAGCTCTGCAGCAGGGGCGTTGATTCCTTTTGATCGCGTGTTGTTAAAATTGAACAGTAACGTGGAGTTTTCTACTTTAACTCGTCAATTAGGATTGAGTGGCTTTAGCACCAGTATTACCACGAGCGGGGGTGCTTTGCAGAGTTCACAAACCAGGCTTGCCGGGGAAATCGGTTTTGATCTAAATAAACAACACTTAACCATTGGTGTGCTGGATGTTCAGTCTGAACTGACGGGTTCTACAGTTCCAAATGGAAAAATGAAAGCTTCTCTTTCTGCCTCTCAGCTAGAGATGCGGCTGAATAAACGTTCTATTCATCTGAATGATCTGGTGCTGGCTTTAAATGAAAATAAGTTTGAGGGATTTGTAAAGGTACTCGATTATGACCGACCGAATATTAACTTTTCTGTTAAAGCTGAACGTTTTGATATAGACAGGTTACTGGGAAAAACCGTTGAGCCTGAACCTGTACCTGAAGCGACTGAGTCGACAGAAACTGTAGTAGCAGCTGAAGATGTGCAAATTCAATTGCCGATGGAGTTACTGCGTGATTTAAAGCTAAAGGGTGAGCTGGAAATAGGCACGCTGGTGACACAGGGTCTGACTGTTAATAATGTAATTCTCAAGATGGGAGCAGATAAAGGCCTGCTTAATCTGGCTCCGATTGCAATGGATCTTTACGATGGTAATTATGTCGGGTCTGTCAAAATTAATGTTCAGGGCAAACAGCCTGTTTATTCGGTTAAAAAGAAACTGTCATCTTTTCAGGTAGGACAATTTTTACAGGATTTCAGTGGAGAAGATCCAGTTTCTGGAAATGCCAATTTTACAATGGATATGACAACCCGGGGCGAATGGTTGAGCAAACTTAAGTCTAATCTTAATGGCGATCTTTCTATGTTTGTTAAGGATGGAGCTTTGAATGGTTTTAATTTAAGACATGAAGTCGAATCAGCTAAGGCTAAACTGCGCAGAAAAGAGGAACCCGTGTTAGGCAAACGCCAGACTGATTTTAGTGCTTTGTCTTTATCGGGAGTGATTAAAGAAGGGGTATTCAGCAGTGAAGACCTGGATGTGCAGGCACCATTACTGCGAGTAGGTGGTAAAGGGTCTGTAGACCTCGTCCAGGAAACTGTCGATTACCTGGTGAATGCTAAAGTGGTCACTACATCGAAAGGGCAGCAGGGTGGCTCAGCGGATGAATTATCCGGTGTCTCTATTCCTGTCGCCATAACCGGTTCCTGGTTAATGCCTGAAATTGATGTACAACTGGATGAAATGTTAAAAGCTAAACTGGCTGCAAAAAAAGAGCAGATTCGTCGCTCCCTGGCAAATCAAAAAGCGGCTCTTAAACATAAACTGGATGCAGAAAAAGCCAGCTTAAAAGCCTCACAGGAAAAAAAGTTAGCGGCACAAAAACTTCAACTGGAAAAAAAACGTCAGCTGGAAGAAGCCAGCAAAAAAGAAAAACTGGAAAAAAAGAAACAGGCTGAGACAGAAAAGGCAAAGAAGAAGTTAGAACAGCGGCTGAAAAAGCTATTTTAATGAGTGATATTTCGAGGCTTTTACTGCCATGGTTTGAATTGCATGGGCGCAAAAATTTACCCTGGCAGCAACAGGTAACGCCATACAGTGTGTGGTTATCTGAAATTATGTTGCAGCAAACTCAGGTCGCCACTGTCATTCCGTACTTTAATAAGTTCTTGAACGCTTTTCCGAATGTAAAAGATCTGGCGGAAGCTCAACTGGACCAGGTATTGAAGTACTGGGCCGGGTTGGGATATTACGCTCGTGCCAGGAACCTGCATAAAACTGCTCAAATCATTCATCATGAGTTCGACGGGCTGTTTCCTGATTCCCAGGAAAAATTAATGACATTGCCAGGCATCGGTCAGTCGACATCGGGTGCTATTCTCAGCCTGGCATTAGGCCGGCATGCAGCTATTCTGGACGGTAACGTAAAACGCGTTCTTTCCAGGCTGTACCAGGTGGATGGCTGGTATGGTCAAACTGCGGTGTCAAAAAAGCTGTGGATGCTGGCAGAACAACAAACACCCGCAAAGCAAACCGCATTTTATAATCAGGCAATGATGGATTTAGGTTCTATGATTTGTAAACGCTCGCGTCCGGACTGCGAGAGGTGTCCTTTGAATAAAATCTGTAAAAGTTGTCTGGAAAGTACTCAGGCACAATTTCCTGTGTCAAAACCTAAAAAAAACCGGCCTCACAAACACCGTTGGTTTTTACTGCACCGGTTTGCCAACAAGCTGTTACTCGAACATCGACCTGAACAGGGTATCTGGGGAGGCCTGTGGTCATTGCCAGAAATCGAGAAACTGGATGCTTTACCCGACTGGCAAGTCCGACAGGTAGGGCAATGTGCTGAAATTAATTCTCTGAACGAGAAAATACTTAAACATCAGTTTAGTCATTTTGATTTATCTATTTCACTGGTTGAGGTTATTGTCCCGCAAAGCTTTGTGACCTCAACCCATTCAAGGGTGAGTGATAGTAACCGCTTAAAGTGGGTTGAGTGGGATGAGCTAGAAAATCATGGATTGCCGGCTCCTGTAGAAAAAATTCTATCATCACAGCAACCTACTGCCGGGGTGTCATGAATGATAACCATTGATTTTCAAGGCTACTGATAATCTGTTCACTCTCCCTGCACTCTAAACTGCTGCTATTATCTTTCAATATTTTAAAACGTTTAAGTTTGTCCACGGCATCACTAACATCAAAATCAATCTGCTGGTTGAAGTTCTTTTCAAACCAGTGCTCACAGGCGGTGTCTAAATCATGCTGATTATTGATGCTTGTTAAGTTAAGTAAAGCATACGCCAGAATGACTTCTTTGATTTCCTCCTGACGTGCAAGGTCAACCATGTATGTTATTGCTCCCGTGTTATTATCCAGATTGTGGAAGTATAAATTTTGTGCCAGAGTCGCCAGATAGCGAGTTTTCTGAATGAATATTTTGCTTAGTTGTCGCCACAAAAGCATTGCAAAACCACCAATAGCCAGAATGATTGTCCAGGGATTCACCGCCGCAGTGACTTTACCAATGGTGACAAATAATCCCCCCGCTGTACCTCCTCCTCCGGTAACTGCAAGTTTAATTTTATCAAAAAGTTTCATGCGTACCTTACATTCGGGGAATAGCATTTCCAGGTCTGGTCGTAATATATCCTTGAATAATTTTAGATGTATTCCGGGTTTAAGATGTTGGTCTTTATAACGAACTATCAGAAAGAGTCTCTGATAGCTTATCAGGTTAATATTTTTCTTTTTGATATACAGGGTTGTCCAGTCTCTATGACTGATAGTGCAGTTGCTTTTTCCTCGATAAAACAGGCTGACATTTGAAAAAGCAGAAAAGTCGATATGAATATCGAGCCCGTAAGGAGATATTTTTTGAAGTGCGTATTCAATTTGTTGCTGGTTTAGCTCGCTATAATTTGCAGCGCTTAACAGCTCGGTAATTTCATTAATACAGCTTTCTGCATTAGCAGAAATTGATTTATCGATGGTTAGATCAGAATCGGGGTTAAAGGGTTGATATTGTTTTTTCAAGTTAGTCAGCTTTTCATAAAACTGAAATGAAATAACCTTATTGAGTTTTTCAATGACTTCCATTTGTTGCGGTTCTAATCCACTTAGTTTTAAGGTTTTTATGAGGTGTGGAGTGCTGACCGGTATGAAATGGTCAAACTGACTTATATTTGATGGAGAAATCATTGATGAGTATTTAAACAATATAGCAGGGGCTATATTAGCACTGATAAAAAGTGGAATGACAATATTTATCTCTCAAACTTAAACCATTGGATAAGGGCGTTGGAGCTTTCAGTGACAGGTTAGATTCCGGAGTTCTGCACATACACAAATACCGGGTAAACAATGGTTACATACCCAATATGATGCCCCGGTATCCTGTGTAGATCCTGTTATTTCTCTTCCATCCGTCGTGCCAGTTCTGCTATTTCCTGTAATCGTTCTATAGCTTTTTTATTTGCACCAGGTCCGGCCGTAGGCATGATATCCCGCGGACGTAGTTTGCGACCGTCTTTGGCATGAACCAGTATCGGGCTGATAGGTTCGCCACTGTCACGGTCGAGGAAAATAATCGGTTCTTTGCTTTGTCCATAAACCCATTTATCTCCCCATTGCGTCAGGGTAATTAACAGCGGCATTAATTCCTTGCCTTTAGTGGTTAGTAGGTATTCGTGACGTTTAGCACCTTCCTTGATAGGTACACGCTCAAGGATACCGTTGTCACATAGACGTTTTAGGCGGGTAGTCAGGATGTTTCGGGCAATACCTAAATGCGTTTGAAATTCTTCAAATCGTCGAATTCCAAAAAAAGCTTCACGAATAATAAGCATCGACCAGCCTTCACCGAGAAAGTCCAGCACATGGGCTATAGATCCATTCAATGGGTCAAATTTTTCCAATTTCATAATATTATTTTAGTTATTAGTGATTACTCTGGATGTTTTAACCGGCAGAAAATCTGACATTTAAAAATTTTCAGTCACTATCATAACCCATTCTATTAGTTTTAAGTTAAAACTAAATAAATAGAACTTTATAACCTTAAAAAACTAACTCTTTAGCAAAGGTATACAGGGACTAAATACTGTTAACTTAAGGTTAAGGTGATGGGTGCAAAATTAGCATATTCACTAATTTGAAGAGGATGTGATATGCATAAACAAATTTTAGCAATAATTTTGATGATGTTATGTGTCAATACGGTAAGTGCTGATCTGTACCTTGAGTTAGCAGCTGAAGCTGGAGGGCAGAAATTGATTGATTCAAATACTGTGGACAGTATTACTGCCGGAGGTGGAATTAAATTTGCCATAGGTTTTCAAAACCCGGTGAATGAAAAAACAAAAACATCCATTAGATTTTCTGTTGGCTATTTATCTGATAGCATATTTGCTGATAACGGGCAGGCCGACTTTAATACGGTGACACTGGATGCCATGGTGATAAAAAAAGCCGGTGCGCATTCATTCGGCTTTGGGGCAACCATGCATATGTTGCCCGAGTACAGTGATTATGTGATTGGTTATAGACCTGAAAAAATTGAATATGATGATGCACTGGGTTTTGTGTTTCAATATGGTTATCAATTTGTGCCGGGGTTAAACCTGGGCCTGCGTTATACTGATATTACTTATCAGGTATCGGGGTTTCGTCAGGATGCCGGTAGTTTAGGAATTTTTGTATCGAGTGGGTTTTAATGACAACATTTTCTTTAGATGAGCGATTAAGAAAGGATTGCCATGTAATCATCGAGACCGACAGCCTGAGCTATTTGTTACACAGCAATGCTGAAGTTTCATGGTTTATTCTGGTACCCCATACTAATCAGACTGAATTTTTTAACCTGCGCTCGTCAATTCAAAACCAGCTTTGCGAACAAATCAACTTGTTATCTGAGTTTGTAAAACTACATTTCGACAGCGATAAAATTAATGTTGCCACTATCGGTAATGTGGTTTCGCAGATGCACATTCACGTGATTGGGCGTCGCAGAGATGATGTTTACTGGCCGGATGTTGTATGGGGCAGGGAATTTGATAAAACTTATGATTCAGCACAGCTATCCCTGGTTAGAGAGCGGTTAACTTCTTATCTGGGTTTAAGCAATACCTTTAACATTTAGATTGAAGCTCCTATTTGGCGGTTAATAACTAAATTAATCAGGTTGCTGGTTGACTTTTTAGCGATAGCGTATACAAATAGCGTTAGTATTAATAATAATTATGACATTCCTATGCAACAAATACCTGATTTAGAGACAATGCATCGGTTGCGCCCGCTGGGACAATTTGACGATGAGCAGCTACAGTCTCTTGCAAACCGGCTTTCAATACAAACCTCTAGAAAAAAAGAAAAGTTGATAGAGCTGGGTTGTACCGAAGAATATAGCCTTTTTGTTCTTGAAGGCGATATAAAAACCATCGCCAGAGATGGTGCTGTCAAATTAATGAGCTTCGATTCGCAGGACGAATTAAACCCGGTTGCTCAGCTTCGCCCGAGTATGTATGAAGTTATCTCAAATGGTGTTGTCGAATACCTGAAAATAGATAAAAAATTACTCAATGATTTTGCCCAGAGGACAGAAACAGGTGGAGAAGATATCAGCGTACAATCCCTGGAAGATGATTGCGTCATGAACCCTGCAACTTTTCAGTTATATCAGGATCTTATGACGGATAGTATTTCTCTGCCCAGCCTACCCGATGTGGCACAGCGTATTCAAAAAGTGATTCATGATGATAATGCCAATGCTGAGCAATTAACCAATATCATTATGACTGATCCGGCTATTACCGGTAAGTTGATAAAAATTGCAAACAGCCCTGTTTATCAGGGAGTTTCCTCCACCGATACTTTACAGGCTGCTATTGTGCGATTAGGCATGGACGTTACCTATAAGCAGGTGATGGCTTACGCCGCCAATGAGTTATTTAAAAGTCTGTCAGGTAATGCAATCAAGAGAATGGAAGAATTATGGGCGCATAGCCGGAAGGTTGCTGCGATCAGTCGTATTCTGGCAAAAAACACGAAGTTATTTAATCCTGATCAGGCCATGCTGGCCGGTTTAATGCATGATCTCGGGGTCATTGTGATTGTAGGGTATTTGGAAACATTTGATGAATCGCTGACTCCAGAATTAATTGAAGAAACTATCCGGGTAATGAGACCGCAGATTACCGGCTTATTAATGTCTAAATGGAATTTTACAGATGAAATAGTTACTGTTGCCAGGGAATGTGAAGACTGGTTTAGAAATGAAAGTGATACGCCTGACTTATGTGATTTGATTATTGTGGCTCAGTACCACAGTTTAATGGGGACTGCTGAAATTAGCTCTATGCCGCCAATTTCTACAATACCCGCCATTACAAAACTGAACATGGGGCCCAAGGAAAGTATTGAACTAATGAAACAGTCTAATAAAGAAATAAAAGACATAGAAAGTATGCTGTCTTTATAATTATTTATTACCTAAATTATTTTTTTTCTGTATGGTGTGCGGTTTTAATTTCCGGTAAATAAATATTATGAAAATTACAGATAATCACGTTGTTACACTGAACTACATCTTAACTGACAACGACGGTGAAGTTATCGATCAGGCTCAGGATAGCAGTTTTGTTTATTTGCACGGTGCTCAAAATATTATTCCCGGACTGGAAAAAGAGTTAGCAGATAAGACTATTGGTGATAAATTCACCGTTAAGGTACCGCCTGAAGAAGGTTATGGGCATCGTGATGATAGCCGGGTAGAAAGTGTGCCCCGTGATATGTTTCCACAAGATCAACAAATAGACCCGGGCATGGTTTTTCATGCTGAAGGCCCCAATGGAGAAAGTATCACAGTGACCGTGCTGGAAATTACCGATGAATCTGTGAAGATAGACTCTAATCATGCTCTGGCTGGCGTTGAACTGAACTTTGATGTTGAAATCATGGCTATTCGTGATGCGGAAGCTGTTGAGCTTGAGCACGGGCATGTACATGGTCCTGATGGACATCATCACTGATCCTCTTTCCTGAGATAGCCCCTTCCCGATTTTGTATTGACTATAAAATTGCGTAATCTGCCGGGAAAAGTTGTAAATAGTTTCTATTTACAACATTTTCACTGACTTTAATTTTTCTAAGGGTAACTAAAAGCCCTGTTTTTAGTGCTATTAGTCTTTCCTTAACACTGATTTACTCCTGTTTAAGAGAAATGGGTGAAAGAAGGAAATTAACTATAATTATAAACAGGAGAAAATTATGTTGGAAAATCTGGATCTTATAACGTTGACACAATCTTACGTCATCCCATGGGCTATCAATATTGCCTTGGCACTTCCGGTGTAGTAGAAACTATTAATATTTTTAGTTCTACTCTACGCACAGGAGATAATCGACAAATTATTATTCCGAACGGGGCAATTTATGGCGGAACTATTACCAATCATTCTGCCCGTAAAACACGCCGCGTCGATATGGTTTTTGGTATTGGTTATGATGATGATCTGAAGAAAGCCAAGCAAATGCTGGAAGATATTGTGATGGCTGATGAACGTGTTCTGGATGATCCAAAGCCGGTGATCGCTGTATCTGAACTTGTCGATTCTTCAGTTAATTTTGTAGTTCGTCCCTGGGTTAAAATGGCAGATTACGTATCAGTTTTCTGGGATTTAAATGAAACAGTGAAGCTCAAGTTTGATGAAGCAGACATATCGATTCCTTACCCGCAGATGGATATTCATCAGCCGGGGAAAAAATAACAGTTGTACTCAAGTGTGTGGACTACCACACCCTGCGATTTTATTATTCTAATGCAAAGTCGACGGCAGCCTGAGCATGAATGGCCGTTGTGTCAAACAGTTTAATTTTTGTATCGGATTGTTTTACCAGTAGAGTAATTTCGGTACATCCTTCTATTACGCATTGAGCGCCCTGACGTGACAGTTTATCGATGATATCCAGGTAGTCCTGCCTGGAATTACTTATAATTTTTCCAAAACAAAGTTCTTCAAAAATCACATCGTTGATCCTGTTGCAGTCATCTTCATCGGGTACCAGAACATTCAGGCCCTGCTGCTGCAGGCGGGATTTATAGTAATCCATCTGCATGGTGAAACGTGTACCCAGCAGTCCGGTGGTAGTAAATCCCTGCTGTAAAATAGTGGTAGCTGTGGTGTCAGCAATATGTAATACAGGAATGCTGATAAGTTGTTGAATTATTGGTGCAGAGATATGCATTGTGTTGGTACAAATCAATATAAAATCAGCGCCTGATTGCTGTAATGTCAGCGCATGTTCGGCAAGTATTTTGCCGGCATTGTTCCAGTCCCCATGGCGTTGTAAGGTTTCAATTTCAGCAAAGTCGATGCTCGCCATAATGATTTTGGCAGAATGTAAACCTCCGAGCCGTTGTTGAATACCTTCGTTGATCAATTCATAGTACAGTGCCGTGCTATGCCAGCTCATGCCGCCGAGCATGCCAATGGTTTTCATTATTTCCCCGCCGATTTTTTGATTGGAAAAATTTCATCAAAAGTATGGATTGCCTGAAAATGTTCGACATCTTTTTTCGGGGCTTTGGAGTCAGGCTGGTAAATCGCGAGCAAGTGTGAGATGCCATACAGTTCGGCAGATTTTAGGACATTCAGGTTATCATCCACCAGTAAAGTGCGTTGAGGGTCAAACGGATGTAATTTTTGTACTTCTGACCAGCATTTTATATTTTCCTTTGGTAGGGAGAACTCATGCACGGTAATGAGTTTGTCAAACTTGTGTGCAAGCCCTGTTTTATCCATTTTTAAATTGAGACTGTCATGATGAGCATTGGTCACCATCACGATATTTTTTTCAGCCTCTTTTAAGCCATCCAAAAACTCATGACAAAATGGCATTTCAGTGACCAGGTGGCGGACTTCGTGTTTTAACGCAACAACATCAATGCCGAGAGCTTCTGTCCAGTAAGTTGTGCTGTACCATTCCAGTGTGCCTTCCAGAGCCTGCGTTTTTTGATTGATCATAGTTTTTGCTTCATCAGCCTGAAGCTTGAATTCTTCAGCATATCTAGCGGGCAGGTATTCCAGCCAGAAATAATTATCAAAATTCAAATCCAGCAATGTGCCATCCATGTCCAGTAACACGGTATCTATTTTTGTCCAGTCAATCATAGCAGTGAGTCAATTCAGAAGATCAGTTTCTAAGGTCAATAATGGGCCAGTTATTTTTTTCAGCAGTCTGCTGAAGAATTTGATCGGGGTTTACCGCTACTGGATAGTCGACTTTTTCAAGCAATGACTGGTCATTATGAGAATCACTGTAAAAAGTACTTCCTGACAGGTCAATATGTTGTTCCATTAGCCATTCATTCAGGGCTTTTACTTTACCCTCCTGAAAGGTTGCCGTGCCTGTATAGTTTCCGGTGTAACGGCCGTTTAAAATTTCTGGACGTGTGGCGAGTATATTGGGAATACCCAGCAGATCGGCAATAGGCTGAGTGATAAATAAATTGGTGGCGCTAATTATCATTAAGGTATCTCCACGTGAACGATGTTTTTTAATAAGGTCCGGAGTACCTTTGGCAATAAGTGGACGGATTACATTGTCAACATAATCTATACGCCATTTATTGAGATTTTCCATGCTATGAAGGCTTAAGGGTTTTAATGAAAATTTGAGGTATTGATCAATATCCAGCTTTCCCTGTTCGTAATCATCAAAGAACAGGCGATTTTTTTCAGCATATTCAATTGGGTCAACAATGCCTTTATCTACCAGGTATTGTCCCCATAAATAATCGCTGTCATCGGCGATTAATGTGTTATCCAGATCGAAGAGGGTTAAAGCCATTTTGTTATTTGTTGGGATAAATTGGTCACTATAAGGATTTTATGCAAGAATAACAGGCTAATTTAAATAACAGGAAAACCAGCTAAGTGATTGATTCTGATGGATACCGGGCTAATGTAGGCATCATTCTGAGTAATCAGCATGGTCAGCTTCTGTGGGCGCAAAGAATGGGACAGGATGCCTGGCAGTTTCCGCAGGGTGGCGTTAACCCGGAAGAAACTGCTGAACAGGCGATGTATCGTGAGTTGTGGGAAGAGGTCGGGCTGAATAATGATGATGTGGAGCTGATTGGTTCTACCTCCAGCTGGTTAAGATACAAGTTACCCAAACGAATGGTTAGACGACATTCTCAGCCGGTATGCATCGGACAAAAGCAAAAGTGGTACCTGTTGCGTTTGGCCGCTGAAGAAAGCAGTGTCAATTTACAGGCAACAGATAGCCCGGAGTTTGAAGGCTGGAAATGGGTTGATTACTGGTACCCTGTTGATCAGGTGGTTTATTTCAAAAAACGTGTCTATCGCTGTGCTCTGCAGCAATTAAGCCAGTATATTTAGGACTGATCTCGATATATGCCCTCACTCATACATACCCTGCAAAAACTGGTCAAAAAAGTTGATCAAGCACCTGATATCCAGCAGGCACTTGAAATTATTGTTGAAAACCTGATCGGTGCACTAAAGATTGATACCTGTTCAATTTTTATTAATGCTCCCAACAAGGAAGAGCACCTGGTTTTAATGGCAAACCGGGGGTTGAATGAAGGAATAGTGGGTAAGATCAGGCTTAAAATTGGAGAGGGTCTGGTAGGACTGGTGGCAGAAAAAGCCGAGCCGATTCGACTGGATCATGCCTATACGCATAAAAACTATGTCTATTTTGAAGAATCCGGTGAAGATGCTTTTCCCATTTTTATGGGTATTCCCATAATTTCCCAACGAAAAATTCTTGGAGTACTGGTGTTACAGCGAGCCCAGGTGGCTTTTGATAGTGATGATGAAGCCTTTATGACGACGCTGTCTACACAGTTGGCCAATGCTATTACCCATGCTCGCAGTAGCGGAGAAATTGCCAGTTTATTAACCGATCAAAGTGCTTCAATTTCCTGCACATTAAATGGTGTTGCCGGTGCACCCGGTATGAAGATGGGTCAGTCGGTAGTGATTAATCATGATGTGAGCCTGCACAATGTTGCTGATAAGCGAATTTCTGACCCTGATGATATTAATCATGAAGTAAAGTTATTTGAGGCGGCGGTCGATCAGGTGAAACAGGCGCTGTATGACCAGGCTGAACGCATGAAGCAATTTTTGCCGATGGAAGAATGTGCGCTGTTTACGGCTTATGCTCAAATGCTTGATAGCGGGTCTTTAATCGAGGATACTCGCAATCGAATTAACGAGGGGCATTGGGCTCCGTCGGCCTGGGGTGAAACCATTCAGGAACATGCTGATGTTTTTACCTCTATGGAAGATGAATACCTGGCAGAAAGAGCGAATGATATTCTTGATCTTGGTCGGCGCGTTTTGCAGCGTATGTTCTCCACCCAGGTGGGTGAACGAGTTTACCCTCAAAAGTTTGTTCTGGTGGGGGAGAAAATTTCTGCAACTGATCTTGCCAGTGTTCCGCTGGAAGGCTTACAGGCAATAGTTTCGGAGCATGGTTCAGGGGCTTCACACGTTGCAATTTTAGCTCATGCACTCGGTATTCCTGCTGTTATGGGGGTTACCAACCTGCCCTATACGCAAGTGGAAGGCATGGTTGTTGTAGCCGATGGCTATAGTGGTAAAGCCTATATTGATCCAAAGCAGCAACTGCTGGATGAATTAAAACTTCACATTTCCGAAGAAGAGCAGATCACTGATAGCCTGAATGAATTAAAATCAAAACCGGCCATTACGACTGATGGTTACAGAGTCTCTTTGTACGTTAATTCAGGTTTAATGTCTGATCATTCGCCATCGTTAAGAAGTGGTGCAGAAGGTATTGGTTTATATCGTACAGAAATTCCATTTCAAATTCGTGAAAGTTTTCCCAGTGAAGATGAGCAATTCCGAATTTACCGGAATGTGCTTAAAACATTTGATGGCAAGCCCGTTGTCCTTAGAACGCTCGATGTGGGAGGGGACAAACCGCTGAGTTATTTTCCCATTAAAGAAGATAACCCTTTTCTCGGCTGGAGAGGAATCAGAGTCACTCTGGATCATCCAGATATTTTCATTACGCAGGTAAGAGCGATGATGCGAGCAAATGCCGGACTGGAGAATCTGCATATTCTTTTACCCATGATCAGCGGATTACAGGAACTGGATGATGCATTGATATTGATTCACCGTGCCAAAAATGAAGTTGAAGAAGAGCTGGGTGAACCGCTACGTATTCCTCTTATTGGTGCGATGATAGAAGTTCCATCGTCTATTTATCAGATTGATGAAATTTGTCAGCTGGTCGATTTCGTGTCTATCGGTACGAATGATTTGACTCAATATTTATTGGCAGTTGATCGTAATAATGAATCGGTTGCTGAATTGTTCTCGTCATTACACCCTTCTGTTTTACGGGCTTTAGAGCAAATAGTGCAGGGAGCGAACAGGCAGAATACACCGGTCAGTGTGTGTGGTGAGCTTGCAGGTGATCCGATGGGGGTCATGGCATTAATGGGCCTGGGAATAGAAAGTTTATCGATGAGTACCGGAAGCCTGCCCCGGGCAAAAAAAGTAATTCGCTCATTTAGTCTGAGCGAATTGAGTGAGTTTATTTCGATCACTAAAAATATGAGTGATGCGCAGGATGTCAGGAGTTTTTACATAGAGCGATTGGACGATCGAGGCCTGGGCGGATTAATCCGTGCCGGTAAATAACTAGCCTGGTTGCTATCAATTAAAAATTGAAGGGCTCAGAAAGACTTTAAAACAGCCAGCGGAATGATGACAAACATGATGACGGCTGGAATCTCGTTAAAATACCTGTACCAGACATGGCTGCGTGTATTTTTGTCTTCAGCAAAATCTTTCACCAGCTTGCCGCAATAAAAATGGAAAACTACCAGTATACCAATCAGTAACAATTTTATATGCAACCAGAGCATGGAACCATAAGCCGCCCAGGCATAGTTGACCAGCATCCAGGTTCCAAAGACCAATGTTAATACCATCCACGGAGTCGTGAAGCGATACAGCTTGCGTTCCATAAGTTTGAAATGCTCAGCGGTTTCTTTGTTGTCCGTCATGGCATGATTAACAAATAAACGTGGTAAATAAAAAAGACCTGCGAACCAGGCGACCATAAACATGAGGTGTAGAGCTTTGAGCCAGAGCATATTCTATCCGATAAGTGCTTTAAGTTTTTGATTGATGAGAGAAAAATCCAGCCGCCCGACATGCTGGTATATGATTTCACCTGACGAATTTATTAAAAAGCTGGTGGGGGTTACCACTACATTCCCAAATGCCTTCGATAAAGATTTTTCTAAATCCAGATAGACGGGATATAACATTTTCGATTGAGTGCTGCTTTCTACTATTGAGTCGGGTCTGTCGTAATACATGGATAGTGCCAGTAAATCAAAATTTTTGCTGCCCTGAAGTTCGGTATATAGATGATTTAATTCTTCGACTTCCTGCATGCATATGGCACAACTGGGTGACCAGAATGTCACTAGCAGTGGTTTACCTTTCAACTCTTGCATTGTTTGCACGGTTCCATCGATACGCTGGAACATTAAATTATCTGGTAATTCCGGGTAACCTTGTTGACTGCCAAGCCAGTTGAGGCCGAGGAGTAGGGTTAAAACAACTAAAAAGGTGATTAATTTCGTAGGCATTTAAGCAATAGATGTTTTGTCAGAATAACAGGCACTATGTATAATTCAGCGCTTATTTTCACACACTGGATCAGAGATTGAAATGGTAAATGTAGGCATTATTGGTGGAACAGGTTATACCGGTGTTGAATTGATGCGCCTGTTAGCTAATCATCCGATGGTTGAATTAAAAGTGATAACTTCCCGCTCTAACGCAGGCACGGCAGTGTCGGAGATGTTTCCTAATTTGCGCGGAAAAGTGGATCTGAAATTTACCGAGCCCTCAATCGAAAGTTACAAGCAATGTGACCTGGTATTTTTTGCGACGCCCAATGCTATTGCTATGCATCAGGTCGAAGAGTTATTGAATGCCGGGATCAGGGTAATCGATCTGGCTGCTGATTTTCGCCTGAAAGATCTGGATGTCTGGGCGAAGTGGTATGGCACCGAACATGTCAGCCCGTGCAGTGTAGAAAAAGCCGTGTATGGTTTGCCTGAAATGAATCGTGAACAAATAAAAAATGCACAGTTAGTGGCAAACCCGGGTTGTTATGTGACGGCGGTGACGCTGGGATTGCTTCCTCTGCTACAACACCGGTTGATTAAACCTGATTCTATAATCGCTGACTGTAAATCTGGAGTCAGTGGTGCAGGAAGAAGTGCCAGTTTGGGTACGGCAATGTGCGAAGTTTCTGAATCGGTCAAAGCTTACGCAGTGTCGGGGCACAGGCATTACCCAGAGATTAAACAAAATCTGAGGCAGCTTGATTCACAGGCTGATTTGATTTTTGTACCACATCTGATGCCCATGATTCGAGGTATACACGCTACTGTTTATGCGGATGTTATTGCCGATGTGAGTGAAGTGCAGTCGTTGTTTGAATCCTATTATGCTGATGAGCCGTTTGTTGATGTGATGCCTCAGGGCGCACATCCCGAAACGCGTTCGGTTAAAGGCGCGAATGACTGTCGTATCGCCATTCACTATCTGGAAGAATCAAATAAACTGGTGGTGTTATCGGTGATTGATAATCTGGTCAAGGGTGCCGCTGGCCAGGCCATTCAAAACATGAATTTGATGATGTCTCTGGATGAAATGACTGGCTTAACGGCTATAGGTTTTATGCCATGAGCAAAGCCCATGTAGGATTTCAGGTTCGTCAGCACAATCCCTGGCGAGCCTGGCTTGTTATCGGACTGGTCATTTTATTGCTTTTCGTTATGTTTTTGAGCGGTCGAGCCTACCAGTCCTTTGAGTTGAAACAGCTCAAGCTGGAAAAAGAAGTGATGGCCAATCGTATTGTAGAGGCCGAACAGCGAATTTCTCTGTTAGTTAAGAGTAACGCGCAATTGAAAGGTACCAGCAAGATTGAGCATGATGCCTACGAAAAGGCTAATCGATCTCAGGTTCGTTTACAAAAAGAACTACTTGAGATGAAAGAGCAGCTTGTTTTTTATCAGGGTATTGTCAGCCCGGAGCAACTTTCTTTAGGCGTTAATATTCAATCATTTGTGTTAAATAAAAAAAATAACCTGGGCATGTACTATTATAAGTTAGTACTCTCGAAAAGAGGTAAGAGTAATAAGTTTGTTAAAGGGAGCTTCGATCTTTTAATAAAAGGTCAGCAGGAAGGACAGTCTAAAGACCTTGTTTTTAAGCAAATAAAACAGGAATATAGCGGCAAAGACATTAAATTTTCCTTTCGGTATTTTCAGGTTTTTGAAGGTGATCTGCTATTGCCAGATCTATTTGAACCCTATGAAATTCAAATAAAGATAAAACCTACTACAAAGAAAATTAAACCATTTTCAGAATCAATTTCATGGACACAGGCTTTGTCCGGAGGTAACAACTAAAATGTTCGGAAAAAAGAAAAACTTTAACTCAGCAAGAATTGATACGTTAATAGGTCAGGGTACAGTGATAACCGGTGATCTGGTCTTTTCGGGTGGATTGCATGTAGACGGTAAAATTATCGGTAATGTAATGGCTGACGAAGGCAGTGATGCTATGTTGATATTGAGTGAATTTGGTCACATCGAAGGTGAAGTCAACGTGCCTAACATGGTATTAAATGGCGAAATAATTGGTGATGTGTTTGGTACCGTTCGGGTCGAGCTGGCGCCTAAATCTCGTATTAATGGTAGTGTTTACTATAACCTGATCGAAGTGGCGATAGGCGCCGAAGTGAATGGCGGGCTTGTGCATCAAAGTGGTGAGACAACTACCCCTAAACAGCTTGAAGATAAATCTGAAAACGATTTAGATGCCGAGTCAGCAGCTGGTCCAGTAGCTGGCTAGTTCAAAATTTGGTAATAGTTGACTAATTTAGTCAGGAAAGCTATTGTCAATAATTTAGAGTTTCTGGTGAAGTAAAATGGTTAGTGTAAATATTAGTGCAAATTTTGGTGTACCGTTAAATGCGGCTACTATTATTGACCTTAAATTTAGTGAGGCTGCTGCAAATAAAGCTGCTATTCTAATTGCTGAAGAGGGCAACCCTGATCTCAAGTTGAGGGTCTTTGTTCAGGGAGGCGGCTGCTCAGGTTTTCAGTATGGCTTTACGTTTGATGAAAAAGTGAATGACGGTGATCAGGAAATTGAGACTAACGGGGTAACCCTGGTCGTTGATCCTATGAGCTATGAGTACCTGTCCGGTGCAGAAGTAGATTATAAAGAAAGTCTGGAAGGTTCAATGTTCGTGGTTAATAATCCTAATGCGGCATCTACCTGTGGTTGTGGATCTTCATTTTCCGTGTAGTTTGGGTTAAAAATTTTTATAAAAAAGGCCTGTTATACAGGCTTTTATTTTGCACATGGATGTACTTATGCGGGACTAATACCAGGATGTATGCTGCTAGGGCAATGCAGGAGCAGTTGCCGTGGAAGGATATATTACTCCTGCAATATCTGCTTATACGCCATCCGCGGTAAAATATGAGGAATTTAAATTTCTGGTATTCTAAAAGTGAAAATAACCGTTAAGGTATAAACCGTCATATTCAAGGTTAGTATTTAAATTACTTGCATCATTCAGTTCCAGCGAAAAGGTCTTTATTCCGCCTTCGATACCGAGCCCGGAAGATGATTCATAACCTACCATAAGAGTAGAGTCTTCGGCTGAACTATCACCAATGCTCAGTTGTTGTATATTTGCACCTACATAAAAACCTGTTAATGGAAGATCGAAACGTGCTGACAGGTAAATCATGGGGATTGTTTCATCGACATTTATTGTTTCATTATTATTCGCATTATCCAGGTCCCTGATAGAAACTTTACCATCAAATTTTTTCAGGTCCAGGCCAATATCAATATTGATCCAGTTATCCAGTATTTCATAATACAGAACAATATCTTTATGAGATAAGTCCAGAGTTGAAGAAATATTAGAGTTAACTACGAAATTTTGACCTTCGAAGTTAAGGTTGTTGGTTAGAGTTGAGTTACTGCTGGCATTAAGTTCGGCTCCCTGGTATTTGACATTAGGAACCAGAGGAATAGGGTGTTCAAAGCTTAAACTCACTAAAGCTGATGTCTGGTCAGAATAACCAAGATCATTATTTAGCTGAATATCACTTGAGCTACCTGAGCTAAAAGAACCGCTTAAGTCTGGTGTCCAGTGACTGGCACTAATATTAAGCCCCACAAAGTCAGCGCTGGCTGATCCCGACAGGATAGCTGCTAGTAGTGATAGTGGAATAGACTTCCTTGTGAAGCTCATGATTAATTAACTAAAAAAAATAATTCGGTCTATTATTCTAGCACAACATTCAGCGGTGTCTATATTAAAAATACACACCCCCTAGAATTGTTGGTGTTTTTGCACTAGTTACCGACGGAAGGTTGCCGGGAAGCTGTTTTATGGTCTGCCGGGCTAGCCAGGCGAAGGCCATGGCTTCAACCCAGTCGGGATGAATACCGAGTGTAATTGTTGTATCGACTTTGGCGGGTTTAAGGTGGAAACTTAATCGTTCCATTAAGTAGTCATTGTGCGCCCCGCCCCCGCAAACAAAGCATTCTGCGATGTTATTTTTTAGTTGATGGACACCTCTGTTAATGCTTACGGCGGTCAATTCGACCAGAGTTGCCATGACATCCGGAGGAGAAAGTAGATTGAGCTGGAAATGGTTAAGCCAGTCTTGAGAGAAATAGTCGGTGCCTGTCGACTTTGGGGGTTTTTGCTGGAAATAGGATTCCTGATTCAGCATGTTTTGCAGTGTGGGTGTGTGAATTTTACCACTACGGGCGAAATTTCCGTCCTGATCAAAGTTCATTTTTAGAAATTGCTGACTGAGACCGTCCAGTAATGTGTTGCCGGGGCCGGTGTCAAATCCGCTAACGGGAGTAGAGAGGTCGGCCGGTAGAAAAGTTATATTGGCTATACCGCCAATATTGATGATGACTCGATTGTGTTTACCTGACCGGAATACCTGGTTGTGGAATGACGGTGCGAGAGGTGCTCCCTGTCCACCTAAAGCAATATCCCGTCGTCTAAAATCGGCTACAACGGTGATTCCTGTTTCAGTTGCAATAATATTCGGGTCGCCTATTTGCAGGGTATAAGGATGGTTGTGCTGAATATTATGCCGAATAGTTTGTCCGTGAGAGCCTATGGCAATAATTTCCTGTCTTTCGATCTGGTTGATATTGATGAAGTCATTGATCTTTTCGGCATAAAATCGACCCAGGCGGGTGTCTAGTTCGCACATTTCACTTACAGTGGCATCCGGGCTTAATACTAGTTGTTGTAATAGTGTGCGTAATTCGACAGGGTATTGCGTGGTTTGATGATGAATTAGTTCCGGTGTGTTTCCATTGAATGTAACTGCCACTATATCCAGTCCATCCATGCTGGTGCCGCTCATGGTGCCCAGGAATAATTGTCGGGCAGCTTTTGTCATTGCGTTACTTGAGCTACTTTTTTCTCATCCATTAAACTTAGCATGGATAAATATGTGCGCGTTTCTTTCTTAAAGTGAGCCCTGTAGGCTTTATCGATGGGCTCTGCAGCGGGTAATTTCACGGTCAATGGATTGCGGTGTACTCCGTTGACTCTAAATTCGTAATGTAAATGCGGACCTGAAGCCAGACCGGTGCTGCCGACATATCCGATGATCTGTCCCTGTTTGATCCGTTTTCCTTTACGTGATCCACGTGCATAACGCGTCATGTGGGCGTATACGGTTGTGTATTTGCCGCCGTGCTGGATAAAAATAGATTTACCGTAACCTCCTTTTGTTCCTTTGAATGTTATTTTGCCATCTCCGGATGCGCGGATAGGAGTGCCTCGTGCAGCAGCGTAATCCACTCCTTTGTGTGATCTCCATTTAGATAGTACAGGGTGCCATCTTTTACGTGTAAACCGGGAACTGATGCGGGAAAATTTTACCGGGCTGCGCAGGAAAGCCTTACGCATGCTTTTTCCGTCGGGAGAGTAGTATCCGCTTTCACCTTTTGGATCGGTGTAATAAACTGCTTTATACTGTTTGCCCTGGTTAATGAATTCTGCTGATAAAATACGGCCATGACGTATTCTTTCTCCGTCTTTAAAAAGCTCGTTGTAAACCAGGGCAAATTGATCGCCCTTACGAATATCCAGTGCAAAATCGATATCCCAGCCAAAAATGCCGGCTAATTCCATGATGACGCTTTCGGGTATGTCGCTTTTTTCGGCCGCCAGGAAAAGGGAAGAAGTTATTTCACCTGACTTAAAAACGGGAATGGGGTCGAGCGGGTGATGTAACAGTTCGCTGGTTAATGATTTATCCTGTTGACGTTTGATGACCAGGGTTTGAGTGAGGCTGGGCATGTACTTAAGGTTTGTTAATTTTCCTTCTGAATCTTTGAGTATTGATATCTTTTGACCGGGACGGATTTTGCTTAGCTTTTTGGTTTGTTTATTAAGTTGTACTACCTGGTGGGTCGTGCTGGCATTTAACCCTGCGTTAGAGAAGATGGATGCAAGAGTATCTCCCGCTTTAATTTGTATAGTTTCCCAGTTTGATTCTGGCTGGATGGGTGGTTCAATGGTTAAAGAGGGTTGAGGTGTTTCCTGGATATCTTTGCCTGGTAGTAAAACAGAGTAGTGTAATCGTTCGAGCTTGAGGTTAGAATTCTCGACCTTGGCAGAACTGTCAGGTAAAAAGCTTAGAATCAGGTAAACTGAGACGACCAGTGTGACAAGGGCGGTAATGCCCCTGATAATCCGGTTTATATGTATAGGCGCCCTGTTGTTGCGTAGGGGTTGGCGCTGTCTCCTGGCTTGTCCTGACTTAAAGTCAAGGTCTAGGTAACTCATTAAGATAATTTCAGTTTGTGGCAGCTTCTAGAAGCTGCGGCAATTATAAATAGTTTCAAAATTCGAGGTAAATATGGGCTCTATAGAAGATGCATTGCAGCAAATCCGCAGAGGCGCTGACGAAATTCTAGTGGAATCTGAGCTGATTAAAAAGCTTAAAAGAGGTAAACCCTTAAAAATTAAAGCAGGCTTTGATCCAACCGCACCGGATTTGCACCTGGGGCATACGGTATTGATTAATAAACTCAGGCAATTTCAGGACCTTGGTCATGAAGTGCAATTCCTGATTGGTGATTTTACCGCAATGATCGGTGATCCGACAGGTAAAAGTGCGACAAGACCAGCTCTCACTCGGGAAGATGTGCTTGAGAATGCGGCTACCTATGAGCATCAGGTGTTTAAAATACTCGATGCACAAAAAACAACGGTGCTTTTTAATTCACAATGGATGGGTGAAATGAAAGCTTCGGATATGATTCAGTTGGCTGCAAAGCATACGGTTGCAAGAATGCTGGAACGAGATGACTTTAGTAAACGATATAAAGGCGGGTTGCCAATATCGGTGCATGAATTCCTTTACCCTTTGGTACAGGGTTATGACTCTGTTGCAATGAAAACTGATGTAGAGTTGGGGGGGACTGATCAAAAGTTTAATTTGCTGGTGGGTCGTCAGCTGCAGGAAGCCTATGGGCAGGAACCACAGGTTGCGCTAACCATGCCGATCCTGGAAGGACTGGATGGCGTGCAGAAGATGTCCAAGTCCCTTAACAACTATATAGGTATCACCGATACACCAAATGATATGTTTGGAAAAGTCATGTCGATCAGCGATGATTTGATGTGGCGTTACTTCGAATTATTAAGTTTCCGCCCAATGTCAGAAATTGAGACTTTCCAGAAAGAGATAGAGCAGGGTAAAAACCCCAGGGATGTGAAGTTTCTGCTGGCAGAAGAAATATTGACCCGTTTTCATGATTCGCAGTCGGCTCGTAAAGCTCAGGAAGACTTTATTAAGAGATTCCAGAAAGGTGCAATACCGGATGATATAGATGAAGTGGTGCTGACAATAGAAGAGGAAGAGGTTGGTGTAGCGGCTATGTTAAAGATGGCGGGCTTAACGGGAAGTACATCGGATAGTTTTAGAATGATAAAGCAGGGAGCTGTAAAGCTGGACGGACAGAAGGTTGAAGACCGCAGTTTAAAGCTGGCTGAAGGGGTGACAGTTATCGCCCAGGTTGGCAAGAGAAAATTCGCAAAAATCACTATTCAAAAATAAAAGTGAGAAAGTAGTTGGCAAGTTGAAGTAAGTGTATATAATGCGCGCCTCGCTCGACGGAAGAGTGTGTTTTAGATAGATGCATTTGCAGGCTGTAAAGGTCTGTTTGGAAGTTGAGAAGAGAGGGAGAATAATTAAT
>JAAEMR010000011.1 GCA_024225395.1 Gammaproteobacteria bacterium
ATAACTGATAACTGATAACTGATAACTGATAACTGATAACTGATAACTGATAACTTTCTTTTCAATCTATGAAACGTAAAGAAAAATCAATGGCTCGGATGTGTTTGGTCAATGCGCCGATTGAAATATAATCAACACCTGTTTTCGCCACCTGAAGAATATTCTCTTCGGTAATGTCACCCGAAGCTTCTAATTTTATCCTTGAATCGTTAATAGTGACGGCTTGATGCAGCATTTCCAGATTGAAATTATCCAGTAATACACGATCAACTTTACATTCAATTGCCTGCTGTAATTGGAGCAGGTTTTCAACCTCTACTTCGAGTAAAACTTTGGGCTTAAGTTGTCTGGCTTGTTGAACTGCTGATGCCATATCCCCGCAGGCCGCCAGGTGATTTTCTTTCAATAGAAAAGCATCATACAAACCTGTGCGATGATTTAATCCTCCACCGCAACGTACGGCATATTTTTGAGCCAGTCTCAGGTTGGGAATAGTTTTACGGGTATCCAGAATTCGACAATGAGTTTCGCTGATCAAGTTTTGAAAATAATGAGTGATAGAAGCAGTTGCAGAAAGGGTCTGTAAAAAATTTAGTGCTGTTCGTTCTGCGCTTAAAATAGCACGTGCATTACCACTGATTTTACATACAGATTGTCCAGCCGTTAAAGAGTCTCCATCAGTTGCTGACCAATCGATTTTAAGGCTAGAATCAAGTTGATGAAAGCTTAGCTCGAACCATTCTGCACCACACAGGATAGCCGGTTCACGGCAAATAAGTTGTACTTCCAGGTTTGTATCGGGGTTGATCAGTTGAACGGTAATGTCTCCGCTTTCTATATCTTCCTGTAGAGCAGATGCAACCTGCTGTTTAATAGTTTCTAAAGATAACATAAGAATTTAATAATATATTAATATTAAGGCCGTTGATTTTTAATGGTTTTTTTTTATTGACAGCGACTTAAAAACAAGTACTGTTATGTCAAATAAAAATTATAAGTAAATAACCAGAATAGATTCAATAACATTTTGAGAGGATACCCCCTTGTTTAATTTAAAATATTCAAAGTTAAAAATTACTGTTGCCGTTCTGGCTGTTTTTGGTAGTTCTATAGCAAGTGCTGATGTGACCAGAGCTCTTGCTATTCCATCCGGTACGCCAAGTGCAGATGAGATTATTGATCAGGTTTTCTTTGTCAATCATTTTTATGCTTTCGATAACTATGGTATTGGTAAAAAAGGCAAAAAAATTACCGTTTTAATCAATAAATCAGCAGGAAAAAAACCAACCACCATAACCCTGGAACGTTATCTGAATAATAACTATGCTGATGATCCTTCAATTAAAGCACGTGATCTGGCAATTTTCCGTTCTGGTAAATTACGTGGAACAGGCATGTTGATTACCGATTTCGATGAAGTTGGAAAGAATCAATCTTACGCTATCTGGATTCCCGCATTGCGTAAAATTCGTCGTTTTGCCGAACCAGCTCATGATGATGCCTGGGGTGGTACCGATTTTACCTTTGGTGACGTGTCGCTGCGAAAGCCTCATAACGAAACGCATGAGTTAATGGGCACTGAAAATTTTAAAGGTTGCCTGGGTGCAGTTGCACTGAAGGATAATGAGAAAAACAAGTACACACGTAAATTACCCGAAGCAGCCTGTCAACATGATGGCAAATCGGTTTATAAAGTAAAGAGTACAACCAAATTTGATAACTGGTGGTATGACGAACGCATCAGTTATGTTGATGCCAAAACATTTGCCGATTATCGAACTGATTATTACAAGGATGGCAAGCACATTAAAGTCATCGATAGAAACTGGGTACCTGCAGATAATGCGTCTGACCCTCGTCAGGTGGTATGGGGCTACTGGTATGGCAAAACTCTTGCTACAGACCATGAGACCTGGGCGGTAATACCTAAAGAAGTTACTATTACTAATGACACCAAAAAGAAACAGAGTCTGTGGACTGAAAAAACCCTACGTAAGATTCGTCGTTAATACATAAATAAGCTGCCGGATACCTAATCCGGCGGTTTTTATAATAAAACACTATTAACGAATAAAACTCAAAGAGGATAAACCATGTTAAAACGTACATTACTCGCACAGGCGGTGGCTTTAGCCATCGTATTGCCTGGCGTTTCATACGCTGAATTTGAAATCAGCGGCGAAGCAAAAATTGAATATGACATGTTCACTCAAGATGGCAGAGTCACTTCTGCTCCAGAAGATCATGAAGCATTTGACCCGCTCAAATCTGAATACAGTGTAAAACTATTTATCAATTCGGATGTGGGTGAAGAGTCTGCATTTCATGCCGAGCTGTTGCTCGCTGATGATGCTGAGGCTGCCAGTGATCGACTGGAAGGTGGAGAAGAATATACTCAGTATGAAGTCTTACGTGAATTTTACTTTGATACCAACGCTGGTGGCTGGGACTTCCGTCTTGGTAAACAACAGGTAGTCTGGGGTACAGCAGATGGTATTAAGTTACTGGATATTATTAATCCGACTGACTATCGTGAGCTCAATCAGAACGTATCTGAAGATTCACGTATTCCGATCTGGATGATCAATGCTGAGAAATATTTTGATAGCGGCAACAGCATTCAACTGCTTGTTACTGAATCCAAACCAAATTTTATGGCAGGTCTGGACGCCGACGGTGACAGCGGTGCGCCCTTCATTTTTAAAGGTGTTGAGACTATTACGGGACACACCAATGGCTTTCTGAATATCGCAAAGGATATGGGTAAAACTTCGGGTGTTTTCCAGACTTTGCTGGGTATGGGTGGCTTAACAAGTTTAACGGCCGGTCCGATGGCTCTTACTACGGTAAGTGGTTTTACGGTTTTAGGTACGCCTAATGCTCCGTTGACTCCAGATGATGGTGCTGATTTTGCTAATGGCGCTCACCCAATGACTTTTACTGATGTTGGTGCTGGTTTACAGGGCCCTGGTGGTACTATCACTGCAGGATCAGAGACATATGTTGTTTTTCCTGGTCCTGTTTTAGCAGGTACTACTAACAATGATCTGCTAAATGTAGTGTTCCTACCTTTTATGAACGGGCTACAAACGGGTAATGAGGTTCTTAATCAGGCTGCCAACACTGCAGGAGATCTGCTGAATAATTTTGGTGGTTATATGGGGCAGTTACAGGGAGGCCTGGTGGCTGCACAGACTTCAGGAATAGCTGATGGTGATCCATATACAAATACTCCAACGGCAGTACTTGATATAAATGGGAATGGTTTAGCTGATGTTAACGCGATCGGTTCAGCATTTAATGAGCTGGGTCGTCAAATGACTTTAGCAGTTGCAGGGGGAATGGGTGTTCCAATTGCTAATCCTGCAGATCTAACTGACCCGTTAAATCAGGCAGCCTTAGGACAGATTGCCACCAACCTGGGTTTAGACCCTCTTACCATGACTCAGCAAGAGTTTGGGGTAGCTGTTCAGGGTGCTGCTTTTCAGGGCATGTCATCAACATTCTTTAATAACTCAGAAACTAATCAATTTACCGGAACGCTGGATGTAACCAATCCAACCTCTGCCTTTGATTACATGGGCAATACCACTTTCGCAACCTTTGATGCTTTTATCGGTATGAAAACGGATTACCGAAATCTTCATGAAGATGAAACTAATCAGAATTTTGGTTTTAGATATAAAGCTTCAACTGAAGGTGGAACCAATTACTCTCTGAACTATGCATATCGCTATGATGGTAACCCGGTTGTAGACATGCACTGGGAAGATAATACCGGTGATACTTTATCGGTTAATAAAAATGTGACTTCAATAGATGCCTTAGGGCAGCCTAGACAAAATGCTGACGGGTCAAGTAATGGTAACCCTAACCCTGAAGCTTATACTGTTACAACATTGTTTTTAACAAAGAGTGATGGCACTGTGTTCAGTTCACAAAATGGAATGAATCCCGCAACCCTGGTCTTTGAAGAGTCTTTGAATCAAATCAGTACTGTTGGAACATCATTTGATACCGCTCTGGACGGGTTGTCTATTCCTACCGTAATTCGTGGTGAGTTCTCCTATGATGTGGGTACCAAGCAGCCTGTTATAGATCTTGATGAGTTAAGTATTGGTAATATTACCGAAGCCTTAACAATGCAGGATGCTGACATGTTCAAATATGTGTTAGGTGTAGACCTGACCGTTGCAACTAATATGCTGGTCAGTACCCAGTTAATCCAGTTCTATAACCTCGATTACATTGATGAAGGAAATAAATATACCGGTGATTTTTCTTCAATGCATATTACCAATGGAATGAAAAAGGGTGATGAAATTGAAACCTTTATTTCTTTCTTCCTGTCGAAGCCTTTTGGTTCTGATGGTCAACATCGTTGGAATAACATCATAATTTCTGAAAATGATGGTGGTTACTGGAACCGCTTCGATGTTGAATACAGCTTCAATGATGAGATGGTTGGTACCATTGAATATAATAAATACTGGGGTGATGAAGATACAATGTTTGGACAGTTTGAAGCTTCTTCAAATCTGCAACTGGGCTTTAAATACATATTCTAATAATAATAAAACTTGATTAAGGGGGCTTAGCCCCCTTTTTTTTCTAAAGAATTCAAAAAGTTATAAGTCCTTAGTCGGCAGTCATGAAATAAAGGACTAGCGACTTGTGACTTACAACTTTCGACTGAGGATAGATCAGTGAGTAGTACTAAAAAAGAAAATTCATTGGCTTCCAGGTATGCAGCCTGGGTTATGCGAAATCGTATACTCGTCATAATGGTAGTGTTGATTACGACCGTGCTATCAGCTCTTCAGATCCAGTACCTGGATGTACGTAACGACCCCGATACTCTGCTACCACCAACCAATCGATATGTGGCAACCAATGCTTATGGTGAACAGAAGTTTGGTATGGGTAATATTATGGTGCTGGGGTTCATTCTTGAGCAGCCTGGCGATATCTATCAGCCATGGTTTATCAACCTGGTTAAAGAAATCCATGACAAGATGATTGCATTGCCGAATTCTCGTGCAAATAATTTCATGGACCTGGCCGCTCAAAAAATAAAATACATGGGGGCCAAAGATGGCAGCCTGGTGTTTAAACGCTTAATACCAGTGTCAGGTATTTCCGATGACCCGGTTAAAGCCAGGGCTGAACTGGCATTCCTGAAGGAAGGTCTTGAAAATAATCCAGTTATGGCACCGATGTTGTTATATATGGAAGATGCTGACGGAAACCGTTGTGAAGTTTATGGGCAGGAAGGGTGTACAGCTCGCGGAACTTTTATTGTTGGTGATTATGACGATGGTGTTAAAGAAGTTTACCTGCCATGGGTTGCTGAAGTTAAAAAGATCGCTGATGAAGTTAATACTAAATATGCGGGTAAAGTTCAAATGCTGGTTGCGGGTGAGCCGTACTTTCTGGCCCATATGCTGTATGACCTGGTGGATAAGTGGTGGCTATTCGTAATCTCTATCCTTATAGTTTTTGTTATTTTATGGTGGCAAAACAAAGGGTGGCGAGGAGCTGTTTTTCCTTTACTGGGCGTTTTTTCTACTATTTTCCTGACGCTTGGCGTGATGGGTTTTACCGCGTTTAAATTAACTACGATGATGGTTCTGACGCCGATGCTATTGCTCGCAGTTGGAACCGGACACGCGGTACAGGTCACACGGCGATACATGAGTGAAATGGCACTTAGTCATGGTAATACGATGGTGGCTTCGGAACAGGCGATAGCGCATACCATTGTTCCTGCAACATTGGCGATTATTACTGACATGGTGGGTTTTGCAACCCTGGCTCTGGTCGATATCTCGTTTTATAAGGCTTATGCCTATTTTGGCGTGTTTGGTATGGCAACATTGCTGATCACCACAACGACATTGATTCCTATATTAATGTCATACTTCCCTCCAAAAGTAGATGCTGCTCACAGTGAAATGTTTGAGCCATCAGCGGTGGAAAACCTGGCTGCCAGCAAAGTCACTTCACTGGTTATGGGGCCTGGAAAGTGGGTAGTAGTTCTTGTTGTTGGGTTACTCATTGCCTGGTCTGCTGTTGAAACCAGAATAAAAGATGGAACGATGGATGACTTAATGCCGGGCGTCGAAAAAGGCATAAATTATTCTCGAGCTGCATTTAAAGGGCATTCTATTGTAGTGACTGATATCAATCGACTGGGTGAAGTTATGCCGGGCGTTATTTCAGTCAATATTCCTTTCACCAGTAGAGAGCCCTTGCCACCACTGTGTGATGATGAGGATGATGCTGGAAATCTGTTACCGAAAGGGTGCTGGGATGAGGATGAATTAGGTGCCCAGGGTATTATGAATGATGCCGAAGTGCTGGGAGCCATAGAGAAATTCGAAGCATGGCTTCGAACTCAACCTAATATCGGGTTTACCGGTTCTTATGTTCAGTATATTCGTCTGACTAATATGCTGCTTTCTTCAGAGGGTGGTAAAGGTGATGACATGAATTTATTTCATGTCCCTAGTCAGGCATTTGTTGATAGTAATCTGGATATTTATGGAGATCCTGAAGACCCTGAATATAAACCTGATGCTAATTTTATCGTGCAAAACTATAACGGTTTGCTTGAAGTTAATGTGAGTGATGGTGATCTGGATGCTTTCCTCGATTCTTCTACCTGGAATGAAGCGATTGTTATGGGTTTTGTCGATACCATGGATCCGGTGCTAACGCACAAAGTGGTTGAGGATATTCATGAGTACTTACGCAAGCATCAGGATGAACCCGGGTTCAATAAAATAAAATTTGGATTTGTATCGGGCGATACAGTGACGATGCCTGAAACCGGTGATGTAGTAACCGTTGAAGAAGGTTACGGTTCGGCTGACCCTGGTGTTGGCGGATTCCTGGGTGCCACGGAAGCATCTCGCGAAGTTTCTTATGCAAACTGGTTGATTAGTCCGTTACAAACAGCACTGGCTATCTTCCTGATTGTGGCATTGATGTTTGGCTCAGTGACTGTAGCGCTATCATTAATAATTTTATTGATGGTGACGCTGTTTGCTCAATATGGAATGGGTGCGTATTTTACTTCGGTACAGAACTGGTCAGGAAACCTGGCTTTCCACTTACTGGTTACACTCAGTATTGCAATGGGACTCGGGGTGGATTATTCAATTTATCTGGTGGAAAGATTACGAGAAGAGTACCAGGCTTCTGTGGGGGACTGGTCTAAAACTGTTTACGAGACATTACGTACCACGGGTGGTGCAATACTGGCTTCTGTTATCGTTCTGTTAGGTAGTTTTATACCGCTGCTGTCGACTGATCTGGCGAATACCTGGGGATTAGGTATGTATATTAGTGAGGCATTGATTATCGATGTTTTTGCAGCCTTTACCTTCCTGCCAATATTAATTTACTGGATGAAACCGGGTTATATATTTAAAACCAGTAAGTAAAAGACAATAATAAGAAAGTTTAAAGCCCGGGCAACCGGGCTTTTTTTTTGGACATGGATGTCCTTATGCTGCGAGGCCATGGACGGCAACGAGCAGTATTTTCACCGAAGCCCAGAAGATGAAGGTTTTCCAGTATTTAATCAAACCGTTAGTGCTCTTACCAGGATGTCCTTATGCTGCGAGGCTATGGATGAAACTATCAACTGTCCTCAGAGTATCAATTAATCTCAAAATAGTTATCTATCAACAAATAATAAAAAAGCACCCATCATTTTTACTCTTACTTAAATTTATAATGGTGTTAGAATAGAATATTATAATAATAAATTTTTTATAAAGGGCGTTCTATTCCCACTACTTATTCAACTTAAAGGTAAAAAATAATGCTAAAAAAGTCTAAATTATTTGTTTTTCTCTTACCATTACTCATGGTTTTTGGTTTCTCTAGCGCCCAGGCCTCTCAGGAAATGATAGTTGAAAAACTCAGCCCGCTGGGTTTTGATGAAACGGTTGCTAAAATTAAAAAAAATGCAAAAGCTTTAGGGTGGAAAGTTCCTAAAAGCTGGAAGAAAAACTTCCAGAAAAACCTCAAAAAAGTTACAAAAAAGGATATTGGTAAAAACCTTGTATTTTCAATGTGCGAGCCCTGGGCTGCAGTTAAACTGTTAAAGCATGATAAATACAAAAAATTCCTGGCGATGATGCCCTGTTCATTTGCTGTTTATGAAAAGTCTGATGGTAAGGTGTATGCATCATTCATGAATATCCAGATGATGGGTCAAATGTATAAAGGTCAGAAAGAGATTGAAGAGCTGGTTAATGAACTCGGACCTCATATGGTGAAGATGGTTGATTTTAACTAAAATTCTTAACTGACAATTAAAAAAGCGCGCTGTAAGGCGCGTTTTTTTTGCCTGAAATATAAAGGATTAAATTTTCTTCAGGCAATTCAGGTAGGCTGTTTCATCGGGCATTGTATTATTTTGTTGAGCTAGCCACAGTGCCTGTCCAAGGCATTCAATCATCGCGTGTTCTGCATCATGTTGACCTTTCTTTTTACTGAGCTTGTGGTGAATTCTTTTGATACCGGCCGGTCGATCTATTGAGGTTTGTTCACGTAGGGCTATGTGCATACCCATGTGTAAAAATGGATTACTGTTTCCAGATTCCGGGTTGAACTCTATATTTTGAGCGGATTGACCCTGTTGCAGGATTGAATGGTATTCGGGGTGTAACTGAATTATATCGGCAATCACCGACTCCATCGGCTCTAGTATTTGTCCATTTTGAAGCTTTTGCCAGACCGTTAAATAAACCTGTCTAATTTCATCTCTGTTTTGAAACATTCAATTATTCTCTAGCCAGAAGTTTTCTTTTTAAATTCACACAGGTCTTCAATTATACAACTACCACAACGGGGTGTTCGAGCGATACAGGTATATCTGCCATGAAGAATAAGCCAGTGATGTGCATCTAGCATAAACTCTTCCGGCACTAGCCTCATCAAGCGCTTTTCGACTTCAACAACATCTTTTCCGGGTGCAATTCCTGTACGGTTTGATACTCGAAATATATGTGTGTCAACTGCAATGGTAGGTACTCCAAAAGCGGTGTTCAGTACGACATTAGCCGTTTTTCGACCAACACCGGGTAAAGCTTCAAGGCTATCTCTATCTTGTGGAACCTGTGAGTTATGTTTATCAATGAGTATCTGACAAGTTTTAATGATATTTTTGGCTTTAGAGTTAAATAAGCCAATGGTTTTAATGTAGTGCTTTAAGCCTTCTTCTTTTAGCGCAAGGATTGCCTCAGGGGTATTGGCGACTTTATAAAGTTTCATTGTGGCTTTGTTAACGCCGACATCGGTTGCCTGAGCGGAAAGCACAACTGATATCAGTAACTCGAACTCAGAAGTGTAATTAAGTTCTGTTTTGGGTTCAGGGTTTTGCTCTTTAAGGCGAGAGAATATTTGTATGCGTTTATTTTTATTCATTGTGTAAAGATGGTTCGCGCGCACACTCTACGTTGCTACAGGCTCTGCCTCTGAATCCGTTATTTTTGCAGCGGGTGCCTGGTAAAACCGGGTTTCGATAAGGTTCTTGGCGACGATCAATAATGCCAGCCCAAAGAATGCACCGGGAGGCAATATTGCCATCAGGAAACCACCATACTCTTCATTCAGAGTGAACTGTAGCGCACTAGCACCTTCTCCAAACATCAGGTTGGCATTGGCGAGTATGGTTCCAAAACCGATAATTTCTCTTAACATGCCTAATATGGTCAGCACGATTAGAAAACCAAGTCCCATCATGAAACCATCCAGGGCAGATGCTGCGACAGGGTTTTTTGAAGCAAAACCCTCTGCACGGCCAATAATAGAACAATTGGTTACGATTAAAGGGATGAATATGCCCAGTACCAGGTAAAGATCATAAAACCAGGCTTGCATGGTGAGCTCAATGACCGTGACGATAGAGGCAATGATAAGTACAAATACCGGTAGACGAACTTCAGTTCTAACGACATTTCTAATTGCAGAAATAATGGTGTTGGATAAAACCAGGGTAATCAAGGTAGCAAGCCCCAGACCTATACCGTTTATGGTTGTGCTGGTTACGGCGAGTAACGGGCATAAGCCGAGTAATTGAACCAGGGCAACATTATTTTTCCACAATCCACTGCGGGTGATTTCAGCTGTTGATGCACTCATTGGTAGAGCTCCTCCCGATTTAGTTGATAATACTCGAGGGTATTTTTTACTGCCCTGACGATAGCTCTGGGAGTAATAGTTGCACCGGTAATTTGATCGAACTCTCCTCCATCGCGTTTAACTTTCCAAAAATCTACAACAGGGTTAATAAGGGATTTTCCATCAAAGCCTAAAATCCAGTCTGATTTACGAATCTCAATAGCGTCACCCAGGCCAGGCGTTTCATTATGTTTAACGGCTCTGACACCTGCTAAGGTCCCATCTTCATAAACTGCAATCAGCAGGTAAATATTTCCACTATAACCTCCGGGTGCGACAGTATTAAATACTACGGCTACGGGTTCACTTTGTTTTCTGGCTCGGTATACGACTGAATCTGAATCAGTTCCTAATAAAGTTGATGATGGAACCTGTAATGTATCCAGTGCAATATCATTATCCATTTGATCCGACGGAATAAGGGCGTACAGGTTGCGCAACAGAACCTTTTTTTCGTTGGCAGCAATGCGTTCAAGGGTACTTTGCTGGGTAAATGCAACCAGAGTGGTACCGATGACTGAAAAGAGCCATAGCAAAAATCCGGAAATCATAATCTGCTTATAATTCATCGGTTTTTCCTAGTGGTCCTCCGGTGGATTCATGCCAAACACACGGGGCTGGGTGTAATAATCTATCAGAGGAACTGACATATTGGCCAGAAGAACGGCAAATGCCACACCATCAGGATAGCCGCCCCAACTTCGAATGATGTAGACCAGGGCACCAATCATGAAACCATAAATGAGCCGTCCTTTAACAGTCGTGGATGCCGTGACGGGATCTGTAGCAATAAAGAAAGCACCCAGCATCAAACCGCCGGAAAATAAATGAAAGCCGGGTGATGCGATACTATCAGGGTCAGCTATATAAAATGAAAAAGATAAAATTAACATGCCCAAGATCACTGCTACTGGAATATGCCAACGAATTGTTTTTGTGAAAATCAGGTAAATACCCCCGATGAACCACCAGTTGGCAATCCATTCCCAGCCTACACCGGCAAAGCTGCCAAACACGGGAGACTGGCGTATCTCACTGATCATCATATTCAGGCTGAGGCTGGTTTTATATTGATCCAGCGGAGTGGCCGAGGTTAAAGTGTCCCACTGATGAATGTCGACAAGCCCGAGGCTATAGGAAAATGCCTGCACCAGAGTTAACGAGTCCGGGCTGATCTGTAGCGGCAAATACCAGGTTGTCATTTCTACCGGAAATGAAATCAGTAACACCACATATCCGACCATAGCCGGGTTGAAAGGGTTAAAGCCAATTCCGCCATATAAATGTTTGCCCGCAATCATGGCAAAGCCTATGCCGACAACTACCAGCCACCAGGGACTGTGCATGGGAATACATAATGCAAATAACCAGGCGGTGACAATGGCACTGTAATCAGACAGATAAGCTTTAAGGGGGCGTTTTCTGAGTAACAGAATAACGGTTTCAAACAATAAAGCAGAACTGATCGCTAATACCAGGTTGACGATTAGACCCATACCGAAATACCAGATATAAGCAATTGTGCCGGGTATTAAGGCGATGATGACGTTCAACATCAGTCGGTTGGTTGATGCTGAAGGTGTTACATAAGGTGAGGAATAATTCTTCATGCATCATCCATTTTGTTTTGTGAACGCCTTGCATCGGCCTCATCAATCTGACGTTGTTGATCGGGGGTCAGGTTACCGGTGTTTTCTGGATCTATTTGTTCGGCTTTTTTCCGTGCTTTCACTCTTTCCAGTGCTTCCTGAACTGCATCGGCAGATTGGCTGGTAGGGGCTTTATCACCAGTTTTTTCTTTTGCAGCCTTTTCAGCTGCTTTCTTTTTAGCCAGAGCTTCACGTTTTAATTTACGCTTTTCTTCATCCAGTATTTTCTGTTTGGCAATGCGAGCATCTCTAAATTCATGACGTTTACGGGAACGATCAGATTTATAGGTTTTTCTGCGTTGCTCCCAGATTTCACCTTTTGCAAACCGGTAATACTGAACCAGGGGGATATGACTCGGGCACACGGCTGAACAGCAACCGCATTCGATACAGTCGAACAGGTGATAACTTTCAGCCATATTAAATTGCTGTGTTCGACTGTACCAGTAAAGCTGTTGGGGTAGTAGTTGAACCGGGCACACCTCGGTACAACGTCCACAACGTATGCATTCCTGTGCTATTTCCTGCTCTTGCTGATCCATGACAAGAATTGTGTTGGTTGCTTTAACAACGGGAATTTGGTCGCTTTCTAAAGTGAGTCCCATCATTGGTCCGCCCATGATCAATTTAGGCTCTTCAATGGTATAACCACCCGCCAGCTTAATCAGGTGACTAACGGGTGTGCCTAAAGGGGTGAACCAGTTTCCAGGGTTTTTGACCCCGGGGCCGGTGACAGTAACGATCCGTGATGTGAGTGGTCGGGATTTATCTATAGCCTGAGAGATGGCAGCACAGGTTCCTACATTTTGACATAAAATACCAATTTCAAATGACAGCTGGCTACTGTGCACTTCTAACCCGGTCAGCAGTTTGATGAGCTGCTTTTCACCTCCTGACGGGTAAAGAGTTGGAATAATGCTGACCGTGGTATTTGTTAAGCTGGACTCAGATAAAGCTTGTTGCATTGCTTTAATTGCGACAGATTTATTGTCTTCTATTCCGATGATGGTTTTTTCAGGCTGCAAAATAGCCTGTAAGTAAGATATACCTTTAAAGATGATGGCCGCATAATTCCGCATTAATAAATCATCGCAGGTTATGTAAGGCTCACATTCAGCACCATTAATGATAAGTGTTTTAATGCCATGTTGATTTGCAGTTGTCAGCTTGGCGGCCGTTGGAAATACAGCACCACCTAACCCCACGATGCCGGCAGAGCGAATTTGCTCTAGTAAAGCCGTCTTATCTAAAGCTGTAGATTCTGTTGATCTTTTTCCAACCTCTATAGATTCATCTTTACCGTCTGGAACTATAATAAAACATTCTGCTTTCTGACCTGAAGCATGCGCGATGTAACGGCTTTCTATAGCTTTGACTGTGCCTGAAGTCGGGGCATGTACCGGAGCACTGACTAATGCCGATGATTCAGCCAGTAGTTGCCCGCGTTTTACCTTGTCACCTATAGTCACAACAGGCGTATTGGGTTCACCAATATGCTGGCTTACTTTAAGAATCAATTCATCTGCAAAGCTGGCAATTTGCAAAGGTTGAGTCAGTGATTCACTTTTATGATCATCAAGATGTAAACCACCATGGAATGAATAAACGCTATCAGGCATGTTGATTACCTGATAGCGTTTCGGGTGCGGACCATTTCCAGTCAGCCAGTGTCTGTTTTATTGGAACCATATCAATGCAATCTACCGGACAGGGTGGGAGGCAGAGTTCACAGCCTGTGCATTCATCTTCGATAATTGTGTGCATGTGTTTAGCAGATCCCAATATGGCATCGACCGGACAGGCCTGAATACACAGGGTGCAGCCAATGCAGTTCATTTCATCGATGACGGCGACTAGTGGAATGTCACTGTGTGCACCATTTTCTTCATTAAGCTCAAGCACCTCCATGTCGAGTAAATCGGCTAAAGCAATAATGGTTGATTCACCCCCCGGAGGACATTGATTGATGGGTGCTTCATCTTTGGAAATGGCTTCTGCGTAGGGGCGGCAACCCGCGTAACCACATTGGCCGCACTGAGTCTGAGGCAGAATCGCATCGATTTGATCGACGATCGGATTCCCTTCTACCTTGAAGCGAATAGCGGCATAACCCAGAATCAGGCCAAAACTTCCGGCAATGAAACTTAATGTTAAAACGGCGATAAGAACTAGCATAATAGAAAAGGCACTATACTTTAACCAGTCCACCCAGGCCCATAAAGGCAAGAGACATCAGGCCGGCAGTAATCAAGCCAATTGCTGCACCCTGAAATGGAGCAGGAACATCGGCTACATTGATGCGTTCACGCATGGCAGCAAACAGGATCAGTACCATGGAAAAACCCACTGCGGCTCCAAATCCATAAAAGGCTGACTCCAGAAAAGTATGATCTTCCTGAATATTTAATAAAGCGACGCCAAGAACTGCGCAGTTTGTGGTGATTAATGGCAGGAAAATCCCCAGCACGTTATGCAGTAGAGGACTTGTTTTATGTACCACCATTTCGGTGAAGTTAACCACGGCGGCAATGGTAATGATAAAAGCAATGGTGCGTAAAAACTCAAGATCAAGCGGGGCAAGCACCCAGTTGTTAACGATATAACTGAGAACGGCTGATAAGGTCAAAACAAAGGTAGTCGCCGCACTCATGCCGATGGCGGTTTCTACTTTACGAGAAACCCCCATGAACGGGCATAGGCCGAGGAATTTAACCAGCACAATATTATTAACAAAAATTGTACTGATGAGTATTAGCAGGTATTCAGTCATGGGCGTGATTATACGGGTAAGCCCATAACATGCCTAGTTAGTCTTGGATAAAAACTGTCAAATATTTCTGACTGTGACAATTTGTCGCATTCCAGTTTTAAACAATTTTCTGGATAATACCTCCAACAAATTTAATCGGTACTGAGAGCTTTATTTTAATTGCAGTTAAGCCTGAGTAAGAAAAAATGAAAATGAGAGGTATAAAAATGATATCAACCAGCACACTGTTTTATCAAAGGGCTCGGACAAGAGTAATAATCAGTCTTGTTTTGACAGGGCTTCTATTCAGTATGACAGGGTTAGCCAGGGCAAATGTCTATGATGAACCCTCTCTTCATATTGCTATCCCTTTGTATGATGAAGATGGAAATCATGTGCTGGACAGTGGCAAAGCCTATAGTCCAAAAGAAAGCTGTGGTGGCTCCTGCCATGACTATGAAAAAATTACTCATGCTTTTCATATCGAGCAGGGTCGAGATGAAACCAGTGATGATTTTGGTGCCAGGATAGGTCTTAGTCAACTGGTTGGCCCCGGTTATTATGGTGGATATAACTGCATGGGTAGTAATAACCCTGATTCACTGGCTAAAAAATCTAACAGCAGTGCCAATGATTTTGGTGATCATGGTAGTGCGGGGTTGATCATGCGTTGTGAAAGTTGCCATGCCGGTGGTGGCTGGATGGAGAAGGATCGCAATGGAAATCGTTATGATGAGACTGACCCATCAACCGTTGCGGAGTTCGATGGTGACTATTATAACCGTGGAACGGATGAAAATAATCATCACGTTGATTCTGATGTGGTGAGCCAATGGGACTGGAAAAAATCGGGTGTTGTAGAAAATGACTGTTTCAAATGTCACGCTGACCTGAATAATCTTGTGGTGATGGATGCGGAAATTGAGACCAGAAGTGCATCGAGTATGGCCAGTAACGTTCGTCGTGGAGTATTGATTGATCAGGGGCATTTTCGGGAATCCAATACAGCTATTCTTGAGGTTTTGAATCTGAATATTGAAGATGATGAAGGGGAAGACCGGACACTGTTATCCTTTGAACGTGAAGATATGGTAACTTTAGATCACGGTATGGAAATGCCTAAAGACGGTGAGATTTCCGATAAGGAAGTAGTGTTTGATGAAACGACCGGTGAGCCGATCATTAACTGGAATGCTGAAGCTTTTGATGACGAAAGAAAAGTGGCAATTCCCATGTTGCGCTTTTCAGCCAATGACAATTGCATGGCCTGTCATAGAACCAGTAATTCACGTCGTGGTTTTTACGGTTTTGGAGAAAATGCCGAGGCTGATCTTGATGATGATGGACTCATTGTTGAAGACTACCAGGACGATGTGCATAAAGGTAAAACATGGACAGAAGCCAATGGTGAATCACGCACTATAGAAAATTGTAATGTCTGTCACTCACGTAATTATTATAACCCCAGTTCAGCCAGTGCAGATATGAATGCCAGTCATGATTTTCTGAAAGGGAACTCTGATATGGATGTGCATAATGATCGTGATTACAACCCGAATGCCAAATCCTGTGAGTATTGTCATGATAACTCTGATGCAGAGCTGGCTGTTCAGGCTAACCCATCCGGGGAAACCAATATGCAGGCGGCTCATGAAACACTATGGAAGCTCAGTGGAGACATGAGTGGACAACCCGCTGGTGAAGTTGAAAAAATTACCAAAGCCCATCTTGACGTGGTCAGTTGTCAGGCCTGTCATATCACTGATAAAGCGGCTAGAGGCAGAGATTTTGAGCCAATGTTCCGCTATCGAGAAGCAGAGAACGGTAAACAGACTATTGTTCCCTATAAGCCAAAACCGCGTTATTTCTGGAAAGATAATACGACAGGAGTGGTTTTGAACCAGACTCAGCGCAACAGTGTTTTTCGAGAAATTAAAGATGATGAAGGTGACATAACGGGGGGCGCTATTTTTGATCCTGAAACGGGTGAAACCCTTGCCGAAGTGGGTGGAAGAATTTCTCATGGTAGTTTTCGATATAACGACCCTGAAGATTATGAAGGTTTTGCTGGCTTGAAACTGGCTTATGACAAGGTGCTCAAAAGTATGGATATAGAAAATCCTGATGCCGTTCTGGTCTGGTCAGAGCCCAACCAGTACCTGATTTCACATAATACCCGTCCTGCCGTTTCCTCGGTGCAGTGTGAAGAATGTCATAGCTATAAGCAGGATGGCACGACCATCAGCGCACTGGTTTCTGATGATGGAATCTTTGGAGAGGATAACAGCTATGAAATAACCACTATTGTTGATCCCAAACTGGTTACTGATGGCATAATTGTTTTCGATTACCCCTACATGAAAATGGATGCTGAGACTGGTGTTGTAACGGCTAATGTATCCGATATTCTGGCTTATAGTACGGTTGATCCATCCATGACTGCGCTGAAGTCTGCGGTAGCAAATGCTGCAACGGCAGCGGCTCAATCGCATACAGTGACCGAGTTGATAGATCAGGCGATGGCCTCAGCGGGCATATCAAATGCTGATGATGTGACTCAACTGGCTGACCAGTTAAGAAATACCAATGCATTCCTGTTCCAGTCTCGTCAGGGTGATTTTGCGATTCGTGATGTCATCGTTATTTCAGATGATGAAGATTTTGCAGATTATACGCTTCAAGTAAGCCTTGCCGATGATAATGCCAGTGCTAATGCAGCTGCAGCCGGTCTTGGTGACCTGGTTGCCGGGGCTGAAGTATTTTCTTTGCAGTTCAATAAACCTTCCGGAGAAAAACAAACATCATTCAATTCTGCTGTACTCGTAAAACTGCCTTATAGCGGCAGCAGTAGTGATGCTGCAAAAATCAATATTATTACATCGACTGATGGAGAAAACTGGTCACTTATTGATCCTGCAGATATCTTAATTGTGCGGGCTCAAACAGACATGGAAGCGGGTTATATTGTTTTTCAAACGACTCATTTCAGTTACTACACCACAACTGAAGTAGCTGATTCCAGTTCCACGATACCTGCTGATGACAGTGATGATTCAGAGGGTAGTGGTGGAAGCCCGGGTTATTTGTTGCTGATGTTTGGACTGTTACTGACTGTTGTTAGAAATTTCAAATTAGTTTCTATCAGAAAGTAACGATGGACTTTAAGTCAAAAAAACTCGGTCGATTGAAGCAGCTGGCACCCTGGGCTGCTGGCGCTTCACTGGCTGTGACTCATATAGCAATGTCTACAAACTGTACAGTGACCAGGGAAGGGCACTGTAATACCTGTGGCAGTTGTGCGGTTGCTCTTGTTGCCCTGGTCTCCTGGGCTGTTATGAAAAAAGGTGGACAGGAAGAACTCAGTAGTAATCAGCATAAAAGGATTTAGAAAATTCCTTTGCGTTCATTTTTTCTGATGTTGTTGTCATTAATGCCGGGCGTTGCAAAAGCTGGACTCTATGGGCAGGTTGATAGCCGTGTTCAAACCGATACCTATTTTAATAATTCGATGGGTTTTGTCGAAGAATATGCCGAAATTCGTTTTGTTGATGAAGTCAATGGTGTTGAGTCGGGTTTAAGCCTGGCTTTGCGTCAGGATGATGAAAATGAAGCTAATGTGTACCAGATGTATTTTTCAAAAAAACTGGACGGACTACTCTCAACTTATAAACTGGGCCGTTTTGAACGAGCAGATAGTTTAGGTTTTTATACCCTGGATGGCGCATTACTAAGCTCAGATAATGATGCTTTTTTGCTCAATATGTATGCAGGAAAACCTTCCAGAATTGATGATTATGCCGTGGTTAGTGGTGAAGCACTGTATGGTTTTGATTTTCATTTTTCACCTATCCAGTTTCCCCGGATATCTTCTGACATTGTATTCAAATCATCGGTTGCACGAATTGGCTGGCAGCGCCTGGAAGATGAGAAATCAGAAACTAAGCAGCATGAAACTCGTCTGAACTGGGGACTGAGTAGTTCAGGTGAAGTAACTAATAGTGTATTTCTGGGTTTTGGACTCGTTTTTAATGGTAGCTACCTGACCAGTGAACAGAGTACCGAACAGCTTCAATTAAAACTCTATGGTGATTTAGAAAAAAAGAGCCGATTACAAATTGACTATGAAACCTTTTCTCTTGATGACCCTGAATTATCGTTTAGAGAACAGTTTTATTCCGTTTATGTGAAGGGACGACAAACATCCCTGACCGCAAGCTATTTTTTTAGTTCCAGCGCTACAACAAACTGGAGTGCCAAAGGCCGCACGGTTTTACGAGAACATGGAGAAAGTGGCTATGGCTTAACATTAGGTGTGGACTTAAATAAATATTCTGCAACCGAATATCTGGCTCAGGTAGATTTTCTTCAGCTGGATGAAGACAGCGCTTTATCAGTATACGGTGAAACGAATTATTCATTTTCACCATTAATTACATCAAGATTTAGTGCGGCAATTCAGCATCAACAGAAATGGTTGAGTGGTGATAACCAGGCAGTGGCCATTGAAGCAGATTTCCAGCAAATGTTGAGTTCTGATCTGTATTTTACTTTTTTTCTTTCCAGGGTGTGGAACAGTCATGTCGATGATGAATATCTATTTGGACTGAAATTGAGTTACCGTTTTGATGATCGAATTAAGGGTTGGTCAAATGAATAAGTTGAAACTTATTCGTTGTACTAGCGTGTTGATGTTATTTCTGATGATGTCTCTTGCAGGAAATGCATCGGATACTAACAGTAATCCGCAAGATAAATCCTGGTGGCAAAAACGACATGATCGTGCTGATATTTTTTATCCCCATAATGCACACATGGATGTGATGAAGCAGGAGGGTGACCCCTGTTTATTATGTCACTCATTTAACCGTAATAAGGTCGTTAATGCTGAACTGGTTAAATCAATAACGACGATTTCCAATGAACCGCTGGAAGCGATTTGTCATGACTGTCATGTGGATAAGCAGAAGGCTCCTTATGAATGCGAGCTTTGCCACAATGACCCAACGGTTATCTGGCCTGAAAATCATAATTTTGATTATATCGACCAGCATGCTGAAGATTCCCGGCTGGACAATGGTGAGTGTCAGACATGCCACCTTAAATTGTCTTTTTGTACAGATTGTCATTTTAGGCGTGACAGATCAAAACAGCGCCAGCATCAATTAGGTTATATCAATACCCACGGTATAGATTCACGTATGAATGCCTACTCCTGTTCACGCTGCCACAATGCTGGTTATTGTGCTGATTGTCATCGAGGTGGTTCACGATGATAATCTTGAAGTATGTGTTGCCAGTTTTGAGTCTACTGCTGACAGCCTGCAGTGATTCAGCTAAGGACGAAACAGTATCGTCTGAAAGTGGCAACCTGATATTAACAGAATCTCATGGAGGAGGTGGTTCCGCATGGGGTTTAGTCGAATGTGATGGCTGCCATGGTTTGAATTCAATTCACCAGCAGGCTGATTCCATTCGTCCCATTGCACAAAGCAAGGGTTATGAAAGTTGTACCGGGTGTCATGGCACTAATGGGACTTCTGAACCCAGGAAATGCTTACTTTGTCATAACAGTACTGATTTAGCTGAAAGGCCAATCGTTGAGGGTAAACATGGTCATACCTTTATCTCAGAAGATACTGAAGCTTTAAAAGATGACCAATGTGTGGTGTGTCACCTGGCTTCAGACATGAATGGTGACTTTGATCCAAATCGTGATTTAACTAGACTTAAAGATTCCCGGCAACTTTACACGCCCTATACGTCAAGTTCTGAATTTTGTTTACGCTGTCATAATAGAGACCATCAGCAAACAGGTTTTGAACTGGATGTTGACTATGAAAACCCGCTGATCGCGATGTCTGATAATTATAAATACGTTGATAAACATGGTGAGAAAGCAGGTACAGGTGAAAGAACTTATGCAGGCCTACGAGAAGGTTACAGGTATGATAGTTTTGTCGAATGCACTGACTGCCATGCAATGCATGGTACTGATAATACAGGCTTGATTATTGATATTTCTAAGAAGGGTCTGGGTGAGCTTGATCCGGAAATCAGCAATAAACCTTATAGTATAAATAATGCTTCCGGTAATAATGCCGAGTTATGTGTTATGTGCCATCAGATGAATGTATTGCTGGATGATGCAGAGCTGGATGCGGGGAATGGACTTTCCGGATTGCATAAAATAGCGGGTGATTGTCAGTTATGCCACAGTCATGGTGAAGCCGTGCAGGCGGGTATGTGAGCATGATGATACTGTTTTTATGTCTGCTTTTTGCAACAGTTTCCCATGCAGAAATTAAACTCCCGCCTTTACATCATGTGGTGGATGTGGATGTGCCTGATTCAATGATGATAGCTGAAAAGTTTCCATTAAATAAAAAGGGCCAGATTGATTGTAAAACCTGTCACGGTATAAAAAATATTGAAAAAATTTCGTTTGACGAAGTAGATAAAGATGCCGTTAATTTTTTCAGGCAGGGACCCTATCCAAAGCTCACTGATTTCTGTTATCAATGTCATGATCGAGATATAAATAAGAGGGAAAATATTCATCAGCTTCTGGATGATAAAGGTGAATTAAAAAAACAGAAGTGTAAATATTGTCATGTAGAAACTCCTGATCCCGGGAATAAATATGTTCGTGAAGATTTTGAGTTTAGATTACCCCCGCAAAAACTCTGCCTCGGTTGTCATTTAAAAACGCCTCATCTTAATGCTAACAATCATTTGCTGGAAGTCGATGATGACATGTTAGAGCGGATAAAAAAATATGAGCTTGAACACCAGGTTAATCTTCCGCTGAATGGAAAATCAATAACCTGTATAAGCTGCCATGCTGTACATGAAAAAGGGGTACTGGATGTGCACAAAGCAGCTGGAAAACTGGTGCAGGATAGAAGCCTTGATCTAGGTATTGGTTATGAGAAACATGCCTGGAATAGCGTAGTGATGGAAGATAAAGAATCTCGGTTGAAACAGTTAGCAGGGCTTAGCGACAAGGAAATAGACCTTTCTTATCAGCGCATCAAGTATGAAGTGTTATTAAGACTACCCGCAAAAGATGGCACCTTGTGTCTGGTTTGCCACAAATTTGATTTATAGATGTCATGAATTTAATTAATCAGATATTAGCAATTCCGAATGGTCAGAAGTACAGGTATTTTATTATCATACTTGCCTGTTTTGCCATTCTTGCACCCTGGGTCTTTTTACCCAGCCTTGTTGGTAACTCCGATCTCTGCGGTAAAGTTTGTGTACGCCGATTTTTTCTCTATTTCCCCGGTATGACGCTGGAAGACCTTGGGAATCAGATGAGTGTTGCCTGGATAGGCGTTATTGCGTTGAGCGTTATCCTGATTACCAGTTTCTTTTTTGGACGGATGTGGTGTGGTTATATTTGTCCGATGGGTGGTTTTCCGGAGCTGGTTAGTCGAATGATTCCTGATCGCTGGAAAATTGAGTTTCGTGGTTTACCGCAGGTACCGATTCGTTATGGGTATTTTAGTGTTTACCTGGTGCTGATGCCGATGCTCGGAATCAGTGCCTGTACGCTGTGTAATTTTGTAACGGTGCCACGAATATTTCAGGCTTTCAGCGGTGATTTTATGGGCATTGCTTTTATCCTTTCTGCCGTTGGTCTGGTCAACCTGGCCCTGTTATTTCTGTTAGGTTTTTTTGCGGTTAAAGGTCGAGCCTACTGTCAGTTTCTTTGTCCAATTGGAGCCATGGATGGGCTGGTCAATCGACTGGGTTCAATGTTCCGCTTTACCCGCCATATCCGTGTTGAGCGTAGTCGTTGTACTGGTTGTAATATCTGTGCACGCAATTGCATGACCGGGGCGATCAAAATGATCGATAGGATTGCCGTCGTTGATCAGCATTCCTGTATGTCCTGTCATGAATGTGTTGATGTGTGTGACTGGCATGCCATTGACTGGGTTGCTGTGCCACGTGTCGTAGAGCCCAAGCGTAAAAAGAAGGGTGCTGATTACTTTCCTCACCCGGAGTGGAAAGCCGTACATGATCTTAAAAAGAAAGGCTGGAAGGTTAGTAGCTGGCAGCGGGTTGTGATAGGGATCATTTTCGGGCTTATTCTGTTGATGATAGTTGTTACGCAGGTGGGAGCTGCAGAACGACACCCTGACCCGGATGGTTGTTTTACCTGCCATGCTTTGGAAGGGCTTGAATATGTTGATGAAAATGGCGTATTACGAAATTCATCGATTGATAAATCACATTATTTCAGTTCTCTGCACGGCAGTGTTCCGTGTAAAGACTGTCATCGTAAGATACAGTATTTTCCGCATAAAGAGGAAAACGGAGAAGTCGATTGTGCAGAGTCCTGCCACGTGGAAGAACCGTCAGGAAAAGAAGCCTATTCACATAAAAAAGTAGTAGAAGAATTTCAGCAGTCTGCCCATGGCAAAGGCTGGAGTAAAGGATTAACCGGTGGTAATCGTCTTGAAGAGTCACTGGATGTCTATCCTTCCTGTCGCAGTTGCCATACTAATGAGCTTTACATTAGTCAAAAGGACCTACCTAAATTCAAGGACTCGTTTGCACACCTTGATACCGAGTGTGGTAACTGCCATCAGGGTGAGGTCTGGTTAAATCAGTTTGGTGGGCATATATTGCGCCGTTTTATCGGTTCGCGCTGGGGTAAAAATGATAAGAATAAAATGTGCAATGACTGTCATGCTGATCAAAAACGTATGGTGAAAGTTGAAATTGAAGATAAAAAGACCGGGGAGAAAAATCTGGTTAGTCCCAGGTTTGTGCTGGCCAGTGATAGTTATGAAATGAGTTTGCATGGTCGACTGTTAAAATCAGGGGTGGAAGAAGGTGCCTCATGTATAGATTGCCATGCACCTGAAGGTTTCAGTCATGGCGTGAAAAGACATGATGATCCTGAAGCGTCGACGCACACTGATAATCTGGCTAAAACCTGTGCTGCTTCTGGTTGCCATGGTTTTGCTACCAACCCGTTAAATACCGGTTTTGTAAAAACCGATTTACATGATATTGATATTATTCCATTTTTACACCCTGATTCACCACTGGATCAGTCCCGCATGGAATCAAACTGGGTGAAAGCTCTGGCAGCACTTCTACCGGTACTCATAATATTAGGTGGAGGTACTATTTTATGGAAAATATTTGGTAAAAAGAAAAATGTTATTTTTGCCGTAGTCGGGGGTGGCCATTTCCAGAAAAATGTATTAGGTAAAGTTCCGCGGAATAAAAGGCCGGTAAAAAAAGCAGTTGCCAGAAAGCCATCTGCTAACTCTAAAATCAAAGCTGAAGCTGATGTCAGTCCGGGTGAGAAAGCTGATGATTAAATTACTAATAGTAAATCTCTATCTGTTTCTCAGTTTTTCAGCAATGGCTGATAATTTATTTATTGACCTGGTTGATGGTAAAAATGTTACCGAAAAAAATGTAAGGGAAGCTTTAAAACAACTCAGGGATCATAAAGAGGTAAAACTTAATAAAGATCTTTTGGTTAATCCTTTTCATCATAAAAAAGAAATTAAAGACAAACTCAAAAAACCATTTTGCCAGAACTGTCATCTTGAGAAACCACATCAGGTAAATCAACGAAATCGAAGTTTTCTTAATATGCATACTAAATATATCAGTTGCGAAACCTGTCATCTGAACAATCAAGTTTTGAAGCTGGAAAATAAATGGCTTGCTTATGGATATCCGAATGTGGGGAAAGTAATTGATGTTTACAGCTCTGTTCATACTGAGGCTGAAAAGGTGAAAACTTCAATATTACCTCGACCTGGAGCTAAAATTTCTCCTTTTAATAAGGGTAAAAAGGTTGTGGTTTTCAAGGATGAAAAATTTTCTATAGAAGTAGAAAAAAAATGGAAGACTTTGCCGGAAGAGGAAAAAGCTCGACTTAAAGCCAGCTTACATAAACCACTAAATAAAAAGGGACTGAGTTGTGATAAGTGCCATAGTGAAAATCAGAAGGTGTTAGATTTTAAATTACTTGGAGCCAATCAGAAACAAACTCATTCAATTACCAGCAATGACATTGCTCAGTTTTTTGGGCGATATAAAAAAGACGGTGACAGACTTAGAATGAGCGACCTGTTAAGGTAAAAATGGAAGCTTTCATCTCACCGTCAAAATCAAGTTTGCTGCTTCCATTATTATTTTTGTTAATACTGGTATCTCAAACTGCTGAAGGCAGTAAAGCCCGGCTTGAATCTATTCAAATTTATCGATCTGGCCTGGATCAGCCTTCAGATATTGCCGTTTCACAGGATGGACGATTTTATATTCTGGATGGAAGTCATCACCGGGTTGTCGTGCTCTCTGAGCAAGGTAAGCGGCTATATACCTTTGGAAAAAAAGGTGGTGGAGAAGGAGAGTTGAATTCGCCCATGGCCCTGGCCATTGAGGGTAATAGAGTTTTTATTGCAGACACGGGGAATCATCGACTTGCAGTATTTGAGTTGCGTGGATGGTTTGTAAAAAATATTCCATTAATCTCTCAATCTAAATCAGCCGGTTTACCAGAACCGTCCGGACTGGTTGTCGAGGATGATGTGGTCACCTGGAGTGATCGAAAAAATCATCAGCTATGCCAGACTAATCTGATTACAAAACAAGCTGCTATTTGCTGGGGGAGGCGGGGTGAACTAAAAGCTGAGTTTCAATTTCCATTCCATATAGCATCAGATCGTGATGGTTATCTGCATGTGGTTGACGTGCTGAATGGTCGGGTACAGATTTTCAATCGCAAGGGTAGATACTTTACACAGGTATCTCGATTTGGTGTTGCACCCGGAGAGTTATACCGTCCCAATGGCATTACCTTTGCAGATGACGGTCGCATGTTTATCAGTGACAGTTATCGTGGCACAATTTCTATTTTTAAAAATGGTCGCTTTACGGGATTGCTATCAGTTGATGGAAACACTGCGGTAAGTTTTAAATCACCTGTCGGCCTGAACTGGTTTAAAGGACATTTGTATATTGTTGATGTTATTGATAATGCGATTAAAGTGGTTGAAACAACATCCGCAAAGAGTAGCGTGCTTTTGCCTGGAAATATTACTTCAGGGAAAAATAAAACATCCCGCAAAAATTGTGATATTTGCCATTTTTCATGGGCAGAAGAGGCCCGCACTGAACAGAAACAACAGGATGGAGTGCTACCTGTAGCCAGTCAAAATATGTGTTACAGCTGTCATCATGGAGCTGTTATAGATTCACGCCACGCCATAGGACGAGGTGAGCAACACCCTGATATTCACCATAAAACTAATCATAAAAAAAATAATACGACACAGTCTAAGGATAAAATTTCTGCACAGTTTCCATTATTAGCCGATAAACAATTATCCTGTGGAAGCTGTCATACTCCCCATACCTCCGGTATTGATGAAGCTGAGACCCTGTATGAATCTCATGCAAATCCATGGCTTCGTGTGTTAAATAATGAGGGAGATTTATGCCAGAAATGTCACCAGTCAAAGCTGGATAGTGCTCTCGATGAAAATTTTCCTTTAACCGGAGTTAATCATCCTGTAGGTATTTACCTTAAGGAGCCACCTGCTGTTGATTCAAAAGCTTATGCCAGTACAGATAAATTACAAAAGGGTTTACCTGCTGAGCTTAAGAATGCCGGTGCCAGTACGGGATCGCAACTTCAAATGCTGTGTCAAAGTTGTCACCAAATTCATGGGGCAGAAAGTAAATCATTATTAATATCCGGATTTAACAATAATGAACTGTGTAAATCCTGTCATGAAAATTTGCACAGTGAGAATAAAGAACAGGCAAGGCAAAAAGGTGTTCATCCCGTTAATATTAAAATAGATGAAGCGGTTGAGATTGATGGTAAAAAAATCAAACAGGTCACCTGTCAGGTTTGCCATTCAGTTCATAATGGAAGAGAAGATTCAAAGTTGTTAACACGAAGCACAGATGATGTTGAAAAGCTTTGTTCGACCTGTCATCAACGTCATCATGCTGAAGATGAAAAAGAAGCCAGAAAAAAAGGGGTTCATGTCGTCAATGTAGAACTTGAAAAGCCTGTTGAAATAGATGGAAAGGAAATTTCCAAAGTAACCTGTCTGAGTTGTCATAGCGTACATGGCGGAAAATCGGGTACCCCCGTGTTACATGAGGAATATAAGAATGGAGAGTTATGCAGTAACTGTCATGAAGGAAATAATGCAGTTTATAATACTGATCATGATTTACGAATAACAGCTGAACATAGTCTCAATAAATTAGAGCAGACAACACAGCAGGCAGGAGTATGTGGAAGTTGCCATAGTATGCATCAAGCCAAAACAGACGATAATTTTTTATTTTCAGCATCTAGTTTGCCATATAAAGGTAAAGAAGAAATATTTAAAAGGGACCAAATGTGTCTGGATTGTCACCATGAAAAAGGCAGTGCAAAGGATTCCCTGGTAAAATACTTTGATCATCCCTCAAAAGATCTTGTGTTACGTTCTGATCCAGAAATTATGCCTTTACTGGATGAACATGAAAAAATAGCTGAATTTGGAGCTATAGCTTGTATCACCTGTCATGAACCCCACCATTGGGAATCAACTTATGAAGGTGCTGATAGTAGCATTCTTCAGGGAAAAGGAAGTAATCAACAAGGAAATGTATTAAATAGTTTTCTCAGAAGAAAGGGAATTACAGGTACTTTTTGTATTGACTGTCATGGGATTGAGACCCAGATAAAATATAAGTATTACCATGACAAGTTAAGCAGGGATATAGGAGTTGATTATATTGATTGAGACTTTCCAGCTTGTAATGAATGGTTAAAAAGCTAAGTTTAAATAGTTGTCATCTTGTGATGTGGTGCACAAAGATAAAATATCAGATGCCAGTTAAGCAGTCTGTTTAACCAAAATCAGTAGGACATCACACTTTTTACGCTGGTAAAAACTACTATTGCCATATTAGTTTTTCATTATTCAGGTTTTAAGTGATCAATCATAAACTTCAACTATTCTTTAGAAGATCTAGGTCTAGATTTTTTTTACTGGTTACTGTGGTCATTCTCTCTGCCTGTGGAGGTTCTGAATCGGTTTCGAAGGATGTGCAGGAGTCAGTTAGCGACATAAAAGATGATGTAATAAGTGAAAATACCGTGAATGAACCTGTTTCGGGTACGGTGGTAAGTGAGCCAGATTCTATTGAAGTTAATCCTGTAATTATCGTACCTCCTGCTATTTCCGTGGTAGATAGCTCTGGATCTGAAACAACTGAAGCTGGGGAGTTGGCAGTAATAGAACCAGAAAAAGTAGAAGCGGAAATAATGTTTACTGAACCTGAGCTTCAGGGTATTTCTATGACTCCCTACACCGATACTCTGGCTAAAGGTACACGCTTAAACTTTTCAGTGACCGGTTATTATTCTGATAACACGACCAAAGATATCTCAACTCAGGTAATCTGGACTAGCCAGGCAGCTGATTTAGCTGTAGTTGATGAAATGGGTTCTGTTGAAGCTGTTGCTCCAGGAGTGGTGACAGTTACAGCAGCATTTAATGGCTTAACCGTTAATAAACAGTTAACGGTTACCCCGGCCACACTGGATTCTCTCGAAATTATTCCTGTCCAGGCTGATATTGCTGCTGGTACCGGGCAAGATTACAAGGCCATGGGTAATTTTTCAGATGGTTCAGTACAGGATATTACACATCAGGTTAATTGGGAGAGTAGCAACATTCCGGTTGCTTCTTTTTCTACCTCTCAGGTAATGACCTACTCTGATGGAAACAGTGTTATTAGTGCATCACTAAATGGTGTTGAGTCACGTGCTGCATTGAAGGTGAATGCCGCAATACTGGACCGAATTGAAATTAATGCATTTAACTCTTCCCTGGCGAAAGGAACAAAGCAGCCTATATCAGTAAGCGGGTATTTTAGCGATAACAGTATTCAGGATATCACTCATCAGGTGAGCTGGCAGGTCGAAAACAATACTATTATTCAGGTTGATACAGATGATGTATTTGTAACTGCTATCAATGTTGGTTTTAGTGATTTGACGGTAAGCCTTTCCGGTGTTAGTGCGTCAGCCAATGTGGAAGTTACAGATGCTGTCCTCTCATCCATCGAAATTCAACCGACTAATTCCGCTATTGCAGCTGGTTATCAACAGTTTTTTAGTGCCACAGGTATTTTTAGTGATCAATCTACACAGGATCTTACTCAGCTAGTGAGTTGGTACTCTGCTAATCAGCAGTTAGTTGATATTGATAACCGTAAAAACTTCAAAGGTATAGCGACAGGTTTTGAACCGGGAGTAGCTGAGATCTCTGCGAAATACCAGCAGTTAAGTGTTCAAACCCGGTTTCATGTTACCGATGCCGTGCTGCTTAATATTGAAGTAGAACCGGCAGGCTTAAATGTTGTGCACGGTTTACAGCAACAGTTTACTGCTACTGCCTTTTATTCTGATGGCTCTCAAAAACAAGTTACTGATCAGGTCCAGTGGTTAAGCAGTGATAAACAGACTAGTTATATTACAGGTGAAAAACCGGGGTTGTTTAAGGCAAATGCTGAGGGGACTACCAGAATTATTGCCGCTCTTGATAATACCAGGTCGTTTACAGAGATGACTGTCAGCAAGGCTTCACTTGACAGTATGGAAATATCACTGGCTTCGAGCCAGATGCCTGCTGGTACTAATCAGCTGTTAGAGGTAACAGGATTGTATTCTGATGGAAGTAGCGTGGATATTTCCAGGCAGGTTATATGGCAAGTATCTAATTCTGAGCTGGCTATAGTGGACAGACTCAGTGAAAATGTCCTGTTTAAAGCAGCCAGGGCCGGCCCTGTTGAAATTAGTGCTCATCTGGATGGAGTTTCTGTAACTAAATCTATAGATATAACCTCTGCTACATTGCAGCAGATACAGTTAACATCTGATAGTGATTTTCTATACGTTAACCAACAAATGCAAATTCAGGCAGAAGGCATTTATTCTGATGGTAGTGTTCAGGTTTTAACTTCTGATGTCAGCTGGTTCAGTGATGACCATAATATAGCCAGTATTAGCAATAGTGACGGTAATAAGGGAGAAATTAAAGCGATCACTAAGGGAGTCTTTGGTTTAACTGCTATATTTGAAGATTCAGTTTCAGATGTAACATTTTTAACAATTATGGATGATCCTGATATGCCAGCTGAAATAGGTATTCAGGCATCACCCAATGTGATTTTGAATAATGGTGTCGATTCGACTCTTGTCTCAGTAAGGGTTAAGCCCTTACAGCAGCAAGGAGTTATTGCTGATGGCACTGTTATTAACTTTGTCATTACAGAAGATGGAGTGGACAGAGTTGAATCAGCAATAACCGTTGATGGTGTAGCCAGCGTAGAGGTTAGTTCTGTAATTGAAGGTGTTGTTACGGTCAAAGCTGAAATGGATGCATATGATTTTGCAGCTACCACTCGTATACTCAGTACCTCAAGTTTTAATCAGGTATTGCAGGTAGCACCGCTTTATCAGGGCACTTTAAAAGAGAATGTTTACCTGAAAGGCAGTATGTTCGGATTGGTAATGAGGAACCTGTCTAATAGAGATTTTTCGTTGTTAGTTTTCCAGGTTAAAAATGGCGATGAACATTTACCCGATTCACCGGTGACGAATTCTGACCTGTTAAGTGATGGTGTTTTATCGGGTGGTGAATATACCGGGCTTTTGTATAAACTTGATAGTGATATAACCGATAATGGGATAACCGCGGGCTATATTTTAGGTGATCAGAGTATTCAGCAATTATTCGGGTTTATGCTAGGGTTTACTGCTCAATAAAACATCTACCGTATTTTTTGCCTACGGGTGAGAAATACGGATTAATATATCCACAGCTGAGTTATATATTCCCGGGCTGTGGATATTAAAAGGAAGAGTATATGTCCTGTTTACAGTCCTAGTTTATCTGCTACAAAATCAGCATCTTTATCACCACGTCCTGACAGGTTAACCAGAATAGTCTGGTCTGGACTCATGGTTGCTGCTTTTCGCATCGCATAAGCAACAGCATGTGCTGATTCCAGAGCCGGGATAATGCCTTCGAGGCGAGATAAGGTCATAAAAGCATCCAGGCATTCATTATCATCAGCTGTTTCGTATTCAACGCGTTTGATGTCTTTCAGGTAACAGTGCTGAGGTCCTACACCTGGATAATCCAGACCGGAAGCAATAGAGTAAACCGGTAGTGGGTTACCTTCTCCATCTTGAAGATTGTAGCATTCAAAACCATGAATGGCGCCTTTACTGCCAAGAGTTAAAGTAGCGGCATGTTCGTTGGTATCCAGTCCTTTACCGGCAGGTTCTACGCCTACTAATTTAACATCTTCATCATTTAAAAATGCGGTGAATAAACCAATGGCATTTGATCCACCACCAACGCAGGCAGTGACTATATCTGGCAATTTACCCTGTTTAGACAGGAATTGTTCACGTGCTTCACGTCCGACAATACTCTGAAAATCTCGTACCATTCTAGGAAATGGGTGAGGGCCAACCACAGAGCCTATTGCATAGAAAGAATTGACAGGGTCTTTCAGGTATTCTTCAAAAGCGCTATCGACTGCATCTTTTAAAGTTTGGGTACCGCGTGATACTGGCACAAGTTTACAACCCAGTATTTTCATTTTGGTGACATTAGGGTGTTCTTTTTCGATGTCGATCTGTCCCATGTGAATCTCGCATTCAATACCGACCAGAGCACAGGCTGTGGCCAGGGCAACTCCGTGTTGACCGGCTCCAGTTTCAGCCAGTACTTTGGTTTTACCCATGTGCTTGGCAAGTAATGCTTCACCCAGGCAATGATTGATCTTATGTGCACCAGTATGGTTAAGGTCTTCACGTTTAAAGAATATTTTTGCACCACCGATACTGTCAGACAATCTTTGAGCATAATAAATTGGACTGGGACGACCCGTGTAGTCGGCATTCAGTGAAGCTAATTCCTGCTGAAAAGCTTCAGTATGTCTAACTTTTTCATAGGCATCATTAATATCATCCATTATTTGAATTAATTGTGGAGGGATGACCTGTCCGCCGTATTCCCCGAAGTAACCTTTATCATCGGGCATAGGTGCAAAATCTATAGGCATTATTTTTTTCCTTTGGTTGATTATTTACAAGTTACTATTTTTCGTTATTACTACGAAGATATAGTATTGACTATGGCTTTGCAGTCAATGTGAAATTAGCTATTTGCAGTTGGATTTATATTAATAGCTGACGCAGGACAATTTGTGATACAGAATCCACAGCCATTACAGCTTTTGAGTGAAATGGATGGCTTTCTTTTTTTATTGAATTTGATGAGATCAACCGGGCAGCTGTTCATGCAGGACATGCAGGTAATATTGAGCCATGCATAGCACTTTTCCTGATCCAGAAATGCATTTCCCAGATCTGGTCGGCTGTGTAGCGGGTCAGTCGTAAAATTAGGGCAGGCCTTGTTGCATTCGCTACAAAAGGTGCAGCCATTATTGTTGAAATCCAGATAAGGTTGGCCTGCCAAATCGTGGCTTTCTGGATGCAGTTTTATAATTTTTTGAGGACAGATTTTTTCACAGTTTCCTGCACAGTTTTGACAGTTACTGGCTGAAATACTGAGCCTTAAACCGGGCGGAATAAGACCAAGACGTTTTACCTGTACTTTAACCTCTTCTCGTCCTTCACGAGTAAGTAACTTGCCGGTAAAAAATCCCCGACGAGACTTGTCTATAGAATCACTCATTTTAAAAACAAAGCTGTGACTGCTGCTTAGTTACAATTAACTAAGCAGCAGCAAGAAAAATAACAGGCGTTTTTACTTTACTTGAAAAACAAGTTTTCAACGAGTGGTGGAGCATCTGATAATACAACATGACACTGTGTGCAGTTATAACGAGCACCAGCCACATCTTCTACACCACCCTGGCTTGTAAATGAGCCATAATGATTATCGGGCATAGGTAATTTTTTACCCACTCTCCATTCACGTTTTAAATGCTTTCTTCTATCATGACAGTCGATACACTCATTATCTTCCATGGTAATTGGCATGTATTCTTCTATTGCATGGCCTATTTGTGGTGGTAGAGTTGAGTACGCGAGGGGTAAACGGTCTAATTCACCTGGCTCAGTAGTGCCAAATTTGGCAACTGGTGGTGTGGGAATATCAAACACACTTAGCTGGCTTAAGCCCATGTTGATATCATTCATGATGGCCGGGTCTACATAATCATTTGTTATCTGTTTCTGGCTGCAACCAAATATAATAGCTGCGAGTCCGCTCAGTAAGAGTATCTTATTTATTTTCATGCTGCTTTTCTCCTAAGGTCTGTTTCAGTAGGGTTATTAGAATTTCTGCTGGCTTCTTCGGCCTGCAGGTGTTGTTGGTTGTTTTGTGTCATCCATAATTTGAGATCAAATTGCAATGTATTTTCCGGGCATACGCCGATACATCGCCCGCAGTTAGTGCATTCACCGGCAGAGATATAACCTTTGCTAGACGCCAGTTTTAAGTCCAGAACCTGGGGTTCAGGGCAAACTTTAGTGCACTCTACGCAATGTGTGCAAGTGGGAGTGTCAAAGCTGATGCGTAGAAATGAGAACTTGCCGACGATTGAATAAAATGCGCCGAGAGGGCACAGGTGACCACACCAGCCATCTTTCAGGATAAAAGCATCAAAGATAAAAATACCCAGCAGGATGGCCCAGCCTGAACCTAGTCCGAATATTATTTCGCGGTGGAATATGCTTATCGGGCTAATCCATTCAAATGCGGCTACACCGGTAATAGCTGAAAGCACCAGTGTTAACGCCAGCATAATGTAACGAAACTTTCTGCTGAGTTGCATTGCGTTTTGAATATTCAGCTTTTTACGAATTTTTCCCGCCAGGTCACTGATCAGGTTGACAGGGCAAACCCATGAGCACCAGACACGTCCACCGACAATAAAATAAAAGGCAAGTACAATCAGTGCACCGATTAAAACTTCTGTTAACAGGGATTGTTGCGTCGCTAAAATTTGTAAAACGGCGAATGGATCAGCCAGTGGAATAAATCCGAATAACATTGAGCTGGACAGGTTACCGCTGATTATGGGTAATTCGTTATAATTCCATGCCCAGTGAGCTGAACCGAAAAATAGTACTAAAGTTGAGATTTGTACAAACCGACGCAGAATCAGGTATTTCCATACATTCAGTTTGCCACTAATACTATCCGGCATAACAAATGGCCTTACCGGCTTTCCGTTGGGGCCCATTTTAGGCTGATCGTTTATTGAATCAGAGTTAGCCATTACAACTCACCCGTATTTAACCAGTCGAGTCCAGTAGACTCGGCTTCAACAGGGACATCTTTTTTCAATGCTTCGGGTTCGTATTGCTGGGTAATGGAACTGTCATATTTCCAGCCAAGACGATAATGTTCTCCAACCACACCCTGTACCAGTTTTGGATGAACCACTTTTATGGCAGCTTCATCAGTTGGACAGGCTTTTTCACAGATACCACAACCGGTGCAGGCATCGCTGTGTACCAGTGGGATAAACATAGCATGATCACTGAGTTTACGTGGGTGATGCTCTACAGTTATGGCAGTACCTTTAACCGGGCATTCACGGTGGCAGATTTCGCAACGCAAACCTAACCAGGAAAGGCAGTTTTCGATATCGATGACAGCAAGCCCCATGCGCGAGTCTTCAATTTTTTCCAGCTCAGGTGTCAATGCACCGGTTGGACAGGCCTTCATGCAGGGAATGTCCGTGCACATGTAACAGGGCACATTACGCGGAATAAAATAAGGTGTGCCAATAGGAATTTGATCACTGGTATTCGCCAGTGTCAAAGTATCATAAGGACAGGAAGTCACGCATTGTCCGCATTTAATACATTTGGCATTAAAATCATCTTCTTTTAAAGCACCCGGTGGCCTGATGGCATAGGGAGTTGCACGCGCTTCTTTTTGCAAAAGAGAAGCCCATACCAGGCCACCAGTTGCAGCAATAGCTGTATTTTGAGTAACTTTTTTTAAAAAATTACGACGTGCTTTAAGAGAAGTAGAGTTCATCTAATATAATATCTGAGAAATATTGTGCCCCACCGGTAACGGCAGGGCACAAAGTTTACTCTTTATGCTTTATAAACTTTAACAGCGGCTTTTTTGAAGTCCGTTTCTTTAGACATAGGACATGTCATATCGATACAGATTTTGTTTACAAAAACACCTTCATCAAAGAATGGAGCAAAGGTATAACCTTTTGGCGGACGGTTACGTCCCTGAGTTTCCAGTACGGCCTTGATCTTACCGCGACGTGATTCGATCCAGACGATATCATTACGGCTCAGATTACGCTTACCGGCATCATCCGGGTGCATCCACAGTACCGCTGTTGGAACCGCTCTGTGTAATTCGGGAACACGACGAGTCATGGTACCTGTATGCCAGTGCTCGATAACTCGACCAGTTGAAAACCACAGATCATAGTTATTATCGGGTTGCTCTGGAGGTGCAGCATATGGACGGAAGAAAATCTTCGCTTTATGCGCCAGTTTGGTTTTTCCTTTACTGGTCGGCTTATCGAGATTACCGGTTTTAAGTGCTTTCAGGGCTTTACCATAAAAATCAAATCCACTGCCTTTAGCAGCATAGGAATCATATTCTTCATTAAAGCGCCACATGGTTTCTTTACCATCAACAACAGGCCATCTCAGTCCACGAACGTCATCACGCATATAGGTATCAAAATCAGCCAGGTCATGAGCATGACCCACGCCAAATTGACGATACTCGTTGAATAATGCTTTTTCAGGGAACCAGCCATCACCTAACCAGTCGGAGGTGCTGTTAGCATGTCCTTTGGCTACGGCTTCATCAGGCCAGGCTACTTTTTTGTTTTCTTTATGGGCAAATAAAACATCATATAAAGTATCTTCAGGTGAATAACCCATGGCTTCGGCTTCAGCAAGTACACTTGGTAACTTACCGTCTTCAAAACCCTTGGATTTTAAACCAGGAATGCTTTTCTCACCCCAAACTTCTTTCAGCTTGAAACGCTTGGAGAATTCCAGCATTTGCCATACATCGGTACGTGCATCGCCTGGAGCATTTACCTGTTGACGCCAGCCCTGAGTTCGACGCTCAGCATTTCCATACAATCCCCACTTCTCATAGATCATGGAAGTTGGCAGGATAAGGTCGGCCACCTTGGCTGATACCGTGGGATAAGGGTCAGAGCAAACGATAAAATTATCCATTTCGCGAGCAGCCTTAATCCAGTGATTAGCATTAGCAGATGCCTGGAACGGGTTGTTCACCTGTACCCAGTTAAATCCTACCTTGCCGTCTTCCAGGCTACGTAGAATTTTCATGATATGCGTACCAACCTTGGGGTTCAGTGTTTTTGCGGGTAATTTCCACAGGTTTTCACTGAAGGCACGATGTTTAGGGTTGGCGACAACCAGATCTGCCGGTAGACGATGAGCAAAGGTACCTACTTCACGGGCAGTACCACAGGCTGATGGTTGTCCAGTCAGTGAGAAAGCACCGTTTCCAGGCATGGCCTGTTTACCCAGTAATAAATGAACCATGTAAACCTGCTCATTCACCCAGCTACCACGATAGTGCTGGTTCATGCCCATAGTCCAGAAACTGACTACCTTGCGATTCTTTTCAATGTAGGTGTCGGCAAGAATTTGTAATTTCTTTTTGTAGTCTTCCATGGACTCATCCGGGTCACCTTTGGATAACTCGGCAACATAATCAAGCGTATAAGGCTCAACACCTTTCTTGAATTCTTCAAATTCAATCATCCAGTGCTTGACGGGCTTTTTGGTATTTTTCTGTTTTACTTTCATGCCTGCAGTTTTACGCTGGGCAATTGCTTCGTCTTTGTCCAGCGTGATTTCCAGCTCTTTTGCCTGAATATCTTTTTCAGCATCGAAAGCATATTTACTGGTTGCACGCATGCCGTAGCCGATATCGTAGGGACCGGTTGCGAATACACAGTGCTTGTCAACGAAATCGTGATTAACGGCATTACGTTTTACAATTTCGCGTCCGATATAATTAAACAGGGCTAAATCAGTGCCTGGTTTGAAAACGATTTCTACATCGGCAATATCTGATGTCTGATTTGAACAGGTTGTCAGGTTGATTAACTTGTAACCTTCTTCATCTGCTATTTTTCGGTCAGAAACTCGAGCCCACAGGATTGGGTGACATTCGGCCATATTGGCGCCCCAGGTGATGACGGTGTCTGTCAATCCAATGTCATCATAACAACCTGATGGTTCATCGATACCAAAAGTCTGGATAAATGCTACTACGGCTGAGGCCATACAGTGACGTGCGTTAGGGTCGATGTTGTTACTGCGAAAGCCCGCCTTCATTAGCTTGGCTGCAGCATAACCTTCAGGAATTGTGTATTGCCCGGAACCGGTAATGGAAATGCCAGCAGGACCTTTCTCGTTATAATGTCTTTTAAACTGTTTTTCCATTTCGTCGAAAGCGCGATCCCAGCTTACGGCCTTAAATTTACCATTTTTATCGAACTTACCATCGGTCATTCTAAGCAAGGGTTTGGTCAGGCGATCCTTACCGTACATAATCTTGCCATTGAAATAACCTTTGATGCAGTTTAAACCACGGTTAACCGGTGCATCCGGATCACCTTTGGTAGCAACGATTCTGCCTTCTTTTGTGGCGACCATGATGCCACAACCTGTTCCGCAGAAGCGACAGACTGATTTGTCCCACTGCCAGTCTTGTTCTGCTTCGCTGGTCGTGCTTGCCTGGACAGCTGTGAGTGGAATACCGACAGTGGCTGCTGCCGATGCGGCGACGCTTGATTTGAGAAATTCTCTACGATTGACTTCTAACATTTGACCTCCAAAGGTTAGTAACAGGCTGGTGCCAGTACTATTTCTAATAGTTTAATTTTATTGTTTAAGATGTAGCGGTTTATTGGTTTAAGTACTCAGGGATGCTGCAGCTGTCTGCCACCTGAGTACCACAGGTAGCATCGATATTTTCCAGATCAGAACTTGGATACAGGTTTTTATCTTCGCCAAAATAATGCTCGACCATATCAGCCAGAATTATACCCGGTAATGCTTTAATTTTTTTCAGGCCATTGACTTCATCATGTATTGCTTCAGCTTCCTGAATGATGATGATTTTGCCAGTTGATTCGTCATGATGAAAAACTTCAACATCCTGAATGTTGTTAAGTGTTTCTATCATATTAAGAGTGTTGTCTGGTTTTGTAGTGACCAGTATTGCTGATAAATTCATAGGACTAATTCTGGGTAAAAACTCTTTCTAATTGGAACATGGCTACAATATAAAGAGTGGTAACATAGGTTAATTAAATTTAAAAAACTTTTGCATTTGCTGTGAAATTTAATTATGAGAATGATTATTTTACTAATTTCAAATAAATCCATAAAAAACAGCCAGTTAGCATGTAGTTTTTGTTATAAAACTCAGCTTTTGGCTAGCTGAAAAATAGTCTAAAGTGTTAATTTACGCGAGCCATTTCAGCATAGTTTATTTATCTATTGGATGACATATGTCAAAGGTTAATATGTTAATAAATATTCTTTTTTGTAGAAAATGATGATATTTAAACTTTATCTATAATAGTTCCAAATAATCAATTATAAGTATTTAAAAGTTGTTTATTGAAACCTGTGTTTTTAAGTTGAAAAGAATTTTATTTAAGGTCTGAATATAATATCAATTCAGAGCCCACAACCAGCCACTCACTGATATGACTGACATCGCGGTTGCCAATAACACGACGCTGGCTGCAATTCCCTGACCCCTCTGGTACATGCTGGCAAACAGGTAGCTGTTAATTCCTGGAGCCATGGCTGCAATTAAAACTGCCGTTCTGCTGATGGCTTGATCGACTAACAGCAGGTCACATATTAGCCAGGTTAAAGCAGGGTGAATAAAAAGTGAAAAAACTGAAACGGTACCTACTTCTCCCAATGAATGGGAAAATTTATAACGAGTTAAAATGCCACCAAGACCAAATAGAGCGACGGGTAAAGCGGCATTACTGATAATCTCTATTGCAGATGTAACAATTGTTGGCATAACCATACCGGACAGGTTGACCATGAAACCCAGACCAATTCCAATCATCAGGCTGTTTTTAAACATCGCTTTAACTATGACGCTAGTGGTTTCTGGCCATGATCGGCCATCTGTGCGTAAAACTTCCATTGAAGTAATGCCAAGCAGGTAACAAAATGGAGCATGGATAGAAATAATGGTGTAAACCGTCGACATATTATCGACTCCCCAGGCTCGTTCTGAAATAGGTAAGCCCAGTAATACTGAATTAGAAAATAGTGCGCCAAACCCGATAGCTATAGATTCACCCGGGTGTTTTTTAAAACGCCAGTAAGCCAGCAAACTGGCTGAAGCAAAACTGACAGCAGCTGCGGTATAAAAAGCAAGCATAATGCGCCAGTCATAGGCTGTGCTCAAATCCAGTGTCGAGGTTGCCTGAAACAATAGAGAAGGCACTGCGAACAGAATGGCAAACTTCATTAAACCATCGACCATGTGATCTGCAAAATAGCCTCGTCGAACGGTCATAAATCCTGCAGCAATGACCAGGAAAACAGGGGCAATGATGTTTAAGATGTGAAGCAGCATGGGGTGGATAATCTGCCTATAAATAATTAGAATACATTTTTAATTTTTATTATGCTTGATTTTAATAAATCAGGTTGTGGAAAAGATCAATATTAGAAATAGCTGGTCTTTGTTAAAAGTTGCTTTGAGCAGGAGTTTATAGATAAAACTGCAGTGAATAGTGTGTCGTATAAATGTAATTAAAGGGTCGGAGGCTGAATCCCCGGTTTATACTACACCCCCTGGATTATCATTTAATACCTGGGTGAGCTTATCGATAGTGAGGGGTTTACTATAGAAATAACCTTGTAGCAGATCGCATTTCATTTGACTCAGAAGTTTTTTATGTTCCTCTTTCTCAACTCCATCTGCCACCACTTTTAAATTAAGTGCCCGGGCCATTGATATAATTGCATCAACCAGTCGAGCATCGCTTTCATTAACATCCATGTCCCTTACAAAGTCACGATCAATTTTGACTATGCTAACAGGGAAGCACCTTAGATAATTTAATGATGAATATCCCGTGCCAAAATCATCTACTGCCAGTCTGATTCCAGATTCCTTAAGTTCATCTAATGCATTGAGTAGTTGTAAATCCTTATCAATTAAAAGGGATTCAGTGATTTCCAGAACCAGGTGCTTAGCGGGATATCCTGTTTGATTCAGAATGTCTTTTACACGCTTCCAGCAGAAACCTCCTTTAAATTGACGGATGGAAATATTAACTGCCAGATATGGAATATGTTGATGGCCCATTTCTCTCCATTTCATTGCTTCAATACAGGACTGGCGTAAAACCCATTCACCAATTTCAACAATGAGACCTGTTTCTTCAGCAACAGGAATGAATGTATCCGGCATTATCAGTCCTTTTTGCGGGTGTTCCCAGCGTAGCAGTACTTCAACACCCGCTAGCAGGTTTTGCTCCAGGTCGAGAATAGGCTGAAACGTAAGGAATAACTCATTCTGTTCTAATGCACGGCGTAAATCTTTATCAATTTCCAGAAAATGTCTGGCTAGATTAGTCATCTGCGGGGTGAAAAACTGAAAGGTATTTCGTCCCATTTCTTTTGACTGATACATAGCCATATCTGCATTTTTTAGCAAGGTACTGGTATCATCCCCATCCAGCGGACATACGGTAATGCCAATACTTGCTCCGGTATAAATATCATGCCCTTCGAGAAAGAATGGCTTTGATAAAAGTGCTATGATTTTTTCAGCGATTAATGATGCATGCATTTCATCGGAAATGTCAGACAGAATAATAGTGAATTCGTCCCCCCCTAACCGGGCAACCATGTCAGTATTTCTAACACAGCTATTAAGACGATGTGCCACCTCTACAAGAAGCTTGTCTCCCATGGAATGCCCAAGCGTATCGTTAATGGCTTTAAAACGATCCAGATCTATATACAGTAAGACCAGTGTTTTTTCTAATCGTTTGATACTTTTAATTTCCTGGTCGAGATGATCCATGAAATTGGCTCGATTAGGTAATCTGGTTAAGGGGTCAAAGTTTGCCCTGAAACGTATCTGTTCTTGCGCTTTTTTAAGAGCAGTGATATCGGTTCTAATACCAACGATTCCTCCCTCTGTAGTGCGTTGCTCGGTAACAAGCAGGCAACGCCCATCGCTTAGCAGTTGTTCCCGGGAATCACCCGGATTAAGATGAGATTCAATGCGATTTTTAATATTGTCTTCTACTGATTCATCAGTTTTATAATGATTATTCAGGGCACTTTTGTTAACAACAGCTTCAAAGGTTATGCCCGGCACTAGTTGATCTCTTATTAATGGGTAAAAGGATTTATACTGGGAATTACATATAACCATTCGATCTTCACTATCCCACAAGACGAACCCCTCAGTGATGGACTCAATAGCATCCTTGAGCCTCTCCTCGCTACGTTTCAATTTCAATGCTGAGGATTGTTGACGTAAAACAAAATAGATTAACGTGAATGACATCAAAGAGAAGATGGCAATTGTGATGACAGTGGCATTTTGAAGTTCTTCTATTCTGTTTGACTGAAATTTTAGTATATCTAAAGTTTTCCGGGATATAGCCAGGTAAAGTTTTTGGGCTTCATTCAGAGAACCAGAAAGGCGCTGATCCACTAATTTTAGAGTGACTAAAGAATCCGGAGCAAAATTGTATACACCTTCATTCAGCCAGAGTTTTATATCAATTACAGCGGGATTTACAGCAGCATGAATTTCTGTTGCACCAATAAGGTCATTGAAACTATATCTGTCACGTATGTATATTAAACGATCTTCGAGCTTATTGAATAAATTAATAGTCGTTTCATGATTATGCGTGGAGTGATTGATCTGAGATAGTTTTACCGAGTGAATCAGTTCTTTAACATCGTTCAGCAACAGGTCGATATCACTTTCCTGCTGGGATAAAGATAATGGCAAAGCATGTTTTATTTCACCCAGCGTTTGGTTTACATAGTAGATTATGAAAGTAGTACTTAACAGTATTATCCCTATGGACAGTAAGGTTGTCAGGGAGCCGGCAAGTAAATGACGTAGCCGAGATTTCATAGCCATATCGTTTATACCCGGAACAATCAAGTGTCGATTATCACTGGACACCCTTATTTATTACCCCTACTTCTTTATAATATCGTTCAGCACCTGGGTGCAGTTGTACCGAGACTCCATCTAATGCAGATTCTAAGGTAATGATCTTACCTTTGGCATGTCCATTATCCAGTAATTTTCGGGAAGCTTTATTCCATAAAGCCCGCGTAATGGCATACACCAGGTCTTCATCAACATCGGCACCGACCATCCATTGGGCACCTACACTCACGGTATATATTTCTCCGATACCAGCATAGGTTCCTGCTGGAATTTTATTGCCAGAAAAAAATCGGTGTTTGTTGAGCATGGTTTTAGCTTCAGGACCATCAATTGGAATAAGTTTTGCTTTGCCCTCAGCAGCCAGAATCTTAATGGAATTTGTCGGGTAACCGGCAACAATAAAAAAAGCATCCAGTTTATCCTGCATTATTCTTTCTACTGCCAGGTTGGGTTTGATGTATTCAGCTTTAAAATCAGTGCTGCTGAGTCCATAAGCATCGAGAACAATTCTTGCGTCAATTAATGTTCCTGATCCCGGTTCATCCAGGGAAACATGCTTACCTCGGAGATCCTGAACGGAGTTTATACCTGACCCAATTCGTGCAACAAGGTGAAGACTTTCTGGATACAGGTTGGCTATGGTGCGTAACTTTTCCATGCGGGGCTTGCCTTTGAACGTTTCTGTTCCGGTATAAGCCCAGTAAGCCACATCGGACTGAGCAAAACCTGATTCCAGTGAACCAGACTGGATAGCCGTAACGTTTGCAACGGAACCATTAGCAGATTGTGCTACCGCAATAAGGTTTGGTACTCCACAGCTACCACCGTGTTCACAGGAGTGTCCACCCGGTGGGTTGCTTACCGCCATGGCGAGTAATCCTCCTATGGGATAGTAGGTTCCACCAGACCCTCCGGTTCCAATTCTGAAAAAAGTCATGTTTTGAACATCGGCAATAGCAATGCTTGCTAAGGCCATGAATGAAATTACAAAGCCTTTAAAAATAAACCTGGTCATTATCGCTTCTCAAGAAAAAGGTACCCTTTATCTCATGGTGTGAACCATAATTATTATTTCAAACTTTCCTTTCTAAATATAAAACTGAATTGACCCAAAAGGTACAATGCGGATTTTAAATAATTCAGCGTTAAATAAAGCATAGACGGTTATTTGGTAAAATCCACTAGAGTGCTAATTTCATTTCACAGTCATTTACTACAATTTTGCAGTCTAGTTTAGACAGATAAGAAGGAGTAGAGTTATCCACTAAAATATGAATAAATTGAGATGCTTTCTGTTTCACTGAAGTAGTCTCAATTAATTCAGTTTAAATGCATGATGCCTTTCGTAAGCGACATCCATTAGCGGCATATCGGCTAGCCCCGTTTCTCTGGCATGTTCGATAAAGCCTGTCTTTCTCCAGAAGAATGCTCCCGGCATGGTGGTTGGTATAACAACGACATAAAAAAGTGCATCATCCTGCTTTATTGATAAGTTTTTTTTATAATGAACAATTTTACAAAACTTCTACTTCTTGTCCTATACTTTCTAAATTAGATTTTCAATTATCGTGCTATAGCTTTGTTTTGGCCAGTCTATGGCGTTCAAATGACTGAAAAGGTTTTTGAATATATGATTTCTGTAAATACCTAAAGCCATAGAGCTATTAAATAATAAGGTATTGCAAGAGGTAAACAGTATCAGTACGCAGCAAAACTTTCGAATGAGTTTAGAAACTGAATTAGCACTGGAAAAAGAACGTGTCCTGTTTATTCAGGCACCGGCATCTAATGCGACCATTATAGTCATGAGTCTGCTACTTCTTTTAGTGCTCCATGACAGGGTAAACAGCTTTCTTCTAACAATTATGGTTACCGGAGCATTGGCTTTCTCCGGGCTGAGAATATTAATCTGGTATATACACCGGATCAAACCTGAAAAGATGACCACTCAACAGTGGTTGAATACTTATACTGTTCTAACCGGGTTGTTAGGCATTAGTTTTGGGTCGGCCTTCTTATTTGGGTATTACAATCAGGATTCTATAGTTTCCTTTGTATTGAGCCTGGTGTTGTTTTCTGTAGTCAGTGCGGCCGGGTATGTCTTATCCTGTCATTTGCCCATTTTCATCGCCTATACCTACCCCCAGGCTTTTATCTTTGCAGGTGTTCAGTTTATGAATCCCTCTTTTGCTGAAAAAATAATTGCCATATCAGTAATAGTCTATATGGTTATGTTGACGGTATTTACCCGTAATGCCAATGCTCAATTTAATCGAACTATTCGGCTACAACATGAAAACAAAAGTTTAATTGAAAACTTAAACAGGGAGGTTGAGCAAAGAGAGTATCTGATTGAAAAAAGAACCATGGAGTTGGTTGAAACTAATAAAACTTTAGGTTTGGAAATTAATGAGCGGAAAAATGCACAGGCAGAAACAGGTTTTCAGGTTGCATTATTAAACTCAGTTTTAAACTCAACTCCGGACGTAATTTTCTATAAGGATTATGTGAACCAGGATGGATGTTATACAGGTTGTAATGAGGCATTTGTCAAGCTGGTGGGTTTGTCGGAGAATAATATTATTGGTCAAAATGATATAGATTTGTTTGGTGAAGAGGAAGGGCGTTATCTGCGTGCTAAAGATCAGGTCGCATTACATGCTGATGATACCTATATGTATGAGGAATGGGCAACCTATCCTGACGGGAAAAAAGTTTTATTAAGTGCGCTCAAATCCCCGCTGTATGATCATAATCGGAACTTGCTGGGTGTTATTGGTGTAGGGCGTGATATCACTGATATGAAAATTACCGAGCAACAGTTAAAAAGAAATGAGCTGTCTTTACACCATCTGGCACACCATGACACCTTAACCGAGCTGCCAAACCGTTTATTACTGGTGGATCGTCTCAGGCAGTCTATAAAAAAGGCTGAACGGGCTCAGGAAGGCCTGGCCGTGATGTTTATCGACCTTGATCATTTTAAAGAAATTAATGATAGTCTGGGGCATAGTGTTGGTGATCAATTGTTACAGGCTGTTGCAGCACGGTTAAAGGATACTATACGTAAGGAAGATACTGCAGCCCGGCTTGGCGGGGATGAATTTACCATTATTCTGGAACAGCTGGAAGATAGTAAATATGCATCAAAATTGGCAGAAAAATTATTGAAAGCATTTAAACAGCCATTAAAGTTACGTGAACGTGAGATTACCATTACCCTGAGTATTGGTATCAGCCTGTTTCCTGAACATGGCAATGATACAGAAACCTTATTACGAAATGCTGACTCGGCAATGTATCGTACAAAAAGTGAAGGTAGAAATGGTTTTAGTCTGTATACCGAAGATTTAACGAAAAGAGCAGTTGAACGTGTGCTGCTGGAGGCAGCATTAAGGAAAGCCATTGACAATAATGAGTTAGAACTTCATTTTCAACCCCAGATAAAATTGAAAACTAATAAAATTGTCGGTGCTGAAGCACTGGTTCGGTGGATTCATCCCGAAGAGGGGTTATTGCCACCCGGTCGTTTTATTCCTCTGGCTGAAGAAATTGGTTTGATTGATGATATAGGGATGTGGGTTTTAGAGGATAGCTGTAAAAAAATCGTTGACTGGGAAGCTGCAGGAATTACTGATCTGAAAGTGGCCATTAATATATCCGGTCGGCAGCTAATGGATCATGAGTTTGCTCTCAAAATAAGAAAGATACTTGACAGAACGGGTTGTAAACCTGAGTTGATAGAGCTGGAAATTACGGAAGATTACCTGATTAAACATCCCGAAAAAACAGTCAGCCAGTTTAATGAGTTAAGGGAAATTGGTATGCATATAGCTATTGATGATTTTGGTACGGGTTACTCTTCATTAACCTATCTTAAACAGTTTCCAATCAGTAAACTTAAAATTGATTATTCTTTTATACGTGATGTGCTGGTAGATACCAATGATCAGGCCATTACCCGAGCAATCATTGCACTTGGGCAAAGTCTGGGTCTCACGGTTATTGCCGAAGGCGTGGAAAGTAAACAGCAAAGTGATTTTGTCATAGCAGAAGGTTGTGATGAAGCGCAGGGTTTTTACGTCGCAAGACCGATGCCCGAATTAAAATTTCTTGAATTTGTCCAAACAAGGGAAAGCATTAAATATTGATACGTCGGGATAATTACCCATTTATAGAGTGTTATAAATTGTCAGTAAAAATTTATGATTAATGATGTGCATATAAATCATCCTGTTGAGCTTGATCGACATACACTGCATTTATTCAGGGTTTCACCTGTGTCAATGTTTTTATCGAGCGTTACAGGTAAGCTGGAAAATATTAACCCCGCTTTAATTAAATTTCTGGGATATCAGCAAGAAGGAATTCATCTTCCCGATTTTATTACTGAACATCAGAATCAATTCAATCTTAGTCAAACTTTACTGAATACCATTGAGACTGATGCCTATGATCCTGCTGTTATAGATTTTGAGTTTCAACATCAATCAGGAGATATTATTGCTGCCGAATTAACCGTTATACCTCAACTGGATAAAGCAGGAAAAATCGTTAGTTATATTTCTCAAATTGTTGCCGTTCCCACTCAAAAAATAGCAACTGAACATTTGCAATTAGCTTCTCTGGTTTATGATAAAAGCAGTGAAGGAATGCTGGTGACTGATAAAAATGGTGTCATACTCGATGTTAATTCTTCATTTACCAGAATTACTGGTTATTTAAAATCTGATGTCTGCGGGAAGAATGCAAGCATGCTGTCCTCCGGTCAGCAGGATAAATTATTCTATGACTTAATGTGGAACCAGATAAATTCTACCGGACACTGGAAAGGGGAGCTGTGGAATAGAAGAAAGCTTGGTTCAGTGTATCCTGTCATGATTAGTATAAACACAGATTTTGATAGTAATGGGCGAGTGAATAAAAGAGTTGCGCTGTTTTCAGATCTTACGGAAATTAAAGCTAAAGAAAAACAAATATTCCAGCAGGCTTACTATGACACCATTACAGGATTGCCTAATAGATCTTTATTTATTGAGCGATTGAACCACCTGATAAATTTAAAGAGTAGTCAGGAATCCTGTATTGCGCTGATGCTGCTTGATTTAGATGGTTTTAAAGAAGTTAATGACACCTTGGGTCATGAGGCTGGCGATGTAATGCTGAAAGAAACAGCCGAACGTTTATTGCTGTGTGTAAAAGAAAATGGAGAAGTGGCGCGATTAGGAGGGGATGAATTTACCATTATCCTGCATGATATAAATCTTATTGAAAATACTGTACAGGCAATACTTAAAAAGCTGTCTCAACCCTACACACTGGAAAATGAGGGTATCTATATTTCTGGCAGCATTGGAATAACCCTGTTTCCAGATGATTCGGATGATGTTTCCGGGTTACTAAAAAGGGCTGACCAGGCTATGTATACGGTAAAAAGACAGGGTCGAAATGGATATAGTTATTTTACTCATTCTATGCGACAGAAAGCCCTCGATCGCCTTACCTCGATTAATGAATTACGGGAAGCCATAGAGAAACAGCAATTTGTGTTGTATTACCAGCCTATTGTTAATCTGTCCAATGATGAAATTTTTAAAGCCGAGGCACTTGTTCGCTGGGTGCATCCGGATAAAGGAATTATAAGTCCCGACCAGTTTATTCCTATTGCAGAGGAAACCGGATTAATTATTGAAATTGGAAAATGGGTAGTAAATGAAGCCTTGCAGCAGGTTTACGTCTGGCGAGAAACTCATAATGTGGACTTTCAGCTAAGCGTTAACGAATCTCCACTGCAATTTAAATCTGATGAAAATTCTTTCAAAAACTGGTTTGCTTATCTTAAGAAACTGGATTTACCCGGGGAAGCTGTTTCGATAGAAATTACTGAAAACTTACTGATGGATTCTAGTGAGTCAGTGGATCTTAAGATGCAGAAATTTAAAGATGCCAATATCAAGATCTCACTCGATGATTTTGGAACGGGTTATGCGTCGTTATCCTATCTCAAGCGTTTCGATATTGAATATTTGAAAATTGATAAATCTTATGTTCAGAGTATGGAGCAGGATAAAGATGTACTGATACTGTGTGAATCAATTATTCAAATGGCTCATAAACTAGGTATTCTGGTCATTGCAGAAGGCATAGAGACTCAATCGCAACTCGATATATTAAATTCACTGGACTGTGATTATGGGCAGGGTTATCTGTTTTCCCGGCCAGTGCCTGTAGATGAGTTTGAATTAATGATTACAGATAAACAGCATCAAAGTTAAATGGAGTATTTTTGATCTATAAAGTCTCTCAAATATATAAATTTGAGGCTCTCCGAGTTTAGAACTTAGTGAATCGATCAACCGATTTTATCGGGTTTGATTCCTGTCATCACCATGACTCAATTTAGCTGCTTTCTCTGGATTTAAGCATATTTGACTCACCATGTAATAACACCTGAAAGTTTTACAGGATTAAGCGGACTGATTGCTTCCATCCAGTTGTGCCCACTGGTTTTGCAAAATCAACTGCTGGATTAACTTTATATACAAATCACCCTTAGCTGAATATTTTTCCAGTCCATCTGCCATTTCATAGCCATCCAGCGTCATATCATTTCTACGTTGTTGCTGGCGAATTTCTCGAAGTTTGCTATAGGCCGGGTGGGAATTAAGGGTATGCATATAGTAGCTAACAGATTCCCCATAATGGTCAAATATTCTGACCAGATGTTTTTTTTCTGAATCTCTGTTTTTTGGTTTCAGCCCTTTGCTTTTATCGTATGTCCAGATACCAAATAAATTATTAGCTTCTGTGGCAAAGCGCGATTTACCCCAGGCGCTTTCATTTGCCGCTTGAGCCAATGTCAATGAAGATGGAATGATATCTATTTTAGTTAGAAGTTCTTCACGAGCTTGAGGTTTAGTGATCGGATTACCTTTGACACGATATTTTTTAGCAATTTTCTTCAGCCAGCTTTTAGATTTTTCAGAAAGAGTAATGCCTGCTTCCAGTTGTTGGTTTATGGTTAAAACCTGTTTTCGTAACTGTTTTAAACGTTTATTTTCTTTGTCGATATAAGGCAACAGGTTTTCAATAAATATTTTTTTAGAAGAGGTACTACGTTGAGTAATGGGCTTTTTTGGCGGAAGAGCTTTTTTAATATCGGGTTTTACTACAGGCTTAGTTAATTTTGCAGGTACAAACTGAGGTGTAAAATAATTTTGCTGGGGATAGCCATATCGTGGGTAGTTATTTGCTGGATAATTATAAACAGGGTTGCCGTAAGGGCGGGCATATGGCTGAGCATAAGGATTGTAATTTACCGGTGCAGCATAATAATTTACCGGTGCAGCATAAACTGGATACGGATTATAACTCACCCGCTGCCAGGCCATGGCTTGAGTACTGAATAAACTCCACAGTAATAGTGCTGAGGCTAGTAACCTGCTAAAAATTATAAAACCTGAAACCCGGGGTAAAACCATAGTCTAATATTTGTGCTGACAAAAAACCGAAGTATATTAGAAAATGCTTATATGGTCAATTTCAGGTATTGATTAATCTATCAGGTGCCAAAAAACCTTAAGGGCATGCTCCACGAACCAGGGCAGGAAGCGTGAAGGTAGAACAATGCAGGAGCAATTGTCGAGACACGAAAAGCACAAAGAAAAACAACTATAGCTTGAGGAGATAAGCGGTTAAACCAGCCACTATCATAGTTTTGAAAACTTATGCTACATTCAGACTTACCTTCGTATACTTCGTGCTATTCGTGGTGAAAATCTTTTGACTTTATTAAATACACTGAAGTAGTTACATTATTTTTAATACTCATCGTACCAGCTACCATCTTTTTTTCGGATGAACCAGTTATGACTATACCAGTGGAAACGGCCTTTCTGATTTGACGGCATGGTGCAATTAGTGCGATGACGACCTGGTTTTAAATCAAATTTTGGAGTGATAGATACACTATCTTTACGAGTATCCGACCAGCTGATATCGACATTGTCACTGCCCCCAACATAACACCTCAGGTTACTTTTTGAATAACTTCCAGGCGCCAGTTGAAGATTTAGAGTGGGGCGCCACTGCCCGAGTTTGACTAACGGGTCCAGGGGTTCAGCTAGAGTTACCGGTAGAGGCAGGGTTTTTACCTTGGTAATAAACCCTTTCATATTGGCATAATTGGCTGCCATTGGAAAACGGGGTAAAGCACCCGGGTTTGCATCCGGCCAGGCAGGACCGGATTGTTGCCCAAAACCGGTCAGGCCCATGCCAGCAATTAAATCCACTAAAACGGGGTTGTACTCCCCATAGGGAAAAGCAAATAGACTGGGCTCGATACCGATTTCCTTTGTAATGCGATGTTGAGCAATCTGTATGTCCTGCCCCACTTTTGTTAACCACTGTTTATCTGTTTGCTGTGGGTTTTTCCGTATCATATGCATATGGGCAAACCCATGATTTTCAAAGCTGACACCATTTTTTGACATTTCGCGCATTTGTGACCAGCTCATGGCCGCTTTAATACCTTTGTCGACAGCTTCAGTATTAACGAAAACAGTTAAAGGCCAACCGAGTTTTTTGAGCCTGGGGTAAGCTTCCCGGTAAACAGAGATATAAGCGTCATCGACCGTCAGGCTGACGCATTTGTCGGGTAATTCAAGCTGGTGCTTGAGTGATAAAGCCACGTCTCTTAGAGCTATGACATGAAAGTCATTTTGTTGTAAATATTCCAGATGATCATCAAATTGTTTGGGGGTAACGCTGGTGAGGGCAGGTGTTTTATCACTAAAGTGATGGTATTGCAGAATGACGCAATGATTGGCAGCGTAAGTCGAGTTAGCTAAAAATAGAAAAAATAATAACAAATAGCGGTTCATAATTTTGGTCAGGCTTTTAAAGAATGCAAGCTTAAAACAGTGCCTTTGATGAGTAAATATCCAATGCAGTAGATTCATGATCAGTGATGCAAAAACTGTTATAAATATTTACAATGTTGGGTTAAGGTATGAGGTAATAATTTTGTCATTAAAGCTCTATATCTCAGGAGTATGCTGTGAAGAATGGATTAAAAGTTGTCTGGATTGTATTTTTTGTATTGATCGGTGTTGCGGTCATTATGCTGGGATCTAAATTTAAATCTCCGCTTAAAAAAGTAGAAACAGCTGAATTTGCAGCCAAAGCTAAAGTGATTTCTGTTCCTAAACTGAAGCTGAAAATTAATGCAATCGGTTATGGCCATGTGAAAGCAACCGATCACTGGGATGCTGTAGCTGAAGTGGCTGGCAGGGTGGTCTTTCTTTCCGACAAACTTAAGGATGGTGAGTTTGTGTCTAAAGGTGATGAGTTGTTAGTGATTGATCCTAGTAGTTATCAACTGGCTCTATCTCAGGTTGAAGCACAGATAGAAACTTCAAAAATTAAAGATGAAACGACTCGGTTATCGGTAAAAACCAGAAAGCAGGAATTGGACTTATTAGAGAATGAATTTCAACGTCAGCAGAAACTGGCTAAAAAAGGCAATGTTTCACAGTCAACTCTGGATACCACTCAGCGTAATTTATTATCAGCAAAAGGAAACCTGCAAACACTGCAAAACAACCTGTTAATAAACCGTGCAGAACGAGAAGTGTTACTGGTTCAGCTGGAACAGACCCGCCAGGATTTAACTCGAACACGATTGATAGCCCCGATGGATGCGCGTATTACCGAGGTGAAAATAAGCGAATCTCAGTATGCTAATCGCGGGCAACACCTGTTCAGTGTTGATGGCATCGAGTCAGCTGATATCGAGTCTCAATTTCCCATTGGAAAGTTGAGACCACTGGTCAGTTCTTCAAAGAGTACAACTATAACTGGAAATGAATCAGGTTCAGGTAACTGGGTGCCGGGAGTAAAAGGCTTGCCGGCTCTGGTGAGTGTTCAACATGGTAATCATAAAATAAGCTGGGATGCCATTATAAGTAGAGTATCGGCAACTATTGATCCTCAGACGCAGAGCCTGGGTATAGTGGCGACCGTTGACAAACCCTATGAACAGGCGGCTTCTGCGCGTAGACCACCTTTAATCAGTGACATGTTTGTGCAGGTTGAATTACTGGGGCAAAATAATAATAAATTTACCGTTATCCCGTCATCGGCTTTACACGAAGGAAAAGTGTATGTGATGAATGATGAAAAGCGTCTGGAGTTTCGTCAGGTTAAAACAGGCTTTTATCAGGATGGTTATGTGGTTATCAATAAGGGCTTAAAACCGAAAGAGAAAATCGTAACCTCTGATCTGGTGCCAGCTATTGAAGGCATGTTGCTGCAACCGATGAAAGACAGCAAAACCATGCAGCAATTATTTATGGATGCGATGGGTGAAATTCCTGAAGGTTTCAAAAAGAAAATGGCCGAGGAAAAAGCGGCCAGGGCTGACGGTAAACAACAATGATTCGTTATTTTGTCACCCATCCAACAGCTGCAAACCTGTTGATGTTGATTATCATGGTGCTGGGTCTGACGGCTTTACCCAAATTACAAAGAGATACCTTTCCCGTTATTCCAGCTACCGAGGTAGAAGTTCGCCTGAGTTATCCCGGCGCTACAGCTATGGATGTTGAGCAGGGTATTTGTCACGTGACCGAAGAAGCACTTGATACGGTGACCGATATCATAGAAGTGCGATGTGATGCGCGAGAAAATCTGGCCATAGTCACCGCTAAAATGCTGGAAACCGGTGACCTTGGAACCTTTTATGATGATGTTAAATCAGCTGTGGAATCCATTACAACTTTTCCTGAAAAGGTTGAGCCGCCGAGTACCATTTTATTAGAGCGTACCGCTAATATTGCGAGTATTGCGATCACCGCTGAACCGGGAGTAGAAGTTAATATCGACTCACTCAATAGCTATGCTGAAAGAGTGAAAAGTAGAATATCCCGTGACCGGCGTATTGCTCAGGTGAAGTTACGTGGTTTTTCTAATCGTGAAATATTAATTCAACTGAGGAAATCTGAATTACAGAAATATGCGCTTACCGTGAATGATATTACGCTTGCTATACGTTCTCAGAGTATCGATTCTCCGGCAGGTTCACTGGAGAATTCAAATGGTTCCATTATCGTTCGATATAACGAACAGAAAAAAACACTCAATGAATTTTCCCGGTTGATTATTTTTTCCGGCAGTGAAGGTGGAACGGTGAGCCTGGGGGATATCGCCAGTATTTCTTATCGCTATGAAAAGCAGGAAGATAAAATTTTATTTAACGGTCAGCGAGCTGCTTTGCTGGATATGATTAAAACCACCCATCAGGATTCATTGCAGGTGATGGATGCGGTTAAGCAGAACCTGGAACGTGAACGTAAAATGGCCCCTAAAGGCATACGTCTGGAAATCAGTCAGGATGTCACCCGGAATATAAAGGATCGCTTAAGGATACTGGTGGAAAATGGTGTTATGGGTTTGTTACTGGTATTCCTGACCATGTGGGCTTTCTTTAGTTTTCGTTATTCTTTCTGGGTCACGATGGGGCTTCCTGTTTCTTTTCTGGGCGCAATATTTGCGATGAACCTGTTTGGTTATAGTATTAATATGATAACCATGGTGGCGTTGCTGGTCGCCATAGGTCTATTGATGGATGATGCGATTATTATCTCTGAAAATATCGCCACCCAAATTAAAAAAGGAAAGAATGCTTCGCAGGCTGCTATTGAAGGTGTGCAGCAGGTTTTGCCGGGTGTGTTATCTTCTTTCCTCACCACGATCATGATTGTCGGCCCATTATTTTATATGACGGGTAAAATGGGGGCAGTGTTAAAGTATATGCCGGCTGTACTGGTTATTACTCTGGCTGTTAGCTTGATCGAGGCCTTTTTGATTTTGCCTGCACACCTGAATCACTCAATTGCCCACATGCATAAAACCAGGCGCTCACGTTTTCATCTATGGTTTGAGCAGAGGTTTATTTCAGTGCGTGATTACTGGTTCGCACCGCTGGTCAGGCTTTCGGTAAAACGTCCGTATATTTCACTGGGAATTATGTTGTGTATTTTATTAATGTCCTTTGCCACCATTCCTGCCGGGTTGCTTAAATTCAGAGCCTTTCCGCAACTGGAATCAGATGTGATTCAGGCCCGTATCCTTTTACCTCAGGGAACGTCTTTACATCGCACTGATGAAGTTGTAAAAAAAGTTGAAGCTGGGCTAAAAGCTTTAAATGATGAGTATGCACCAGGGCAGAAAGGCGGTATTGATCTGGTCAGAAATATAACCGTTTTATACAACATGAATATAGATTCCAGGGAGAGTGGTACTCACATTGCTACAGTCAGTGCCGATTTAATTCGCGCAGAAAATAGAAATGGCAGTATAGAAAATATGTTACTGGACTGGCGACGATTGACTGGTGATGTGGGTGATATCATTAACCTGTCATTCACCGATAAAGAGCGTGGAGTGGCGGGTAAAGCCATTGATATTCGTCTGCAGGGTTCAAATCTTGATATGCTGAAAAAGGCATCTCTGGATTTACAGGCTTACCTGAAAGAATTTAAAGGGGTCATAGAGGTTTATGATGATATACGACCTGGTAAGCCGGAGATCAGTATTCATTTGAAGAAACAGGCGGGAGTGCTAGGAATAAATTCCGCTCAGGTTTCTTCCGAAGTCAAAGCTGCATTACAGGGTACCACCGGGCTGGAAGTGCAGGTTTTAAAAGAGACACAGGCTGTTACTGTTCGTTTAGCTGATCAGGATAGAAAAAACCTGAATGATTTACAGTTTTTACAAATTAGAAATAAATCAGGTCATCTGGTTTCACTGTCATCCGTAGCCGAGTTAACCATGACCCGGGGCCTGTCGCGTGTACACAGGGTCAACGGGCAGCGCACGGCGACAATACAGGGCAAGCTGAATACCCGATTAGTTAATGCTTCCGAGTTGATGAAACGTGTAAAGAAAGAATTCCTGCCACAGCTAAAGAAAAAATTTCCGGGCGTGAAACCTGCTTTTCAGGGGCAGGGCAAAGAAACATCGAATACATCTAACTCTCTGGTGATGAATTTGAGTATTGGTATTTTTGGTGTATTTGTTATTTTATCCTTCCAGTTCCGCAGTTATATTCAACCTGTAGCCGTTATGCTGGCAATGCCTATGGGTGCAATCGGAGTATTCTGGGGGCATATAGCATTGGGCCTGGAGCTATCTATTCCTAGCCTGGTGGGAATGGCAACGCTTGCCGGTATTGTAGTGAATGATAATATCCTGCTGGTGACCTTTATTAAGGAGCGGCTAAAAGAAGGCATTGCTGTTGGTGAAGCGGTGCAACTTGCGGCTCATGATCGTTTTCGCGCTATTGTGTTAACCTCTTTGACCACTATTGCAGGGCTGTTACCCCTGTTAATGGAAACCAGTACTCAGGCTCAATTATTAATACCAATCGTTGCAAGCCTGGTTTTTGGACTGGCCAGTGCCACGTTGTTCTCCATTTTACTGGTCCCCGCTTTCTTCAAGATTCTTGATGACTGGATTGATTTAGAGGCTTAAGCTGAAATGCGGCCAAATGTAACCATCATGCTGGTAGATAATGGTTCGGCTAAACCTGCTGCTACTTTAATGCTTCGTCAACTGGCAGAGAGGTTAAGTCACAAATGTGGTCAACAAATTCATCCTGTATCTCTGCGCCATGCAGATCGCATCAGCAGTGAAAAACTTGATGGAAGCAGGGCTTTGATTTTTACGCCTTTTCTGCAGGAAAGGCTGGAAGCTGGCTGCAAAAAATTTTACTGATTCCTTTATTCTTCTCACAAAGTGGAGCAATCACCTGCTTTGTTCCTGGGCAGGTAAATTTGTTAGAAAAGCAGTATGGAGACATAGACCTTACGCTAACCGATGTAGTTTACCCTTAACCGGAAGGTGATAGCAGGCTGGTTGACATCCTGTTTGATAATATCCAGCAATTGATAAAAGAGAGCGGATCAGACAGGCAAAACATTGTTTTAGTCGACCATGGTTCACCTTCCAGGGAGGTGACGGCGGTACGTCAACAGTTAGCTTCAAAATAGCAGCTAAAATTCGACAATCTGATGATAGATCAGGCCGTGATGGAACGGAGAGAGGGGAAACAGTATGATTTTAACGGACCACTACTGGAACAATGGCTGGAACAAAAGGTAGCCAGAGGTGAGAAAAGTGCAATCGTTGCACTGATGTTTTTTTTACCAGGGAGGCATGCAGGGGATGGGGGTGATATAGAACAAATATGTTTCGAATTGAACAGCAGTATCCGGGCTTTAAAGTTTATATCACTTCATTAGTTGCTGAACATACTGGTTTAATCGATTTACTTCTTCCAGAAGCAGTGACAGCTTTTAGTTTATAGTTTTAGAAGGTATGTTTATTCTGGTTACCACATGAAAACAATCATAAAAATAATATAAAGGGGAATAAATAAATTAATGATTGACTGAGATAGAGCTGCGATCCAAAAAGCGATATCTATATCATGTGTTTCAACCGTTAAGATAAAGTGAGCTCAACCCGGAATGGAGCCATATGTTCAAATAAGAACCATTTATAATCTTCAGGTGATTATGGAAAATAATAGGAGAGTAGTTAATTCAGGTGTTTGTTATAGTGATTTTAATATAATATTTACTGAAAGCTAACAAAAGTTGCTAAGTTAAACTAACAGGTTCAAACTACGGCTATTATTTCAGTGATTTATAATAAATGACCCCTTCTGCGGCAATATCAATCAATAATCTGCACAAAACCTTTGCGGATAATGAAGTGTTGAAAGGCGTTTCATTATCCGCGAATCAGGGTGATGTGGTTTCTATACTGGGTAGTAGTGGTTCGGGGAAAAGTACCTTGCTGCGCTGTATTAACCTGCTTGAAGTACCTACTTCCGGTCAAATCAGTGTCAACGGTGAAGAATTAAACCTGAAAAAAGATCGACATGGTGACCTGGAACCCGTCGACCCGAAGCAAATTTCTCGTATTCGTTCGCGTTTATCGATGGTTTTTCAAAGTTTCAACCTGTGGTCTCATATGACTATTCTGGAAAATATCATTGAAGCCCCGGTGCATGTATTAAAAAAACCTAAGGCACAGGCCATTGAAGATGCAATGGAATTACTGAATAAGGTTGGTATTGCAGAAAAAGCGGATGCTTATCCAGGCGAACTGTCGGGTGGACAACAACAACGTGTTGCGATTGCCCGGGCACTGGCGATGGAGCCTGATGCTATGTTGTTTGATGAGCCTACCTCAGCACTCGATCCAGAACTGGTTAATGAAGTATTACAGGTCATGCGACAATTAGCTGAAGAAGGTCGCACGATGATTGTGGTAACGCATGAAATGGGGTTTGCGCGGGAAGTTTCTGATTATGTGATTTTTCTGCATGAGGGGAGAATCGAAGAACAGGGACCGCCCGATCAGGTTTTTGAAAGACCTGAGTCGGAGCGTTTTAAACAATTTTTATCCAGCGGCTTATAGGCGTTGGTATTTTTTTTCCTGACTTCCTAAACTATTTCACTTCGAATTGTAGTTAGGGTTTCAGGTTTACATCAACAGGAGATCAATATGAAAATTAAATTAACCTTGGTGACTGTATTATTCAGTCTGTTTTTTTTTGGTGCGGCTCAGGCTGATAAGATTCGAATAGCAACTGAGGGTGCTTACCCCCCATTTAATATGAAAAATACTAAGGGTGAGCTGATTGGTTTTGATGTAGAAATAGCGAAAGCCTTGTGTGAACAAATGAAAGCTGACTGTGAAATTGTCGCTCAGGACTGGGATGGAATTATTCCAGGACTATTAGCTAAAAAATATGATGCCATTATTGCCAGTATGTCGATTACGGCAGAACGACAGAAAAAAGTGTCATTTACTGACCCTTATTATTCCAATTACCTGCGTTTTATAGCAAAAAAGAACAGTGGCTTAACTATTTCAAAATCAGGTCTGAAAGGTAAAAAATTAGGAGCTCAACGTGCAACTATTAGTGCTCAACACCTGGAAGATAACTTTAGAAAAACTGCTAATGTAAAAGTTTATGATACCCAGGAAGCTGTATTCCTTGATTTAAAAGCCGGGCGTCTGGATTCAGTGCTTGTTGATGCATATCCTGGTTATGACTGGCTGACTCAACCTGATAATTCCGCTTATGATCATGTCGGAGATACTATTGATATTAATGACAAGATCGGCATTGCCATTCGTAAGGGTGATAGTGCTTTGGCGGATAAATTTAACAAGGCGTTAAAAGAAATTCTTGCCAGTGGTGCTTACAAGCGTATTAATGGTAATTACTTTCCTTTCAGTATTTATTAATCGACTGAAGCCGGGCTAGCCCCGGCTTTTTTTTTGTATCGAATAAAGACTTAGTTAGAAATTTAATTTATGTTTGAATACCTTAGTTATGGTGATACAGGTTTTGGTGATGAGCTATTAGCTGGCACATTACTGACCCTTGAACTCGCACTGGTTTCACTGGCTGTGGGAATCTTTCTCGGCCTGATAACGGCTGCTGCAAAATTATCTCAAAATCGTTTTTATCGTACTCTGGCACATTTATATACTGAGGTCGTTCGCGGTATACCTGAAATGCTGGTTGTTCTGGTGGTTTTTTTCGGTGCTTCAGTATTGATTCAAATAGTAGCTACCTGGTTTGACTATAACGAATACATTGAAGTAAATGCTTTTGTGGCAGGTGTTTTTGCACTGGGACTTGTTTTTGGAGCTTTTTCCAGTGAAGTATTTCGAGGTGCTTTTCTTGCTGTTCCAAAAGGGCAGCTTGAGGCTGCTGTTGCCTGTGGAATGAGTAACTGGCAGGTTTTTCATCGCATACGCTTACCGCAAATGTGGCGTTTTGCCATCCCCGGGCTGGGTAATCTCTGGATGGTTTTGTTAAAAGATACCTCACTGATTTCAATAATTGCTCTGGATGAATTATTACGCTGGTCAAAAGTCGCTGCAGAGACATCAAAGCAACCTTTTACTTTTTATATAGCTGCTGCAGCCATTTACCTGTTTCTAACCATTCTGTCTGACCTTGTGCGTAATTACTTTGAAGCTAAAGCTAATCGAGGTATAGCTCCTCATGCCTGATTTCTCACTCATTACTCAATATGGCGATCGTTTTTGGGATGGAACCCTGATCACTTTAAAGCTGGTTTTTTTATCTTCTATTATCGGCTTGATGATTGCCTTGCCACTGGCTTTGGCGCGAAGTTCTAAAAAGCGTCGATACTGGATACCCGCTTACAGTTATATCTATTTTTTTCGTGGCACACCGTTACTGATTCAACTGTTTATTCTTTATTATGGTTTAGGCCAGTTTCCGATGATCACTGAAAGTTTTTTGTGGCCTGTTTTAGGTGATGCAGAATGGTGTGGTTTGATTGGCTTGACGCTCAATACGGCAGCTTACACGGCAGAAATTTTACGCGGTGGAATTCGAGCTATTCCTCGTGGTGAAATTGAAGCGGCGAAAGCATTTGGTATGTCATGGGGGTTGATGCAACGTCGTATTGTATTACCCCGTGCTTTACGCATAGCCTGGCCGGCTTATGGAAATGAAGTGATACTGCTGTTAAAGGGCAGCGCCCTGGTCAGCACTATAACGGTGTGGGATTTGATGGGTGAGACTCGCTCGGTATTTTCCCGAACCTATGCGTTGGAGATTTTCCTGTATGCTGCCATTATTTATTTCTTGCTGACATTTGTTTTGACCCGGGTTTTTAACCTGATTGAAAAGAGAATCAACCGTTATCTTGTCTGCTATTAACCTGTCCGGTCAGATTCAGTACTAGTAAAGTATATACGTATGCACGGTTGATTTATCAAAACTGCCCAGCTCGCATAATTTATCGATATCATTAACTTTCAATGTTCTGGATGATATCTCCATTAACCCTCTTTCGCGTAATTCTCTTAAGGTTCTATTAACGTGAATTTTAGTCAGCCCTGTGGCATCACCAATATCTTCCTGAGACAGGGGGAAGTTTATATGATTGATATTTGGCTCGTGATAAATAGTTTTAATTCGATAAAATAATTCAGCACAAAAATGCGCAATTTTTTCAATCGCGCTATGTTGCCCGATAGTCAGTAAACGGTTTTGACATAAATTCATGTCTCTTGAATTGAGTTCGGTCAACCGCTGGGTAATATTCTTATTCTTACGAAATAATTCCGGCATATCATGGCGAGTAAATGCGCATAAAATGGTGTCAGTTAAACTGATGCCTGAATAATTCATTGCGGCATCATTATGGGCCTGATAGCCAATAATGTCGCCCGGTAAGGCAATTTTAAGAATTTGCCGTTTACCATTTTTCAATGTTTTATAGATGGCAATCCAGCCAAGATAAACAGTATATAAAAAATCACTGTGATGACATTCTCGAAAGACTTCCCTGTTAGCTGACAGCTTATATTGACCGCTTCGATAATTTTGAGTACATGACAGGTCTTCTTCCGGAACACCGTGAAACAGGGCAAGTCGACGAATGGAACAGTTCGAGCAGGATGTTTGATTGTGTTGTATCGGTATTAATTCGGGTTTAATGTCAGTCATGATTTTTAACTACCTTTTCTCAACCAGCTGAAGAATATATATTGTCGAAACAGATTTTTCATTGCTGGAATAGTAATCTATTTCTTTATCAATTAAACCTTAATAGCTCAATACTTTTGTACATTTTTGTTAAGATAACTTTCTCAGTACAATTTACTGATTTTAATTCATACCTGCTTTCTTGTGTTGCTGCAAAACATGTTCTTCCATACCGGCTGGTTTCTGTAGATTTCCAGCATAGATATAACGGGCTATTTTTCTTGCATCTTCATTCTTGATAGCAACCGGTGGCATTAAATTAAAGCGGCGAATAGCCCCTCTCATCAAACTTCTATTTGGATCCTGTTTTTCTACCCATCCACTCACTGCATTAACAAATGAATCTTCATCCCGATAATATCCAATATAATGCATTCTCACGGCTGCAATGGGAGGGGCAACTCTTTTACTCATATCCATACCACCGGACATTCCATGGCAGGCATCGCAATAAACTTTATATAACTGCTCACCTTGTTGATGCTCAGCTGCAAATGCTGTTTGTGATATTGCGATTATTGCTGAAGCAATTAATAGTTTTGTGATTGTCATGTAAAAAAATCCTTAAAGATGATGTAATAATAGCCTTATTTTAATTATGATTAGTCGCTACATATAGTTGAATAAATAGATCAAATTTATTCGACTATGGGTGCATAGTGGTCAAAAATGAAATTACTGTTATCTTCAAATAAACCGGCAGCTATATGATATTGCTGACTTTGCTTTAGGCGGTACAACAAATGGCTGCCGCAGTTTTTGCAAAACCCTCGTTGTGCCCAGTCAGATGAGTCATATGCAGATATATTTTGTGTGCTGTTAAAGGAAACGTCAGATCCGCAATCAACCGCCATTAATGGTCCTTCACCCCATTTTCTACACATGCTGCAATGACAGCACCTACATGATCATTGACGTTACTGGCAGTGAATTGAACTGATCCGCACAGACAACTTCCATTTCCAATATTGTTATCAGTCATAATATGGACCGTTAAATTAAAGCTAATTTGCATTGGTTAGAGTATTAATGAGTAAACCAGTCCACAGACAGCACTGGCTGCAATAACTTTCACTATTCCAGTTTTATATTTGAACAGGGCTATGAATGCTGCTGCTCCGATTATGGCTGCAAACCATTCAAAAGCATGGTCAAACCCCTGCGGCCACAGTACGTGATAAGCAAAAAATACTGCCAGATTTAAAACGACCCCGACGACTGCAGCGGTAATACCCGTTAATGGAGCGGTAAATTTCACGTCGCCACGGGTTGCTTCAACTGCCGGTCCACCCAGTAATATAAACAGAAAAGAGGGTAGAAAGGTAAACAGTGCAGCAATACTTGCACCGGCAGCACCGGCTATAAGCAGGGCATCCGGTCCAAAAACTTCTTTTGTCCAGCCACCAACAAAACCCACAAATGAAACAACCATAATGAGCGGGCCGGGAGTCGTTTCTCCAAGTGCCAGACCATCAATCATCTGGGTACCGGTTAACCAGCCAAACTGATCTACTCCGCCCTGATAAACATAAGGTAAAACGGCATAAGCACCGCCAAAGGTAACAAGCGCTGCCTTGGTGAAGAATATGCCCATCTGGGTTAAGGTGCCTTGCCATCCATAGTTGATGATGAGTAGAGCCATAGCAGTAGCCCAGATGCTGAATCCCACTACGGCGAACACCAGTAGTCGACTCCATTTAAATTTAGCATGCTCAGGAACGGGGGTGTCGTCATCAATGATAGCTGCTCCATAACTCTCTTTTGAAGAACCATGATGACCACCGGCCTTAAATTTATGTTCAGCAACGTGTGAACCGATATAACCGATAATACCTGCCATAAGAACGATATATGGGAATGGGATATCAAAAGCAAAAATAGCGATGAAGGCCAGCACAGCCAGTGCTCGTAGAACATTGTTGGGAAGGGCTCTGGAGCCAATACGGTACGCGGCAAATACGACTATAGCGGTTACCGCAGGTTTTATGCCGTATAAAATACCTTCGACTGCCGGTACGTCGCCAAAAGCAAGGTAAATCCAGGTCAGGCCGATAAGAATGAACAACGAGGGTAAAACGAATAGTACACCCGCCATGATGCCGCCACGCACGCCATGCATTAACCAGCCAATATAAGTGGCGAGTTGCTGGGCTTCAGGTCCGGGGAGAACCATGGTGTAATTCAGTGCGTGTAAAAATCGATGTTCGGATATCCAGCGTCGTTTCTCAACCAGTTCCTGATGCATCATACTGATTTGACCAGCAGGGCCACCAAAACTGATAAAACCCAGTTTAAGCCAGTAAATGAAAGCTTCGCCAAAAGAGACGGGATCTGGAGCCTGTGTTGTTTGCTGAGAATTTGTAGACACTAATTATATACCCCAGTGTTATTAGATTTTTTTAATCTACCATCGAAGTTTGACTGGAAATGATGTGAATTTTTGTTAGATGTATTGTATCGGTTTACCTGCCAGTTTATCACTACAGTTAGCGTGTTGATTAGCAAATTAAATTTTTAATCCGTCGATTTCTCTATTTCCTCAATGGCTTCACTGATGTTTGATAAACTATTCTGGATAACCGCCTGGGCATCCTGTAAGCCCTGATTATAATAATAGGGTCCTATTTTATCTGAAAAAAAGTCCAGTAAAAATTCGGCATCAAACTGGCCGATATCCTGATCTAATTGCTGTTCAAAATAGCTTTGAATTTTAGCGATGATAGTTTCTTTTTTTTGACTGGAAAATTCAATAGTCGGCATTACTGTTTCCTCCAGAAGCATAAACTGCTGCCCAGCAAAGCTGTAGCAATAGATAAGTCAACGATGGCAATGCTAATCAGCATGGTGTAATTGCCTTCTGCTATTCGTGAAAAATAAGCTCCCAGTGTAACCATCATGAATAAAAAAAAGAAAAAGCGAGGGCGATAACATTGCCAGATTTTAGGATGATACAAAGCATCAATGCGTTTGAGGTTTTTATAACACTGCCGGTTAAACAGGTATTTAGTTTTGATGCTACCTATGACGAATCCCGCTAATAATGCTATCCAGATTCCGCTTAAATCAGGGGTTAAACTGGATGCATGAATTAACAGGCTGTAGCTTTTGAACATCAGTATCACTGCGCCAGATATCCAGATGATTGCAGCCATTAATTTAATGGTGTGAACAGTGGCGGTAAACATATCTTTAGCTGGTTTTTAGTTTCGAAGACGTGGCGGGTTGAAACAATATCATGTAATAGAGTTTGTTGGCAATGTGCTGAATATGCACGAGGATTTAAGATATGTCATTTGTGGATATAGATGGGTATTGATATAGTCCTCCCGATTGATCTAAATACCAGCTATCCCTATATTTAAAATTAAATTTTTTGAAGTCTGTCCACAGGAGTCCCCATGATTTCAAAGTTACTATTCGCCACTACTTTACTCTTTATCACTTTTTCATCCCATGCTGAAGTCGTCAGTGAAACCTTAATCATATTACAGCAGGATGGGCGCAGTTTTCTTCAACAGAGAACCATTCGCAGTCATCGATATCGATATGATTTTTATGTCGATAAATCTATTGGGCAAGATGATTTTGTGGTTATAGATCCACAACAGTATAGCTGGATTGAGGATGATGAAAAAGAGAATCTACTGCATTTTGATACGGGTAGTTTTTCAGTGACCTATACAGGAGCATTTACAAACAATGTGAGTGTTGATAAAGAAGGAGTATTTACCTTTAATAGCTGGGATCAACAGCAAAGCGAAAACGGTCATTACGGTATGTGGAATACGCCGGAAAATTTTGCTCGATTTGTTTATACCTGGGTAGTTCCCGAATCTATACAGATAATCGATTTCAAAAGTAACAGGGAAGGGCAATGGGTATCACGCTCGAACAGTGTCAGCCTGATAATAGAGGATGACAATGATATTACCATTACCATCAGGTATCGTGAAAAAGATACGGATAAGGATTCTATAATCGATCGACTGGATAAATGTCCAGGTACATTAAAGGGTGCCAGTGTCAATGTTACAGGCTGTGAAAAGGATGATGACAAAGATGGTGTTATCAATCGTCTGGACCAGTGTTTGTTAACGCATAAAGTGGCCAGAGTTGATGCTACCGGTTGTGCACTGGATAGCGATAACGATGGTGTGCCTGATCATGTTGATCAATGTATTGGTAGCAAAAAAGCTGTGATGGTAAATACCAAAGGCTGTGAACTGGATTCTGACCTTGATGGAGTTATCAATCGATTTGATCGCTGTCTCAATACCAAAAGAAATGCGCTGGTCGATCAAAAAGGTTGTGAGCTGGATTTCGATGGTGATGGAGTGATCAACAGTAAGGATAAGTGCAGTCATACTATTAAAGGGGCTGAAGTTGATTTTAAAGGTTGTGTGCTTGATAAGGACAAGGATGGAGTATTCGATAGCAATGATAAATGCCCGGCTACATTGAGGGGTGTGATAGTCAATGCTGACGGCTGTGAACTGGACACTGATAACGATGGAGTGGTTGATATCAGTGATCGCTGCCCTGACACAGCTGCATCCGTTGAAGTCGATTTTTTTGGCTGCGAGATAGACACTGATAATGATGGTGTATCCGATAGCAGGGATTCATGTCCTGAAAGCAATGAAGGCGTCACAGTCAAAAGTGATGGTTGTGAGATAGACACCGATGCAGACGGTATTGTAGATAGCAATGATCAGTGTCCGGAAACTAAACCAGAAATTAATATCGATATCAATGGCTGTGAACTGGACGGTGACTAAGGTGGCATCCTTAACAGTAAGGATTCATGTGCCGATACTCTACCGGGAGAAGAGGTCGATGAAATGGGGTGTAGTACACTAAAGGTGTGGATTCCGAATTGTTTAGTGTAAAAGGTTATGGCGAAGTAGAACCTGTAGCGGATAATAAAACGGCTGAAGGACGAACAATAAATTGTCGTGTTGAATTAAATAAGCTGGCCAGGCAGGAGAGCTGTGTCGGAAAGTTAACTAACGATTATTGACAGGGCATTGAATTTAATTATTTTTACAATGCCATCAGGACCGGCAGTAGACGTTGCTGTAAAATTTGACTGCTGATTCGAAACTACTCAACCTTCAGGGTATCCGTTATTTTAACTATTCTTGCCGTTATGAACATGGTTAATAGCACGGCTGCAGCAAAGAAATACAACCCATAGTGCATTTCTACATTGGCGACTGCACCAAGTTTTACTGTAACCACCAGGATGGCAACAACAAACACATCTAACATCGACCATTTCCCGTATAAATGCATCCAGTGTAAATATTTATCCAGCCTGGAAGATTGTATGCTGTTGATACTCAGTAGTCTGAATAATACGAATAGTTTTAGAAATGGAATGATGATACTAAACCCGGAAATCAGAAAAAATAAAAATAGCTGGCCTTCCCTTAATAGTTGAATTATTCCACTGAGTATGGAAAAAGTATTTTCAATAAATAAAAACTTGTTCAGCGAAATAATGGGTGCGACCAGGCCTGGGATTAACAGGGCCAGCGTGAGGAATAGAAGAACTTTCAATAACCTGACTTCACCAGGATAACTGCTAGCAATATTTATGTTTTTACTGCACATATTTTCTGTACTGAAAGTTTAATTCATCCCTTAAATGGAATGGATACCTGTTAATAGTCAGGTTGTCGCAGATATGATTAGCAGCAGGTATTTTCCTGACATAATATTCTCTCCTCTCCATCATTAACGGAGAAACCACGCAAAAGGCTTTCATAGTGATTCAGGTGATTTGTATCAAAGTGAAAACAGTATACTGCAGCGGTTTATGTGCTACCAGAGTACTTGCAGCAAAATATAGCGGATTATTTTCTCCTGTTTGAAACCTGAACTATTTTAAGGATGTCTAAAAACGGATTGTAGCTAATAAATCCTGTCAATGATTAGCTATAATGATCACTATAAATAAAAAAATAAATGGAGTCCACCACGTGAAGTTTGATGTTATTGATGCAATTATTTCACCCCATCGACAACTTGAAACACTTTCGCAGCAGGAAGTTAGCCGGATATTAAAAGCCAGCAAAGGTGAGCTGGCACAGGTATTCCGTAATTGCTCCCTGGCTGTTTTAAACTGTGGAAGTGCAATTGATGATGGTTATGAGTTAATGACTCGTTATCCGGATTTTTCAATTAAAGTGATTCAGAAGCAACGGGGTATTAAGTTATCACTAAAAAATGCACCGGCTATCGCGTTTGTCGATGGAGAGTTAATTGCGGGAATTAATGAGCATCTGTTTGCGGTATTACGTGATGTGATTTATGTAGATACTAAAATAGTAAATTCATCCCGTTTTAATCTGCAGAAATCAGAAGATGTCAGTAATGCGGTTTTTCATATTTTACGCAATGCACAGATATTTATTCCCGGTCTTGAGCCTAACCTGGTTGTTTGCTGGGGAGGGCACTCCATTAGTCCGCAGGAATATAACTATACCAAGGAAGTGGGTTACCAGATGGGCTTGCGTGACCTTGATATTTGTACCGGTTGTGGACCCGGTGCAATGAAGGGGCCAATGAAAGGAGCAACCATCGGACATGCCAAGCAACGTAGTGGAGTCGGGCGTTACCTGGGTCTGACTGAACCTGGAATTATTGCGGCAGAGTCACCTAATCCCATTGTGAATAAACTGGTTATCATGCCCGACATTGAAAAGCGCCTGGAAGCTTTTGTGCGCACGGG
>JAAEMR010000012.1 GCA_024225395.1 Gammaproteobacteria bacterium
AAAAGAGTGGACAGACCGGCAAAAAGATTATGCTACAACTGCTGTTGTGAAGCGTGCAGTTGAGATCTTGAAGCCAATTGTAAATTGCATACAATCACTCATAGATGAAGGGGTCTCTCCAGCTGAATTCTGCCATCTAGCAGCTAATAAATGGTTGCTACAACAAGGCCAAGAAAAAGCTGCAATAAACGTAAATTTTCATCAAACGTTTACCAACAAGATTAAACACAGGTAATTCGTGTGTTTGTTTATTATTTTAGACTTTTTTGATAAGCTGTTGTTAGTTCAGTGGCTTTTTCTATGCTTGACGTATTCATTTATCTAGATATGTACATGTGTAGATGTTGATAGGTCAAAGTTGCCTTCAATTTGAGGTCACTTTTTGACATAAAAAGTAACCAGGGTTGGATATCAATCGACGGCAAAGGCGCTAGTGGCAATGAAGGCAGAAACGTCGGTTGGGGCTATGGCGGTGGTGGTGCAGGGAGCGATTCTAATGCAGGCAGCGGCGGCGGGTCTTGTGGCGGAAAAAACCTTAAAACAGGCACCAGTGGCGGTGGATACAGCTGGATGAACGAAGAATACATCAGTAAAGTATTTCAAATGAGACGAAAGGCTGGTCGTAGTGGTGGTGGCAATCGCCATCATACTAGTAATGGATATGCGAAGTATGAAATTTCCGACTCCAACTCTGACACTCCCTTTCCTGATTGGGTAAAGGTAGATGGTAAACTTAACGATATTTCGGTGGGTGACGATCGATTATTAATTTTTCAATATTTTTAACCCCATCCGCCGTAATCACTACTGTGTATAATCCCTTAGGAAAACCGGAAACATTTAATTGTGTGGTACCTGGGGAAATGCTTTGCTGGGCAACAAGATCCCCGTAGGCATTGACCAATGAGCATAAAATGTGATGATAATCGCCTGCAGGGACATTAGATACCTCAATGGTAAGTAACCTGCTTACCGGGTTGGGGTAAACTCTTACGCTGAACTCTCCGGTTTTATCCGGGCTCATATCAATTGGATTGGTCA
>JAAEMR010000013.1 GCA_024225395.1 Gammaproteobacteria bacterium
CGTTTATTTCAGACGATCAGAGATATCGGCTTATCCCAGGCAGACCTGAATGAAGCCTACCGTCGAATGGTGTTTAATATTTGCAGCCGAAACCAGGATGACCATACCAAAAACCATGCCTTCCTGATGTTTGCTGATGGTAACTGGCAATTTTCGCCTGCCTATGATTTATGCTTTAGCTATAAACCAGGTAATCAATTTATCGAACAACACCAAATGAGTTGCAATGGTAAGCGAGATAATTTTAACCTGGAAGATTTGCTAATAGCAGCCAAAGCTGCAGACGTTAAAAACCCAAAAGATATTATTAATGAAGTCGAACAAGCAACTTCCCGCTGGTATGAGTTTGCAGAAAATGCAGGGGTAACGTTAGAGCGAATAGAAAGTATAGGTCAGCTTCATAGGCAGTTTATTTAAAAAGTAACCGTATCTGGAGTGAAGACTGCTATTTCTGAAGAGGGTGTTCAGAATTCTGTGTCAGTATTGTGGTTTAAATATCGAGCAGGTTATCTAACCTACCCTCAAAATATATCGATCACTCTA
>JAAEMR010000014.1 GCA_024225395.1 Gammaproteobacteria bacterium
ATTGGCACTGCTTGCGCGAAACGATGAATTGCGGTGTAGGAGAGAGACGGGCGACTTGTCTTAGCAAGCAGGCATAGTTGCTCTAAATCAGGATGTTGCCTGCAACTGTCTGAAAAAAACAACAAGCCAGGTAAACCATACTTAACAAAGCGTTTCTCCCATTGATAAAAAGAAGATCTCGAAACATTAAACTTATCACAAGCCGATTTGATAGATGAAGTTTGTGACCAGACGCTTCTAAGACACTCATATTGGTTAAAGAACACCTCATCCTCAAACCAGTAAGGTGTTTTGACTTGATGCCTGGCCATAGATTGCAGGATGCGAGAATGCAGCGATCGAAAATACTCAATAGAATTATTTGATAAGATCATGCCCATATACGTATCATGCTTATCACACTAAATCAAGCCTTTTATTATCATTCTTAACGCACTTTTATGGGGTCGTGGAACTATTCGAGGGAACCGTTGAAAAAACATAACAATTTAAGATAGATATGAGTTGGGCGGCCGATAAAATATTCGTAAAGGTTAGCTCATGACCATTGAAGGATATCTGGGTGTTCAGAGTATACGGACAACAAAAATTAACTTTTTATAATATTTACAAAGAGATAGAGGCTAATTCGTGAAAAGATACTATCAAACCGCAATGTGCTTTTAGCATGATAGTGTCTCAAGCTAAATGCACAAGA
>JAAEMR010000015.1 GCA_024225395.1 Gammaproteobacteria bacterium
CCCATAAAGGTCGTCCATCGCTTTATGCTTATCAACAATAATGGATAACTGCCCATAAAGCGGATCCCTATCATCACCAGGCAGGTCAATCGTATATTCTTTATCAATATCAAATAAGTAACTTGATATTGGTCTTGTAAAACTATCTATATCTGGCACTTCAATACCTGAGGCCAATACTTCACCAAAACTGTTTGTTATTACAGCGTTATCAATAAATGAGTATTGCATCAGGCCATCAATTACTATTGCAGCGACATTTTTGTTTAAATTGTAGGCCGCTTCTTTGGCAGGTTTCTCTGCAGCCATTAAAATATTATTAATATCGCTATTCAACTGATCGTCTTGCTCGAGATAATCGAGCATAACTTGTGCTGTTCCAACAATCAGCCCCAAAAGAAAAGCGACCGCAAGTGATAACTTGGTTAGTTTTGATGTAAGGTTATCTGCTTTAAATGGAAGCATTGTTTGTAGTGTACTGAGGTCATCCGTGTGTTTCTGTTTCATTTACCGATACCCATTTAGTATTTTCTCGATAGTTCCATCAGCCTTCATTTTCTTAACAACGTCACGATACCTGACTGCCAGATCATCGGGAAACATCGGGCCTGCGGCAATCCAGGCATGAGTTGTTTTTATTGCTTTTCCAGTGACAAGCTTCTCGCTGGATAAGCCCGCTTCTCGCCATGCCCAGCGGGCTAAATTTTCGGAAAGACACCAAGCATCTATTCGTCCAGCCATGAGTTTAATAATATTGGTTCGCGTATAGTCAACACGATCAAGATTGATGAACCCTTGTGCCGTTAGAAAATTATCCATGGCGCTTTTGTGCGTCACGCCAATACGATCAAGGCGGCGGGCTTGGTCAAGACTATTAATCGGGTTATCAATGGTAAAAAACACAGTGTTAGAAGTCGTATCTTCGACTGTCCACTTGAAATCTTTTTCCCGTGAAGGTGTGCGGTAAATCGCCGGCAAAATGACATTATCACTCGTGGTCGCCATTTTTAGAGATCGAACCCATGGTCCGAATTTTATATGTGACGTGCGCCCTATGCGTCTCTCTGCTTCCTTTAAAATCTCAATAGAAAAGCCGGGTCGCG
>JAAEMR010000016.1 GCA_024225395.1 Gammaproteobacteria bacterium
AAAAGAGAATGCCGAAAAAGCGTTTGATTTATTTATAAAAACTTATGAAGCGAAATACCCAAAATCGGCATTGTGTTTACAGAAAGACAGAGAGGAACTGCTGGCTTTCTATGATTTTCCTGCACAGCATTGGCAGAGTATAAGAACCAGCAATCCGATTGAATCAACCTTCGGTACTATTCGCCACAGAACGAAGCGGGCAAAAGGCTGCCTGTCACGTGATGGCATGTTGCATATGATGTTTAAACTGGGTCAATGTGCTGAAGATAAGTGGAGAAAATTAAGAGGCTTTGGTTTCCTGGGACAGGTCATCAAAGGTGTTCAATTTAAAGATGGGATAGAGGTCATTTCAGATAAGCAGGTCGCCGCTTGATTTGATGCCTAAACACCAGATTTGACAATGACTCTACATGATTTGACTCCGACCCCTGTTCGCAAAAGTGCAGTCCTTCCACCAAATGCACCACGGGGCATATTAAGTTTTTTTTAAATCGTGTCGCACCCAAACATGGCCCGTATCGATATTAAAAACTATTTTCCTATGCCCTACTCCACCCACATCACGGGATAAAATGGTGGCACCTTCTTTTTGCAACAATTTTGTTGTAACTAAAATATTGGTATTCCCAATAGATTCTTTATTTTTACTATCTGACATCAAACTACCACCAAATATTTTGACTTCATATTCTGAAATACTTGTTTTATTTTTAATAATGGATGCTTTAAATAATTCAATCGCATCCTCTGCATAACGCCCGTTATACCCATCATTATCATTTGAACGATTTGAGTGGCTAGGCAATGCAATATGGCACATACCGCCAATTTTTTTTTCGGGATGCCATAAAGTGACTGCAACACAGGAGCCTAATAAGGTGTGTAAACGAATATTTTTATCACCAAAAACATAGTCACCGGGATACAAATATATTTTTTCAATTGCCGATTTCAATCGTTATTATTTCCTACAAGCTAAAATTAAACCTTCGGATATTTTTTCTAAAGGCATTTGTTTGGTTACACCTCCGCGCTCAAAAGCTTCTTTTGGCATACCATAAACCACGCAGGTTTCTTCATTTTGACCAATAGTATATGCACCAGCATCTAGCATTTCCTTCATGCCATTAGCTCCATCATCACCCATACCAGTTAAAATAGCGGCAACAATATTTCTACCACCATACCGAGCTGACGAACGAAATAGTACATCGACTGAAGGCCTATGACGTGATACGAGAGGTCCATCCTTGACTTCTACATAATATCGAGCACCACTACGCTTTAATAAAGTATGTTTGTTGCCTGGAGCAATCATAGCATGACCTCGCAAAACGGAATCTCCATCTTGTGCTTCCTTAACATTGACTTGGCATAAGGTATCTAAACGTTTCGCAAAAGAAGAAGTAAAACCTTCGGGCATATGTTGTACAACAACAATGCCGGGAGCATCTCTTGGCATTGTTTCTAAGACTTCTCGTACTGCCTCTGTTCCACCTGTAGATGCACCAATAACAATGATTTTTTCGGTGGTTTTAACCATTGATTTAGATGAATTATCACTTTTATGAATAACGGCATCGGCACTGAGTTTTGGTGAAACTAATGGACGCTTTTTCAATCGATCTAATTTGACACCTGCAGCACCCTTAACCGCATCACTAAGTATGACTTTTGCCTCTTCTAAAAACTGACGAGTTCCCACTTTGGGTTTTTGAATAATATCAACAGCACCATACTCTAAAGCTTTTAATGTTGTATCAGCACCTTTATCAACTAGCGTTGAGCAAATAATGACCGGAATGGGATGCTGGCTCATGATTTTTTTTAAAAAAGTAATGCCATCCATGCGCGGCATTTCAACATCTAGAATCATCACGTCAGGGGAAATGGTACGCATTTTTTTGGCCGCAACAAAAGGGTCTTGAGCGGTTGCAACTATTTCAATTTGAGGGTCTGTTGATAAAACATCTGAAAGTGTTTGTCTCACTAAAGCTGAATCATCAACTAACATGACTTTTATTTTATTCAATGTTGTAACCTTAAAGTGATTTTCTATAAACCATGGGAGCAACTTGCTCCATACCGTGCTTTAAATGATTGAGTGATTCGGAGTGACCGACAAATAAATATCCGCCGGGTACCAATTGACGCTCAAATTGCTGAATTAATTTTTCACGTATTTTGTTGTTAAAATAGATCATCACATTACGGCAAAATATGACATCCATTTTATGGGGTAATGCAAAGTTACTCACCATCAGGTTTAAACTACCAAATTGCACTTTCGATCTTAAATATGGCCCCATTTTCACAAATTCTTCATTTTTATTTTTACTGCGCAAAAAAAACTTTTTTCTCAGTAACATGGGCACAGGAGCGATTCTTTTTTCAGAATAGACAGCTGACTTTGCAATATCTAAGCTGCTTTTTGAAATGTCAGTACCTAAAATCTCAAACCTTAAACCTTTAAATTTTTCAATGGCTTCACTCATAACAATTGATAAGGTATAAACCTCTTCACCACTTGAGCAACCAGCACTCCAAATCGTTAAATCGTTTCGACCTTTAAAGCGCATTTCTCGTGAGATCTCTGGTAATGCATTGTCAACTAGATATGTGAAGTGTATAGGTTCACGATAAAAGTCTGTTTTATTCGTGGTTAATGCATCTATTAGATGTAAACGTTCATGTTGGCCTTGAGGGCTTTCTAAAACAAAATCCAGATATTCTTTAAAGCATGTAAATTTTAATTGACGAAGACGTCTGCGCAAACGCCCTTCAACAAGGGTATGTTTAGAGGGCTCTAATTGAATGCCAACATATTCACCAATGAAGTTTGAAACACGCAAAAGTTCGCGTTCAGATAATGTTGCCTGACCATCTACTAACTTTGATGTTAATTGAGACTTTGAACTACTGCTTGTTACCAAAGCAAAATACCTAAATATTGTGAGTAGTGTTAATAAAGCTGTAAATCAGAGTTAGCTGTATAGGCTACTCTTCAGCCACCGTATCATCGACTTCAGCAGATGACATATTACTACCATCTTTCAAGTCTAATAGTTCATCTACAGAAAATACTTTGTTCATATCCAAAATAATGACAAAGTTATCATCATATTTACCTATCGCTCGAATAAACGCAGTATTAACCCTTGTACCAATGCGCGGTGCTGGTTCTAATTGGTCCCTTCTGAGTTCTATCACTTCTTGAACTGAATCAGCTAATGCACCTAATATCGATGGCTGACCATCAATCTCTACTTCAACAATGATGATGCAGGTGTCAACCGTGGGTTCAGTTTCTTCCATTTCAAACTGTAGGCGAAGATCAACTACGGGTACAACACTACCACGTAAATTAATGACACCTCGCATGTAATCGGGAGTGCGAGGTACCTTTGTGACACGGCTATATTCTAAAACTTCTCTAATTTGAGTAATGTCTGTTGCAAAAGATTCATCATCCAATGTGAATGTTAAATATTGAACCGGCTCATCAACTGCTGTATTTGAATCTGTAATTTCTTTATTCATTACATTCACTCCATTTTGATCAATATTGCTCATATCGATCATCAGATTCATGAGAATCACCCATGTCTAATTCAAAACCGCCTTGATCATTATTATGAGCGCTTTGAATAGGCTCACGTCGTGCACTTACACTTACCTTTTCAACGGAGTTATTACGACGTGATGAGTGGTTAGAATGGTTTGTATGAGATCCATGTGATTGCTTGTTATTAGCAACAGAGTCAGAATCCAACTTAAAGAAAGTCATCGATTGGCGTAAATCATCAGATTGGTTGGCAAGTACTTCAGCAGTAGAAGCCATTTCCTCTGAAGCGGCAGCCGATTGCTGAACCACTTGATCTAATTGCTGTAATGCTCGATTAATTTCTTCTGCACCCGTATCTTGCTCACGAGAAGCAGAGCTAATCTCTTGCACCAATTCAGCTGTTTTCTTAATATCTGGCACTAGTCGCTCAAGTAACTGTCCAGCTCTTTCAGACACCTCAACTGTTTTGGCCGAACGTTCACCAATTTCACCAGCAGCAGTTTGACTTCTTTCCGCCAATTTGCGAACTTCAGAAGCCACTACGGCAAAGCCCTTACCATGCTCACCTGCGCGAGCAGCCTCAATGGCTGCATTTAGTGCTAACAAGTTTGTTTGTCGTGCAATTTCTTCAATGATAGAAATTTTATCCGCGATATCCTTCATCGCACTAACCGCTTCAGTTACCGCCTCACCACCTTCTTGTGCATCTGTAGCAGCTTTTAGAGCAATTTGCTCAGTTTGACCTGCATTGTCTGCACTTTGTCTGATGTTAGCAGCAATTTCTTCCATAGAGGATGAAATTTCTTCTAAAGAAGCGGCTTGTTCTGTGGTTCCTTGAGATATTGCTTGCCCTGTATCACTAATTTGTTGACTACCACTCGCAACTGCTGAAGTGGCATCTTGGATACGACCTACTACATCTATTAACTTCGAAGCCATATAACGTAAAGAGGAATAAATACCGGTAGCATTTGCATTATGATCAAACTCTACTGTTAAATCACCTTCAGCTATTAACTGACTGATATCAGCCATATCAGTAGGCTCTCCACCGATAGTCCGTGTTATACCTTTTGTTACCAACCATGTGGTAGCAAGAACTGCAAGAATTGCGATAAGTAGCACAAATGCTATTAATTTTTCTAACGAATGTATTGTGTGAAATGCTTCAGACTCATCAACTTCAGCAATTAAAGCCCATGTTGTATTACCCACTTTAATAGGTAGATATGAAGAAAGAACAGGATTACCGTTATAATCAATAATAATTTCACTGCCTTCTTTACCAGCAAGTGCATTTGTAGTGGCTTGAGTATCGACACCATTTGCACTGATTGTGCCAGAAAAAGATGCATTAACTGAGTGTCCATCTTTATCTAAAAAGGAGTCAGAGCGCATACGCTTATCACTACCTACTAGATAAGTTTCACCTGTTTCACCCATACCATCACGTTGTTGCATGATACTATTGATAGACTCTAAGGAGAGCTGCAATGCCACTATAAGTTCAACTTTACCATTTGAAATAATAGGTTGGGCGATAAAAGCAGCAGGAGCTCCATTTGATGCTGCATAAGGCTCGAAATCACTTAAACCATATTGCTGTGTTTTAAGTACTTGGCGAGTAAGTTTCCCTAAACCTGAATCTGAATATTTACCGTTAACCATATTCGTTTGGTAATCAGCTTCTTTTCCAACGCTATAAAAAACCTGTCCAGTAGGTTCAATAAGAAATAAATCATAATAATCATAAATGTGAACGTATTTTTCAAAGTAATCTTTTTGCTCATTTTCTGATTTTGGTGCTAATACATTCTCAAGTGAGCCTGAAGTAATAATTCCCCAGTTAAGCCCTGCAATATCAAGAGGTGCATAGCCAATTACTTCTACATTCCCTGTACTACCTACCTTAGTGCCAACACCAGATTTCCCATCTAATGCAGCATTAACAAAGGTACCTGATTTCTTTTTACCAACTTTATTGCCCTTTTTAATAATACGGTCACTTCTATACGCTGTTTGACCATTAGCACGACCGACCAAATAACTTTCCATGGTTGAGTCTAAACCTTCACGTCTTTGAACAATGGCGTTGATAGGGTCTATAGGTAATTGCATAGCTAAATACCCATCTGCATTAGCAAGACGGCCGACAATAAATGAAGCTTGATCACCATTTGATGGAGAGTAAGGTTCAAAATCAGCAACAGCTACTTGTGATGAGTCCATTTTTTGCGCTTTTATAAAAGCCTTTCCAAATGATTGATCTTTTAACTCACTGGTTAAAAGATTCATTCCTAAGTCACCTTCACGTGTCACTGAATAGACAATATCGCCTTGGTTATTAATCAAGAAAATATCATACCAACCGGTATCTGTTTTAATGTCATCAAACCGAGAAGCATATGTTTTTACCTCTTGCTTCCAACTTTCTCCTATAGTATTTCCATCTTCTTTAAATGCACTATTCAGTGATTCAAAGGCTTCTGAGATATAAGGAGCATCTTTTATGATATGAATATCACTAATTGTCGTAGCAAACAAATCATGCAAACTTGATTTTTTTAGTTCTGTGACTGCCTTCATTTTTGCGAAAGCTTCGGATTGCATGGCTTTTGTCGTATTGGCTAATACGCCCATGTCACCTTCTCTTTCATCAAAGTACTGAATGATTTGAGAGGCTTTTATTCCTCTAACGCTTTCTAACTGGTTATAGGTTTCTGTTTCTAACGCTTCGCTTGCTTGTGTTAAAGCAAAGTAACTGATAATTGCAGCAGGTAAGATTCCCACTAGCAAAAAGGCTAATCCTAATTTTGTTTTTAGATTCATATTATTAAAGTTCATTACCCATTACTCCTCAAATTATTTCCACTGTTAGCGTTATTAATGAATAAAAACATCATTATTTTCTAAACTTTCTATTAATTTTGGAACATCCAAAATTAATGCTACGGCACCATCGCCTAAAATAGTTGCACCAGACATACCTTTGACTGATTCATATAACTTTCCTAATGCTTTGATAACGGTTTGATGCTGACCAATGACCTCATCAACAGTAAAACCAAAGCGTGTTTCACCAATTCTTGTAATAACAATTTGTTCAATATCTGGAACTTCTCCGGTTTCACTGAACCACTCCCGTAAACGTAAATAAGGAACTAACTCACCACGTACTTCGATAAGTTGGTTTTCATTTTGGTGTTGAATTTTTGATTGTTGAATTTCTATGCACTCTTCTACTAAAGAGAGTGGGATTACATAACGTTCTTCACCCACTTTTACTAACAAACCTTCAATAATTGCAAGTGTGAGAGGTAAGGTTATAGTAATGGTACTGCCAATGCCTCGCTCACTATCAATAGTGACCTTTCCTCTTAAGGTTTCAATAGACCTACGTACCACATCCATACCAACACCACGCCCAGAAACACTGGTCACTTTTTTTGCTGTTGAAAATCCAGCATCAAAAATTAAGTTATACAGTTCTTGATCAGTTGGCCTAGAGTCTTCGGAATAAATACCTCGTTCAATCGCTTTTTGGTAAATAGCTTCTGCATCTAAACCAGCACCATCATCTTTAATTTTAATTAATACATGGGATTCTGAGTGAACAGCTGAAAGATGTACGATTCCTGTTCTTGGTTTGCCAGCAGCTTCACGGTCATCTGGTTTTTCAATACCGTGATCCAAACTATTGCGAATTAAATGAACCATGGGGTCACCTAAACTATCAATAACAGTTTTATCAAGTTCAGTTTCAGCACCTTCAGTGACAAGTTCAATTTCTTTATCTAAATCATTAGATAAATCACGTACTAAACGGCGAAAACGTGCAAATGTAGTGCCAATAGGCAACATTCGAAGCCCAAGTGTATTATCACGAAGTTCCGTTGTTAAACGCTCAATTTCTTCTGCAACAGATGTTAGCTCCGTATCGACTAAGTTATCTGATGTCCTATTAAGCCGAGCATGAGCAATAACAAGTTCTCCCACCAAATCCATTAAAATATCAAGTTTTTCCGAGGGAACTTTTACATTAGAAGAGGCATCCTTTGCTTTACGCTTTTTATTGGCTTTGCGGAGTACCTTTTGTTCTTGCAAAGCAGTTTTAATTTTTTCAGGAGAGACATTTGCTATTTCAGTTAGCATTTCACCTGTTCGTTTTTGTTGTGATAGCACTTCTTCTATCTGCTCAGCAGAGACATCACCACGTTCCAGTAATATTTCACCGACTGGTTTTACTTTTTGTACACCGCTCCAATAACTATCCTGATCTATTGCCTCAATTGTGATAGTCCAGTCATCTTGAATAAATATAAAAACATCTTCAATCGCATTTTTATCTTGGGTGGTGGTGAGTACTAAATCCCAAATAAAATAACAATTTTCTGGGTTTAAGTCTTTTAACGAAGGAACTTCAGCTTCTAATGTATTGATATGACAAGAACCAAGAGCCGATACTTCTCTAAGAATAACTAAAGGATCCATGCCTAAAACCATTGCATCCAATGATGGGGTTAATCTCAATCTATAGGTTGTCTGTGGTCCTTCTTGCTCTTGTTTTATTGTATTTTGTTGTGGTTGAGGCTTACTATCCTCTAATACTTCACTTGCAGGAAATAAATTATGTAATTGCTTTATTAAGATCTCACCATCGACTTCTAAACCAGGCGATGGATCAACTTCATCCAACAAGTTTTTAATATGATCTCCTGCTTTTAAAGCAATATTGATCAGGTCTTTACTAATTTCTAACTCGTTATTTCTTACTAAATCAAAAGCATTTTCTAAGTGGTGCGTGAATGCAGACAGTTTATCAAAGCCAAACATAGCACCCGAGCCTTTTATAGTGTGCATTGCACGAAATGCTTGATCTACAGATTCTTTATCATCAGGTTGTTCTTCAAGTTCAAGTAACGCTGATTCTAGACTCACTAATAGGTCTAAGGATTCTTCAACAAACGTTTCTTCTGGTGTACTCATGATTCTGTCCCATTCAGCATACGAGCAAAGTCATCTGTGAGCCCTGTTTCATTCAGTACATCTTTCACTGCATCGCTTAAATCTGTGATGAAAATTAAGTAACCAGCTTGTATAACGGTTTTTTGTAACGCAATGATAAGTTGAAGCCCTGAAATATCAATAACATCAACTGCTGACAAGTTAAGCTCAATATTCTTTTTCTCGTCATACTGTGCTAGTAATGATTCACGATATTCCCCAGTATTATAAATGGTGAGGTCTCCATCAATAGTAACGTTTAAAACTGAATCTTGATTTTCCGTATTAATAGACATGAGTTTTCACTTAATCAGTTATATGTAGTTCATTGTTAGGCTAACTTTGATACCGCAAATAATAAATCCTCTTTATTAAAAGGTTTAACTAACCATGCTCTTACTCCAAGGGCTTTCCCTTCTTGTTTTAAAGACTCTTGAGACTCAGTGGTTAGCATCATGATAGATGTAAATTTATGTTGTGGATTTGCTTTTATATTCTTCACCATTTCGAGTCCATTCATATTGGGCATATTGACATCACTCACAACCAAATCAAATTTTTGACTATCCAACTTCGATAATCCATCTTTACCATCGACTGCTTCAACTACATTATAACCATTGGCTTTTAAAGCCATACTTACGAGCTGTCTAATTGAAGTTGAATCATCAACAATAAGTATTGTTTTTGCCATGTTTAATATCTCAAATTATTAAAAAAATGTAAGGTCTGACTTATCTTTTGCTACTTCTACAGAAGATGTATTGTTTGTATGGTTGATACGCTCTTCATTTGTGGTGTAATTATTTGCAATTTCATCGACAAATCCTTCCATATCAAGAGGTGTTAATTGTTCATTTGTTTGCCTTTGTCCAGTATAAGTATCAACATGACCTAATAAACGATCAAAGTCTTCCATCACATGCCCAAGTATTTGACTCACACGATCCTGAAATTGCAAAGCATGCATGACATCATCAATTTCTATACGAATTTTATCTCCCGTATCACGTAGTTGCCCACCGTCTTCATCCAAATGTGTAATCATTTGAGTAAGGCAACCAAACACATTTTCTATTGTATCTTTTCCATTGGTCGTAGTTTGCATGCTCGACTCGGCATAATGTTCGGCATCACTTAAAGTAGATGCCATGTAGTCCCCAATTGAGTCGACTTTTTCACGAATATTATTACCTGTTTCAGCAGATTGATAGGCGAGTTTTCTAACCTCATCAGCAACAACGGCAAATCCCCTTCCATATTCACCAGCTCTTGCAGCTTCAATGGCAGCATTTAATGCTAATAAGTTAATCTGTTCTGCTATTTCACCAACACTTGCAGCCATGTTATCCAACTCATCCGTATGTTTAGCCATGACCTTCAATTTTTTTAAAAATTCAGCTTCTTCACGTAAAGCTTCTTCTAAGCCGGAGACAACACCTTGTAGGGCTTGCTGACTATTTGCTAAGAAAGCAGACATATCAGCACCATCAGTACACGCCATTTTTTGTGAATGAGTACTTGTTTGAGATGCAGAGAGCACCTCTTCTAAATGCAATGACATATCATTAAATCTAGCAGTGAGTGCAATAATACTTTCTTCTGTTTGTATTCGGGATGATTCTATCTGTCGAGACCAAATAGGAAATGTTTTTTGGCATATGCTTTCCAATGGTTCAGCATAGCGGTGAAGCCGATCAATTTCATCATTACAATTATGGGATATGTTTATTTCTGCTGATAATAAGTGGCTACAAGAGCCCTGTAAAAATTTACCTGCTATAAACCCCAGTAATATTAACACCGCACTAAATACACTACCTAGAACAGATAAGTTGCTGATAAATAAAATTACAATAGCCCCTATTATGCTTATTCCAAATGGAACCAATAAGAGCGATTGCTGCTGTGATTTTGTATTATTACTCATGATAAATAATTCCTAATTATTCAGATAAATCTATTAATTCTCGTTATCGGCACAATATAGAATTTCTTCACTTAGTTAATGCTTGAACAAACTAAAATATAGTTGAAACTAATGTAGTTGCAAATAATATAATTGAAAATAATATAATTGAAAATAATATAGTTGGAATCGATGGGGTCATATAATCGAATCGATGGGGTCATATATGGACACGCCCGAAAAATCAACGATGTATTGTACTAACCCATGCTTTTTTCTGAAGGCCATGTTTTTTCTAATACCGATAGATTAGCAGTCATATATTCGGCCCTTAACGAGATCTGGGTTTG
>JAAEMR010000017.1 GCA_024225395.1 Gammaproteobacteria bacterium
AATGGCCTGATATTCATAATATGCCAGAGTTCCCACAGGAAACATCTGGGAAGAATCTGGTTTTTGACCGGTTATTGATTCTGGAAGATCATTGACTTTAATTTCAGAACCGTCTGAAAACACCAATGCTCCCTGGATTGTGTTTTCCAGTTCACGGATATTGCCAGGCCATTCATAATTAAAAAGAGATGCAAGCGATTCCTCTGTAATCGCAGGATATTCAGAATCCATTGTGTGATGTTTTTTAATCAGATGATCTACCAGCAGCCGGATGTCCTGGTCTCGCTCCCTTAACGGCGGTGAGGTGAGGGTTACTGCGCTTAGCCGGTAATATAAATCCTGACGGAAACTGCCTGCTGGAATTTCATCCAAAAGGGTTCGATTGGTAGCGGCAATGATCCGGATATCTACCGGATATGTTTTAGTTGAGCCGACCGGCCTGACAATTCGCTCCTGAATGGTCCGCAAAATCTTTGCCTGAACAACAGATGAAAGCTCTCCGATTTCATCCAGAAACAATGTCCCCTTGTCTGCAGATCGAATTAAACCAAGAGCTGATTTATCTGCACCTGTAAATGCCCCTTTAGCATGACCGAACAGCTCACTTTCAAGGACGGTTTCACTGATGGCTGCACAATCCACAGCAACGATCGGGCTTTTAGCACGGAGAGAATGATAATGGATCGCCTGTGCGACCAACTCCTTACCGGTTCCACTTTCTCCCTGGATTAAAACCGATGCCTCCGAAGGTGCTACACGGACAATCATTTCTTTAAGTTTTTGAATGGCTGGCGATTCTCCAACTAAACCTTCAAATTGAAACGAATGCGAGAGACCCTGCTTTAAATTTTGATTTTCCTGTCGGGCTTTCCATAAATCAACCGCACTCCTGACTCGGGATTCTAATATCTCAGGAGGGCCTCCTTTCTCTAGAAAATCTGAGGCGCCAAGTTTTAGTGCCTCCACTGCCTCTGCAATACCACCATGTCCTGTCAGAATGATGACCTTTACATCCGGGTTAATTACCTTTGCTTCCTTTAAAACTTCCAATCCATCCATTCCCGGCATTTTTATGTCAAGCAACATTAAGTCAATTGTTTTTTTTGAAAGAAAGTGAAGTGCCTGTTCGCCATTGATAGCAAGGCTAAGATCAAAATTATAACTGATAAAGAAACGCTCCATGGCCGTAAGCATTCTCTGTTCATCATCTACAACCAATAATGAAAATCGTTTGCTGGTTTCAAGTGTTGTCATTTACGGTTTCTCTCCCTGGATTGCTATTAATTTTACTTTCATATTAAGAGACAATAAACATCCCTACTTTTGATCTGCGAGATACAAAAGCAAAAGAAAAAAAGAAAAAATGCTGTATATGATTGACTGGCGGATGTTTTCAAACGCTTCCTATAAAAATGGCATAGCCTTTGCACTTTGTCAATATTAGAAAACGTTTAAATAAGGAACCTTTCTAACTATATGGAGTAATAAACATGAAAATAGATAAAAGAGAACAAGATGATATTCTCATTATAGCTCTTGATGGGCGGATGGATGGGGAAGATCCTTCACAATTCAAACGAAGTGTTCATTTATGGTTGAAATACAATTCCAAGCTCATCTTGGATTGTTCTCGGTTATTATATCTCGATTCAAGCGGACTTGGTGCTCTTCTATCGTGTTTGCGT
>JAAEMR010000018.1 GCA_024225395.1 Gammaproteobacteria bacterium
TTATCCTATTAAATCAGAATGTTAATAAAAAAACGTTGGTCTGGCACAGGTGTTGCTATTATGTAAATAAAGCCAAACCTGTTGTGAAGCAGGGACGGAAAGCCAAAGGGTCTCATGAGGAGATCGCCTGGTTGCATTTTGAAAATGAATTGAAGGATAATTGAAATGAAAAAACTACTTTTAATTGGTTTGGTCATATTAAATCTGGTTGTAACTGCTCAGGCAGATACTATTGTCGATACAGGTAATATAACAGGAGACAACCCATTAGGCTTAGGCCCTAGCCAGTGGCTTGCTGCAGAATTTTCAATCTCCGAGGACTATACAATTACTGATCTGCAAGGCTATGGAGACCGTACGGGTGGAGGTTCAGTCACAGCAGCGATTTATCGCGACGGTGGAGCATTGCCAGGTTCCGAATTGTATTCCAACCAGTTCACTGTTGGCGGCACCGCTGGATGGTATGGGGTAGATAGTCAGAACTGGTTCTTAAGTGCAGGAACATATTGGGCTGCGTTTGAGGTAAGATCAGGTGACACATATAATAGTGCGTTCCATCGTGCAGACGCACCGTTAGATAACGAAGCCTATTGGAATGGGAGTAATTGGAACGGGAGTAATTTGTCATTGGCAATTAGAATTTATGGCACCCCTGGCGCAGTTCCAGAACCCGTCCCCGAACCTGCAACAATGCTCCTATTCGGTCTTGGCCTTCTCGGTCTTGCAAGAGTTAGTAGAAAGAAACATGCATAAAATTAACACGAAGGAAAAACCATCTTTATTAGATAATATTGTATAATTTTTATTAGATTATTACCGCCACTAAAAAGAGGAGAATTAATGCAAACAATTTTAAAATACATCTCAATTATATTTATATTTAGTTATAGCATTGCTTATGCACAAGTTATCAATATTGAGTATGCTGTTAACTTCAAATCCCATGGTGATAACAAAGGTTTGAACTGGGACGATGGGACACCTGCTGGTTATGATAGCGAGGCTCTAGTTACCAATTACCTTAATGCTACAAATTATAAACTAATAGTTCAGTACGATACTGTGACGCCTGGATACTGGGTTATGACTACTACAGGTAAGAAAGATTTTGGGAATTCGGCCGAAATATTATATGCTAATTTTAATAATAATGAATTCTCAGATATAACTTTGAAGCAATCATACATATCGGCAACTTTAGGTTTGAATGACGATCCAGTTATTGAAAATCAGTTCGATGATTTCACATTTACCTTTGATGGGACATCTCTACCAGCGGATATAAACCAATTGAAAGAAGGAGATATATCAAGGCGTGCAACTCTTTGGCATTATCAAAACGAATATTATAAGTACAAAAATAGTGCTGGAACTATTATGGAGCCAACTCGACCGGTGGACATATTCAATGCGGAATTAACGATTATTGACATTGCACCTGTCCCAGAACCAGCCACGATACTCCTTTTTGGCATCGGTCTCCTTGGCCTCGCAGGAGTAAACCGAAGTAAAGAATAACAGTATACAAGCATTTTAAAAAGCAGGGTCATTCAGTTGGTTCTGCTTTTTTATTTCTGTTGATAATTTTTCTATAGTTTCCATTCAACTGGTACCTTCCAGAATGATTGATGTTGTGAATTTGTGAGAGCTTTTTCTATATAGTTGATTTTAAATCCAAGCAAAAAAACTGATTAAATCAGATATTGTACTTTAAACATCAAGTCGAAATACATATCGAGTAAAATCATAGGGCACCTATGCCCCAATGGGGCGCTGATGCCCGATTGCTCTGAGAGTCAATATCCATGCATGTCTAAGCCGATTTTATCGAAA
>JAAEMR010000019.1 GCA_024225395.1 Gammaproteobacteria bacterium
GTGTTGATCTTTGCCGCAAAGAAAGGCGCGACGAACGCAGCGCGATACGCAGTGATAATAGGGAGTGGTGTCAATAGAAACGCAGGCTTTCCTTGGCTTTGGCATAACGTGCTCCATGCAGTTGGCGTTGAATGACAGTAAGAAAATGAAGGGATATTGTCAACTCTTAATTTATGGGTGTCTCATAAATTGGCTTTTGGAAATAAATCTCAGCATACGGCCCAATAAAACCGTCAGTTAACCAGTCTGTATTATTGGTACAAAAGTTATGAATATTACTCATGGTGATCTCCTTTAAAAGGGAACACCATTACCTGCGGATGTTGAAACTATGTCGAGTTATATTGAGACTGAAAATACTAAAAGCTTTGTAAAACAAGGGTCGTGGGTATGCAGCTCAAGATTACTCCACATAGTTGACATGTACACATAGGTGGCGTTATGTGTAGCTCCACATAAGTTCATTTCAGGGACGACTACATTAATAGGGAATTGGACTGTATTTGCCTATTTATTGGGAATTTTGTCACTCTATATGACCAGTTAGGAGGTGCTCCGGAAGTATCAAATCTGGCATTCCCAAATAAAGTGATTAACGAAAAGTCGCGACGTTACTGATCATCCATGGCTTTTGCCGAAGATCAAGACCTCGCACTTCTTTACCCTGCCCCCTTTCAGTACATAACTGAAAACGAGTTTCGGCGTCAAACTTTGTTTGAGATACTTTTATGATTATCAAACAATGTACAATCTGAATTACTGTAGAGATGTCCGAGTGGCTGAAGAAGCATGCCTGGAAAGTGTGTATACGGTTAAACGTATCGAGGGTTCGAATCTCTCTCCGCCAATGTTCTACCAGAGGCAAAATTATCAAATATTCTATTACATGATTTTCATGATTAATTTTGACTACGACCTCGATTTTTGCATTAATATCCAATCAATTTAACTCTAACCTCGATTCCAGGATCGTACTTTAGTTATTCCAGATACAAAATGATGGAGAAATACCCATGTTACCTGAGAACAGCTTTCTAGCTGAAAACCTGACATCAGAACATCTCGACGCTATAAAACAGCGATCGATTAAATGGAAGATCAAAGATGATCGAGATATTTTCATTGAAGGTGATTATGCCGATAATATTTACTTCATCGAGTCGGGTAAAGTTTCAATATTTATTAAGAAGTTCACCAGCAAAGAAGAGATTTGCTGCCTCGGCCCCGGCGAGTTTTTTGGTGAAATGGCTTTTTTTAGTGGTGGCCAACGTTCTGCATCAGCCACTGCAGTAGCTGACACGGCATTACGCTCAATCGACAAGAGTGCATTCTTCGATTTATTACATGAAGACGAAGGGTTTGCGCAAACGATAAGCGACATGCTTATCAGGCGCAGTGAAGAACTGGCCATAAAAGAAAATGTTTTTGATAGTTTCTGTTCAGATGACAGGGTATTTCATCTTGGTATCAAGGGGGACCCTTCATTGCGTGAATCAGCCTTCACCCGTGAAAAATATCAAAGTGTTGTTGATAATATATTGCCATCATTGCAGGGCAGTTTATATGACCTGCTAGTCAATCGTTCAGTATGTGAGTTTGTCATTCACTTTAATAGTGGTGAGGTACAAATAAGAACGGTATTCGATCCATTTACCAATGAAGTTCACCCGGCCAACAAATTATTAAATAAAGCATACGTGGAACGACACTTTCCACTTATTGAATACGAAAATAAAGTTCATATCATTCACCGGCTTTACAAAACTATTGCAGAAGATGAGAGTCTGGAAGGTTTACCTACACCAATTAAAGATGGTGTGGAATCTCATCATAAATCATGGCAACCGATAAGATTACAGGAAATTGCTGAGACAATATCCAAGCTTGTACTGTTAAGAAAAATACCTAATTTTTATTTGCGCAACTTCACCATAAGTATAGGTAAACATGCCATCCGAATGCAGTTCAATTGCGACGGAACGCATATGCTGAGCCCGGACGGTTTACAGGAATTCCTCGAGCAGAATCTCCTGGAAGAAGATGATTATACTGATACGCATCCTGACCGCAGATCATCTCAACAAAGAAAAGTAGAAACTAGCACCACAGAGCTGGAGTCAACTATCGAACGTAGATGCCCACCAGGACGCCGTCAGGAAGACTGGCAGAAACTCTGTTAACAAGTTAGAACTTTCTTATGCTGAGAGATTCCCAAAGGCACCTTTGTCCATTTTTCTGCCCATTCAGTGAACTAAATGAATGTCAGCTTCATAGTGCCTCATTGATATCTATAAACTGTCATCAAAACTGGCAGCAGGCAACTCAAACCCACCTCTAACTCTGTGATAAACGTGGAATTTTTAGTCAGGGGAAGCCTTTTGGCCAAACCTCTTCCTGGCCTTGTGTACGGGTGGATTACCCATGCGAATAACTTGTTCCCGTCATTCCCGCATGCTTTTAGCGGGAATTTTTTCTGTAGTAACTGTGAAAGCAGGGGGTTATCAACTAAAGCTTGTGCTCAGTTTGACTGGGTACCAGGCGGTTAGGAAAACAATACCAATGAATCGGTCGAGTCTTGAAATTTTTTAAAAAAGTAGGATTTTTCTTACAAGCCAATACGGAAAACTAGAGCGCAATTTAAAGTTATATCCACCTGGAAATAAGTTTAACGTTGTATTTAACTCTGGATTTTATAGAGCAAAAATAACTTAAGAAAAATCATTCCAGTTGGATAATGAATGGTTGCTATAAAAACCAAACATAACCCGCAGTAATTGAAATGAAACTTGTAATCTAAGATACATGAAATCATAGCATTGATAAGGGCGAAAAATATGAAAAGGAAAAGCATAACTATAAGTAGACTGGGGATAACGGCAACACTGAGCTTGTCGTGTCTGTCCGTACAGCAATCTGCCTTAGCAGCACCACTTCCCGGTGGAACATTAGATCCGTTGACCATTCCGAAATACGTCACTCCTCTTGTTATTCCTCCGGTGATGAAAAATTCGGGGACGGAAAATGATTACGATATCGCTGTTCGTCAGTTTAAACAGCAGATTCTTCCTGGTGGTATCTGGAATACTCTAAACGGTCGTTCAGATGCTTTCCCTCCAACTAAGGTATGGAGTTATGGCCCAGAAAGTGATCCAAAACCAAATTCATCAGGTCTTGGTGGAGCCAAGGGTGTAGCACCAGCACTGAATTCTCAATTTAACTATCCGGCCTATACCATCGAAAACAAGAAAGACACGACCTCTAGCGTAGACTGGATAAATGGCCTGGTTGACGGTAAAGGTCGCTACCTCAAGCATCTGTTTGCTGTTGACCGTTCTCTGCACTGGGCTAATCCGGAGATGCTGAAATGTGAAGACACTGGTGAAGGTTTTCAGGATTGCCGACCATCATCCAGCAACGGAGAAATTCTTTTTGAACCCTATCAGGGCCCTGTTCCGATTGTGACTCATGTCCATGGCGCTCACGTCACACCTGAAAGTGATGGTTACCCAGAAGCCTGGTGGTTGCCGGATGCGAATAATATACCGGCTGGTTATGCCACAGAAGGCTCATTGGTTAACAACTATGCAACTCCAACCAACCTGACACCTGGTGTCGCCAGTTTTACTTACCCCAATGATCAGCCTTCAACCACGCTGTGGTATCACGATCATTCACTGGGTATCACTCGCCTGAATGTCTATGCAGGTCCAGCAGGTTTCTGGTTGATTCGTGAAAACGACGGTGGTGAATCCGGATTGAAAAATGGTGTCCTACCCGGTCCAGCTCCAGTTGCAGGGGAAGACCTTGCTGAAACCAACATTAATGGACGCGGTAAGTATCGTGAGATACCCATCGTGATCCAGGACCGCTCCTTTAACAACAACGGTTCTCTTTTCTATCCTGCCAACCGTGCATTTTTTGAAGGTCTGGGTAATGGTCGTGTCGCTGGTCAGAAAGGTAATAGCCGGGCTGGTTTGAAAATCCCGACCCGGGGAACTGATGGTGGCAAGAATATTGAGTCCGATAGTGATGTTGCCGCAATCTGGAATCCAGAGGCCTTTTTCAACACCATGGTCGTAAATGGTGTCACCTGGCCAAGTCACGATGTTGAACCCGACCTGTATCGTTTCCGTTTGCTGAATGGCTCTAACTCAAGGTTTATCAATCTCAGTCTGCAGGCTATGGATAAAGATGGTAACAATCTCGGCGAAGTGCCTTTCTATCAGATTGGAGCTGACCAAAGTCTGTTACCGAAAGTGGTTAAGATCGTTCGCGGAGCGCGTAAATTGTTAAAAGCAGATGGTAGCAACCCTGATTTAATTTCTGCAGCTCTACCAGATTTTAGTAATCCAATGGCTGAAGAAAACGAAGAGGGCTTATTACTTGGCCCTGCAGAACGTGCTGATGTCATCGTTGATTTCAGCCGTCTGCCAGCAAAGACCGCTGAAGTTCGTATGATCAACACTGGTCCTGATGAACCTTTTGGAGGCTTCCCCGGCCCTATCTCTGACCCTGAGACCACAGCTCAGGTGATGAAATTTACCGTTGTGGCAGATACAAGCGCAGGTGAAGGATTTACAGCTCCTGAGAATCTGGCGCTTAAACTGCCTGATCGTAAAGACCCCGCCAATCAATCTCCTAAGATTAAGCCTGTTGTACGTGACCTGGCACTGTTGGAAGAAGAATCTTTCTTTGTCTGTGTAAACACTCGTCTCAATGGCTCGATTATTCATGACACCGATGCAATTCCCGATCACAATAATCCAGGAACCTGCGTCAACCGAGAGACTGGCGCATTAGCGCAATCCGTGCCTTTTGGTCCTAAAGCGGCTGTTTTGGGAACCAATGGTGCCGGAGGTGGTACCGCTCAACTCTGGTCTGACATGATCCAGCAAAACCCTGAACTAGGCGCAACTGAGACCTGGGAACTGTGGAACTGGTCAGCTGATGCTCATCCAATCCATCTACACCTGGTTAAGTTCAAGATTGTCAATCGTGAGTGTGTTGATGAAGCGGCATGTCGTCAAGGCAAACTTGGTAAGACGAATAAGCCTGAGCTGAATGAGCGCGGCTGGAAAGATACCGTCATTGCCTACCCTGGTGAAGTTACTCGTGTCAATGCGACCTTTGATACTGCCGGCCTGTATGTCTGGCACTGCCATATCGTTGAGCATGAAGACAATGAAATGATGGTGCCTTTCTGTGTTGGCGACAGAAGCACTTCTTCAGGCTGTAACATTGTCCCATAAGTAAGTTAAGTGGCTCCTACTATTCATAGGATAAAAAAATGCCACAATGAATTAAAGGGTCGCCTCGGCGGCCCTTTATTTTAAAACAGTCATTAAGTAGGAGTAATTGACAGATGAACCTGACTATAAATAAATTAATTCCAACTGCCTTTTTAACTATATTCTTATCCGCTACCGGTGTTAATCCAGTTTCTGCAGAAGAGGTTAAACTCAACGATAATACAAAACGAATCAGCTATAGTCTTGGCTACCAGATTGGCGGAGATTTCAAAAGACAAGAAGTTGAAATGGATGCTGAGGCCATGATAAAAGGGATCGAAGATGCTTTGAACGGAACGAAGCCACAGATACCCCGAAAGGCAATGAGTGAAATCCTGATAGAATTAAAACGCAAGGTTGTCCGCGCCGATCGTAAAAAACTGCAGGAAAATAACCCTCGACAAAATAGACGAGAAACAGAATTGAAATACCTCGCCGAGGGCAAAGCATTTTTTAAGGAAAATGTTCACAAGCCGGGTGTCAAGACAACCAGCAGTGGATTGCAGTACAAAATTATTAAAGCAGGCACTGGTAAAGCCCCTGGCCCCCAGGACAAAGTGACCGTCCATTACAGTGGTACCTTGATTAATGGAAATGTGTTTGATAGCTCTTACAATGACAACAAGCCAGCGACCTTCCGCCTTGATAGCGTTATCCCCGGCTGGACAGAGGGTTTACAATTAATTAGCGAAGGTGGTCGTATAGAACTTTATATTCCCTACGTTCTGGCTTATCGGAATAATGGCCCTTTGGCTCATCGCTCTCTAATCTTCGATGTTGAATTGATTGCCGTAGAAAACAATACGTAGAAATTCGTAATCCATAAATGAATACCACATGAAACCTCTCATGTGTTAATTTTAAGCCATTTTAAACATCAGTGATCCATCTGAAATAAATCAATGAGCAGCTTCAGGCAAATCAATTTCTCCATCTGCCTGCTATCCATAGCTGTTTTTTCAAATTCCGTAAAAGCTGAGAACAATACCAACCTGTTGGAGCAAGGCAGGCGCATATACGAAGATGGTATTCTTCCAAATGGGAAACTATTGATTGCCAGAAGACCAGAAGGTTTTTCACTTGAAGGCAAATATGCAGCCTGTACTACCTGCCATCGTCGAAGTGGAATGGGCTCTGTGGAAGGAAATGTCAATAACACGGTTTTAGTGCCTCCAATAGCTGGTCCATTGTTGTTTTCCGGGGCACGTTTTTCTACCATACCACTTGATAAGTCCCACCACTATGTTCCTAATGCAGCATGGGAGCGCGCCCTGACTCGGAGTGCCTATGATTTCCCATCCTTAAATCATGCATTGAAAAGTGCGATTGATCCAGATGGAAACCGATTACATACACCGATGCCAATATATGATTTAGATAATCATTCGCTACAAGCTCTGGGCGTTTACCTCACACAACTAACCAGCCAACCAGATCCAGGCGTTGAAGACAATGCTCTGCATTTGGCAACAGTGGTCACACCAGATACAGACCGAGACCATGTTGAAGCGGTAACTGCAGCTCTAAAAGAATGGAGCAACTTTGCCAGGGGTTCTGGAAAGCCTTGGAAATTAATGATCTGGAAATTGAGCGGACCAGTTGAAACATGGTCGAGACAACTCGATTCATACTATAGTCAAAGGCCAGTCTTCGCCCTGTTATCTGGCCTTGGCACCATTAACTGGAACCCTGTACATAATTTCTGCGAGAAGAATAAACTTCCTTGTATTTTACCTTCTATCGATTATTTACAAGATGTTTCAAAAGATTGGTATTCGCTTTATTACTCTCCAGGTGTTGACCTCGAAGCTGGCATTCTATCGACTTACTTACAGGAGAATAATCAAAACAGGATTATTCAGCTTTACGCTGATAGCAGTGGCAAGCAGGCAAGCACAAAACTAGGTAAACTCATTGGGAGTGATGATCAGAATGTAATTTCAAGGCGTTATCATCAGTCATATCCAAAGGCAACGTTCCTGGATATCGAGGACTCGGATACCCTGGTCCTATGGTTACGCCCGCCAGAAATAATGCAACTCGTCACAGAATTACCTATACCCCCAGCTCAACAAGTCTTTATATCGTCATTCCTTTCAGCACCAAACGAACTGAAACTGCCCAGGGCCTGGAAGGATAGAATAATATTCATCTCTATGTTCGATGATCTTTCAGTCCAGGGTGAACTGGCAAAACTACGACTTGATCTATGGTTAAAACGAGCTGGTCTTGCTGATAATCCTCACCGGAGGTTACAGGCTGACGCCTATGCAGCAGGGAATTTACTCAATGCTGCGCTAGGCATGATCAGGAAAGAGGAAATTCGCAGACCAACGGTACACCTAAACCGTGAACATGTTATCGAAACCCTGGAAAATCTGGTTTACAAATATAGTGACAGTACTGATCTGGTTGAAGTCGAGAGCCATGTTGCCTGGTATGGTCGAATGAGCCTTGGGCCGCGCCAGAGAGTTGCGGTTCGAGGTGGAAAATTACTTAGATACGAGAATGTAAATACAGACAAACTGGTGCCAGTCAGTAAACGAATCGTACCTTAATTCATTAATTGACAGCAGTTGCTGGTGCTTCAATCGAAATCAACTCGATTTCATAAATGACTATACGCCTTCTCAATTTATTATTACCTGATCGGCCAAATCCCATTTCGGGCGGAATAACAACTCGCCAGTGAGATCCTTCGGGCATCAACATAAGAGCTTCCCTAAGTCCAGGAATAGCAATATCGGTCAAATTCAATTTTAACGGCTCACCATCTTCATAGGTAGTATCAAATGTATTCCCATCTGGTAGATAAGCGCGATAACTGACCAGTATGGCGTTATCTTCAACAGGCTTCGCTCCACTACCTTTTTTAAGAATTTCATATTGAACCTTGCTGGGTAAAACAACGACAGACTTACGCATGGCGTTTAGCTCGGCATAGTCATCCAACACAGTGTAGGATAAGTGTTTCTTATTTTCTGATAGGGAGCTTTCGCTAGAAAGGCGAGCACACAACTCATCAAGCTCTGAAGCGTTACCTTGCCTTTCCCAGCCATCGCAAAATCCTTTCATTGTTTCATTAACGTGCTTCTGGCCATTTTCCTGATGCAAACGGGTGAGATGAGCCCCCATTTTGTGGCCGAATTTATAGTTTGATGATACGGCTGGTTGTGGGGGGGACGCATTCGAATGATTGGCAGTTTCACAAGCTGATATTGCGGTCATTAATACAACAACTGAAAAAGCCTGACTAACTTTTATTACTCTGTAATGAGCAGCCACAATGAGCAAAACCGGATTATAAAATTTTACGAAGTTCTTTAACCAGATCATGTGCTGTGGCAAAACCATCGTACCTGATCCAGTTATCGTTACGGCTTGTACGAAGGAAAGTTGCAGGAGCATGGTTCATTTTATCTCCCCGGTCAGTATCAAATGCTTTTTGTACCGTAATAGACTCATCCATACTTCCGGTTAAAAACTCCCACTGAGGACCGGCACGAAAACGTTTAGCATAATCAGTCAGGGCTGCAGGGCGGTCCTGCTCGGGATCAATTGAAATTGAAATCATCCGAATTTTACTACTGTCCACGCCAAGCAAATTTTGTACATCTGAAAAGGTAGCACTCATCACCGGGCAAATTGTCGGACAAGTGGTAAATATAAAATTAACCATTACCGGTAAATCAGTATTAAAGAGGTCTGACAATAATACCCTTTCAGCATTCTGATTCAACATGGAAATTTTTGGAATACTGTAACTGACTTCAATTCGAGAAACCGTATCAGGTGCTTTATGCTGGCTATGATCCGCATGATCCATTTTTTTCATCGCAGTCATATGTTGACTATGATCGCGTTCATTTGATGCTAAAATATCTGGACTTGTAACAGTCATCAACGAGATTCCTAATGTAGAAACAGCCGCGAAGGAAGCCATATTTATGTTAATTTTTTTATGCATTTTTTATTCCCTTTAATCCTTTTATAAAGTTCCAAATATATAGGTGTCTAGAATAAAAAATTATACGATTTTTTATGTTATAAAACTATTATTTGAATGCAAAAAGTTCTTTTAAATTAAACGATTTACGCAAAAAAGTATTTATTTGACTGGATTTAACTTTCTTTAGCATATTTGGTATAAATATCGGAAAGTTGCTTGCAAAAATAACACCAATATTGATGTCTTTTAATAGAAATATTATTACATTTCAGTCACGATAAGGGGGCGCATCAAGATGTATCGTTAGTATCTAACATAAACTCACTCTAATTTGATGAATCATGAAGTTCCGGATAGGGTAAGCAGTACTCATTGCCAGATGATATCTGAATGACTGAGCCATTTTCCTAAGATGTTAACCTGCACTTTCATTTTTCCACTTATAGCTGTTTTCAAAATTTAAATCATTTGGAGTGAATAATTTATTCTTTCGGCTATGTCCTTGATAAATTATATTTCTTAGAGTTTTTCATGGTCTAAAGATTATTTGTAAATAATTAAAACAGCATAAAAATACGAATTTTTTCAATGCAGTTTCTCCGGTATATCAGGAAAAATTTGCATGCTGTTTAACAGTTGTTGAGAAAGTTTTACAGGAGAATTACGGTTTGCTCTTGACATTTATCAGTGGTTTGTCGAGTATATTGCTTAACAAATAAAAAATAATACGGGGCCAGTTGTGAAGTGTACTTTTCAGTATGTACTCGCGGCATGGGCATTCCTGAGTCTTAGTGCTTATTTTGCAGATCTACGTTTTTTCCAATTCGATAGTTTTCAACTCATCGTCGATTTCGATCCCCTTTCCACGATTAAAACATCCAGCCTCGTAGATTTTGTTGGTAGTGAGGTGAATCGACACTCAAGCTCTCTTCTAAGTTAGTGTTCGAAGTCGATCAATAAAAAAAGACAAGACAAGGAGAAATCATGGCTAGTAAACCAATAGTAGTGCTCATTCACGGTATGGGGTCACATATGGCGCCAAAACCAAATAGGAATGAGCGAGGTACATTTGGCAAAGAATGTATTGATACATTCGATAAATCGTTTCAAATGTACCCTTCGCTCAAGTCGGAGAAAATAGAAAATAAAGTCGATTTCGTTGAAATTCACTACAACCATATCTTCGACAATGTGCGCAAAGAAATGGCCGAGAATGGACAGAAGATCACTGACCTGTTGCAAGGTTCAGGGGTATTGGCCAATGTGCCTTTTTTGGTTCAAAAGGTCATGGAATTCGAATCTTCCGTCGACCAAGACGAGTTCTTTTATACGCACTGGTTAGATGTTATTTTCTACAAGCTCTACTTCGGTGAATTTGTGCGTGTTCACGTAGCGGAAAAACTTGGTGAAATCATCAGCAAGAATGGTACCAAAAATATTCATATCTTGGCACATTCACTCGGTACCGCAGTCATTCATGATACCTTGTCTAAATTGTACAATCAGGGTTATGCCGACAACGATGATATTGCCGATCTGTCACCTGTGACCCATAAACTGTCCTCGTTGTGGCAAATCGCCAATGTCAGCCGCTTGGCCAATTCGGTTATGCCTGTTGTTGACCCCTATAAATCGCTGGTAAAGCCGGGCAGTGAAGGGATGACCTCAACCATGATGAATATTCATCATAAATATGACCCATTTACCTTACCGAAAAAATTCTCACGGCGTGATAATGGTAAGTGGATTCCATCCAATGTTTTTAAAAACAACTACCTGGATATTGAAACCTCGGTTATTACCCAGCTCAATACCCATTCGATTACACAGTATTTGCATGACCCAAGTGTCCACCTTTACCTGTTTAATGCTTTGGGTATCAAGGTACCGCCCAAAACACAAAGAGATAAAGCGATGGACGAGTATAAAAGTCAGTTGATTGATCAAGCGGAAGCGAAGATCAAGCAGAAACTCAATGGCATGGTGAAAACGAACGCGGCTACTTTGAAAGATTATGTCGATGCGGCCAACAGGTTGAAGCAATTTATTGAATCGATGGGAGCGTAAGAGATGAAACCATTAAAGATATTCTGTCTGTTTACTCTCCTTTGCGTCAACGTTGCGGTTACCGTCAACGCTGCCGATAACTGTGATAATTTTGATCCTGAACCAGCCCACTTCAAGGCGCTATACAATGACAGCAAGCAACTGGGTAAGGCAATCTGCGATTCCCTTGGTAAAACCATGGATCTGGATCTGCTGGTAGGTCAATACGTGGAGTTTGCCAATAAAATCGATAAGGCGGTCGAAGAAAATTTCAAAAATTCCGATTATTACAATGATCTAAAAATCCAGATTGCGCATTTTAAATCTTTAGCGGGGAATGAAGTAGACAAAGGCAATTTGCCGACTTTTAAGGTGGCTCCAAGCCTTTCCGATCTTGATGGGAAAATACTCTATTTTGGTTTTGAAGCCAGGGGTTGGGATACCAGGGGTGATGTGGACAAAACATCGGACAAATGTACCCAGGTGCCCAGCTGCGAGGCGTTACTGGAATCATTTGCCGTCGCCATCAATCAATACAAAGAGCCATATGTGCGTTTGTCTGCCGATGCGACGACAAAAAAAATCATCGTGCTGAGAAAAGCCTGGGACAGTTATTTTGAAAACGCCCGTTCACAAACGTTGTGGGATGCGCTGCTTACGACAAAGATGGAAGAAGACTATTTAACCCAAGATAAGTTGGTTGGTCCGATGCAGCGCCAATGGTTTTTAGTGCATCCCTCGGTGGTTATCGAAAATGTAAGCGACTCCGTTATTGGGCAAGAAACACTGCAGGGCCTGGCCGTAGAGTGGGTGGGTGTGAACTGGTGGGATAAAGAAACGAGCCCGATTGGTATCCCTTTTGGGGTTTCATTAGCGAGTATTTATTCATCACGACCCAATGTGGATGATGCCGGGCACGGCGTTATGATGACGTTTAATAATGCGCTGTCCATCGGTTGGGCGGATCACGGCGGTGATGATGGCTATTATGTGTCGTTTGATTTTCTCAGCCTGTTGACGGAGAAAAAAGAGCGCTGGAAGGATTATAAAAAAGAGATCAAAGAGTTAGAGTTCGAATAGATACCATCCAGTTAGAATCGATCAAAGTCTGCAACATTTGCTGAGACTATTAAAAGCCCTTTTTTTTGAATAAAAGGAAAATGCTGATCTTTCTTTGGAGTGATTATCCTATCAACCATCAAGTGGATATCGTCCAATTTGAACTGCTGTGAAAGTTTACCATGGTTACCGTTTTCCTCCCGAGGTCATCAGTTATGCAGTATGGCTCTATCATAGATTTTGCCTAAGCTTTCGTGATGTTGAGTATTGAAATTTATGATTTCGAAGAAGCTTTATAAATTAATCCGGTGTTGATTGCGTCGATTCGGTTAACTCGCAGGTGATCCGCTCCTGATGGCTCCCTGCATCTGCCAGGCGCGATCCAGATTCCTCCAGGTTCGCACACGCCAGCAAAATCTCAGCTGCCCCCTGGCCACTCCCATCCCGGCTCCGGAAACTGCAGAGGCGGCCAACTCGGATGGCAGGTCGTTGAAACTGAAGTTTCAAAGAATGTTCGGGTTGAGTTCGGGTTCGGGCAATGTTCGGGCGGAGCATAACTCTTGATTTACTTGGTTCTCTGCGGCATAGAACCAGCGAAATTAATATCATTTTCGGGCTATCAAAAAGTGGGAGGTTCGGGATAGGTTCGGGTTCTGGAATCTCGTGTGATAACAAACAAAAAAACCTTGGAAATCTTCAACTTAGAGAGGCAAAAAGAAGAGTCAGTCTTTCTTTTAATCAATTGGTCGGTGGCATAGGCTTGCGACGGGTGCGTCGGGTGATTTCGGCACGATCCTTTTTGAAAAACTTTAAAGTCAAGGGGGGAATTATGACCAAAGTCCGTATGCACCTGAGTATCCCTCTGACCAGAAATCTGAACCGACCACCTTAGTCGAAAACGCACTAATAGCTTCCTTTTTGTTCGAATATGCTCCTGGAATAAAATGTATAAAGTGATTTGATCTTAAGTGTAGCTGTATTCCAACAATCGACCACTTTGTTTCTGGCCATCTGGTCATGACTAATATCGAATCGAAGACTTTTCTTTGAGCAGTAACGATTCAACTACTGTGAATTTGAGATCACATTCGTTATCCAGATTAAAGGTTAAATTCGCAAAACTACTCCTGCTTTAGTTTCATGTAGTAATCATCTAATGGGTTTGGTCCAAAGCTCTGAGGACAGCAAGGAAACTCAACATTGCCGCACCACATGTATGTTGCACACCAGAGAGTCATTGCCTGAGAGAAGACAAGTTTGCCTGTATACATCGACTGATTGGTCAAAACTGTTATATGGGTTTAAAGCATGATCTTTACGGCCAGGGCATTTCAAGTCGTTGACAGGTGTAAATTGCATTTTTTTACTTTAGTTACAATAGGTCATAAAGTTTTGTACTGGGTTATTCCGGACACTAGTGACCCTGGTTAATTCCGTAATTTTATACGGCTAACACCTAAGCATTTAGATGCAGTGCCAGCAATATCAAAATATATTGAATAAATGGAACCTTTTTCATGTGCCAGCGTTATAAATAATAAGATGAGTGTTCAGATACTAAACTATCAGGTTCCAAAAAATAATACTGTAGGTCCGTGCCTGAATAAGCTTGCAGAAATCCGCTGTTTTTCCTGCATAATGGATACTTCATATTATTTTTCCAGTTTAAGTATTGAAGCCAAACGAGATTTACAACTCAGTCTAAGCCTGAAACGGTTTAATAAAAAAGAGGCTCTATACAATGAGGGGGATATTAGCTCGCACCTGTATATTCTGCTAACAGGTGAAGTTAAAGTTTATAAATCCCTGCCCGATGGTAAACAACAAATTCATAAACTGGTTCAAATTCCAGGAGATCTGATCGCCTGTGAAGATTTACACATGGAAACTCATGGTAGCTCGGCGGAAGCTCTTAATGATGTCACTGTCTGTCATCTGAAAAGTTCTGATCTGAAAAACAGTACAGAGCATCATAAGGATATATCTCAGACACTGATGCAGGCCATGTCTCGCGACTTAAATTCCTATATCAGGCATATTACAAATCTGGGGCAAAAAAATGCTTTACAGCGTCTCGCGTCATATCTTATTTATTTAAATGACACCCATCAGGAGCGATACCTGAAGCACTGCCACCTGGAAGATTTATTATCACGTGTCGAACTGGCCGACATGCTGGGTGTTACCCAAAGAACACTGATTAGAAGTATTAAACAACTGGAATCAGATGGTCACATTAATATCAACCCGCAAGGCTTCTCTATTCTTGATTTACCGGCTCTGGAAGAAATTAGTCTCGGAATTTAATAATCTTTCGTCGCAGGGTTAGCCATCCTGCAAAATACTCCAATAAATGATAAACACTAATAAACTAAAACCGTAGTTTATCTGCTCGTTAACACCCAGGCATAAATTATTTTTGTATCATTTCTCACAGCTAGAAAATGAATTTTTTATCATTTAATTATGATTATTTAATCTAGTGACATTTTTCATTGCTCACTCATCGGTCTCTACGTAAATATGATTGTTTGCATTGAAATAATCATATTGAAAATTTCAGTGCATTAAATTTTTTTAATTAAACGGTAGAGTGTTATGGCAGATAATGAACCAGAAGATAGCGTTGGTGTATTTACTATAAATGAAATTGAGGAGCTGAAAAAAGATCCCAATATTGCCAACCATGGACGGCGCAGCTTTTTGAAATGGAGTGCAATTGTCTCATCTCAGGCTGTGATTGGCGGCGGTATAGTCAATCTATTAGCCAGCTCAGAAGTAAATGCCGACGATACTTTTGATAACGTAACTGACTGGGTTTATTCGGTCTGTGGATATTGCTCTTTTGGTTGTGGGCTCAACATTGGTGTTAATGCCGCTGGTGAAGCGGTTGCGGTTCGAGGTAATGAAAATCATCCGACCAATAATGGTAGAGTCTGTGTTAAGGGCTTATATGAACATAAAATTCTTGATGCTCCTGATCGTGGAAAATGGCCATTGATCAGGGATGTTAATGGTGACTGGAAAAAAATTACCTGGGATGAAGCAACCACTATTCTCAGTCAGAAAATAATTGATGGTGTTGATGATAAAGGTGCCGACTCAATTGCAACTTACAATACCGGACAGTGGACACTGGAAGAATATTACGCCTTCGGCAAACTGGGTAAAGGTGCTATTGGAACGGGCACAATGGATTCCAATACACGTTTATGCATGGCCGCAGCCGTGGTGGGTTACCTGACCACTTTTGGATCAGACGGTCCTCCCGGTTGTTATGACGACATTGAAAATACCGACTGCTTTTTTGTTATCGGCATGAATCCGGCAGAAATGCACCCCCAACTCTGGCGCCGCATAGCCAAAGCTCGAAGGACATTAAGGGCACCAAAACTGATTGTGGTCGATCCTCGCCGAACACAAACTGCCCGTAGTGCCGATTTACACCTTGCTCTCAAACCCGGTACTAATCTGGCATTAATGAATGGCCTGGTGCAGCAAATCATAGCTAACAACTGGACCGACAGTGATTACATAAATAGTCACACTCGTAACTATGACAACATGGCTAATCTGGTGGAGAAATACACACCGGAATACGTATCAGACATTACCGGTTGTCCTGCTGATGATATAAAACTGGCTGCTAAATGGATTGGTGAATCGCCAGAAGCCCTGTCCCTCTTTATACAGGGCGTATATCAATCGATGGGGGCCACCGATACTGTGCGTATGATCTGTGCGATGCATCTCATCATGGGTAAGATTGGTCGTCCCGGTTCTGCACCATTCAGTATCACAGGTCAGGCCACCGCCATGAGTAATCGTGAAGCCGGTGCATCATCTGCACTGGCAGGTTATCGCAACTACTACAACCCTGATCATGTGAGTGAGCTGGAAGATTTCTGGAATGTACCCAGAGGAAAAATCCCACCACACAAACCAACGGTTATTACTTCTAACAGGGATTATCAGGACATCAACAGCCAGGTGGAAATGATGCGTAATGGTGAGCTGAGTTTATTCTGGATTCAGTGCACTAACCCCGCAGTCACATTACCAGATCTGAACAAGCTGTATTCCTATATGGATTTCGATAATCCGAAACGACCCTACATTGTGGTGCAGGATATTTACCAGCCCATGGAGTGTACACACTTTGCAGACATGTTCCTTCCTGCCGCCATGTGGGGAGAGAAATCAGGTGTTTATACCTGTTCTGAACGTAAAGTTAACCTGGGTCGTCAGGCAGTGTTACCTGTTGGACATGATTTACGTGCTGCTGGTTACGGTGCCTATTCTGATCTGGATATCACCAAAATGGTGGCTGATAAAATTGCTTCCATGGATGCTCGCTTTGCAGATAGAGATGGTAAATCGGTGATCGGTTTCAATACCTCAGAAGAAGCCTTCGAAGAATGGAAAACCTGTACCGAAGGCACCATCTGCGACATGAGTGGTATGAGCTATGAAGCTATTCAGGCTAACAATGGCATTCAGTGGCCTTCGACCCCAGATAACATTTATGGCGGTACGCGCATGTACACCAATGGTCGTTTTAATACTAACTGGGCTGATACTCAGGGAGGTACACAGGACAAGGCCTGGGTTGACCCTGACAATAAGAGCCGAGCATACCTGTGGGCCAAAGACTACCTTGAAGCGCCCGAGATACCGGATAGTGAGTACCCATTCTGGCTGATTACAGGACGTGTCATTGAACACTTCCATAGTCGAACCAAAACAAAACGAGTGCCACAGCTACATGAAATGGTGCCGGAAAATTATGTGGAACTGCATCCGGATGATGCCGCTTCTCTCAATGTTACCTCTGGAGATATGGTACGCCTGAACACACGTCGAGGTGAAATTGTAATCAAGGCGCTGGTGGTTGGAACAGTACAAAGAGGTCAGGTATTTGTCCCCATGCATTTTGCTGACCTGGATCCACAGGACGTTGCACAAAATGGTGGTCGTTTAACGGCAACCAATCGACTCACCATGAACTGGGTCGATCCGGACTGTAAACAACCTATTTATAAACACTGTGCCGTTAGTCTGACCAGAGCTTAATGGAGGAGAATGAATATGAAATACCTAAACAAATCCATTAAATCTATAAAGATCAGTCTGATTATTGTGGCGTTGGGTTCTTTACTGTCCTGCGGCACTGATGATGGTAGTACCACAAATCAGGTAAGTGATAGATATGGTCCCTCCAATAGTCCTAAGTGGAGTGATTCAACTGACACTCAGACCTTCGATACCAGCTTTGCAGTGGAATTCAGCTACTCATGTTTAACCGGTGGTTGTCATGAAATAGATCATAAACTGGTTGATGAGTATGCAGCATCAAAAATGACTCACACCATGGTCAAGTGTAATGCCTGCCATGGTACCCATACGGCTGATACGGTGGGACTGGAAAAACCCAACCTCACCGGTTTTTACCCAGGTATTGGTGCTACTGGCTACAGGGTAGACACAGACCGCTGCAAGATGTGCCACAACAAGGAACATAGTGGTAACGGAAGAAAGTCCGGTGATAACTGTTACAGTTGCCATAAACCACATGCCTTTAACGCAAGGGGAAGATAGAAAGTTATTGAATCTGAGTAAATCAGTCGAAGCACCGAAGGCAGGTGATAGCTCCATGAATAACTTGCCCTCCCTACTTTTTAACAGATCATTATATAAGTGAGAGTTAGGGTGGGGAGGCAAGTTTACATTAATCCCCAGATATGGTTCTAAAGTTAAAATCATAATTCAGATAAGATTTGAATTGTGCAGCAAAGGGCAGATAGGTTGCTGAAAAAAACTATCGTAAATTATTTTTTATAAAAATGATTGTTATCACTATTCCCCTCCGGAATTCGGCATATTCTTTTTGTGGTGTTAGAAAAAGGTGAAGCGAAATTTGCTCTCCTAATAAATATAGTTATGGAGTAAGTCGTTATGGGAACAGTGAAAATTTTAAGCTGCTTTGTCGCAGCTCTTTTAATAGGAGGTGCTATGCCGGCAGTTGCCTCAACTGCGATGGCAGTGTCACCGCATGATGAAGGTGGGGTGCTAACACTTGACCTTGCTTCAAAAGGCAAAATTATCAGATTACCAAATGGAGATCTGGTAAGTGCATATGCTTATGGTAACAGCGAAAGCAACTTTATTTACGATGTTAAGACGCAGAAAGAGCAACCAGCTCAGGATATATTCATCAGGGTTTCAAAAGATGAAGGAACTACGTGGAGTGAGCCGGTCAATATTTCGGATACTGCGCGTAAAACATCCAAGCAGACTTACTGGCAGAAAGATATAAATGGTGACATTGCGCTGAGTAATTTTTATGGTGCTTCAGGAAAACCCAATATCTTTGCAGCGGGTGGACATGTTGCAGTGACCTGGGCTGATAAATATTGTCCAGGTCCTGGAATTGATGAGCTAAATCTGAATGACGATATTCCAGATTACAATCTTTATCAGGGTGCGGAAACATATCTTGATCGAGAGGGTAGACAGCTACCCTTCAGTTGTACCTATATTGCCTACACTAAAAATCCCAGTGCAGTCGATATTGACGGTAATCCCACGGGAGGTACATGGAAACGTGAGCAATTGAGTTTTGGTGAGCGTGATGCGAAACAAAATACACCTCGAGCGACGAGTTATAACGGTGGTGACAAAGTGGGCTGGGTTGCATCCTGGCAGGAAGATCCAGAGGGGTTGAAGACAGGTGCAGCAGATGGGCCTGGAGAAGGTGCCAGTGGTGCCAATGTGAACAAAGGCACTGATATCTGGTATACCTATATAGAAGACATGAAAGCCCCGGCTCTGCAAGATATATCTTTCGCGGAAAATGTTACCCGGGTAACCAATAACTTCAAGAAGTTTAAAAAGCGTGAAGGTAATGACGTTGTTACCGAATTGACTGGTAACCTGGATCCCACCTGCCCGGCGATGGATGAATGTCTGGCTAACCCTGAAAACTTCCGGCCATTACTGATGGAAACCGGTAAGGAAGGGGCCGCCCGTGCAAACCTGGGCATGATTCAGGTAGCAGGACAGAAACCAGTTACTGTTATCGCCTATGAAGAAACCAAGGGCGGAGGAGAAGGTATCGATTTTGGTAAAGTAATTCGTTATCACCGCTTTACCTTTGATCAACCACCCGTCAGTTTCATCAATGTAGCTTTTAGTTCCGGGTTACAGAAAGGTGGCAGTGACTCGGGTAATGCGAAAAACCAGAATCAGCCAGGGGGTAATGATGATTACACCAGCAACCCGGATACCGGTCCTGACCCTCAAAGCGAATATCAGGATGCAGCAGGCAACCTGAGTGACGTTTACCAGTCACCAGACTGGCAAGATCCTGCGCGTATCGGTTGTGTGATCAGTAACCCCGCAGAAAATGGCCGTCGGGTACGCTTCTTCTTTAACCAGGCAGCCGGTATGGATGCCGGTATAAATCTGAGTGGCAGCAAAATAATGTTTTTCTGGAAAGAAGGTGCCTATGATCAGGGTGGTCCATCTGACATCATGGCTCGCATAGGGTCAGTGGCTGCAGACCCTGTTACGGTTACCGGGCTAGCACCGGTTGATCTAACCCCTGCAGTTGATACTAACTTCACTACGTTCACTCGATATGTGCTGGAATCAACAGGCACAGTGGTTTATCCAGATGGACTCGGTGGTTATATTGATGACCTGGGTAATGCAGTTGAGGTAGCAGAAGGTGATGCAGTACTGGATGTGACCTATGAAGAAGCTGGTGGTTGTAACTATTACCTGACAGATGACGATCGGGCACACGTCCCACCCATCAAACTTTCTGATCGTATCGATAATCCTCTGGCGATGAACCTGAGTACCAATGCAATGGAAGAGGTAACGTATGATGATACTACCAAAAGCATTGCAGAGCTAATTGCCACAACTGAGAGTAATAACCTCGAAGATGCGCGTGCTCATCGTGGCGGAATACGTGGTGATACCATCATGTTTGGGTACAGTTACACTGCCGATTGGGCATTGGCAAAGTTTACCACTGAAGATAACTACAACTTCTTTACACGGCGTAGTTATGACGGCGGTCTTTCCTGGACTGGTACACAAAACATGACCAAGTATGCTCCAGAAGATGAGGTTGACATTAAAGAGCCTCGTATCGTTGGGGCCCCTGGCAGCACGTCTGCCTGTGACCCGATTAATGAACCAGATGGTGCAAATTGCCAGAATCCGAATGCTTTTATCCTTGCATGGGGTTCCATTAAGAATACCTATTCGCATATCGGGTCAGGTGCAGAACTTGATGTGTTTGTGACCAAAACTAGAGACGGTGGTAGAACCTATGAACCATTGAGACTGTTATCTGCAGATGTAATCGCTCCCCTGGATCCCGAGGGTGAGCCTGATTTTGAATCACAATTAAGAATGAAACCTAATGGTGATAACCTTTATGCCGTATGGATGGAGGCATCCGCTGACCTCGACGGCAATGAGGATGTTGTTGTTCGTTATCGTGATGAGGCTGACCTGGATGGTGCAGGTATGCCAACAGTAACTCTAAAAGATGGTACTGCTGTCTATGATGTGAATGAAATAGGAGAAGACGCTGATTCCAGTAGTGGTAGCTTTGGATTAATTGAACTACTGTTTGGGATCTTTGGTCTAGGGTTTATTGGTCGAAAGCAGGTTGGAGCTGCTAAAAAATAGCCTGGCTATTGAGTGTAATAAAGCCCCTCATTTGAGGGGCTTTATTTGTCAAGAAAATTCATTTTATATGCTTAACCCTGCTTTTAGGCATACAGCGAACTTCTCTATAAGAACTTATTTTTATTATCTAATAACACCCGGTTGAAAAAAACTGGGGAAATTTAATGCAATCCTTTCGAGTATTTGAATATCGAACTATTCCGTCACATTATATTTTATCAGTTAAATCTGTTTAACTTATCTATGCAGTTATCCATCAGGCTTGAGTCACCGTATCATAGTGGCAGTAATATTTGGCCTGCGCTTATCTATTTACTTTTTATATAGCTTATCTATATAATATTTTAATATAGATGATAAAAAGGAATTTTCTATGACTGGAAACTTAGATCTAAAAGAAATTAAGGTTAGCTGTTCGGGTGATAAAAAAAAGCACAGAGCAGATTGTATGCATTGCAGCATTCGCCACCTGATGTTGTTTTCTCCACTGGATATAGAGAGCTTTTCGTCCAGGTTAAAGCCTATCAGCCACATGATCAGTGATGCGAAAACACGAATCTATCATCAGGGGCAGCCTCCGCTGAATATTTTTTCAATTCGTAGTGGTTTTGTTAAACTTACGTATTTTAGTGACAATGGTCAGCAACGCATTGTCCGACTGGTTGGTCCTGGAGCCAGTATAGGGTTAGAAGCATTGTTAGGTGAAAACTATAACTAAACCGCAGAGGCTATCACGGATCTCGATTTTTGCATTATTCCTATCAAAATAATTTTCTATCTAGAGAAAGAACAGCCAGTTCTTCACAGAGAGCTGGAAAAACAATGGCAACATCAACTCAGTGAAGCGGATAAATGGATAGACCGGCTACTAACTGGCACCATTATGCAACGATTTTGTCATTTTTTATTAATGCAATATCAGTTACAAAAGCTTCCGGCATTCAAGATTGTATTGAATAGCAATCAGGATATCGCATCTATCCTGGCAACTTCCAAAGAAACAATTAGTCGATGCATAACTGATTTGCGTGAACAGGGCGTATTGAACCGTGTAGAAAAACGACTATACGAGCTAGATCTGGATGCGACAGAGGTTTTTACGAATAATTAGATCTTATCCTGATTTGATTTCACTAAGAAAGGCGAATAATTTTCTTTGTGTTGATAGTAAGCTGTCGATCTGTTCAATGATAATAGTTTACACTGCCTGGTTATCGGTAATGTACTTTGCCGATTGATCATCCTTTTCTTTTTGGGCTGTGAATCCTTTCCAGCCCTTGTTCTAAAAAATCTCGTTCCATGGTTAGCGGGCCTATCTTGGCATGCAGTTCTTTTAATTTTGGGGACACGAAACTTAATTCAAACATGAATAACTATAAAGGGTCGATTGTACTCATGTTAAATTGCATTCAAATTTGACCCTGAATTTGCATCGTAAATGAACCACTATATTCGGTTAAAACCTTTTTTGAATCCGGCATCGTTCTACATAAGGTGGATCAAAGAAAAATGCAATTAAAATCCAAATTTGGATCATTATTCGATGCAATTCAACAGTCATGGACGGGAAATCGAGGCAGAGGTGGGAGTA
>JAAEMR010000020.1 GCA_024225395.1 Gammaproteobacteria bacterium
CCGATATTCTCCACTGAGCGCATTAGATGTTCTGCAGAAAGAGTCTGAAGCATTAATAGCTGCCATCGTGGTTTTACTCATTTACTCCATCATTATTAGAATCAGGATCAGAGTTATCACCGCAACCATCACCCGATGACACCAGGTTGAAGTCAGGGCAATCACCATCAGTATCAGCAGTTTCATTGGGGTTTAGAGGAAAAACATTATTAATACCTCCAATGGCAGGAAGCGATATATCAGTATCCCTTGCTCCATCACCATCGGTATCTGGATCTAACGGATCAGTTCTAATCTCAGAGGTATCGGACAAACCATCATTATCATCATCTGAATCGAGATTATTCCCTATGCAGTCCCCGTCAGTATCTGCAGATTCGCTTGAGTTATTAGGGAATTGATCAACAGAGTCGCTAAAACCATCACTATCTATATCACTGAACTCACTGGCAGGGTAGGGAAAACGGTCATTGTCATTAGGTATCACATCCTTATCATGATCGGTATCCACATCATTTTGAATGCCATCATCATCCGAATAACAGGCTATTTCACCTTGCCCATCACAGAATCAGACTTTCCTTTATTATCCGCCCAGAACAAAGTAATAGACCCACCTTTTCCACCGCTATACTTAAACGACAGATATGGATTTTTCGAAATTGCACCTCCCCACACCGCATCCAGTACGGTTTTATCATCGGCTTTAGCCGTTACCTGTTGAATATGATGCGCAGCAATCAACTTGCCAGTCTTTTTGTCTTTTCGCAGACCGGTTTCCATTGGGTGGTTCATCAATGCTTTCACAGTGACGATACCTTTCTTCGATTTTGCTCTTAATTTAATTGATTTAGCCATTTACTATATCCTCTGTACAAAGTTATAAGTTCCGTAGCTGTTCAGCGCGTTTAGATTTTGGTTTAGAGCAAGGCATTTTCGCACGGAGAATGTGAGCATATGACTATATGTGATCATTCGAGTACGAAAATAACGCCGCTATAAACCAAAAGATGAATGCGCTGAGCGGTTACGGGTTAGCCTCCACACCCACCGATGGTCACCTTCACTTCTTTTTTATTCGCAAACAGCTTGCCGGCTGATTTCACCACCGCGACAACATTGCCTGTTTTGCCCATTTTAATTCGGGTTGAAACATAAGCCTGGGAACCATCCAGTTTAAAAGAAGCCACCAGCGGGGAAGCATTTGATTCAGACAATAAGGTGATCGATTCAACATCCGCTAAAGCAGTTGAAATAGTGACAGGCACTACTGAACCATTTTCAGCAATATCAGGGGCTTTAATTTTGATACCATCCGAATGTTCATAGCTACCTGAACCCAATGCTGACGATAAAGCAGTTGCGCTATCTTTAGCTTCAAATGCGGCTTTTGGGTAGGCAGCCAGTACCTGTACCGGGGTCATCAAACCTGCTGATACAGCAACGGCAACAGCAGAAGCCGCCAATGACGATTTTAATAGCGTTCTTCGATTCACAGTAACCTCCTGATATTTATTGAGTGAAATCATTATAGAGTTGTAAACTGAATGACATATGAATACTCCGGTCTGTGTATAAACCGGTTAATTTTCGACTTGTTAAAATTTGGCATGACAAACATAATATTAACTACTTTTTTATGAGCAGGTTTTAAACCTTGAGTTTCAGACATTTTAAAAAAAACACCTTAGTGATGTTTTTTATTGTACTGGCTGCCATGCTGGTAATCTCCGGTTGCGGCAATAAAGGACCATTAACACTGCCCGTAGATAAAACCAGTCAGCCAGAAAATTAACAGTATTGAGACAGAACATTGGATTATTTTGAATATCAAAACGGTCAGCTCTTTTGTGAGCAGGTCGCCCTTGAAACCTTAGCCACAGAATACGGTACGCCCTTATACGTGTACTCACGAGCCACTCTGGAAAGGCACTGGAAAGCATTTGATTCAGCATTATCAGATCATGCTCATTTAGTCTGTTATGCCGTAAAGGCCAACTCTAACCTGGCGGTACTCAATATACTCGCACGTCTTGGTAGTGGTTTTGATACCGTATCCAGCGGTGAAATATTACGTGTTCTCAAGGCCGGAGGAGATCCCGACAAAATCGTTTTTTCTGGCGTCGGCAAACAGCCGGAAGAAATGCAACTGGCGTTAGATACTGGCATTCGCTGCTTTAATGTGGAATCTGAACGGGAGCTCGAAATTCTGAATAATGTCGCGGGTGACATGAATAAAGTCGCCACCATTTCTTTCAGGGTCAACCCGGATGTCGACGCAAAAACGCATCCCTATATATCCACCGGCTTGAAAGAAAATAAGTTTGGCATTAATTTTGAAGATGCCGAACGTATTTACCTTAAAGCCAGCAAAATGGAAAATATTAAAATCATTGGCATCGATTGTCATATTGGTTCGCAACTGACCGAATTATCCCCATTCGAGGATGCTCTTGATCGCCTGCTAGCTTTAGTCGCCCAGTTAGCCGCAAAGGGAATCATCATTACGCATCTTGATCTTGGTGGCGGACTGGGTGTTCGCTATAACGATGAATCCCCGCCTTTGCCTGCCGAATGGGCAACTGCGCTGAAAGATCGTTTAACTAACTTTGCTGGTGAAATCATTGTCGAACCGGGACGAGCCATCGCTGCAAATGCAGGCATATTACTCACCCGGGTGAATATCGAGAAAAAGACCGAACATAAAAACTTCGCCATCGTCGATGCCGCAATGAACGACCTGATGCGCCCGGCTTTATACCAGGCATGGCAAAATATCATCCCGGTTAAGCAACATTCTGATACTGAAGTCGATGTTTATGACATTGTCGGCCCCATTTGTGAAACAGGTGATTTTTTGGGAAAAGACAGAGAATTATCGATCAATTCCGGTGACTTACTGGCGATCCGAACATCCGGAGCCTATGGCTTTACCATGAGTTCAAACTATAATTCACGAACTCGTGCCGCCGAAGTGATAGTCGATGGAAGCAATCACCATGTGGTCAGACAACGTGAAACCTTCGAAGATCTGATCCGCGGCGAAAGCCTGCTAGCGGAATAACGATGAATCTAAAGTTCAGCAAAATGCATGGCCTTGGCAATGACTTTATGGTCATTGATGGCATCAATCAGTCTGTTTCACTCAGCAGTCAGCAGGTTTCACAGTGGGCAGACAGGCATTTTGGCATCGGCTTTGATCAACTGTTACTGGTTGAAAAAGCCCAAACCGAGAATGCACTATTTAAGTATCGAATTTTTAATTCCGATGGTAGCGAAGTCGCACAATGCGGAAATGGAGCACGTTGCTTCGCCCGCTTTGTCACTGAAAAAGGGCTCACCGATCAAACCATCATTCCGGTAGAAACTCACAGTGGTCTGTTACAACTCAACATGATTGATGATGTAAATGTTGAAGTAAACATGGGCATCCCTAATTTTGAACCGGTCAATATTCCACTCGACACGGATAACAGACTGGACAGTTATCAACTGGATATAGATGGTCATGTTATCGAATTCAGTGCACTGTCCATCGGAAATCCACATGCAGTGATCATTGTCGAAAACGTAGATTCAGCTGCGGTTGAAAGCATTGGATCCATACTTGAGCCTCACCCGTTTTTCCCGCAAAAAGTTAACGTGGGTTTCATGCAGATTATTAATCGCAATGAATTTAAGCTTCGCGTGTTTGAGCGAGGAGCTGGTGAAACCCAGGCCTGTGGAAGTGGCGCCTGTGCTGCCATGGCTGCAGCAGTAAAGCTCGACCTTTTAGACACAGACGCAACCGCTCATTTAACGGGCGGAAAATTACAACTAAACTGGCAAGGCGAAGGTCAGCCGGTTATGATGACCGGCAGCACCGCTCAGGTGTACGAAGGAGAAATTAAAATATGACAAAAGCAACAACTGCAGAAAAAATTCAACCTGAATCGATAAATGAGTCGAAGGTGATGGATTATTTAAAAAACAATCCTGAAACACTGGAACGCCATCCTGAAATATTAAGCCAGTTGACCTTTCCTCACGAAAGTGGAGCAGCCGTTTCACTGGTTGAGCGCCAGATTAAAATATTAAGAGATGACAATAGAAACCTGAAAAACAAATTAACCGAACTGGTGCAAATTGCCAGGGAAAATGAAGAACTCAGCCAGCGTTTTCATCGCCTGTCCCTGGAACTAATGGCTGGTGAGCATTTACACGATATCATCGCAATGACGCAGGATCAGGTAGAAACTTTTTTCTATACCGATTATGTCGGTTTCTTCTTCCATGATGAGCTGAGCAACCAGCTTGGCGGACTGGAAAATATTACTCTGGATCCCGACAGTAAACACGCAAGAAAAGTCCGCAAATGGATGCACAATAGAAAACCAGTTTTTGGGCCATTTGACCAGGGCATTCGTAAACTGCTTCTTGACGATCAGAAACAACTGGCTTCATCTGTGTTAATTCCAATCTATCATACCAATGATATTGGACTGCTAATTTTAGGCAGTAAAAGTAAAGACCGCTTCGTCGAAGGTATGGGCACCGTGTTTTTGGCTCAGTTGGCTGAACTGGTCAGCAGTAAATTAAAAATCTATATAAAGTAATTATCCTGATGCAACAACAAAAGCATTTGTTATCTTTCTTACAAATGCTCAAGTCAGAGAAATTTTACTCACCTCACACCTGTAAAAATTACTCACGCGACTTAAACCTGTTTGCTGAATTTCTTGATACTAAAGAAGTTCAGCACTGGCAGGATGTGGATTACCGAACCGTATCAGCCTTTGCCGCACAGCGTTTCCGACAGGGTAAAAAGGGCAACACCATCCAGCGCGAACTATCATCCATCCGCAGCTTTTATAAGTACCTGATACGTCAACAGGTGGTAAACAGCAATCCGGCCTTAGAGGTCAAAGCACCGAAAACGGCTAAAAAATTACCCCGTACCTGCGATACCGAGCAAATCGATCAATTGTTCAAAGCGCATACTCATGATGATAATTTGACCATCCGTGACCTTGCCATGTTCGAGCTCATGTATTCATCAGGACTGCGCCTGGCGGAACTCGCTTCACTCGACTTACACAGTATTGATATTAAGCAAAAACAAATGGTGGTGACCGGAAAAGGCAACAAAACCCGCTACCTGCCCGTTGGCCAGAAAGCCATTGAAGCGCTACAGAAATGGCTAAAGGTTCGACCTACTTATATAAAAAAAATAGATCAACCCGCTCTCTTTACCAGCAAACAGGGTAAACGAATATCACATCGTTCCATTCAAAGCCGCCTGGACAAATTAATTAAATCACAGTCCCTGGGGCAGCATGTTTCGCCTCACATGCTGCGACATTCTTTTGCCACCCACTTACTCGAGTCCAGTTCTGATTTACGCGCAGTACAGGAGTTACTGGGGCATGCAGATATCAGCACCACCCAGATTTATACACACCTCGACTTCCAGCACCTGGCACAGGTTTATGACAAGGCGCATCCACGTGCCCGCAAAAAAAATTCGGAGTAGCGAGTCATTGATCTCCATTTTAAGTGTGCGCTGGAAATAGATCCCGATAATTTTATGCCAACCTGATGTGGGCAGCATGGATACCAAACCGTTATAACCCCGTTCACTATGATAACCAAAAATGGATAAGCCCTCATAACGGGAATAAGTGAGTGAAACAGGTCCAGGACCGGCTATCTTTGAAGCAGGAATGACTTTGTTACGGTTTGATCGTGCTGCAAACCAGTTTCAAATAATGTTTTCAGTTGTACCAAAGTATCAGCAGCGGGAGGAACCGCATACATTTCAGCGGTATCGAAAAAAATAACATCATTTTTCAAATGTGATAACCCTCTTTTAGACACAAATACCTGCACTTCAAACAAAAAAAGCATTGCGACCCTTTCTCTTGAATTTCATCTCTATAACCCCCATATCCCTTTTTTCATGTACTATTGCACACCTGTTTCAGGTGTAGTCAGAGGAATTATTTTGGATCAATTCAGAGGCACAACTATTCTTTCAATTCGTCGAGGCAACTCGGTGGTGATCGGCGGTGACGGCCAGGTCACCATGGGCAACACCGTGATGAAAGGTAACGCTCGTAAAGTGCGCCGTTTACATAAAGGTAGCGTAATTGCCGGGTTCGCCGGTGGCACAGCCGATGCTTTTACACTGTTTGAATTATTCGAAGGCAAACTGGATAAACACAACGGTCAACTGGTGCGCTCTGCCGTTGAACTGGCTAAAGACTGGCGTCAGGATCGTGTTTTACGCAAGCTCGAAGCGCTACTTTGTGTTGCCGATAAAGATGCATCACTGATCATTTCCGGCAATGGCGATGTTATTGAACCTGAAGATGACCTGATGGCTATTGGTTCCGGTGGTCCTTTTGCACAATCTGCCGCTCGCGCAATGCTTGACACGACCGAGCTTCCGGCTCGTGATATTGTCGAAAAAGGTCTGGCCATAGCAGCCGACATCTGCATTTACACCAATCATAATCGCACCATCGAACAACTGGACTTTTAAGAGCACTAACGTGGACAACCAAATAAGCAATCAATCTCCCATGACCCCTCGTGAAATTACGCAGGAACTGGATAAACATATTATCGGGCAGGACCAGGCCAAACGCGCCGTCGCCATAGCCCTGCGTAATCGCTGGCGCCGCATGAATGTGAGCAATGAATTACGCAATGAAATCACGCCTAAAAACATTTTGATGATCGGGCCAACCGGCGTCGGTAAAACCGAAATTGCAAGACGTCTGGCACGCCTTGCGAATGCCCCGTTCATTAAAGTTGAAGCCACAAAATTTACCGAAGTCGGTTATGTCGGAAGAGATGTCGAATCGATCATTCGAGATCTCGCCGATTGTTCAGTAAAAATGACTCGTGAAACAGCAATGAACCGGGTTAAACATCGCGCCGAAGATGCCGCTGAAGAGCGTATTCTGGATGTATTGCTACCCAGGCCAAAAGATTTCGATCAGCAAGCCAGTGATACGAGCGGTGACAATACCCGGCAAAAATTTCGCAAAATGTTACGCGAAGGTAAGCTGGACGATAAAGAAATTGAAGTCGATTTGCAGGCTGCCAGCGTCGGCATAGAAATCATGGCGCCTCCCGGTATGGAAGAAATGACCAACCAGCTGCAGGGAATGTTCCAGAACATGGGCAACAGCAAAACAACAACGCGTAAATTAACGGTAAAAGATGCTCTTAAGTATCTAACCGACGAAGAAGCCTCTAAACTGGTCAACGAAGAAGAGATTAAAATCTCTGCGCTGGAAAATGCTGAGCAAAATGGCATCGTGTTTATCGATGAAATTGATAAGGTCGCAAAACGTCAGGAAACTAGCGGTACCGATGTCTCTCGTGAAGGCGTACAACGCGATTTATTACCCTTAGTTGAAGGCTGCACGGTCTCCACCAAAGCCGGCATGATTAAAACAGATCATATTCTGTTCATCTCATCAGGTGCCTTTCACCTTTCAAAACCTAGTGATTTAATTCCTGAACTACAGGGTAGACTACCCATTCGTGTTGAATTATCAGCCCTTTCTGTAGATGACTTCGTGCGTATTTTACGCGAACCCGATGCATCACTGACCGAGCAATACAGTGCATTGATGGCAACCGAAGAAGTCACTCTCGAATACACCGATGAAGGGCTACAACGACTTGCCGAAGTTGCTTTTGAAGTGAATGAAAAGCAGGAGAATATCGGTGCAAGACGCCTCTACACCGTGATGGAAAGATTACTTGAAACGGTCAGTTTTGAAGCGTCTGATATGGCAGGACAAACCATCACCATCACCGCCGATTACGTCAACGAACACCTGGGAGAACTGTCTAAAGACGAAGATCTCAGTCAATATATTCTTTAAGCAGGCCTATTTATGAGTGCTACCAAACCCACTGAAATCAATTTCCACAAAGTGTCCCAAATGCTAGAGATTGCATTTAACGACGGCTCCCGTTTTTCACTGCCCGCAGAATATCTACGCGTTTACTCCCCGTCGGCCGAGGTTCAGGGGCACGGTCCCGGGCAGGAAGTGCTACAGGTCGGTAAAGAAGATGTCAAAATTACCCAGCTCGAACCTGTGGGTCACTATGCGGTGAGTTTAATCTTTGATGATAACCATGACTCCGGCATCTATAGCTGGGATTACCTGTATCAGCTGGGCGCACATCACGACAAGAAATGGGAAACTTACCTGGAACGTTTACAGGCGTCTGGTTATACGCGTAAAACAGACAAGCTCAATATCAATAATACAATTTAACTGTATTGATAATCTGCACAACAGAAGCGGCCGGTTACAAAAGGTAATCGGTTTTTTAAAATTCTCCCTTGCAATGACAGTAAAGTTTAAATCAATACCAATAGCCTCGAATGCTGACCTGAAGGCCCGATTCTGGTAAGGTTCGCCGTAGAAACCTACGAGTAACTTTTATGAACGATCAATCCACCACTCATTTCGGTTTTACCCAGGTAAATACTGAAGAAAAAGCAGGTAAAGTCGCCGAAGTCTTTGACTCTGTGGCCAGTAAGTATGACATCATGAATGACGTCATGTCATTTGGCGTGCATCACCTGTGGAAAAAATTTACGCTGGAACTGTGTGGTTTACGTGAAGGCCACAAGGTACTTGACCTTGCTGGCGGTACCGGCGACCTGGCGTTGAAACAGGCCAGGATGGTGGGAGAATCAGGTCATGTCACTCTGGCAGATATTAATGGTCCGATGTTACGCGAAGGTCGTGACCGGGTTCTCAACAAAGGACTGGTTAATCGCATTTCTACCAGTCAGTGTAATGCTGAAATCCTACCCTTTGAAGACAACAGCTTCGACTGTATTACCATTGCATTTGGTTTACGTAATGTGACCGACAAAGCCAGGGCGTTACGTTCTATGCGTCGCGTATTGAAACCGGGCGGACGTTTATGCGTGCTGGAATTCTCCAAACCATTGTATGAGCCACTGGAAAAAGTCTATGATTTTTATTCCTTCAATATTCTTCCCAAAATGGGCGAGATCATTGCCGGGGATCGTGACAGTTATCAGTACCTGGCAGAATCCATTCGCATGCACCCCGATCAACAGGCGCTTAAAAACATGATGACTGAAGAAGCCGGTTTCGATGAAGTCGAAATATTCAACATGACCGGTGGCATCGTAGCTCTGCATCGAGCGTTTAAATACTAATTCATTGAAGTGAGCAACTTTACTCATTACCAGTTTCACTATGCCAGTTTCGGGCGTCGTCTATTCGCTTTTCTGCTGGATACACTGATGATCGGTTTGATCACCACCAGTCTGACCATAGCGCTGTTTGGTTATGACTCTGTCATGCAAATGCAATCCATCACTGCCGATTATTCAATTGAGTGGAATATTTTTATAGTTGATCGGGCGCTACCAGCCATCTGGACAATTGCTTTCTGGCTTGCCTGGAAAGCCACTCCCGGTAAACTCTTACTCGATTGTCAAATTGTAGATGCCGACACTTTACAAACAGCCAGCACCGGCCGGCTTATACTGCGCTATCTCTGTTACTTTATTTCTGCCCTGCCAATAGGCCTTGGTTTTTTGTGGATTGTTTTCAACAGGCGCAATCAGGGATGGCACGATAAACTCGCTAATACGGTCGTTATTATGCAGGATGATTCTTTGCTAAAACTTGAGTCATATTCATGAGGTGCTTAGATGCTTGATCAACTGGCTAAAAATCTACTGGGATTCGCCGAAATTGGCGGCAACCATCTACTTGGCATGGACCCGCAGGTTTTGCAACACTGCACCGGGTTACAGGGAAATATCATTGCCATTGAATTGACCGATCTGGATAAAACCATTTACTGTCACCCCGGTTCATGGGGCATGCGCCTGAGTCTACAACAACCCGGCAAGGAAGTGGACTCAACCATTCGTGGACATTTACTGGGTCTCGTCAATTTATCCATACAACAGGAAAAAATGAGTACATCGATGCAAGAGCGTATCGAAATAATCGGCAATCCATCTGTTGCACAAAAATTTCAAAAGATTTTGACCGAACTTAATATCGACTGGGAAGAAGAACTGTCAAAACACACTGGAGATATCATGGCTTATCGCATCGGTCAGGGTGTGCGTAAAACTCACCGGACCTTTAAAGATATTACCAGTTCCCTGGCTCTTTCCGGTCGTGAGTATCTACAGGAGGAAAGTCATCACATGCCAACACTACCGGAGTTTGAAAAATTCCAGCAGGAAGTCACTAACACAAAGCATGACGTGGACCGGCTCGAAGCCAAACTAAATTATCTTTTAAAAAAGACTCTGGCATAAAACATCATTATGATCGCTTCATTTTATCGCCTGTTTATTATCAATCTAACTCTGGCTCGTTTTGGACTGGATGAAATCATTCTATCCATTCACCTGTTTGCACCGTTACGTTTTCTGGTTTATTTAAACCCCTATAACTGGTTTCGAGATAAAAACATTTCTCAGGCAGAACGTCTGCGACTATGCATCGAATCACTCGGTCCTATTTTTATAAAATTTGGACAGTTACTCGCCACACGACGGGACTTACTAGATGATAATCTGGTCAATGAACTGGAAAAATTACTGGATAGAGTCCCTCCTTTTCCCGTGTCTCAGGCGCGCAGTATTATTGAAAAAGAGCTAAAGCTCCCGCTGAATGAAGCCTTTGCCTCCTTCGATGAAAATGTTCTAGCATCAGCGTCAATCGCACAGGTTCATGGTGCCGTGATGAATGACGGGCGAGAAGTGATCGTTAAAATTGTGCGCCCCAATATTGAAAAAGCTATTCGTAAAGATATTGACCTGTTATTGATGCTGGCAAAAATGGCTGACCGTTACTGGGTTCATGCCAAACGGGTTAAACCAGTCAAAGTTGTGGAGGAATTTGAAAAAACTCTGATCAATGAACTCGACCTTGTCAGAGAAGCAGCTAATGCCAGTGAATTACGCCGCCACTTTGTAGACTCAGAAGATTTATATGTACCTGAAATTTTCTGGAATTATTGCAAAACCAATATGCTGGTTATGGAACGAATCGATGGCATTCCAGCAACCGATATCAAGCAGTTAAATGAACATGGAATGAATCTTGAAGTTTTGTCCAGAAAAGGGGTCGAAGTATTTTTCACGCAGGTATACAACAATAACTTTTTTCATGCCGATATGCATCCCGGGAATATCTTTGTATCAAGAGATAACCCTGATAACCCGAAATATATCGCCGTAGATTTTGGCATCATGGGTTCACTATCAACTTCTGACCAACGTTACCTGGCTGAAAACTTTGTCGCTTTCTTTAACCGTGATTACCGGAAAGTTGCTGAGCTTCACGTAGACTCCGGATGGGTAGACGCTGCCACCAGAATTGATGACTTTGAAGCCGCCATTCGAGCCGTATGCGAACCTATGTTCCAGCGACCTTTAGCTGAAATTTCATTTGGCCAATTATTATTACGCCTGTTTGAAACGGCTCATGATTTCAACATGGAAATTCAACCACAATTATTATTACTGCAAAAAACCCTGTTACATATTGAAGGCATGGGTAGACAGCTTTACCCACAACTGGACTTATGGGATACGGCAAAACCTTTTCTGGAAAAATGGCTGAGTGAACAAATGGGTGTTAGAGCCATGGCAAAAGGTTTCAAACGCAACCTGCCATTTCTTGCTGAACACCTTCCTGACTTGCCTCAACTGGCTTTCAAAGCACTCGATAAAGTGGCTAATGATAAGCTCGAAATAGAATGGAAATCTAAACAGCTCGAAGAGATTAAACAGGAAATAAAAATAGCCAACCGACGCACAGTAAGAGCTATAGCGGGAAGCAGTCTTATCATCAGCTCTGCTTTAATTGCGGGCCTGGATGGCATTGCACCCACGATGATTGGCAGCGGGATATTATTCACACCGGTCGTCAGTATAATTTTACTGGTTCCCGGGTTGATGATTATGTTCTCACTGATGAATGAGCGTTAACCCATAAAATACTGCCTCAGGTCAGCTCCACAACTATAATAATCTGATATTGTTATTCCAGTCTGATAAGGAACTACAATGTCCCGTAAAATACGTTTCGGTACTTTTGTCCAGGCCATCACTGTCAAGCAGCGCGAGGTCAGTTATAACGACCTTGTGCCTGAAATCAGGCTCGACCCCGACGGCAGGGAAATTCCTTACACGCCAGAAAAACTAAAACTCCGCCCCATCGATAGCTATCGATTAATAAAACCTTATCTTAGCGTTCGTTTGATAGAGCAGGCTCATGCCGTTATTCCGTTGGCAATTTACCTGATACTTTTTCAACTATTGATCTTACGCCAGGCAGTCACAGATTCATGGGTAATCACTGGCGGCCTGTTATCCGTTATCATCGGTTTAATGCTTTTCATGGAAGGTTTAAAACTGGGCTTGATGCCTCTCGGCGAAACACTGGGAAATGGTCTGCCCAGCAAATCCCCTTTACCGGTTGTGCTGACCATAGCATTTTTACTGGGGGTGGGCGTGACCTTTGCCGAACCCGCCATAGGTGCATTAAAACAGGCCGGACAGATCGTAGATATTCATAAGGCTCCCTACCTTTATGCTCTACTAAATCAATGGGCTGAAGTACTGGTTTTAGTGGTAGGAGCAGGTGTTGGGCTGGCCGCTATCCTTGGTACTATTCGATTTATTTATGGATGGAGCTTGAAACCACTCATTTACCTTACCCTGGCGCCGACTCTATTACTGACCCTTTACATCGGCACCGATGAAAATCTTAGCACAACTCTGGCTCTCGCCTGGGACTGTGGCGCGGTCACAACCGGCCCCGTCACCGTACCTTTAATCTTATCACTGGGCATAGGTATAGCCTCTGCTGCCGGCAAAGGAGATTCATCATTATCAGGTTTTGGCATCGTCACTCTTGCCTCTTTATTTCCAATCATCGGTGTTCAGTTACTCACCATTTATCTAAGCAGCAGCTTCACCCCTGAACAGTTGATCGCTTCTGCTACTGCAATTACCAGCACCCCTGAAACTTTGAGCTGGTATCAGCGAACACCGGGACTGGAAATAATTTCAGGCCTCAGAGCCATCGTACCTCTGGTGATTTTCCTGTTCCTGGTGATGACTTATGTGCTTAAAGAGAAGATCAAAAATCCTGGTGAATTAAGTTACGGACTGATACTTTGTGTTCTCGGCATGATAATTTTCAACCTTGGTTTAAGTTATGGTTTAAGCAAACTGGGCGGGCAGTCCGGGGGACTGGTTCCCGGTGCTTTCATGGATATTGAAGGCTTCAGCGGCTCCCCGCTGTATACCTATCTGCTGGGCATTTTAATCGCGGTTGTATTTGCCTGGATTCTGGGATTCGGAGCCACACTGGCAGAACCCGCACTTAATGCATTAGGTCTGACTGTTGAAAACCTGACCAATGGCTCATTCAAAAAATCTTTATTAATGCTAGCTGTTTCTATCGGTGTTGGTTGTGGAATAGCTTTAGGGGTATTAAAAATTATCTATGACATTCCAATTTTATACCTGATTATTCCGGGTTACTTAATCGCTATTATATTAACCATTTTTTCCACAGAAGAGTTTGTCAACGTAGCCTGGGATAGCGCAGGTGTCACCACCGGCCCGGTGACCGTGCCACTGGTATTAGCCATGGGGCTGGGATTTGGCAATGCTCTCGGCGTTACCGAGGGTTTCGGCATATTATCCATGGCCTCTATCGGGCCGATAATCGCCGTGCAGTCAACAGGTTTATGGATTGCATGGAAAATTAAACGTCGCCGCAGCAGTGCCTCGCAGCCAAATAAATCGATAGATGAAAATACACTGGAGACTATATAAGCCATAAAGGTAAGCGCTATGAGTGAAAGAGAGATTACCGTTCTAACCGATGTATCGTTAATTACCTGCGTTGTACAGAGAGGCGTCGCCGACGATATTATAAAAGCAGCTCAGGATGCAGGAGCGCAGGGAGCGACGACTTATTTTGCCCGCGGTAGTGGTGTACGTGAGCGTCTTGGAATTGTGGGGGTAGCCGTTGAAGTCGAAAAGGAAATGATTAATATCGTGGTTGCAAACGATCAGGTCGACAGAGTCTTTGAAAAAATGTACCTGGCAGGCCAACTGGATACTCCCGCCATGGGTTTTATGTATGTCACACAACTGGATAAAGCGGCTACCTACATCCCGCAAGATATATTACAGAAGCTTACAACGGGGAAATCAGCATCATGACAACCAGCGAACTCAGGTTATGAATTTAAATCCCCCGTCAAAACTGATTACCTGCATTCTTCCAAAAGGACGAGCTATGCCCGTGCTTAAATTGTTAAAAAGCGAACTTGGTATTATCAACGCGAATATAAATCATGCGAGAGGCTCAGGCAGACTTTCACCACTAAACTATCGCGGAGCAGGAGAACAAACAGAAAAAGAAATTCTTTCACTGGTTGTAGATGAACAGCAGGCAGACGAAGTGTTTAGTTTTATTTTTTTCAATGCTGAAATTAATCGACCTCACGGGGGCCTGATTTTTCAAAGTGCACTTGGTTTATCAACTCGTTACCAAATACCGGATCAGTTACCCGCTGAAAAATAAAGAATAACTTTTCATCAATATTCAACAGGTATAAGATTAAATAAGATCAACACTAAACAGGAATATTATTATGGAATTTGCGACTAAAATTGCCTTACTTATTTCCTTTGTTATGTTCATTCCAATATCTGCGGCCTGTTACTTTTACAGCCGAAATACTCAACGGATTACTGCAATAAAGCGATACCTGGAAATTCTGAAAATAAAAAAAATTGATCTTTTTCAGCACCAACATCCTAAAGTCAGTCTGTCAGTAGCCGTATTTTTCATCACGTTTTTATCTGCCTGTTTCTGGGGTTTAATTCTTTTTGGTGCTGATTCCGGCATAACAAAAACACCAAACTACCTGCTAGGAGGTGCATTCATCATTGCTCTGGACGCATGTAAGGATGCCACACAAATTCACCAGTACCAGTCAGGCGCACTGCTCACCTTTAACATGGCATTTATGGGTGCATACCTGTGGGGAATACAGAACATAACCCGACGATACTCCATGAACGACCTGATTCCAGCTGCCTATTATAATATTGGTACCAGAATGATCTATGCTGGAATCCTGGCACTGGTATTTTTTCACTTTTCAAAATCATCTCCGGACATGCTGTCAACCGTGCTGGTAACCACTCCCGGCACAGAACAAACAGAAACAATCGCATCAAATGGCACAAATCTGTTAATGCCCATTATCGCTTTTCTAATCGGTATGTTCCCGCAAAGGGGCTTGAGATGGTTAACCTTAAAGTTTTCTATCTTTAGCCAGCAACAGGACCCGACCGTTAGAGAACTTCCGCTGGAAATGATAGAAGGTATCTCCATGTACGATCGAGTTCGCTTACAGGAGCTTGGCATCGACTCCTGTTACGACCTGGCCAACATGGACTACATACCTTACCTTTTCAAATCACCCTACACCCCTAGAACACTCATCAACTGGATACTACAGGCTAAGCTCTGCACCTACTTTGGAGAGCAAGTAAAAGACTTGCGTGAACATGGAATTCAAACGGCCTGGCAATTAAAAAAATTTGATGAAAGCGCCCTCAAAGAGCTTGTCAAAACCACATCATTAACAGAAGACACATTGTTAAAAGTGAAAAACCAGATTACAGATGATAAGGAAATTGAACGTTTAATGGAGGTACAGTTAAAGTTGAGCCAGTACTGGAATAAACAGCCTGATGAGGATGAAAAATAAGTATCAAGATAGCTTTGTGGTTTAAAGAAAAACCATAATGCCGGTATGTTCTTGACCTGTATCCATTTTTGAATAATGCTTCTAGCCTAGCAATAGATTCCGGCTAAAAACCTGCCGGAGACATGGTGCATGGACGCACCGTTAACGAAACCAGAGGATACAATGACTAAATTCTTTGTGTCACATGACTTTCATACAGAGCCATATTACTGAAGTTTTTTATGGGCCTGTTTCACTCATAATCCCCACGCAGCTAACTGCCTTCTTCCAGTCTCCAAGTAATTTATTGCGTAACTCAGAATCCATACTGGAGTTATACTGACTCTCTTTTTGCCACATAGAAGATAAAGCTTCGGTCGACTCAAATAAACCGGCCTGTAAACCTGCCAGATAGGCAGCACCCAGAGCAGTCGTTTCAGTAATAACCGGTAATTGAATTTCGATCTGCAGAATATCTGCCAGCATTTGGCACATCCATTTATTATTCACCATACCGCCATCAACTTTTATCATTGCTATTTTATCGCTGGTATCGTTGGTCATAGCCTGTATCAAGTCATGAGTTTGATAACAGATCGACTCAAGAGCCGCTCTTGCAAAATGTTCGGGGCCAGAGTCACGAGTAAGTCCGAAAATTGTTCCTCTGGCATCAGGATTCCAGTAAGGCGCACCTAATCCTACAAATGCAGGCACCAGGTAAACACCTTCATTGCTTTTTAACCCCCTGGCAAAAGCTTCAGTTTCACTAGCCGTTTCAATAATTTTTAATTTATCTCTAAGCCACTGCACGGCGGCTCCAGCAATAAAAATAGAGCCTTCAAGAGCATAACTAGTTTTACCATTTAACCGGTAACCCACAGTCGTTAGCAAACCGCTGGATGAACTAATCGGTATACTTCCGGTATTCATCATGGCAAATCCACCGGTGCCATAGGTACTTTTAGTCATGCCGGGTTCAAAACAGCATTGGCCGATACTGGCAGCCTGCTGATCACCGGCAACACCGCAGATAGGTAATTCATATCCTATCGCCTGCATTGTGGTTACTCCAAAATCTGCGGCAGAATCTTTGACTTCCGGCAGCATGCTAACGGGAACATTAAATATATTTAAAAGCTCTTCATCCCAGGCTTGAGTATGGATATTAAACAGTGAAGTTCGTGATGCATTAGTCGCATCGGTAGCATGTACCCTGCCATCCGTTAATCTCCAGATCAGGAAACTGTCGATGGTTCCAAATGCAAGTTTCCCTTGCTCAGCCAGAGCCCGAGCACCATCAACATGATCCAGTATCCAGCCAATTTTTGTCGCTGAAAAATATGGGTCAAGAACAAGTCCGGTTTTTTGTTTTATAGTTTCTTCATAACCCTGTTGCTTCAGTTTGACGCATAAACCAGACGTTCTGCCATCCTGCCAGACAATCGCTTTATATAAAGGAACACCAGTTTCTCTATTCCACACCACAGTGGTTTCACGCTGATTAGTAATCCCGATCGCAGCAATTTCTCCTGCCTGAGATATAACCTTTTTAACGACCTTTTGAGTCGTCGACCAGATTTCTTCAGGGTCATGCTCAACCCACCCGGTATCTGGAAAGAATTGCTCAAATTCCATTTGCGCAATTTTCAATGGATTCCCCTTCGTATCAAATACGATAGCTCGTGAACTGGTTGTTCCCTGGTCGATGCTGAGTATTAATTCGCTCATAACTTTTTTCACCTTATTAATTAGGCTGCTGAATGCAGATTCTTTACCTGAGAATCTGATATCCATTGTTGTAACTTTTTAACTTCTTCTGTATTTAATTTTAAACCTTTTTTAGTACGACGCCATAGAATATCATCACTACTTTGTGCCCATTCACTCTCTATTAAATAGACCACTTCTTTTTCATACAAACCACCACCAAAGTATTCACCCAGATCATCCGTTTGACTACAATCATACAGGATATTATCTATTTCTGTACCGTAATTGCGACAATAATCCTGCACTATCTTTTTATCCAGCCAGGCATACTTCAGCTGACTATCGGACACATATCTCTCAAAATCAGCATGCTGGATATTCCCACCCGGTAGTACACTGTTTTCAGTCCATGCAGCTTGAGTGATATTCAATGAATCCTTCAGCAAGTCCACAACCTGTTCTGAAAGAATACGAAATGTGGTTATTTTTCCGCCGTACACAGAAACCATCGGAGCAGCCTGTTGATCGAACTCCAGTTCATAATCTCTGGACACTTTACTGGCATTGCCAGTCGCATCATCGAATAGAGGTCGAACACCCGAGTAACTCCACACCACCTGATCAGGCGTAACAGGTCTTTCGGCATAGTGACTGACTGCCTTGCAAATATAGTCAATTTCCTGCTGATCAATTCCCACATTATCAACATCATCTTGATAATCATGATCGGTGGTTCCTAGAAGGGTAAAATCCTGCTCAAAAGGAATCGCAAAAAGAATGCGCCCATCTTCATGCTGAAAAATATAAGGGTAATCATGATCAAATAATTTTTTTACGATGATATGACTACCTTTAACCAGGCGAACTGAACGATTGGATAAACTATTACCGGCTAAACCCAGCGTTTTTTCAACCCACGGGCCGCAAGCATTGACCACTGCTTTGGCCGAAATCGTTTTGATCTTTCCAGTATTGCTATCTTTAACAGTAGCAGACCAGTTTTTCTGATACCGGGTCAGACCAGTACAAAGAGTATGCATCATAATTGAAGCACCCAGCCTTTTTGCATCACGCGCATTCAGTATCACCATCCGGGCATCCTTCACCCCACAGTCTGAATATTCAAAAGCATGGGTAAATTTCTGTTTCAGGAACTGGCCGGAAATATGTTTTTTAAGATTTATACCCGTTGATGCCGGAAGAAGTTTTCGTCCGCCAATATAATCATAAATAAACAACCCCAGACGCAATAACCAGCGGGGCCTTAAACCTTCATGATGCGGCAGAATAAAACGTAATGGCCAGATAATATGAGGCGCACTATTGAGCAGTATTTCCCGCTCTTTCAATGCGTGGCGAACCAGTAAAAAGTCATAATTTTCCAGGTATCTTAAGCCTCCATGAATTAACTTGGTGCTGGCAGATGAGGTATGTGAGCCAAGATCATCTTTTTCACACAGTACGACTTTTAATCCGCGACCTGCCGCATCTCTGGCAATGCCACAACCATTGATACCGCCGCCAATAACAAGTAGATCTACTTCTTCATCATCTTTAATCGTATCAGTTTTAGCCATAGAATCTAATTAATTAAACCCATTTAAAAACTAAAATTGAGTAAACAATGGAAATAGCCATAGCCCCCCACAGTGGTGTACTAAAAAAAGCTAACCATCCCAGAGTTATAAAAATACTGCCAAGAATTGAAATGAATAATCGGTCTCCCCGCGTGGTATCAAGACCGAGAACCCCGTGACGGGGATTTCCACCGGGAGAGTAATGTTCCCACACGCCCATAACAAGCAAACAAAACAAAATGAATAAGAAGAAAGCTGCTGTCGGCCATGTCCATGCCATCCACGATAAATCGATCATTACTCAGCCCCCTTAAACACGACCGAGGGCAAAACCCTTGGCTATATGGTTACGTACAAAATAAATGACTAATGCTCCAGGAATAATAGTCAGTGCTCCTGCAGCTGCCAGCAACCCTAACTCATAACCTGATGCACTGGCTGTTCGAGTCATCGTTGCAGCAATAGGCTTGGCTGCAACCGAGGTTAATGTTTTAGCCAGTAACAGTTCAACCCATGAATACATGAAAGTAAAAAACATGGTGACACCGATGCCTGAAGCTATAGTGGGGATAAATATTTTTCCGAAAAATCGAGAGAATGAATAACCATCAAGAAAAGCAGTTTCATCAAGTTCTTTCGGAACCCCTGACATAAAACCTTCAAGAATCCAGACAGCCAATGGGATATTAAATAGACAATGTGCCAGCGCCACTGCAATGTGAGTATCAAACAAACCTACTGATGAATATAACTGGAAGAATGGCAACGCAAAAACAGCGGCTGGAGCCATACGGTTAGTCAACAACCAGAAAAATAAATGTTTATCACCTAAAAAATTATAACGTGAGAAAGCATAGGCTGCTGGCAATGCCACCGTAACGGAAATCACCGTATTCATCGCCACATAAATTATCGAGTTGAAATAACCGTTATACCAGGTTGGATCGGTGAATATGGTACGATAATTTTCCAGCGTAAATTCAAGCGGCCAGAGCGAAAAAACACCCAATATTTCATTAGTTGTTTTAAAGGACATATTGATGAGCCAGTAAATAGGTAACATCAAAAATATGATATATATAATTGGTAAAAGTGATTTATATTTAATCATGGCTATGTCTCATTCCGCATCATCAGGGTGTAAAAAACCCAGCTAACCAGCAGCACGATAAAAAAGTAAATTAACGACATTGCGCCGGCATGTCCCAGGTCAAACTGACCCAATGCAATTTTCACCAGATCAATCGACAGGAAGGTTGTCGTATTGCCCGGTCCACCACCTGTCAGCACAAAGGGTTCGGTATAAATATTGAAACTATCCATAAATCTAAGCAGTATGGCGATGGTCAGCACCCGTTTCATTTTAGGTAACTGGATACGCCAGAATACGGCCCAGTTACTCGCGCCATCTATCTTGGCCGCCTGATAATAGGCATCTGGAATCGAAACCAGACCTGCATAAGCCAATAGCACAACCAGTGATGTCCAGTGCCAGACATCCATCATCACTGTTGTTATCCATGCAGCTATGGGACCCTGAGTGAAGTTATAATCAATACCTATAGCATTAAGGCTATAACCCAGCAGCCCAATATCTGGAAGTGCAAATATATTCCACATGGCACCCACTACATTCCAGGGAATTAAAAGAGGCAGAGCCATTAAAATCAGGCAAACTGAAACCCACGGCCCTTTACGAGGCATGGCTAATGCAACAGCAATACCAAGTGGTATTTCTATTAACAATATAGTTCCGGTAAATGCCATTTGCCGCATAAAGGATTGATGAAAGCGCGGAGAGCTAAGTACTTCTTCAAACCATTTAGTGCCTTCCCAGAAAAACAGGTTATTGCCAAATGTATCCTGAACCGAATAATTCACCACTGTCATCAGTGGAATTAACGCATTAAATGCAACCAGAACGATGACTGGAATAACAAACAGCCAGGCTTTTTGATTGGTGGTTTTATTTATCATTTAAAATACCTCAATATTAATCCACTACCCAGCTATCGGCATACAACATGGTTTTATCAGGATCAAAAATTATATGCGGGCTTATTGATGGAAGACTTTCTTGTTCAGGCAAAATAAGTTTAATTAAGTGATGCTCATGTTTAACTTCTACAATTCGAAATTTACCCAGGTCATTGACTCTAATTATTTCTACTGGAATCGCAGAAGCATCACCGTTTGAATTACCTTCAGCTGCGAAACGAATAAACTCCGGCCTGATACCAATTTCAAGCTTACCCTGGAGTGTATTAATATCAGTATTTGCAGATGTTTTTATCGGGCAACCCTCAAACCCAATTTCACCATTGTTATTTTCGGCAGGTAAAATATTCATCCCGGGAGAACCAATAAAGTTACCCACAAAAGTATGTTTTGGACGTTCGAATAATTCAACAGGTGTACCCATTTGCACCACTAATCCATCGTGCATAACCACCACCTGTTCTGCAAAGGTCAGAGCTTCTGTCTGATCATGCGTTACATAGATCATGGTAATTCCGAGACGTTGGTGTAATTCCTTTAACTTCGATCGTAGCTTCCATTTCAGATGGGGATCTATAACGGTTAAAGGCTCATCAAACATGATTGCACTAACATCTTTTCGAACCAGGCCTCGACCCAGAGAAATTTTCTGCTTGCCATCTGCGGTCAAACGAGCAGCTCGTTGTTGCAACGAATCTTCCAGTTCCAGCATCTGTGCAATTTCATGCACCCTGGGAATAATTTCAGCCTCTTTAAACCCCCGGTTGCGTAACGGGAAAGCCAGGTTATCAAACACTGTCATGGTGTCATAAACGACGGGAAATTGAAAAACCTGAGCTATATTTCTATCACTGGTCGGCATGTTGGTGACATCGATATCATCAAATAAAATTTTGCCTTCAGAGGGTGTCAACAAACCTGAAATAATATTTAATAAGGTTGTTTTTCCACAGCCGGACGGTCCTAACAAAGCATATGACCCACCGTCTTCCCAGACTGAATTAATTTCTTTCAGCGCATAGTCAACCTTTCCCTGAGGAGTGGAACAGTAACTATGCCTTAACTGTTGTAGATTTATTCGTGCCATAGTAATAATTTCTATCTTTAAATAATTCTCAAATCAAATATTTATACTGGAATCAAATCACCCTGCACATCAAAAAGCAGGCACTGATTTATATTCATAAACAAATCAATCGTTTCACCGACTTTATAAGGATGTATACCATGAGATTCGGAAACCCAGCTGCAATCTCCAAAAATGATATGGATAACAGAATCCGAGCCACTAATTTCTGTCACCTTAACCACACCCTTAACTCTGACCGCATTTTCATCTGTACTAAATGGCGTTAAATGATGCGGACGAACACCCAGGATATAGTCTCCATCGGCTAAATTTTTAAGCCCTCCATCAATCTTGCAGCAGGAAATGTCCTGAATAAAAAGCTCATTTCCTTTTTTAATCACTTTAGTGGTATTGATTGGAGGATGCGAAAACACAGTTGCACTGGTTAGATTATTGGGTGAACGATAGATCTCTGCCGTTTCTCCATATTGAATAACCCGGCCTTCGTGTAACGTGGCAGTATGACCTCCGAGCATTAAGGCTTCCATCGGTTCACTGGTGGCATAAACCACGGTCGCCCCAGAACCCGCAAACAGTTTGGGTAATTCATCACGTAATTCTTCGCGTAATTTATAGTCCAGATTGGCCAGGGGTTCATCCAGCAAAACCAGTTCAGCATTTTTAACCAGTGCACGTGCCAGGGCTGTTCGTTGCTGCTGCCCACCCGATAGCTCAGCGGGCATACGATTTAACATTGGCGTTAACTTGAGTAAATCAGCAATCGATTCTACTCGTTTTTTTATTTCAGATTTAGATACACCAGCTACTTTTAACGGGGAAGCAATATTGTCATACACACTGTGACTGGGGTAATTAACAAAAGCCTGGTACACCATCGACACGCTGCGTTTTTGCACAGCCATTCCTGTTACATTTTCCTCATTGAACCAGACCTCTCCCTGAGTCGGTTTTTCCAGCCCGGCCATTAAACGCATCAATGTGGTTTTACCAGACAAAGTCGTTCCCAGCAGAACGTTAAAACCTCCTTTGAGTAGTTTTAGGTTTGTTTCATAAATATGCGTCTCTGCATCTTTTGTTTTGACAACCCCTTTTAACTCTATGCTCATTTTGTTTCTTAACTCACAACTGTTGTTTTGATAACTACATTATGTTCATTGCAAACACTGATAAAATTAGCAGGTGGTTTTTCATCAGTGATAAAATAATCAATTTCAGCAACGTTGCACACACGTACAGAAGCTTTACGCTGAAATTTTAATTCATCCGCAACCAGAATAACTGAGCGGGAATTTCTAATAATGGCCTGGGTTACACAAACTTCACGACTATCAAAGTCGAGTATTGTGCCATCCTCTTCAATGGCTGACACACCAATAATGGCGTAATCCAGTTTGAACTTATCTATAAAATCTGTTGCCGACTCTCCAACAATTCCGCCATCTTCACTTCTCACGGTTCCACCGGCTGTCATCACATTTATATTTTTATTTCTACGTAAAATATTAACGACATTTAAATTATTGGTCACGACCAGTAGACCCAGGTGCCCCATCAAATGCATGGCGACCTGTTCGGTTGTAGTTCCAATATTTATAAATAGAGAAGAGTCATTCGATATCAATTCAGCAGTGACTTTACCTATGTCCGATTTACTTGGTGCTGCCATTTTTGAACGTGCTTCATAACCCAGATTCTCAATACCATCAAAAGCGATGGCTCCACCATGTACACGCTGTAATAAGCGTATTCTGCATAATTCACTCAAGTCCCGACGGATAGTTTGTGGCGTAACCTGAAGCTCTTCTGCAATAGGCTCAACCAGAACTCGCCCTTCACGCCTTGCGATATCAAGGATGGTTTGCTGACGTAAAGATAAATTTGGATTTTTGTGAAGCTCTCTCATTGATATTTATATAAATCCTGAAAGCAGTCAGTCAGTATGTAACTATTCAGCGAAAAAACAATATGCGGAGGCACATCCTTTGTGCCTCCAGCTTAAGGTGACTATTTAGCTTTTACTCCAACGTTTTATAAGCTCGTCATAGTCGATGGTCTCTCCCTTTGGTTTTTCATTTGAAAGTTTGGCTTTAGGTGAGCCTGACTTATTCAACCAGTAAGAAGCTTCTCTGGGTTCATTCAACCTTGGACCACAACCACCATACACTTTTGCTTTTTCATCGGCAGATTGCATACGAGCCATAACCTGATCCATTTCTGAGGCTAAACGATCCATTGCCTGTTGAGGTGTGAATACACCAGAGTTAACGTCACCAATTTGCTGCCACCAGATCTGGGCAAGCTTGGGATAATCGGGAACATTAACACCTGTTGGAGACCAGCGAACACGATCAGGTGAACGATAGAATTCAACCAGACCACCAAGGTCAGCAGCACGTGTTGTAAAAGAATCATCATTAATTGTACTTTCACGAATGAAGGTTAAACCAACATGGCTCTTTTTAACATCAAGAGTCTTGGAAACCACAAATTGTGCATACAACCAGGCCGCCTTACGACGATCAACAGGAGTAGACTTGAACAGTGTCCACGAACCGGCATCCTGATAACCCAGTTTCTGACCTTCTTTCCAGTAAGGTCCATGAGGAGATGGAGCCATGCGCCATAGTGGTTTACCTGCCTTGTCGACAGTATTATTACCTTTCGACTGAGGTTCAACCATGGAAGAAGTAAACGCGGTATACCAGAAAATCTGTTGCGCTACATTACCCTGAGATAAAGCAGGAAGTGATTGATAGAAGTCATAACTGGCCGCACCGGGAGGTGCATATTGGCGTAGCCATTCATCCCACTTACGAATCGCATAAACAGCAGCAGGCGCATTGGTTGCACCACCACGAGTAACTGAAGCACCGACAGGATTACAGCTACCATTTTCCATGCGAATACCCCATTCATCGACAGGCACACCATTTGGTAAACCTTTACTGCCGGCACCGGCCATGGATAACCAGGCATCGGTCATACGCCAACCAAGGTCAGGAGCACGTTTACCGTAATCCATATGTCCATAGATGCGAGTACCATCGATTTCCTTAACATGAACACTGAAAAATTCAGCAATATCTTCGTAAGCAGACCAGTTAACCGGTACGCCTAATTTATAACCGTAGATATCTTTAAATTTTTTCTGTAAATCTGAACGATCAAACCAGTCTTTGCGAAACCAGTACAGGTTTGCAAACTGTTGATCCGGTAACTGGTACAACTTTCCATCCGGACCTGTTGTAAATGACTTACCGATAAAGTCATCGATATCGAGCATCGGGTTAGTGACACCTTTACCTTCTCCTGCCATCCAGTCCGACAGGTTGACGGCCAGTTGAAGTCGAGAGTGGGTTCCGATTAAATCAGAGTCGTTAATATAGGCATCATACAAATTACGTTTGGTTTGCATCTGTGTTTGCACGGCCTGAACCACTTCACCTTCACCCAGTAACTGGTGATTAACCTTGATTCCGGTAATTTCTTCAAATGCTTTGGTCAGTGTTTTAGACTCATATTCATGCGTGGGAATGGTTTCCGACAGCACGTTAATTTCCATGCCTTTAAAAGGAGCAGCAGCTTTAACAAACCACTCCATTTCTTTTTGCTGTTCAGACTTCGATAAAGCTGATGGTTGAAATTCATCATTTATCCACTTATTTGCTGCATTCATATCAGCAAATGCAACGGGTTGAAAAGATAAAAATCCGACGGCTATAACAAGTGGTAATCGTCGTATCATCACGTATTCCTCCTGATTAATTATGGTTTGGGGCTCAAAATACTACTCTTTTAATGTTCACTTGCAAGATTTTTTTTGATCAAGCGAACATTTATTTGATCTAAACGAATATTAGGTTCAATATTGCACAATAGTTATCCATCCTTGGAAAATGGATATAAATTTTACTCATCTGAGAAATATAAAACATGTCAATTCAATGGATTTAGAATAGCAATGAATATCATAGATTTTAAAGCCAGGGCTGAGGAGTTATTGCCGGAAGGCGCAAACTACGATGCCTGCCTGGCTTGTGGACTTTGTGCATCAGGTTGCCCTGCATCGGGTTTTGATGGCATGGATCCACGACGCTTTATTCGTATGGCCATGCTCGGCATGAATGAAGAGCTGAGCACCACACCCTGGGTATGGACCTGCACCCAGTGCCAACGTTGCGCTCAGGTATGTCCAATGAATATTGATGTATCCGTTTTAGTAGGCGTCGCTCGAAGCGCCTGGCCCAAAGACAAAAAACCCAAAGGCATCGTGCGCTCCTGTGAAGCCCAGATGCGCTTTGAGGGCACCAGCGCCATGGGGCTGCAAACTGAAGATTTCGTTGAAATCATTGAGGAAACTGCTGAAGAAATTCGTGAAGACTCTGTACAGTTTAAATCCCTGCAAGCACCTATGAATAAGAAAGGCGCGCATTTCTTTGTCAATCAAAACTCTCGTGAACCGGCAACAGAACCCGAAGAACTGGGCCCCTTATGGAAAATTTTCGATTATGTCGGCGCCGACTGGACCTACGCTTCAAAAGGCTGGGCAGCTGAAAATTTCTGCATGTTTACCGGTGATGATGATTCATGGGAGAAAATGGTTAAACAACGCGTTGATGCAGTGAATGAACTGGGCTGCGATGTCTGGCTAAATACCGAGTGCGGGCATTCTTTTTATACGCTGTGGAAAGGAGTTGAACGTTTTAATCTACAGGCTAATTTTGAACCCGATAGCCTGGTTACTTATTACGCTAAATGGATCAGAGAAGGCAAACTTCCGGTCAACTCAGACTGGAATCGTCAGGGACTTAAATTCACTCTACAGGACCCCTGTCAGTTGGTTCGAAAATCCATCGGTGATCCCGCTGCTGATGACCTGCGTTACGTTACCCGAAAACTGGTCGGTGATGAAAATTTCATTGATATGCAACCTTGTCGAAGTGCCAACTATTGTTGCGGTGGTGGTGGTGGCTTTCTACAGGCCGGTATGAATGAACAGCGCAGAGCTTATGGAAAACGAAAATTTGACCAGATACAAACTACCGAAGCAGATTATGTATTAACACCCTGCCATAATTGCCATTCTCAGATTGAAGACATCGGAGGTCACTTTGGAGGCAACTATCGAGTGGTTCATTTATGGACCTTGATTTGTCTCTCGCTCGGCATTTTAGGCGAAAACGAACGAAAATACCTGGGACCGGATCTGGCCAAAATTGGTTTAGCGGGAGATAATGAATAATGTCGAATAAAGCTGGCCTGCTCGAACTTGAAACAGAAGTCCTGATCATTGGTGGCGGAGTAACGGGTACCGGTGTCATGCGTGACCTGGCTTTGCGTGGAATATCCTGCCTGTTGATTGACCGTAAAGATTTAAATGCCGGTGCATCCGGTGGCAATCATGGCCTGCTACACAGCGGAGGACGATACGCGACTTCTGATTGCGAAACAGCCGCCGAGTGTCGCATAGAAGGTGAAATTTTGAAGAGCATTGCTGCAGATGCTGTTGACCCCTGTGGCGGAATCTTTGCCGCAGTAGAGGGTGACGACCCCGACTTCGCAGAAAAATTCCCACAACATTGCGAACGAGCTGGTATCTCCTGTACCGAGTTAACTAACACTGAAGCAAGACAGCTGGAACCCGCACTAAGTGACAGGGTTTTTGCTGCGTTTCAGGTACCCGATGCCAGCATTGACCCCTTTCGTCTTACACTGGCTAATGTGCAACATGCTAAACAAATAAACGATAGTGATTATTTGCCCCACACGCAGGTAATCAGTTTCGAGATCACAGACGGCGAAATTACCAGTGCTATCTGCCAGGATCATCGAAGTGGATCAATTTTAAAAATTCGTGCCAGACAGTTTGTTAACGCTACGGGCGCCTGGGCCAAAATGGTCGCAGAACTGGCAGATTGTCATGATGTCAACCTGCTGTACTCAAAAGGCAGCTTAATTATTAGTAATACGCGCATCACACAGGGTGTGGTTAACCGTCTGCGACCTCCTGGTGATGGAGACATTGTGGTTCCCGGCGGAACCGTTTCTCTGCTTGGCACCACATCCGACAGCATAGATAATCTGGATAAAATTCGTCCCTCCGTTGCTGAAGTCGATCGAATACTCAAACAGGGCACAGCGCTTATTCCCGGCCTTGAAACAACCCGGTTCATTCGTGCTTTCGCAGGTGTCAGACCCTTGTTAATGTCATCCGGTGCAGCACAGGACGGGCGCAGGGCGAGTCGGGGTTTTACTCTTTACGACCATCAACAACAGGGGCTGTCTAACTTTGCCACCATCGCAGGAGGAAAGCTGACCACCTATCGCCTGATGGCTGAAAAAACCGGCGATTTAGTTGCTAAACGACTGAACAATAGCAATCCATGCCGGACAGCTGAATTAACCTTGCCGACCGATGAAGGCGTTCGCTGGACCGAACCGGGTTACTCCGCACGACACTGGTTTAAACACAGCAATGCCAGCGATTTAATTCTGTGTGAATGCGAAATGGTTCCACAGTCAGCGGTCGATAAAGTCATCAAACTGGCTCCCGGAGCAGAAGATGAAATGACTGTTCAGGCCATAGGTTTACGCAGCCGCATTGGAAAAGGAACCTGCCAGGGTGCTTTTTGCAGCATGCGCGTGACATCACATCTTTATGATCAACATATCTATAATAATCGCGATGGTCTCAGGCATATGCGTGATTTTGTCGGGGGACGTTTCAAGGGCATTAAACCCATTTTATGGGGCGAACAAATGCCACAATTTGAATTAGCCGAAACCATGCATTGCGGTTTAATGGGGCTGGATTTTTTTGAACCGGAACTTCCGAAAAGTGACGACCAGGTGAAATCAGAAAATTCGGAGTCCAGCTCATGATCAAAAAAACACGACAATATAAATCCGAGCTGGCAGTTGTCGGGGCAGGCATTGCCGGTTGTGCGGTCACTGTCTTCGCCCAGGCTCGAGGTATCCAGACTACTCAAATTGGTAATAGCGGTGCTCTCGCCTATACCTCCGGTTATTTTGATTTACTCGGCGCCGATAGCTCTGAATACCTCAAAGATCCATGGGCAGGATTAGCGCAACTACGGGAGAGCGAACCCGATCATCCCTATAGCAAATTAACCGACCAGGATCTGCGCGACTCACTTGATGAGTTTATTACTGCCCTGAAAAAAATGGGACTCAGTTACAGTTCACCTGGAGAAAAAAACCACCTGGCCATGTTACCGGCAGGTGCCTGTAAACCGACTTTTTGCCTGCCTGAGACCATGTTTAAAGGAACACTGGCCATGACATCCAGAGCTAAGGTTCTGATCATTGACTTTGTTGGTTTGCAGGGATTTAGTGCACAGGAGATTGTGGCAAATTTAAAATCACAGTGGCCCCAATTACGAGCTGAACGCATGATATTTCCGGAGATGGAGTCCGGCGCACAGATTTTTCCCGAAGTCATGGCCCGGGCACTTGAAGTTCCAGCGACTCGTGAAGAGTTTGCCAGACGATTAAAGGATATTGTTGAAGACGCAGAGTACATTGCTATGCCCGCGATGCTTGGCATTCATCGACCTGACTTTATCCACAGTGAAATGGAAAAACTGCTGGGCTTGCCGATATTTGAAATTCCGACCATTCCACCGGCTGTAGCAGGCATTCGCCTGCGTGAACTATTTGAACAAAAATTACCAGCCCTCGGGGCAACTGTCATCTCTCAACATAAAGTTCAACGCATAGAATTTGAAAATAAGTCCATTCGATTATACCTGCAGGACAGCTATGGCCCTGTAGAAATTGAAGCCGAAAAACTTGTTCTAGCCAGTGGCAGATTCCTGTCAGGAGGCTTGACCGCCGATCAGCAGGAAGTAAAAGAACCCCTGATAGATTTACCTGTTCAACAACCGGATGGTCGCGAAAACTGGTTTTGTGAATCCTACTTCGATTCGGCAGGACATGCTGTTAATCGATCAGGTATTGTGGTTAATGAAAAATTTCAACCGCTTGATTTTAAGGGTCGTGTAATTGATAAACGACTCTACGCTGCTGGAATTTTATTAGCCAATCAGGACTGGATTCGTCAACGTTGCGGGGCAGGGCTTGCCATCGCTACGGCTTATAAAGCCGTAAAAAGTTTGTCATAAAGCAGTTAGTAAAAAGTTGTATCGGCACTCATCGATCTATCCGCTCGACTAACGTCTGCTCGACTCTTCCTTCAAGTTATCTAACAATAAAAATAACTCATCACTAGCCTGCTCCATTTTCTGGTAATTATTTATAATATCAGCTTCATTTTCCAACCGTTGGTCAGCATCAACAATAAATTTTTTATTCGCTTCAACGACGCCATGAACCTTACTGTGCGGGAGACTGATTTTAGGATAACTCACAAGTCCTGAAAACTTTTCTTTGGCCGTTGTGCCATACCACTTACCCAGTCTGCAATTTTTATGATCAGCAAACTGTACACTGGCATCAGCATCAATCATTGAGTTATAGGCATTTGATTTGAAAATAACATGATCTATTTTAGCTAATACTATAAACGACTGATCGCCCATATCTTCAACCAGAATTGACATATCTTTGGTATCCGAACTTAAATGCCCCATTGTTTCTTTAAAATTTTCAACCGAAGCTGAAACAGCATTTGCCAGCTCTGTCATCACAGCTGACTTTTCTACAATTGATGATGTCTCTTTTCTCATATCACCGATAGAGGCAGCAATTTCATCGGTAGCCTTTTGGGTATGTTCAGCCAGGTTTCTCACTTCATCAGCAACTACCGAAAAGCCTCTACCATGTTCACCTGCCCGGGCAGCTTCAATGGCAGCGTTAAGTGCCAGAAGGTTTGTCTGTTCAGCAATCGTTTTAATTAAATCGACCACAGAGGTAATATCATTACTTCTTTCATCCAGCCCCTCAATAGTCACATTCGAATCATTGATGTTAACGACAAGAGCTTGCAGCTTGGACAGAATCTCGTCGACAACAACAAGACTTTCTTCTGATTGAGCGCTGGTTTTGTCGGTTGTCTTCAGCACATCAGCCAGATCACCCACCAGGGCGGAAATCTCACTTTGAATAAATGAAATACTAGCGCCAATGTTATTAATTTTACGTAACTCGGCAGTAAAGCGGATTAACTCCTGTTTATCATGCGCGTCCTTCATAGCATTAATCCCAGACTGGACACTTTGAATCGCCATGGCAAATTCCCCAGAGAATCCCTCATCCTTTAGTTCACAGGAATCAAAATCACCTTTAGCGGCAAAATGAATCGAGGTAGTTATTTGCGCGGTTAAATCTTGCATGATAGTCACCAGTGATTGAAACTGAAGAGCAATTTGATCCATTTCATTGTTGCTATTTTTTCTCATACTATATTGTGCCGAGAGATCACCATTTTTTACTCTTTCAAGCAAGGCTTTGATATCTTGAATTTTACTCATAATCACCGAATTAATACCCCGGCTTAGTAAAAATGTCACCAGCAAGGCAACAATAGAAACTAAGAAGACCAGAATAAGTATCCAAAATGAAGTGGTCTTTATTTCCTGTGCAGCCTCTTTCGTCGACCGGGTGATAACATCTTCCATTTTTTTGAGTTTATTTATTTTTTGAGTAATCGTTTTAAACCAGTAACCAGGATCTGTCTCAAAATCTTTTTGTTTGCTAAGTGCAAGCCCTCTCATCCGCTCAACTTCGGCAAAAGAATTGTCATTTTTTATGGTTGAATAGGTGCGTTTAAACTGTTCATTTGCACTGTATTCAAACAGGTTGAATAAAGCATTTTGCTGGGCCATTACCGATAAAAACTTTGAATTTAAAAAAGGAGTAAATTCATCGCGGGCAAATGTAGCTGAAAGAATAGCTCGCTCAATACCGGCTCTTTCTTTAGCACTGATAAAAAGCACCAGGCTATTGAGCATATTGCGTATTTGATGATCCCGAGAAAGTGTAGAAAATTCGGTAATCATATCAAGAATAGACTTATTTAAAGCCGTGTAATATCCAACAGCGGCCTTTGTATCAACAGATTGATTATCAACACTGGAACGCATTGAGAGCATCCTTGAGAAATCAATATTTTTAGAAGCTGATTGAGTAAATGGATTATTCACCGAATTAAGGTGCTTTTTTAAAAGCGAAACCCTTTCATCTGTTAACAGGCGTTGCTGAGGTAATTTTTCAGTGAATTTCTGACCTTTAGAACCTAAATAACCCGCACTCGCGCCTCTTTCTTTTTGTAACTCATGCAACACATTACTCAGGTATACCGATAACTCAACAACATCAATAGACCTTTTCGAACTATCGTATTGATTAAGCTCATAAGTTGATAGTTTAATCGCATAGGCAAAAATAAGTGCCATCGACACAATATTTAGAATGACTAGCTTGGCGTGAATAGAATAGTGTTTTAACATGAGAGAACTCAGTACAGGTTAAGGTTATATGAATATAGTACATAATCTATTTCGGCACAGCGTTTCTAAACTTTAACGTTATAGCTATATAGTTCCCGGGCTAAAAGGGCGTTTTAGCTGAAAACTCCATCTTTTCACCCGTTTGCGGGTGTTCAAAGCCGATTTTTTCTGCATGCAGGAATAACCTTTCCGAACGCGAGCCATACAACTCATCTCCAACAATCGGAGCATCCAGCCCCTGATGATGAGCAGCATGCACCCTTAACTGGTGTGTTCGTCCTGTTAGCGGATAAAAGTAAACACGGCTCGTTCCGGCTTCAACTGAAATTACTTTTACCCGGGTCACCGCATTCTTTCCATATTCATAACAGACAACCTGCCTTGGGCGATCATCCAGATCTACTCGTAGAGGTAAATTCACCCTTTTATCCTGTTTCTCCAGTTTTCCTGATAACAACGCTACATATCGTTTTTTTACACTGCGATTAATAAACTGATGCTGTAAATGTTTATAAACCTGCGCATTTTTAGCCGCAAGCAATAACCCCGATGTAGCCATATCCAGACGATGAACCAGTAATGCACCTGATGCCTGAGGATAACGCTGCTGTAACCAGCTCAAAACAGAATATTGCTGTTGTTTGCCTGGGATTGACAACATGCCAGCGGGTTTATTCAACACCACCAGACTTGCATCTTCATAGATTATTTCCGGCTCTAACGCCTGAACCAGATCATCCACAGCCACTCTTTCCTGACACACTCCCTGCAACATGAAAGGCAATACAGGATGACACTTTCCCCGGCAGGGAGGGTAAAAATGAGCATGATGGCGAACTCCTTTTGCAGGGCTTGAGCCCCACCAGAATTCTGCCATTGCCAGTATTTTCAGTTTATTTAAATGTGCAAACTGAATCAGTTTTGGAGCGGCACAATCTCCGCTTCCTCCGGGTGGTATCTTTCCGCCAAAAAAAGAGAGCAAAGACTTCTGCTCAGCGGATTCATTGACTAATAAATAATTTTCAAAAACTTTTTTATGCAATTCCTGTGATAGTGCTTTTCGTTTATCAATGAGCTTATTTATCTCATCTTCAAAGTCACTTTCAAATTTAACCGCCGCCTTTTGCAGAGTATTCGCCCAGCTCAATTTAGATTGTTTAAATGCACGTTTATCCTGCTGACTAAGAAAAGATAATTCCGCTAAATATTTATTTGTATGCTGATCATTTTTCAGTAAAGACCGTTTTAACCGGCGCTGTTGTTTATTTACCTTGTTGAGCTTTATTAGTCGCTCTACATCCATTTCCTGATGCCGCTTGAGTTGTGAAAGTTTTTCAATCGCCTGTAAACGTTCCGCTGCATTTGATAAAAATTCAATTTTTGTAGTTAAACGGGTTACCTCAATTTCACCTGCATCTAAAAATAGCTGCTGTCGCTTAACATTGAATACAGGGGGAACAAAACCGGGTACTATCCATTGCTTATTTAGCATGCCTGAAAAACTGGATAAATAACCGATCCTGCCATCGTTATCTTCAACCACTAACACACCAAACATTTTTCCATTGTGCCGGTCGAATAAATGAGTCGATAAGAAGGGGTTATCAGTCAACTGCTGTTGTAATTCTTTGCCTGCTTTAATAGCCAGCGGGTGAGGATCATTGTCAAACGGGTTGCGGCATGACCGTGGAATCTCCGAAGGCAGGGGTTGTTCGAAGAAGTATTGAATAGTGCTCACTTAAAAGTCTGGAGGTACTTTACAGGGTAATCAGTAAGCAGACATTCTATCATCATACAACCGCAAACAGGTTGATTTATAAGCATAAATCTTATTAAACTAAATTTAAATTTTCATGTCGAAACATTATTGTATTTCACTGTGACAGCACCATGACTCGTCTATTTATTTCTCTAGCCATCAGCTTTCTTATTTCCGGCTGCCAGACGTTGAGTGAACCCGTTGACTTTAGCCATCCCAAAAGCAAACCTCCTGTAGGTACAATAGTACAGCTAAATGAAAAATTAACATTTCAAACGGGCACGAGTCGATCCTATATTCAGCACGGAAAGTCCAAAGAATTTAAAGGCATAGAAGATCGCGAACCCTGGTGCATGTTTTATAGGTACGAACCCCGAGCAGCCTTAAAAAGTGAACGTTCAGTTGAGCCTGATAATTTCACAGTTACCAGCTCATTACAGCGCGCAGAAATGGTTTCAGCTAAACCATTTTTTATTTCAACATTTAATATGATTCTTCCTGCGATGCTCGAAAGCGATAACAGCAACTCTGCAACTTTAACCACTACCATGAAAATAAAGTCTGACAAGCAACCTGAAGTTGTAGAATTAAGATGCGGGGTATTTAATGAGTCCTTTTCTGAAAATTATGTTTCTGTAAATAAAATTTTAGAAACACTGGGAAATATTGTAACCTTAAAATTTCCACAATAAATATTGCTCTATATAGCATTTAGAGCACAAAGATAGGCATGAAAAGTACACTTGTCTTTGCGTATCCTAATACATATTGGTGCTCACTCAACAATACTATTCGCCCTTTTTTTTAAAAGTGACTTTCAAACACTGTTTAATCGTATAATACGTTTCTTAATTCCTTTAACTGTCGTATACATGAGCGTTTCGCCATCACCTTTTACAGATCAGCCATTCTTTTTATTGCTCTGTCCGTCAATTAAACTATTCCTTACAGAACAGGCAAAGTTGTTACGCTTTTCTGTTCAGGATTGTCGACAAAGCTGTGAAATTGCTCTGGATTTGCAAATGTGGGGAAATGACTCCATTGAAGATATCTGGCCAGATATGAGCCAGCTGAATGTGTCCGGCAAAGCTCGGAAACAGCAGGTCATGAACCAACTGAAATCAACCTGGGAAAACCTTAAATCCGAACAAAATTACTACCCGGATAATAGCTCTGCACCCAAAATAAGTGCAGCAGCCATTCCGCAGGCAATACAGAAAGAATCTCTGGGGTTAGGTCGCTGCCCTGTCGCTTCACCTAGAACATTATGTTGCAACCTGCAAACGCTGGATGCCGTCGATAACTGTGGTTATGGCTGCAGTTACTGCAGCATTCAATCTTTTTTTGATGGCAAACAAATCAACTTTGACAAAGGTTTTGCTGACAAGCTCAAAAATCTCAAGCTTGATCCAGATAAAATCTACCACATTGGAACAGGTCAATCTTCTGATTCACTGATGTGGGGAAATAGTCATGGTGTGCTGGATGCCGTGATTGATTTTGCCCACGCCAATCCAAATGTCATTCTTGAACTGAAAACCAAGTCGGCTAATGTCAGTCATCTGGTTCGCTCCGATACACCCAAAAATATTCTTTGCACCTGGTCACTCAGCACACCCACACTGATTCGCCATGAAGAACATGGTACGGCTTCTCTTGAGAAGCGTCTGGCAGCTGCCCGACAGGTTGCCGATGCGGGGTTTATTGTAGGCTTTCATTTTCACCCAATCATTCATTATGATCACTGGTCAGAAGATTACCAGGCCGTGGTAAAACAGCTTACCTCTCAGTTTGGAACCAGCGAAGTTGCCTTAATCTCACTGGGCACATTAACTTATATAAAGTCAGTCATGCGTGAAATACGCAAAAAGGCAATTCCCAGCCAGATACTGAAAATGCCCCTGGTCGATGCCGATGGCAAGTTGTCTTATCCCGATGATATTAAACTGTCGATGTTTAAAACGGTGTACAACAGTTTTCCTGAAAGCTGGAAAGAGCAGGTTTTTTATTATCTGTGCATGGAAAACCAACGTTTCTGGAAACCTGTTTTTGGTTATGAACATGTTTCAAACGATGAATTTGAGATGGTAATGAAGAGTTCATACCTGGCAAAAATCAATTCAGCCATTAAACAAAGCCGGGGAAACTGATCAATGTTATTTGAGTTTCACTTGAACCGTTTTATATTGCTAAACATCTTATGAACGATAAAACGACATTTATCAAGGCTTTACGCCCCTTTTCGTTAATTGTTGCCATTGCCACCTGTGGCCTGGGCGTCAGTCTCGCTCTGGTGGAAAATTCACAGAATACCTTATTGGCCAGCCTGGTGATTTTTACCGGTGTACTGTTGCAGATCGCAGTAAACCTGATAAATGATCACCGGGATCTTACCAGTCATCAATTTACACATGCTCAACAGTTAGCCATTAAACGAAATACCCGAATTGGCTGGACAGTCATGTTGCTAGCCATCGCCATCGGTTTCTATATGGTCAGCATCAGGGGATGGCCACTATTATTGCTTGGCATGTTCGGAGTTTTTGGTGCCTGGGGTTATACCGGCGGTCAGATCAATTATAAAGAGCGTGGTCTCGGCATATTATTTGTCTTTTTGTTCATGGGTGTTCTGCTTATCGGTGGCTCTTATTATGTTGTGTCCGGAGACTATCACTGGAATATTTTCTGGCTATCACTGCCTTTTAGCCTGCTGTCATCACTGTTATTACTCAGTAATGAACTGCGGGATTATGAAGATGACCTGGCGGCCGGCATTAAAACCCTGTGTGTTCGACAGGGATATAAACTGGGCGTCAAGCTGTATTACTGGATCGTCGCTCTGGTTTACCTGGTGAGCGTATTGTTGTATCAGGCTGAAATTTTACCCGGCCTGATTTTACTGCTGGTCACCATCGTGGTGCTGTGGCAGCCATTTAAACTGCTAAATGCCCCAAAAAAACAACGTATTTACCTAACCCCTTTAACAGGACGATTCTATTTTATATATAGTGCCGCCTACCTTGCCACCATCTGGATACCTCAATTATGAATCAGGACCTGGTTCTCGCTATCGCCCTGCCGGTTACTCTTTTTTTCATCATGTTCAGTATGGGCGCAAGCCTGACGCTGGCTAATTTTAAAACGGTCATACAAACCCCCGGAACTGTTATAACCGGACTGGTATCTCAAATGCTATTGCTACCAATATTGGCTTTTTTTTTGCTTTACCCGTTCAATTTACCCGCAGAAATATTTGCCGGTTTCATTATTCTTGCGCTAAGCCCGGGCGGCACAACTTCTAATATGTTTTCTTACCTGGCAGGTGGAAACCTGGCTTTATCCATTTCTTTAACCGCTATAGTCAGTATTTTAACGCCATTTACCATCCCGTTAATTGCCGGTTGGATACTGGTTTCACAGCTTGATGCAGCAACTGCCATCAAGCTGCCTTTCCTGTTAACCGTGGTTAAACTATCCGTGGTAACCCTGGTTCCTGTTGTACTTGGCATGTTGTTACGCCACTTTAAAACAGCATTGTGTAACCAGCATGAATTTTGGATGACACGAATTCCATTAATCATGTTATTGCTGGTCATCGCCGGTATCATCCACCAAAACTGGACAATGATGCCTTTCTTTATCGATCAGACAGGTTTTCCCGCTTTATTGCTGGCCACACTAGCGATTGCTGTTGGATATATTTTTGCGCGCAGCATGAAACAAAACAAAGCTGACTCCAGAACCATTGCCATCGAAACCTCTATACAGAATGGTGGCACAGCTATTCTGGTCACCGGAACCATCTTACAAAATTCTGCCATGACCATTGCCCCGGTCATGTACGGCATTTTAATGCTTATTCCTGTTTTCATTTACCTGTTCTGGGTTAATCGTTCTAAACAGGTACTCGCATAAATGACTCATCGGTTATCAAAAACTTTCGGTAAAAGCAGAGTCACCACCGAACAACGTGAAGAACTTGTTCGCGGCATCTTTAATCGCGTGGCTGGACGCTACGACCTGATGAATGACTTGATGAGCATGGGCATTCATCGAGTATGGAAACATCGTTTTTGCAAAGAGGTGAACAAGACACCAGGACATGTGTTTGTTGATCTGGCAGGAGGTACTGGTGATATCGCCAGCGCTATGATTAATGACCAGAGAGAAGTGATCATTATCGACCCTTCCGTCGAGATGATGAGGGTTGCTGAAAAACACCTGGGTCAAACATGTCGTTATTTAGCGGCTTCGGCTGAAGACATTCCATTACCGGATAACAGCGTTGATGTACTGACTATATCCTTCGGTATTAGAAATGCCACAGATATTTCAAAATCTCTACAGGAGATAGCTCGTGTGCTTAAACCCGGCGGTCATTTTTATTGCCTTGAGTTCAGTACCCCTTATGCATGGCTTGCTCCTTTTTACAATGCCTGGTCACGCATTGTCATTCCACGTCTTGGCGCATTAGTCGCAGGGCATCCGGATGCCTATACTTACCTGATTGAATCTATTCGTGAATTCCCGGCTCAACAGGAAATGGCTGAAATGATCTCATCGGCCGGCTTGATCAGCGTTTCCTACAGTAACCTTTCTTTTGGAATAGCCTGTATTCACCGGGGAGTAAAAGCACAATAGCGTTCAAATTGTGAACCAGGCAACGCAACTTGTGTAACTTAGTCACATAACTTTTTACAATCCTCTATTATACTTTGCTTATATAGTAATTTTTACTGGAGATTAGAAGTGATTAAATCAGCCTGTTTTCTAATGAAGAAAGCCGCGGCTTCATCTGTATTCCTGATTGTTGCGGGAACCCTGTTGGTATTAATATCCCAGTTTATAAACCTGACTACGGTTGTCCCTGCCATATTTTCATACGTTGGATTTATTTTAATTGTTGCCGGTTTACTGATTATGCTTATAACGACGGTGGCTATTTTACTGCCCAGGATCAGCAGACAGCTGGAGCAGTGTCAGCACTAAACTTAAGACCTAACAATTGTCGGCCTGTTGCTCTGCTGAACACTCCAGATCTAGTGCTCACATCGATCCATTTTCTGTTTAGATTTTAGTAACACCGATATCAGGAATGTAGATAGCAGTATAGTGGGGGACGGCAATAACAAAATGAACCCGAAAAACATCACGATATGCGGTAAATTTCATATTTGAGGCAATATATGCATAGCGACCATGATAAGCATAACGCCTGCGATAAAAAAGATTAGCGAGGCAACAACGCCTTCGCGCATAGTTTGACAACCCAAAGTTAATAACATGTTGTTTTCATTATATTAATCATTTTCAGCCATCATTTTTTTAGCAGTTCCCTTTTCCAGTCCAAACTCACTTTCAATCATTGCATTCCATGCCGCTCTTTTGAACGTTCGTTCATGAGGTACTCTCCGGTGAACCAGATTGTAATGACAATCAATACAACTTTTATGTTTCGCATCTTCCAGATGAATTTTATTAGTATCTGGCCGGGTACCATAAATGGCTTCTTTAACATGACATTTTTTACAGGTCGCCGAATCTCTCTTTTTAAACCAGCTTCTGGCAGCAAAGGCGGCTTCCGGTAAATGCAATGCACTCACAACTGGATCATCATAATCCGGGCCAATTAATGCGCCTTTCAGCTGATTGATAACATCTTTACCCCCAATAAAATGATCCCAGGTCGCCGATAATACGCCTTCAGATACATGACAGTCTCCACAACTGGCTCGAACCCCGGAATCCGGCTTATAGTGTTTGGACTGCCGATAAGGGTCTGCCACAATTTCCATCGAATGACAGCTGGTACAAAAATCTTCACTGCTGGTGTAATGATCAAATTCTATCAAAAAAAGTATAAAACCCATGCCAGAAATTCCACCCACCAGTAAAGCAAATAAAACATGACGGGTTATGAAAGCTGGTAGCTGGAGCCTAATCTTCATGAGATATCCCTTGTCCAAAACCTGGAACAGGGTTCCCTTTTTCCGGATGGTTCAACCAGTCATGATGCTCAGAATCATTGATATACTTTTTTATCAGGGCATCACCTTTTTGCTTTCCGGCAACGCCCCTGATTTGCTTTAGAAATTTACCATAAAAATTGCTACCAACCTCACTCATGCCCTTCCAGGTCATACTGGGACTACCCATCGCGGCGCCATGCCTGGCCATTGTTCCACTGGTATGCCATAAATTCCAGTAAGTGACTTCAATCGGCTCATCGAAAGGTAAAGGCGTTAATAAGTCATCAGAGTAAAGCTGCTGCATAATGGCCTGAGCAGGTTTACCATATTTCTCATTAAACAGTTCAACCACGTTATCAAACTGTAACATCGCATTATTACTGAACCCTTTACTATGACATTCCAGACAAACTTTTGTCATGGCACCACGACGGCGTTTGGGCGATGCCACTGCTTTCACTTTACCCATGCTACCATCCATTTTAGAAATACTTTCACCGCGCCGGGGTATAGGTTCAGAGGTTGAAAGTTCTCTCTTGCTTCCATCAGCAAAAATAACAAGATATTGCTGCTTTGAAACTGCCTCATTCAAATTCCATGAGTCACGCATACCCACATCATGCGTAGACTTCATTTTACCTGCTGCCCCCATGTGACAGGTGACACAGGTGGGAGCCGCCGAGTAATCCTTTCCAACGACCCACTGATCACTGTCCATATTCATATCTTTTTTATGCGCTTCATACATTATGCCGTGCCTGGAGCTTTCATATATTGATTTATCAGGAGAATCAGGTCCTGAGTGACAGTAGATGCATGCCTGTGGCTCACGTGCCTGAGCCTTGGAAAATTGATGCCTGCCGTGACAGGAGGAACAGGAACCAACTGAACCATCCGGGTTAATACGTCCGATGCCGGAATTGGGCCAACTGGCTGGATCCAGTGTGCCATCACCACGTACCTTAACTTCCGAACCATGACATTTCGCACAACCTGCATCATTAATGGATGGACTTCCAAAATGTTCGGAAAGAGCAGGCATCCGGTTCTTAATAATTGTAAGTGCCCTGGTATGAACCGAACCCTTTTGTTGCTTAAATTCTTGCGTATGGCAACGACCACAATCTTTCGGTGATACGATCGTCGCTATTATGCTACCTTCATGTTCGATTGCATCGACATCTTCTTCATAAGCCTGATGACAATCCAGGCAGTTCACATTGGCCACAGCATGAGCACTGTTTTTCCACTGGTGAGTGAGCCCCGCCGAAGATTTACTATGACAGTCGACACAGGCCTTACCTTCATCACTTCCCCAGCTACTGGAATCAACCGTGACTTTTGCAGCTAAGACAGAAGTAGATGACAACAATGTTATCAATAGAATCAGAACTGAAAATGAGGTCTGTAGGTAAGGCTTCACGTTATAGTAACTCCACACATTATTTTATTAACTTAGCCCCGTGAAGGGGCGTAATTCAAAGGTTATATTCTGTAATTATTCTTTTTCGTAACCGACTATCATCGCCTTCAGGTAACCGATAAACACTTCACTGGTCGTTAAGCCATGTAGAGATGTACAATTAAAAATGCGATTAACATGAAAGCCAGCACTGTATGCATTAACGCAACGAACATCAGACTTAGTCCTCCAGGCCCAACCATTGCCCAGTAAGGGTAAAAAAATAGAGCAAACCACTGAGTACCGCAAAAGGTAACATAAGGGTATGTAGCGACAGGTAAGCCATACGCTGTACAGGATTCAATTTTGACTGCCTGGTTTTATGATGAGGGTATTCACTACCAGCGGTAAAAATATCCACGCCATAATATTTCATCATAGCCAGCAATTTATTCATATTTGCCGGTATATATTGTTTCCACTCACCCGTAACCATGTTGCAGAAAATACCCAGAAACCCGATAGCAATCAAACACCAGGAAGCGACTATATAAATATCCACTGCCTGCTCATACCCGAACAAACTATAAGTCCCATGAATCTCAAATCCCGTTATCAACATGGCAATAACCAGAAAGCCCTGAGACCAGTGCCAGTTCCGATATGACAACGGGTACAACGTGATAAGTTACCAGTGATACTCAGGCAAAAATTGTTCACAACAGTTTTCTTACCTACCAGTTCACCATTGTCGGGATTAGTAAATTGCCGGTTCCGGTGTTTTTTTAAGCTCATCAAACTTACTGTGATCAGCCGTTGAGGTAGAATTTTTTAACCGGTGTGTTTTTCTGAGAAGCCAAACTACTACTGGAAAAACCAACCAGACAGCTACCCAGCAATAAAAACAAAGCGGGGCGAACTAAACTTCCATAGCGGGAAAACATACGTTTCCCTCCCTAAAAACAAATGCTTTTAATTTCCGGAACAAAGCGGGTGTTAAACAACCTCAGCTTTGCCCCGGTACTCTATTACAACGAGTTTTCAGCCGATGCAATCATCTTTGGAGCAGTTACATCTTTAGGGATTTTAGTGAACTTTTTAACCAGTCCAGGCCATAAAAGGTTGTAGTAAAGTTCGGCACGAACCAGTACAACGTCTTTGGCTGGGATAGAGTATTCAAAGTTACGTGTCTCAAAAGCTTTCAGTCGAGTATCAGAACCCTGACCTTTAGCCGTTGGAGGACCCGTTGGCTTTCCATCTGCATCAACCAGTGTTAAGAACATAAATGCTTTTTTGTCTTGCTTGGCAGGGTGTCCTTTTGCATTTTCCCAAACCATCTTGCCGTCCTTGTCATAAGCCGTAATTTTTATATATAGATTTCTGAACGGTGCACCAGTAGGCATGGTGTGCGGTTGTTTATTTCTGAGAGTAATAGTCGAGTTAATATTATCCCCATTCTTTTTACTATCCATATAAAAAACTACTGCACGTTGCAACATACCCATATCATGTCCACCACCCATACTGTGGTCGGCAAAACCTTTACCCATAGGCATGTGGCATGACAGACAGTCTACTTGCGCATTACTCGCTATGTATTCGTCACCCGTTGCACATAAAGGCACTCCATGAGCATTGTTACGCTTATCATGGCAACCCATGCAGGCATCGGATGTTCTTAAGTGAGAAGGATTACTTTCCATTGGTAGAGACTGAATTGTCTTGCCATCAACCTCAACCGCTTCACCCATATGAGGGTTCGGTTTCTTGTCTTCTTCACCACCAAAACCAAAATCATCACCACTAGCAGCCAGTGATGCCAGTTTATTGTTAGAGTGACGACCAGAGCCCTGTAATTTAGTAGATGTTTCATAGGCCTTCAGCCCTAATTTACCTTTGGTTGCATCAACACCTACAAGTTTTTTCATAGTATGACAGGCAACACAGTTAACACCTTCAGAGTAGGCAGGGGCAGAATCCAGTTTAGTCTTTTTATCTCTCGCTGCATTAGGTGCATGACACTGCAAACAAACAGGGTATTTACCTGATTTTGTTTTTACGCCTTCCTTTCCTGGATCACCGACAACTTTTCTATAGAAAGTACCGTGAATGGGATCTTTGAATGCCGTACTGTTTGCATGCATTGAACCTTTCCATTGTTTATAAATATCTTTATGGCAAGTTTTACAGGTTTCGGACGAAACCTGGTGAATCGGTTTATCAGCTGAAACATTTGTAGCTGAAAGCAAACTTAAACCACAAAATACCATTCCTGAAAATAGCAAAGAAATTTTTACCCTGGTGCGCATAATACTAGCCCTTCCTCAATGATTAACTTTAATAATTTAAAAAGAGAAGCTGTCACCACAGTGCTTATCATTGCGGCTGTCTTAAAACTAGTAATAACAGCTCTATCACTGTTTTATTATTGCATTTCATCGACTTTCGTTGGGTCAAAACGAAAAATACACGATTTTTCAGGATCTCAAAGTATTTAAAAATACGGGAACTCTTATCAAGTTTAGAAAACTATTCATATTTTCTAACTTTGACGAATATTCCTTCTATATTATTTTTACAGTAGCTAGAATTTATCAATTTGAATACAACATAGGTTAATATCCTGAATTAAAACTAAGGTTTATTTAAATCGAAAGGGGAATTACTTGAATATGAATTGATATAAATTAACAAATTTGAGTTACTTAATAATACATTATGATTTTTAGCGGTTACTGAAAAGCGTGCCTCATTGCCACCTAAAATAACCGGGTTTTTATTGCATATTTACAGGCTAAAATTATTTTTACAGATGCAAAAAGTTCTTTTTTAAGACTCTTTAATGAATTATTTCAGACAATTCCTTAACCAGCGCATCAGGCGTAATTCCATGGGCAAATTTTGTAATAAAACTACCATCCGGTGCCATCAGGTAAAGACTGGCAGTATGGTCCATAACATATAAGCCCGGATCAGACTCGTCTCTCCTGCCTTTTTCGAACTGCACCTTGAATTGATCAGCAACCCGTTTAATCATCGCCTCAGAACCCGTAAGGCCAATCAGACGCGGATCAAAATAACTCACATAGTCTCGTAATAACGTAACCGTATCCCTCTCAGGATCAATTGAAATGAAATAAGGCTGAATATCATCGGCCATATCCCCCATCTGCCTGAAAGCCTGGGTCAATACAGACAAGCTGGTCGGGCACACATCCGGACAAGAGGTGTAACCGAAAAATAATATCGCATACTTGCCCATCATATCCTGTTCAGTAACGGTTGCTCCGAGATGGTCAGTCAGGAAAAAATGCCCGCCCAAACCATCGATAACAGGACTTTCATCACCAAAAGCCTCGAGTCGTGCTTTGGCTGCTTCATCCATGTCAGCATTCAAACAACGCTTTATCACATCCGTATTGTATTCCATCAGCTTCAGGTACAACTCCGGGCCAGGCTCTAAATCCAGCCCTAACGTATCCAGTTTGCCGATGTTTATTGTTTGCCCTTCTGTTAAAAGCTGCTCGTTCCCAGCTGGCATACTCTTATCTACAAACAGACAAACCGCTTGCTGGCTGGCAATTCTTGTCCGCACATTGAGCAAGTCCAGGACATTTTCCTTATCCCACGGTGAAGCAGAAACATGATCCAGTGTTTTCAATGCATAGGCCTGCTCAAAATAATTCAAATTGTCATAATACAAAACCCCTAGACCCGCTTTTAAACCTCGATATCCGTACTCATATTCTTTATCTATGCGCCGCAATGGCACTAACATATCCAATCGGTTACGGGTGTAAATATGTGAACGCTGGGGATCAAGCCGAACCAAAATCTCTGTTAACTCATCCAGCATAATCATTACATTTCGATCATCCATCCAGAAGAATGGATCCCGAGCATCTGGATTTTTTCGTGATGGAAGTATCTTTAAATCAGGACTGGATAACAATTCAACAACCTTGACACTATCAGGTAACTTTTCAATAGTTTGCTGCAGGGATTTTTCAAGTTCAGGACCTACCCAGATCAGCAGTTTTGCATCATTTAACTGATTTTTCTGCTGCTGATTTAACTCAAAATTATAGGGCGTTTCTTTGTTATCGATTAATAAAACCGGTTTACCGACACCCTTCATTAAACCAGCAACAATTGAATGAACCGGTTTAATACTGGTTACAACTGTAAAATTATCGGACGCCCAGCTCACTGACATATTCAACATCAATACAGTAATCGTAACACGGTAAAAGCCGTGTATTATTTTCTCTATCATTGCTTAAATGTCTTCTCGATACCTTTTACGGCTACATCAACCTGCTCTGTGAAAGGCAAAGCACCGGGGCAAGCAGAGTTTTTAGTCATAAAATCCATGAATGAACTACTGGTTGCACTCTCGAACCAGTCACCCAGCTCTCTTTGTTTGGGTAAATGCAAAACCAGGGTCATTTTAATTCGCTGCATTTGATCCATATAACGACAATGCAATGCAACACCATTCAGCTCGCCCATTTTTGCAATCGCATTGAGTTGACTCTCGGTTGCCGCATGAGCCGATGAAACTCCGGATAAAGCAACGATCAGGATGAATAATAATTTCATGTTTTTCATTTGTCTCTAAACTGTTTTCTTCAAGTTGTACTCAAAGGTATCTGGCATTCATTAATGCTGCATATTTTCTTTTTCAAGCATGGTAATTAAATGATAGGAAAATTCTCTGGCATTAAAAAAAACGACATCTTCAAGCATACTACTATGCAAATTGGTTTCTGCTTTAGGAGTGTTGCAGTCACCTTTTTCTGTCACAGCTAATACCACTGTTACTAACAGGCTGAAAAACCATAAAAGGTGTACAGCTACCTTGAATTGGATTGCATAATAAATTCCAAGTTCAATACCGACTATTTTAACCGCTTAAAGCACTTTAAAAAAGCAGGTAATTAGACAAGAAAAATAGATATCTGACTTTGACATGAATCAAGAGTCAACATTAGAACTAAAAGCTATAATAGTTATCACAAATTACTTTAGGTAAGTTCATGAAGCTATACTCCACAGCAGCCAGTTTTTTACTATTTTACCTGTTTATTCCCATGCCTGCGCTGGCATTTGATTATGACCCAGATATCGGTCAGGAAATTAATGATGTCTGCGCCGGTTGTCACGGAGAATTTGGACAGGGCGGAAAAGAAGGGGAATACCCTCGTTTAGCCGGCATGCCTGCCGAATTCATTGCTCAACAGCTAGTTTTATTCAGAAATCGAGAACGCCCTAATATGCCAATGCTTCAATATATCGACGAGCGTCAAATGCCCGATGAAGATATCTACAATGTATCTCAATACATCGCATCAATAAAACTTAACACCCGCTTACCACCTGTTGATGAAACTGCTGCGGATTTTGATGCTTATGCAAGGCTTCTGGAATCGAAAAAATTAATGCAAATTCCACGTGCGCCAGGCGATATAGCAAAAGGTAAAAAGCTTTATAAGAAAGAATGCGCCAGCTGCCACGGTAAAGATGGATATGGTTTACACAAAAAAGCCGTGCCATTACTGGCAGGACAGTACACCAGCTACCTTTGGAATCAGGTGACAAAACTACGTAAAAGAATTCGTATTCACGATATAGAAGAGCCTGATGAAGAGTTACTGGATGATTTCACGGATGATGAGATAACCGATATTTTTGCCTGGCTATCAATGGCCGATGACTAAATATCTTAAACCCTGAGATTGGGAAAACATAAATCTCATGTTCTCAGATAGCAAAATGGTACAGGTCGTTCGCTTTTCCAGTCCCTGGGAAACTATCATAAACATTTAATCAATTAACCCCGGAGTTTAAAATGAAATTTAGTCCCTGCACAGGAGAATGCACTGAAGATGGTACAAACTGTAAAGGTTGTGGCCGTGCCCATGAAGAAATTGCAGAAATGAAATCTAATATTGCCAGCCTGGTAGCATTCGCAAAAAAAATGGGTTATGAAAATATTGATGAATTTGCAAATGGCGTAGCTGGAAGCATTAAATATAAAATGGGCGAAGGGCACTAAACACGCCACCGCCTGAAGATGCGATAGATTCCGGCTAAACCCTGCCGGAATACTACGTTTTGTTGAGACTTAGATTTGACTGATATTCTGTAAGAGATACTTTATTACTGGTTATTACTGGTAATAAAACGAAATGGTACATTTATCTGTTTATCACCAGCATCCAGTTGAATAACGGATTCCCACTCCATAATGCTTCGAGTACAAAAAGATAAAGCCCCTTTGCCCATATAACGTCCATTTCCTGTTTCATTTAAATCGACAATATTGGGAGGCATCTTCATATCAACTCCATTGATATCAACTGACACATCATCGATATCAAGACCTGAAACGGTCACTTCAAGTTTTAGCTTTTCACTGACTGGAATAGATCGCGGCTCAATGGCAAAACTTACACGGCTACCATCGTCTAAAGTCGTGATGCAGGGTCCTGCACGTAAATCACAACCAGGGTCAAATGCGACTCTGACTTGCTCGGGGGGAATATTGTCTACCCACCATTGCTGATAAACCAGCCAGCTTATTACTAAAAATGACAGTGTTATTCCTGCTATCCAGTTGGATTTACTAATCCCTTCAAAGGTTTTTTTCATAACTATGAATTAATTCAACCGGGTTATGGCAAATCACTGCGTTTGAATAAAAAGTACCCTATACCCGCACACACTGAGCCAAACACTATCGGATAAATTACAGCGTAGGCGATATATCCTGCCTGGGTAAAATTATCCAGAATGACGTAAGCGGTTGGCCCTAAAAGAACCAGTTGCGGATCAAACAACATCATCGTTGCCGTTCTGAAAACCTGCATAGGATTCGCCAGTGCAATCGCTACAGCAGTATTTGGAGGGAGGTTTTCCTGAATCATGATGCCCAGCAAAATTAAATCCAGGAACAATAGTAAAAACAGCCAGGTAATGAAAGCGGCCCCTTGCGCCACGTCAGACGAACGTGCCAGTGTTGAGATTAACATGCCAATACCTAAAAAACACCAGGCTAGCGCCATCAATAATGCTGTATAAAAAACAAAAAGATCCCAGGGTATTTCAGAACCTTTGAGAACCCCCCATATTACCGCACCCAGCATTGCTACAAAAACAGGCAGAAATACAACAAAGAAGCGCCCGAAAAAGCGCCCCCAAAACCAGGCAGCTAATGAAACAGGTAAAGAAAGCATGTATTCGAAAACTCCCGCTTCACGGTCACCAGCCACAGAACGTACCGTGGTGATCAATACAAATATGGGCAATATAGCCATTGATAACTGAATATAAGTTACCAGTAATCGTGACAGACCGGTAAAACCCATGATACGAGATTCAGATAAACCAAAGGCAAAAAGTAACACCACAATGCCACCAAACACCATGGAATAAACCATAAACCAGCGAGCACGTAGAGATTCAATAATATCGGTATAGGCTGTCAGCCACAGGTGTTTCATTTTAATTTTTCTCTTTCCAGTGCCTGTTCTTTCAGGCGTTGTTGCAATTGTAAACCATGAACATTGAAACGTTCTTCAACTTTATGAACATAATCTTTTGCCTGTTCAAAATTCAGTCCATCAGGAGCTGTTTCTGACTGGGCACCCAGACCATATTCCATAGGTGTCGTTTTCTTTTTTACGTAAGTGGCTGTTTCAGCATTAATCCACTCTTTATTGCGATGGTCTGACACCCATAACTCTGTTCTGTCATCATCTTTCCAGGGTTTATCTTCGAGCCACAGAACAGCACATCCAATATCATCGAACTTTGCCACTTTTGAACGTTTTTTATTTTTTGGAAAATAACGTATCTGAGCGGAAAAATGGGGGTCACTCAACACCATTCGACAACGTTCACAAATGTCTCTGTCCCATTTAACCTCTATCGGACCCGTTTCCGGTTCGCCAGAGCAGGCTGACATTGTCAACAGAACAAACAGCCAGAATATACCAGAGCCGGTTGTTAGACGATTAACCATTTAATTCATTCATTTGCACGCCTGCTAGCAGGGCTGCATAACGAGAAATCATTCCCAGAAATCTCAATCGATCCGGACCGGCAATACTGCCATTCCACAACACACTATCATCAGTGGGTTTGAAGCCCCACTCGGTGAGTGCTTTTGCGAAAGCATCTTCAGGTCGAATCATTTTTATACTGCACACCAGTTTACTGGACATATCGACAAGGTCGGCAACTTCATCATCCAGCACAATTTTTCCCTGGTCCATTTCAACCACTCTGTTCACCAGAGAAGCCACTTCATCAAGTCGATGACTGGAAATCAACATCGCAGAAGTCTTTTGCTTTTCAGCTAACAACTTAAAAAGAATATGCCTTGCCTCCGGGTCAAGATTTGCTGCAGGTTCATCCATAACCAGCAATTCGCTGTCCCGCCCTAATGCAATCGCAATTAACAGTTTTTGTTTCTGGCCACCCGATAATTTAACGAAAGGCTGATGTTTAAAATGGACCGCATCAAAACCTAATTGTTGTGCAACATGAATCATTTCTTCAGGGTCTGCAGCACACAGGCTGGATGCAAACTTGATCAATTGTCCGACAGGCATTCTCAGCGGTGGCGGTAACTGCGGTACGAAGCCCACTTTGGATAAAACCAGTTGACGAGACTGACGAGGATCCATGTCATCGATAGAGACATCTCCGATAAAGTTATACTGGCCAAGCAGGCAACGTATCAAGGTTGTTTTACCTGCACCGTTGGAACCCACCAGGGCAACACGTTGTCCGCGTTGAATGGATAAATCTATATTTTTTAAAACTTCATTGCGACGAAATTTTTTAGTGACATTTGAAAACTGAATCATGATTTTATAAAAACTTATCCAAACCTTTGAACTTAAAATTTAACGAATCGGTAGGACAGACATCAACACACATACCGCATCGTGTACAATCAGAAACGACATCCAGATTTATATCGCTAGCCCGGCCACGAATCGTTAAATCCAGCACATGGGGGACTTCACATATTTTTCGACAATCACCTTCATGGTGGCAATTTTCAGCGTTATAAGTCACACGAAGAGGAGAAATCGTACCGACGACTGCATAGGTCACTCCGATTGGACAGACGTATCGGCACCAGGCCCGGCGAGATACAAATGTTTCAAACAACAGTAAAATTCCAACCCAGATTAATGCAACTCCCGGCCCATAGATTATTGCTCGACTTAATATTCCGGTGGGTGAAATTGTTTCGAAAACGGTATAGCCTGACAATATAGCCATCAATGCAAAAATCACATAAAACACGCTACGCGTTTTACGATGAAAGGTATGGCTCTTTATGATTTTTTTACCCACTAACCAGACATGAATCATTTCAGTCCACTCAGCCAGTAAATGATATGGACAGACCCATGAACAGAAGGTTCTGCCGCCTAATAATAACCACATAATGAACACTGTGGTGGTGCCAATAACAAGATTCAAAACGACATGTTTATAAGCCAGCATGACCTGTAAAGCTGAATTTAAATCGGCCAAATGAAAACCTACAAATCGGGATGCCGTCATCGCACCTTCAAGAAGCTGTACATCAAACTTATAGGAAACAAGAAATAGAAAATTTACCACAATAATCGTAATCCAGCGACGTCTTGTCCATTTATTACAACAGGTTTTTCGATGTTCATGACGAGCAGATTCAATATCAGCTTTAGTCAGGTTACCTACTTTTCTCTTATAAATTGCTTTTAACGCTTCGGGCTGCTCTTCTTTAGATGGTCTGCTTGGCTTATTGCCAAAAACCTGGGATAAGGATTCTATAATATAATTCATTTCACTCAGCCCCAATCCGTAATTTTATCAATATCAACCACAATGGCAGGATCTCCTTCAACAGGGCAAATCATTTCACAAACCCCGCAACCCACACAGCCGTCAAGTACTGCCGGTACCATCGTCATTAATCCGTTTCTATCCTGAATCACCTGCATTTCAATTGCATGTTTAGGCGGGCACTCATTACCATGCTGTTCTGCTACCCTCGCTAGCTTTCCTTCGCTTTTAGCTTCTAAACGTTGCTTTTCTTTTTCTGCACACTGGGTTATTCGAATTTCTATTGGACATTGTCTAACGCACAGATCACAAATTTCAATATCATATTCATGCTCAGCAACTGGAAGAGGGTTCCAGCGGTCAATTTCATCGTACCTTAACAGCCCTTTATAATCCGGACCTCTGGCAACCCCTTTGAAGCCTTTCCCATGTACAGCCAGGCAGCTTTTGGGTTTATCCATGCGAGCAAAACCCATGCGAGTATCGGCCGGGTAATCAAGGTCATGAGTTAATGAACCCGTCGGGCACGCCAGAACACACTGCAAGCCATCACAGGAAAAATCGCAGGCCTGTTCTCTGGCATCAATATAGGGGAGACCGATTCCAATACCTTCATCCAGATCAGACAGTTTGATGGCGTTGACCGGACATACCTGAACACATTGCCCACATTTAATGCAAGATGAATAAAACTGCTGCTCATCTAACAAATTTTTAAGTGCACCTGGCGGACGCAAACGACTGGATGTACCCTGCACCACAGGAATAAATCCCGCTAAAGACAATGTTACGACACCAGCCGTCAAAACTGCTGAGCGAATAAACTCTCTTCGATTACTTTCTCTACGACTCTTACTGAGTACAATCTTTTTCTTTTTTGTAGATTTAGTCATTTGTGATCACTCTTTGGTTAAGCCACTCACTTTTACCTTTGCTTCCATTAAAGGATTTTTATCTCTGACCAGCATATCCGGCTTACTGAATGGAGCCAGTCTTTCCAGAAAGTCTAATACTGCCATCACCGGCGTACCCTGTAAAAAGCGGGCTGCTGGAACATCCATCCAAATCCTGTCTGCATATCCATAAAGCTCATACGGTGTATCACCGATTCCATCATTATCCAGGTCAAAACCTTCGTAATCATCCCAGTAGTTATCTTTCCACACGTTACGATTCGCAGTTTTACCGCCTGCTACCGAAATTTGCGTCTGGTTTCCTTTAAAGGAATTACGTTCGAATACATTGCCCTTCCAGTCGTTAAGAAAATCGATGCCAATATTGGTAAAAGCAATGACATTATCATGGATACGATTAGTAGTTTCCGGGTCGTAAGGCGACACATCGATATACATGCCCGTTGCACAATATAAGATCTGATTATCATAAATATCGACATCAGATGTTTCCTTAAAACCGATTCCCAAACCTGTCGGACCATTGGCATAGGCAATATAATTTCCATGCACCTTAACACTGTCACTGTACATTAAAAAAATACCTACAGAGTTGTTCTCATAATGGTTTGAATCAACGTCATTATAACGTGAGTACATAAAATGCAGCGAGTAACGGCCACCGCGTGAATCATTTCTCGCGATTGTATTATCTGCCGAATACCAGACCACCATATCACGGCTATTACGAATGACATTGTCTTCAATTTTATTATTAAAACTGTACCACAGTCGAACAGAGTCACCCCGAACACCAAGATCAACATCTTTAGATGAAATTGTATTTCTACGAATGATATTAAAATCTGACTGCTGCAGGTCGACGCCAAATAAACTATTATCAATTACAACGTCTTTGACAACATTAAAATTTCCACGAACCTGAACGCCTGCGTCAATATCATTATGCGAGTTGCCTGTATTTGTCAGGCGCAGATTCCTGATCACCGCACCATCAGTATCCAGGTAAATAACCGAACCGGTTCCACCTGCATCAATGGTAACTTTGTTCTTTCCATCTATGGTTAAAGGATAATCAAGAGTGACCGGTCCCGAATAAGTACCGGGAGGAGGAATGAGAATAGAATTGGGTTCAGCAGCATCCACCAGATCCTGCAAAGGAGGGTACTCAGCAGCATAACCTGTTAACGGTGTAACAAGAAAAACTAGACCGGCTGCAATGTATTTAAGCATGCGTTATTTTTTAAGTTCAAAGCATTTTTATCGCAGAGGACGCAAAGGTATGCAGTGGAAACCTTATATATTATGAATTATTAAAAAGCAATTGTCGTCAAATTAATATAATCCAAATTTTTAGTCTTACCTGAAAACCTTGCGTACCTCTGCGTCCTTTGTGGTTATTTTTATTAGTCAGTCGACTTAAACTGCTTACGACGGATCAGTGCAGCAGGTGTTAAAACAGCAAACACTGCCAACATCATAAAGAAACCGGTATCAGGATAAGAATGAGTAGCAAATTGAGCCACCTTGCCATCACCAAAAACGGTAGGCATAAACGGTTTAACCGAAAAGGCACCCATGTCATTAAGCGTGTGGCCATACCACCACAACCAGGCAGAATAATCGATGAGGAAAAATAACGGAAGTGCCATGGGTACTAGAACCAGTAACCAGTACAGAATTCCACCATTTTTACGTGCACCAAAAATAAGTAGCAGCATGGCTCCAATTAATCCCCAGAAAACCACATGCAAAGCCATCTTCAATACCTTAACCATCGGCTCTATTTCAGCCGGATTATTAAAATATCTGCCAAGACTTTTTTCATAGTGCCAGGCCATTATCTGAAAGGAGCTTCCATCCCAGTCTTCCATATCAGCAGACTTGGCACGATCAATATCATAGGTATCTTTTAATTGGCCAATCAAATGCCCTTTAGTACCGAGCTCTCCTTCTTCAGCCAGTTTTTTCTGCTCTTCAACTTCAGAAGGCAGGATAACTTCAACGCCGGAATCTTCCAGAGACTTCTTCAGCACACCTGTAATTCCACCAATAACGAATTCAGGTTCAGCATCCACTGTCGTATCCCCGGCATCCTGGTCGAGAGATGTCATCAGAGCCTCGGCAAATCCTTCATTTTGTAAATGGAATCCATCTTCTGAGTACATTGCCTGGTACATCCACACAGCAATCACAAAAAAACCAATACTCAGGATTGTCATACGAATTTTAGGCTTAGAGCACATAAATCCCAGCAACATGACCATCATGAATACAACCAGAAATTGCCCGAAACCACGCTCTACCGGACCACCGGCAGCAATCGGGTACATGCCAACATAGTGATTGATGGTATCCATTTCATGCACACAATCGAGCGCTTCATCTTCGGTTATTTCAACTTTATCCTGCTTTTTACAGCCATTAAATACACCATTGATATGAAACTGAATTCGAACACCATCAGGAAAAGATTCAGCCGGATAGTTTGGAGCTGTTAAAGAAACCCACCATACTGATGAATAAAAAATAGCACCTAGCAAACCTATAGCAATAAGACTAAGGATACCGACTTTTAAGTTTTGAACGTTCATTGAATTTGGCCTTAAGAATGATGTGGTTTTGTATAGCCCAAAAATGAAAAAGGCTGGACTGACAAAAGCTAGCCCAACCTAATCTGAAATAGAATAACTCCCGCCAGGCGGAAGTTATTATTAATTAATCGTAGTCTGGATTTTGCCAGTCAGCAGATGGAGCCAGGTCTTTAGGATCGACCGGAGTTCTTGAAACCCAGTTAATAACCATTTTCATTTCTTTATTAGAAAAACCTGCGATCTGCTTCACCATGTCTGGATTAGCGTTACGACGCTTACCATCTCTGATCCACTCAAACTGTCTCAGCATATATTCATAATGCTGACCTTCAATACGTGGATAGAATTTATCAGGCATGCCTTCACCATGATCACCATGACATTGAACACAGTTATCTTTGTACAGCTTTTCGCCCTGGTCATATTCAGCAGTTCCTTTAGCCCACTCACCTTTTCCATTATCAGGATTCATAGGTAAAGTTGCGATATAAGCCGTTACATCAGCCAGCGCCTGTTCATCACCAATAGATTCAGGTAATGCAAATGGGTACATAGTAGGGTTGTCACGATTCAGCGCACGAATATCAGCTAACTGCTTGATCAGTACTTCGCGAGATTGCCCGGCAAGTTGCGGGAAAGTTCCGTTCGTCATGCCCCAGCCTTCCAGTAAATGGCAAGCAGAACATACTTCATAAACTTCTATGCCATTTTCACGATCGGGAGTTAATGTCATGGCTACAGTTTTTTCACCACCTTCTGCATTCCACTCGACTTTACCTGCCGCTAATACCGAGCTGCTCATAGAGAGTCCTACTAGCACAACTCCAGCTTTTGATAATAAATTTAATTTCATAAGTATTCTCTGTTAACCGTGACAATTTAAATAAAGATTGTTACATAAGTAACCGCTAATATACTTGACTCACATCAAGAACAAATATATTAGCGTTACTAAATACTATTGAGTCGCTAACCAGTTAGCAATTTCAGTTATTTCAGCATCATTTACTAAAGACATGATGCCTTTCATGGCAGCTGTCTGACCGTTATTACGCTTACCAGATTTAATATCTTTCATCTGGTTCACAGCATACTGTGCATTTTGCCCAGCCAGTTTTGGATAAATAGGCAGTAGTGGAGTTTTAGCATCTTTACCATGACAAGACCAACAAGTCTTTGCCTGATATAAAGCTGCGCCGTCAGCCTGAGCAACAGGGCTCATAGAAAAAGCGATCATAGCCGCCGGGATAATTGCTAAAGTTTTTGATAATTTCATAATTTCACCTAATTTTATGTGGAAATGAGTTTCCTAAACGAAACAGGGGGAGCATAAATGCTCCCCCTGAATTTAAGCTGAATAACTATACTAGAGAAAAGAAAAAAGCTCTAGATCAAGTTATTACTTAGTTTTTACCTTTACGGCGCCATGCTCTTCCAGGAAGGTTTTAGCACGCAGACCCATATCAGCAGTTTTTACCTGATACTGCCAATGTTGACCAGCCCAGAGTGTAGCGTTCTGGTAGTCACCTTTCTTGGCAAAAGCATCAGCTTTCTTCTTAGCTTCGTCAGCAAAACCTAATTGATCGGTCGCATCTTCAACCAGAGCTACAACTTCAGGGAAGTCTTTGTAGTTATGGCTAGTGATGAAACCTACAACGGAGTTGATAACCGCTTGAGTATCATTGTTGGTTTTAACCTGCTTGTCGTAGTCAGCTTTAGAGTAAGCCTGGCCTTCAGACATTTTACTCTTCTTGGCGACATAACCTTTAGGTTTAACTAACAGGTAACCCTGCATTTCAAGGTGAAGTGCAGAACAGAACTCTGTGCAGTAGTAAGGGAATACACCCGCCTTTTCCGCTTTGAAAGTTGCTGTTACCGTTTTACCAGGCTCGATAGATAACTGAACATTTTCGCTATAAACTGCAAAACCGTGAGTTTCATCTTCCGCTCTTTCGAGGTTAGTCAGATGGATAGAAACTGTCTCGCCTTCTTCAACTTCGATGATTTCAGGCGTGATGTGTGAACGAATAACCGTTCCGTAAACATGAACAACACCGTCTTTACGAACAACTTTCTCACGACCTGCACGAGTTTTGTAAGGTGAACGCTTATCAGTACGACTATCCCAACCAGACTTGTAACGAACAACCGGCTTCAACTTGTCTGCTTTGATTGCAACAACATAGTGCGGTTCGCCTAAAGGTAAAGGCATATCGTATAGCAGTGACATCTTGGCATCTTTACCACCACTGATATCAATCAGCTGATGATTCTGTGGATGTAATGGCCCAACAGGGTTAAAACGGTCAATAGCCAGTTTATTCAAAGCAACCAGGTATTTTCCATCAGGAGAAACCGAATCACCTTCCATTGTCATTAAGTGACCAATGTTGTAGTGGATATGTATCTGATCAAGAACTTTACCTTCACAGTAGTCCCACTTGGTAACCATTGAGTCAACATAGATTGAAGTATAAACAACACATTCTGTTGCATCATACTGTGTATGAAGAGGCCCTAAACCAACCTGAACCTGCTTATGCAAAGCATCTTTCATAGCAATGATAGGAATCCCGTAAGGGTCTTTACCTTCAAATTTCTTAGCATCGATAGCTTTCTTGATTTTAGCCCAGCTATAAACCCATGCATGGCTGTCTAACTTACCAGCAACAATGATGTGAGTTCCGTCAGGACTGACGTCAACACCGTGAGGACTTTTAGGCTCAGGAATCAAATATAGCAGATTTTCTTTAACCGCCTGCTCCATTGAGATCAGGTAAGAACCATTAACTTTCTTCACTTTACCAGCTGCAACCAGTTCAGCAGCTTTCTGCCAGTTAGTTACGTGTAAGAAGTCAGTATCTTTCGCAGAACAACCTGCTTCGAAAGGAGGACGCCCTTTTTCGATACCACCTACATAACGCTCAGAACAAAATGAGTTAGTGAAACCCCAGCCCATGCTTGCATTCTTACCCGCATCAGATAAATCCTGGCTGTAAGGAGGTAGCTCAAAAGTGAATGAGTTAGCTTCATCAATTCGACCTTCTTTATTATCGAATTTCCAGTAAGTCACACCACCACGATATTTATCATTGAACTCTTCCAGAGGTACGAAATCATTACTGATTGGCGCCGCGTACTGGGCTGCAGACATGACATACTCAGAGTTAGGCGTTACAAACGCACCACCATGAGATGATTTAAAGAAAGGATTGCTTACGATTTGCTTAGTTTCAAAATCATGCAGATCAATTACAGCAATACGAGGATTGGCTTTATCATTAATGAATAGATATTTACCATTGTATTCACCAGCAGTTTCAGTAAATGCAGGGTGGTGAGTATCACCAAATTTCAGCTCTCCATCCAGGTCGCCCTGATAAAGAACGCGCTTTGACTCATCATCAAAACCATAACCTTGCCATGGCTCCGGAGTAAACACCGCAATGTATTTCAAAATACGCATTGACGGAACACCGTAAACGATAACATGACCACTCTGACCACCTGATGCAAAAGCAAGGTACTCATCACGACCACCCGTCGGGGTGTATGTCTTGGCAGCAGCCAATAAGTCTTTTTCAGTTAAGCCACGAGCTTCCATGACCTCTTTAAGCGTTTGAGCTGCTGTAGCAGTCGTGGCCAGGCCTAAGCCTAACCCCAACGTTAGCAGCGCAGCGCTGAGTTGCTTTAATCTTGGTTTCATTTTATCCCCACCATCATTAAATAAGAAACAGATTTTGTTACAGTAAAAATCCTGAGAACAACGAATTTTGATCTCTGCGACATTTTGTCGCATTGACATAAGTCAAAGGTTTGAGAATTATTAAATTTTATTGATATAGGTCAATCATCTACTTTGGCACTATTGAACCAAATGATAAATCAGCAAGTTAAACGAATTCAGTTGGCATCTAAAAGCTTATCCAGCGGAGCGGGGTGTGAAATAGCATATCCCTGCAAAAAATTAACGCCAATCTCTGTAAGTTTTTCAATTATTTCTTCATTTTCCACAAACTCTGCAATAGTCTGCATACCTGAAACCTGTCCCACTTCATTCACCGATTTAACGATAGCAAAGTCAATTGGATCATGGGTAATATCCTTCACAAACATGCCATCTATCTTTAGAAAGTCTACAGGTAAATTCTTGAGATGAGCATACGAAGCATGACCACTACCAAAGTCATCCAGCGAGAACTTACAACCCAGCAGTTTGATCTCATCTATAAACTGTTTAGCCTTGAACAAATCATTCATGGCTGCAGTTTCAGTAATTTCAAAACACACGGTGTCTTTATCAATGTTAAAATCGTTGAACTGCTGCTGGATATAACCAACCATATATTTATCCATGATGGATTGCCCGGATAAATTTATGGATAGTAATATCGGCCTGGAAAATTTAGTTTGATTTATTGACAACCATCTAAAAACAGTCTTTATAACCCACCGGTCAAGAGTTATTGCCAGGCCATACCTTTCAGCTGCAGGTAAAAACATGGCTGGAGAAATTAGTTCACCGTCTTCGGATATCATGCGAACAAGGATTTCAAAATGAGTCCGCTGCTGATTCACTTCAGTAGACCTGATTTCCTGCTGAAACAGTGTCATCCTGTTATTCTCAAAGGATTCTGTTAACAGGTTAACTATTGAGCTTTCACCTCGTTTTCTTGCTGCAGCCGAATCATAGACCTGAACCCTGTTGCGCCCCCCTTCTTTTGCTGTATAACAGGCGGCATCAGCTTCACTGAGTAAATTATCCGCTGTTTCAGCTGAATTTGAAAACTCTACAAGACCAATACTGATCCCAACATTAAATACCTGACCCTTCCAGAAAAACCTGAAGTCTTGCACGGAAGACCGCAACTTATTGGCCACTTTCAAACCAATATCTTTTGAGCAAAATTCCAGTAAAACAGCAAACTCATCCCCCCCCAGCCGGGCAAAAGTATCACGCTGCCTTAACTGGCCAGACATTAACTTTGTTAACTGCTTTAATAATTCATCACCAGCAGCGTGACCTGCACTGTCATTTACAATTTTAAACCTGTCAAGATCCATAAACAGTAAAATATTTTCAGCGTTACTCTCTCTGGCCTTAACTACAGATTTTTGCAATCGCCTGTCAAATTCACGGCGATTTAACAATCCAGTCAGTGCATCATGGTTAGCCTGATGTTCAATTTCATTGGCATGCGCTCTGGACTGGGATACATCATGAAAAACCAGTACCGCTCCCACAACCAGACCATCCGCATTTTTAATGGGAGCAGCGCTATCTTCAATTGGAATCTCCAAACCATGTCGATGAACTAACACGGTATCATTACCCAACTCAACAATTTCTTTATTGCATAAACACTGAATAACAGGATCTTCAACCTTTTCCCCTGTCTTTTCATTCACAACCATAAATACCTGGGAAATATGCCTGCCAATAGCATCTTCTTCTGTCCAGCCACTGAGCCGTTCTGCAACAGGGTTAATAGAATTAATTTCCCCATCAATATCCGTTGTAATAACCCCGTCTCCAATTGAGTTAAGCGTTACCATGGCTCGCTCATGCTCTTCCATTAGTTTTTGCTCTGCTATGACCAGTTCAGAAACATCTGAAATAGAGGCTATGATTTTATGTCCATCTGAGTGATCTAACGAACTCAGGCCTACCTCTACTGCAAATTCGGTTCCATTTTTTCGACGCCCAAGCAAGTGTCGACCTGTCCCCATAAGCCGGTTTTGAGGGTTATCGTTAAAGCTCTCTCGATGTTTGACATGTGCCCCACGTACATTTTCTGGCAATAATATATCCATGCCCTGATTCAATAACTCATCATCAACATAGCCAAAAATTCCAGATGCACTTTTGTTGATTAATTCAATCAAACCATCCTCATTTATTACCATCATGCCATAAGGCGCGGACATAAAGGTTTTTAGCAAATTCTGTTCACTTTTTTCTAACGCAAGGGTTCGTTGCTCAACCTTTAACTCCAGTTCATTATTAGAGCGTTTTAATCCCTCTTCTGCCAACAGCCTTGAGCTTTCTTCTACCCAGAGTCGCCATAAGAAAATAAATAACACGCTAACAAGCAACACAAAAGCGTAAGCTGAACGTAGCATTAACTTATTTTTGTACTCAGATATGAGGTCTGTATTGGGTAAAGCCAGGATACTCCAGCCCGTTCCGGGCACAGTCTCCCTGTAAAGCGTTTTAGCCAGATAATTATCATTCAATGAATTTCCAAACCAGGCACTTTGAAATACACCTTTAGCACTCATTTCAATCCTCTCAGGTGTAGCATTATTCACAACGAGTAAGGATTGGCCGGGTATCTGAGAATTTCTCAACAAATTCAAAAGCGGGAGAGCCCTGAAGCTGACAAAAAAGATCGGGCTGTTTGGGGATGTATCAATATTAGCCATCACATCAAAATGATAATCTTCCGGACTTAGGCCATGCATCACCACTGTTTCTTCAAGTTTACCGGGGGACTGTGAAAAAAAAATAAGACCATCCTTACATTCAGTCCCCAGCTTTATCACCTTCTCTTCCAGTAAAGGAAGACCATCTGAATCACTCAACAAGTAGGTAAAATTATCAGGTAAGTGACTTTTAACAGATTCGCTTAGCAGCGCAAGATTGTCTTTATCCACCGGGAAATCGGCTATTTCCAGCAGTAAACTCCTCTGTTCACTGACTATAGTATGAACTACCTGACGACGCTGCTCCACATACTGACTTATATTATTAACAATACCTTTAACCGTAGCTTTTGCCAGATCCAGCTGGGTACGTTGATAACTGGCACTTTCAAAATGAACAAACCAGCCCAACGCTATTGCCACAATCAAAAGCAGAAAAAAGGAAGGCACCGCCATAAAAAAAAACCGTTTTAACGTCACTGGCCTTAAAGTGCTAAATTTTTTGTGAGCGTTATTTATCAATTTTTATCTTTATATTTCCGTTAGAGATATAACGGGTTATAGTAAATATCAAACTTTTAAATATTTTTTTTATAAGCTCGAAACACCATGCTTTTAATATTTATTATCACTGAGTGTAGTAGAAAGTTAACGAATTAACATAGATTAAAAACTAACAGTTTCCAGGTGTATCTCCAGTTTCATCCCATGAATCAAGACAGATAGTCCTTTCTGCCTTTTCTAATAGACCAATCCTTTTAACATGTTGATAAAATTCAGCATAGTCACCCGCATGACTTCGTAACAATTTCCTGAAAACATTTACTCTTGAGTGATAAGTCGAGACCGATGCAAGCTTTGCATTATTCAAGTCCTTCTTAAACCAGTATTTAAAACCATCTGGAACCTCAAACCCCGATGAAAGTTGCTGATAATCTTCTTTTAACTGCTGCAAAAGTTGACCTTTTTGCAACCTCTTTTCACTCTCATTAAGATCTTCTTCATATAATCGTGTTAATTGGGAGCGACCTTTTTCAATCAGATGGGTTACTTTAAGGCGGTTCTTTTGATACTGCTTATACCGCTTTAATTTTTCAAACTGTCCTTTCTCAAACAACCACTTTTCAACTGCACTATATTGAACAGCCATGGCAAATGATTCATTAAACTGTGAATCCCCATCGATATACAAACGCTGGTGAGCAAGTTCATGAAAAATCAGGCCTGCAAGGCGATATTCCGGCCAGTATATAAACGTATTTAACACCGGGTCATCAAACCAGCCCAGTGTTGAATAGGCGGGTATGTTAGCTACATAAACATCCTTACCCTGTTGCAGCAGGGTTTCCTTAAATTTTTCCAGCAGCTTTTCATCAAAGTATCCTCTATAGCCCGCACATCCCACTACCGGATAACACCACCGTTGCAAAGCCGTCGAGAATTCTGCACTGGCAAACAGGTTTTTTAAAACATAACGACGGCCTACATCTGCATACTGGGTATAACTGTCTGACTCGGGTAATTTTATTTCTTCAAATGCAAATTGACGAATACTGCCAACCAGTTTTAACTGTTGCTTCAATTTATCCTGAACGGATTCATCCTGTAGCACATCATCAATATCCTGTGTTTTCTGAATAATTGAGAGTTGGCCTTTAACACTATGCATGTAATAAGACAGATCTGCACAGGCAGTCATTTGCAATACAACCAGGGATAGCAGAAATTTATAAAAACCATTCATCTTTCTTCATTTAATATGTTTTTTCCAGAATTCATCTATAACCTGAAACACATCAAATTAAAAGAAAAAGACGATATACTCGAATAATGAGAATAAACCTGATCCGACCATAGAAACTCAAACCAGGAAATGCAAGCTGACATGCAAACTCAAAATAGAATCCATTTTCTGCAGAATATTATATTAATCAACCTGCTCCTGATAAGTACAGCGTCTTACGCTACCGAAGCAATCATTAACTATGCCAGCCTTGCTCAGCCAGTCTGGTCGCAACACGGCATGGTTTCGTCCCAGCAAAAAATAGCCACAGAAGTTGGAGTAGAAATTTTAAAACAGGGCGGTAATGCCATTGATGCAGCCGTTGCGGTTGGATTCACACTGGCAGTAACTCTTCCTCGTGCAGGTAATCTGGGCGGAGGCGGCTTTATGCTGGTGCATCTGGCAAAAACTAATCAAACTATCGCACTGGATTACCGGGAAATGGCTCCGCTCAATGCGTTTCGAGACATGTACCTTAATAAAGATGGTTCTGTCGATAAAAACCGTTCACGTTTTCACGGGCTTGCTATAGGCGTCCCGGGCACCGTAAAAGGATTGACTCAAGCTTTAGAAAAATATGGCAGCATGTCGCTTCAGCAAGTATTACAACCGGCCATAGAGCTTGCATCAAAAGGCTTCTTAGTTGATCGGGATTTAGCACTGTCTCTAAAACGATCCATTAAACGACTTACCCGCTGGCCTGCAACTGCAAAAGTTTTTTACCATGGTGATGGCTCCAGTTATGAAACGGGAGAGCTGTTCAAACAACCTGATCTGGCCAGAACACTGCAAAAAATATCCCGGCAAGGTGCATCTGCTTTTTACCGGGGTGAAGTTGCCAGCAAAATCATTGATGCCGTCAAACTGGCTGGCGGCAACATGCAACTTGATGACATGTCAAATTATCAGGTAAAAATAAGACAACCCGTTTCCGGTAATTATCGTGGATACCGTATCGACTCCATGCCCCCACCTTCATCCGGTGGTACTCATATAATCCAGATATTAAACATCATGGAACAGCTGGATATCGCCTCCTCAGGGCATAATAGTGCACAAACTATTCATCTCATGGCTGAAGCGATGAAGCGCGCTTATGCTGATCGCAGCGAATATTTGGGTGATCCTGATTTTGTGAATGTTCCGGTTAAGCGTCTCACCGATAAAAACTATTCCCGGCAACTTTACAAGCAGATATCGGCAGACAGGGCCAGTAGCAGTAAAGATATAAAACCCGGGTTATCCAGCTATCATGAAAGCCCGCAAACCACTCATTTTTCGGTGGTGGATAAATGGGGAAATGCGGTATCCAATACTTACACGCTCAATTTTAGTTACGGATCGGGCATTCTGGCAGAAGGCACTGGAGTTTTACTCAACAATGAAATGGATGACTTCAGCGCCAAACCCGGTGTCGCCAATGCTTATGGTTTGATCGGTGGTGATGCCAATGCGGTTGAAGCCCGTAAAAGACCGCTCAGTTCCATGAGCCCGACTATTGTATTTAAACCCGGCAGTGAAAGTGTTTTTCTGGTCACGGGTAGCCCGGGTGGATCACGCATCATCACCACAACCCTGCAAATAATCAGCAATGTCATAGATCATAAAATGAATATTGCCGAAGCCACGCTTGCTTCACGTTTTCATCATCAATGGTTGCCGGATAAAATCACGCTGGAAAAAGGCTTCAGCGCCGACACGATCAATTTATTAAAACAGAAAGGTCATCAGATTGATGCCAGCCAGTGGGCGATGGGCAGTACCCAGTCGATTATAAAAGTTGAAAATGGCTGGGCAGGGGCTTCTGATCAGCGGCAGTCAGGTACCTTAACTTTGGGGCAATAAATTATATCAAATATTTTATGGGTATGTGTAGGCCACACGACAGCCATAGACCTTAAAAAATTCAATATCAATGTGATTAAAAATAGTGGTAGACCAGTCGACAAACAACTGATAAGCATAGGACTCATTATTCACGACGTCTCTACCGCTTTCAACTGAACTATCTGATATTAACTGTACACCGGTATCTGCACTGCCATTGGTACTGAACACCAGCTCCTCAGCTGTCGCGGAAGTACCTGAAACAGATACACGATACAGCTGCGCCGTCAACTCGTTAGACATGGCACGACCACTACTGTCATCTACCTTGCATTGTAGCTCAGTTAAGGTCGCACCATGTGGCAAAATCAGAGGTGCATAAGCATTACATTCTGTAGGCTGTATACCAAGATTGCTTTTAAAACTAGTTGCCCCGGGTACTGGAGAAAGTTGACAGCCTCCATAATTTACAACAAATGTGGTACCGTATTGATATAACTGTGCTGCAACCGTTGCTACAAAAGCAGAGGGTGGAATTGAAACCCATCCATCAGCAGGACTAATTTCGGTTAAATTTTTCAGCTGCATGCCTGTTCCGGCGCTATAGGTTGTATTGGTATCCGTATCAGCTTCGCATTCGACAGTTCCATCCCTGTTGATCA
>JAAEMR010000021.1 GCA_024225395.1 Gammaproteobacteria bacterium
ACGTGAGGATGGAATTAACGCATCCCGTGGTATGATACGAGTAGCCAAGTTTGACAAGAACAAAACAAGCAAGCTTATAGACGGATTACAAGGCTATCGTAAAGAGTATGACGAGAAGCTGCAGCGCTTTAAAGATAACCCATTACATGACTGGGCTAGTGATATTGCTGATAGCTTTAGATATTTAAGTATTGCTTGGCGTAAAAACTTAACTACTGCTATTGGTAATAGAGCAGTCAACAACATTAAAGTTAAAAGGGCGTACGGCTAATGAAAAACGAGCAGATAATTAAACGACTTGAGCATTTGACCGCCGAGCGAAAGACTATTGACAGTACTTGGCAAACAATAGAAAAGTATATCACGCCTTACCGCGGCCAATTCTTTGAAGACCAAACGAGCGAGCATGGGCAGAACTGGCGTAAGCGTGAAATATTTGACAGTACAGCTATTAACGCTTGCCAAACATTATCAGCTAGTATTCATGGCTCCATAACATCACCTGCTTTTAGATGGTTTGATTTGCAATTCAGGGTTGACCAACTAAACCAAACACAGGAAGCAAAGGAGTGGTTAGACGATACCGCAGACAGAATATACAACGCACTGCAAGAATCAAACTTCAACTTAGAAGTAGGCGAATGTTACACCGATTTGGTTAGTTACGGTACTTCTGTTGTATTAGAAGAGTTCACAGGCGATGAGTTAACAGGTAAAAACATTGAGCTAACATTCTCAGCCGTACCTATTAAGGAAGCTTACTTTGAGGAAGACCATAAAGGCGGTATTGCTACATTTTACCGTCGCTTAATGTGGACGCCTTCACAGATTATCAGTAAGTTTGGCGAAGAGAACGTACCTGAAAAGATTAACGCTTTACAGGCTAAAGGAAGCACTGACCGCCTTGAAGTTGTTTATTGCATATGGAAGCGCAAAGGCATTGACGAGGTGGACGGAATAGTCGCACCTGAAAAGCGTCCTTATGCTTACCGGTATTTATTAAAAGAAGGTTGTTGTGAGCTAGGCGAAGAGGGTGGGTATTATGAGATGCCAGCTTATGCGCCACGGTGGAGAAAGACCAGCGAATCGAAGTGGGGTAATAGTCCCGCAATGAACTCATTAAATGATGTGTTAACGCTTAATGAATTGGTTGAGCTTATTTTACGTAGTGCTGAAAAGGTTATTGATCCGCCCTGGGTTACAACCATGAACAATATTATGTCTGATTTAGATATGAGGCCAGCAGGGTTAAATGTAGTTCGTGAC
>JAAEMR010000022.1 GCA_024225395.1 Gammaproteobacteria bacterium
ACTCAGGTAATCATGCCGCCTGCATTGATCATATCGTTAATCAGAATTTCATTTGCCTTCAAGTCTACTTCCGGGTAGTAATCGGTAAAAGTATCGACCAACCCCCAATGTGTTTTCTCTATTCTGGTTGATTTTTGTATCTCTGTAGACGAGATGATTCATAACATTGCTTTACATGCCGTTTCAACTCATGTGCCTTTAGTACCAGCCGGTCAACTGCTGTAATCAGTTAGTGGTAAATTAATTGATCCAGCCCCGTTTTTTGCTCGGTTTGCATGATTTTTTTTACCTAATGCTTCTATAATCCATGCACTGATCTCTGTATTTTCTGGAACAGTAAATCGATTCAATTTTACAATCATTACAACTGGAATAAAAATGAACACTCAAACAGCTCAAGCTGATACTGAAACACAATTTGTGCGGCAACTGGACACCACTTCCAACCCGGCACCGCTCGGTTTAATGGGATTTGGTATGACCACCGTTTTATTAAATTTTCATAATGCAGGTATTTTTAATCTTGGCTCGATGATATTGGCGATGGGTTTCTTTTATGGCGGGTTTGCGCAGATTATTGCAGGGTTGATGGAGTGGAAAAAAGGCAATACCTTTGCAACCACTGCTTTTACTTCCTATGGTTTTTTCTGGATGTCGCTGGTGATGCTGGTTGTACTACCCAAAATGGGACTGGTGGAAGCTCCAGAAAATTCGGCCATGGTTGCTTATCTGGCAATGTGGGGCGTTTTTACCGGCGTATTGTTTATTGCAACTTTAAGAATCAGCCGGGCTTTACAATTTGTGTTTGGCTCACTGACATTATTATTTTTCCTGTTGGCTTTTGGCGATTTGACCGGCAGCCAGACTATCAAGCTTATTGCCGGGTACGAAGGTATTATCTGCGGATTTTCTGCAATCTATACAGCTCTTGCCCAGGTACTGAACGAGGTTTATGGCAAAACGGTCATGCCTATCGGGCTAATCACAAAATAAATCCTGATTACCTCAGAGAGTAAACTGATTTAACTCAAAATATTCTCACCGCAGAGGACGCAAAGAAATACAAGGGGTTTACCTGTTTTAAAGCTCTGCGTACCTTTGCGCCCTTTGCGGTTAAATAGCTGTCATGGCATAAATCTGCCATGTATGACTACCAGGGCATCATATTGGTTGGAGGTAGTTTGTTATCAATTTGACCCATCAAAAAGGTTATGCGTCCCAGGTGAGTCGCTATCACCACGGTCATTTGCTCCACCGAAGTCGTCATTCTCTCAACTGAAGTATTCATCATTTTTACTTCCGGCGTCATTTCTTCCAGGTTCTGCATCGAGCCATGCATATCTTTCATAATGGTTTCCATGTCATTCATGGATTTATTCATTTTAGTCATTTCATCCAGCATAGCCGGAATAGTTGCCGATGCAGGCTGAGCAGTTCTATCCAGCTTATCTATTGCATTACTGATGGTATGGAAATCTTTAAACCCGCTAGACCATATGGGTTGCCACACAAAAATAAACATCGACATTAGAATAATAAGGGATATAGAGGAAACCATAAAAAACATGCCTATCCATAGGTTTGCAAATTTTTTGGTTTTTATTTCAGTATCAACTTCAACTTTTATTTGCTCATTCTCTAGTTCGCTCAATGTGTTCTCCTAAACATAGTTTAATTAATGACAATTCCAGATATCTCAATATTAATTAAAAGAGCTCTTTAACTGTTTCACCAATGGCAATGGCATTAGTTTCTTTTTCTATACACACGGAAACATGTTCCCAGGAAACAGGTAGTATAAATTGATTAAAATTCCAGTCCTGACCAAAAGGTAATCAAGGCCTCCACAGTCAAAATTACCACGTTGAGATACAATCTTAAGCATAGCTGGATTTGCTAATAACTCTTCATAGTTATCAGACTCTGAGCTACTTGCCGCTTCTATTTCATTTTTTGTTTGAGTCTGTAACTGATCATCATTGTAAATGGCAACATAACGAATACTATCTGAAATTTGAAACCATTTTTAATGATGCCCTGGGCAAGCTTCCGCGTAATGATGACATCATGTTCAACAGTTTCTCTGCCCCATAATTTTTTATGTTCAGCCTTGGGCATCCAGTAGTTACTTATTTAACAAGATGCATTTCTGAATATAAAATATCTTTATTAAAGATGCAAAGGGCTCTAATAATTAAAATGATTCTGCCAAAAATACATGTGATAAAACTAATTTCGATTATCTTTAAGCCGCTCCATCAAGCCAGAAACTCTCAATGTTTTCTGATTTATCGTGGTTTTTATTATTGACTCACTACCCCAGATTTCTACCGATTCAGCAGCACGCGTAATGCCCGTGTAAAAAAGTTCACGAGTAGAAACAGCTGTTTCGGTGTAAGGTAATATTAGTAATATATGTTTGAACTCTGAGCCCTGAGATTTATGAACCGTCATGGCATAAGCAGTTTTATGTTCCGGGCATTGTGAAAGTGACAGCTTTCGATACTTTCCATTGTTTTGTTCAAACCAGATTTTTAACTGTTCATTCTCATCAGGCCAGACAATACCAATATCTCCATTATGAATGTCGTATAGATACACATTGCTGGTCATCATAACGGGTTTTCCCTTATAAAATTCAGCGTGACTTTCCGAGCCCTGTTTAACGCTAATGTAGGATTCAATCAGACTATTAATGGTATCTACACCTGTTGGGCCACTCCACACAGCTGATAGTATCTGGAACTGATGAAACAGCTTAAAGGCTTCTGAAATTGATTCCGCCTGAAGCATCGGTAGATAAGTTTCATGCGCCTGTTTCTTAAGTTTTGCCGGCAATTCATTTTCAACAGGCTGTGACCAGTTTATTGTTGAAAACAGATCTGTTGCTTTCAACTGGTTTATACTTTGCTCAACATCTCCCTGATTAATTGATTTTGCTAATAAACCAATCCCGGAATATTCATCAAAGCGGTGACTTTTCTGTAACACTACCACGTGATCAGATAACGAATAACTTGATCGGTGTAACGGTAAGTCATAGTCTACTTGTTGTTTTATCCAGCGTTGCTGATCTTTATTAAATTCTGTTTCGCTCAAACCGCCGCATAAATCTGCAAATACACTGCCTGCCTCTACCGATGACAACTGATCTTTATCACCGAGTAATATCAATTTGCATTGCGCAGGCAATGCAGCACAGATAACAGCCATCATTTGCTGATCAATCATTGAAGCTTCATCCAGAACCAGCACATCACAGGAGAGAGGGTTAAGCTGGTGATAGCCTGGTCGATGTGTATATCGATGTATTCCGAGCAATCGATGTAAGGTGACCGCCTCACCGGGTATCTGCTTTTTGATAGTGTCATCCAGATTCATTTCGCTACGTAATTTTTCTATCGATTCAGATAGGCGTGCTGCAGCTTTACCCGTAGGTGCCGCGAGTTTTATCTTCAGCTTATTGTTTTTCTGTTGCAGAATTAATAAGGTTAAAATTTTGCTAACGGTCCAGGTTTTACCGGTACCCGGTCCACCGGAAATAATACTAAGTTGATGTTTGCAGCTAATGATAGCTGCAAGCTTTTGATAGTCTGGAACCTCTGAACCCGCAAACAGATTATTGATTGTATTAATATCTATATCGACGTTGCTGGTTTTCGTCATACTTAACAGGCTTTCGCTTATATTCTTTTCATTATGATAATAACGATTCAGATACAGCTTGTTATTTTCAAAAATTAAAGGGCTTAATTCATCACCCTCACCAACAACCGGACTGGAATTTATTCTGGGTAAAATCTCACTAATTTTCGGGCAGTTAATCCAGCCAAGTTCCTGACTTTTTTGAGGTATTGATGAAACATCAAGGCAAACATTGCCACGATTTATTTCAACATTCACCAGCACACTTAACCATAAACAAAACTCTGTAGCATGCTGGATATTATCGTCTATAAATCGTGCCAGAGTATAGTGGCAGTAATCCAGTTTATTTTCAGCGGCCAGTTTTTTAATTTCAGCCAGCTTACTCATTGAATAAACCATCCAGTTGTTGAATGACTTTCAGTTCTGGTTTATGAAAATAAATCCCCTGCATATTTTCGTTTTCAACTGACATGCCTCGCAAAAATAAATAATAGACACCACCGAAGTGTGAATCATAATCATAGTCTTTAATTCGTTGCTTCAAAAAGCGGTGTAGAGCCAACGTATAAATCAGATATTGCAAGTGATAGTGATGATCATACATCGCTTCTTTACAGCTTTGTTTGTCATATTTCTGGGCTGAATTACCCAGAAAATTACTTTTATAATCAGCAATAAAATACTTATCATCATATTCAAACACCAGATCTATAAACCCTTTTATGAAACCGTTTATAGTGAAAAAAGAAAATGCCTGTTCAGGCCTGCTGTAACTGTATTGATGTAATATGGAATTTAACTGCTCTGCCTGTAAATGATGACTCGACATATAAAATTCCATCTCACTTATTTTTTGTTTTGCGGTTAACTGATTGAGTCGCATATCTCCTATATTACAATTCAGAATATCTTCCATCCACTGCATTAGACAGGGAATCCATTTTTCATCAAACCCATATTCACTGCATTTACCCTGAATCAAGCTTTCATTTACAGATTCATCAAAAGGCTGGTACTCCAGAATATCGTGTAAGAAATTACCTGCTTTGGCTCCTTTTTGAAAAGTAAATCTACTCAGTTCATCAATAGGTAAAGAAGCCTCTTTTTCTATTACCGGGCTGATGACTGCATCATAATCGGGACGATGGATCTCTTCAATCAATCCGCTCGAAGTTATCTGGCTATATGAACTGATTCGCCATTGCTGTTGTATTTTCCGCGTAAATTTTTTTGCGGATGCCTGCTCCAGCTGTGATTTTGTATCATCATGTCCGGGCAAATTTATAGATTCAGCGATAACATCGTCGTGGAATGAAATTAACGGAACATCAACTTTTGCATTTTGCGCTTGCTGATTAAGGGTCAAGAATGGCTGGCGTAACTCAGCCTCTTTATATATATCCAAATTTTGTGGGTAGTTTCCCTTTTTAATAAGATCACTAAACAAACAATGTGCAACGGCACTACTACCGGCTCCTTTAATATGACCAAACCCCAGGTAGCATCGATAAATCGCACGAGTCATCGCCACGTAAAATAATCTTATTTCTTCGGCCAGGTTTTCCTGATGCCAGCTATCCCGCTCAGCTTCATCATAAATCATGACTTTTTTGTTTCCATTCTCATCATGATAACTATAACTTTCAGGCTGGTACCTGTTACTTTTGACATCCCACATAAACGGAATAAAGACAACGGGGTACTGCAACCCCTTACTTTTATGAATAGTGACAATTCTGACCAGATCACTATCACTTTCCAGGCGTAATTGATGCTCTTCATGACTAATACCATCCTTTACCTGTTCACGTTGCTGCACTAACCAGTGTAAAGCCTGACTAAAACTCGCGTGTTTGTTTGACTGCTGCTGTAATAACTCGACGATATGCATCCAGTTAGTCATTCTTCGTTCACCATCCATGTCACTCAGACTTTTTTGCAGGGTTTGCTGCTCATCCAGCAATTTAAAAAACATTGACAGAATTCCTTTATGTTGCCAGTGCAACTGATACTCTTTCATTTGCTCAAGCAGGGTTACCAATTGAAAGTTGTCCTGTTGTAAGTTCGCAATTTGCTTTGAATTCCAGCCAAATAAATCGGTGCTTAGTAAACCACTCAATCGTCGAATATTTGAAGGATCTATCAATACTTCAAGTAATAAACTTATTTCTCGCGCCTGTTCACTGGCAAAAACAGAATCGCGTAATATCAAAGCGCTGCTGATACCGAGCTCTGCCAGTTTATTTTTCATCAGGCTTGCCTGGCGACCGGTTTTCACCAGAATGGTCAAATCTCTAGCTTCTACTATTTTTTTATCCAGCAATAAAGTTTTTTGCTGTAACAAGTTGAATATTTCATTGGCACAGGTTGTTGCAAAAAAATCTGTGGCTTTATCTTTTGCTAAGGGTTTATCGGTTAAAGGATGAATCCAGCAAACTAACGGGCAAGAGTTGACATTGTTTTCAGAAATAAATTTTGGCTTTTTATTATTAGCCTGGCTGGCAGAAAACTCTATCAACTGTTCAAAAATAAAGGAATTTTCATTGTATTTAAAAATGCTGTTAACCAGGTTAATATAATCAGATGTCGAACGATAATTAGTGTTCAGGGTGTAGTGATTATCGGTGGACTGTTTCGCCTGTTGGTAGGTAAAAACATCGGCACCACGAAAACTATAAATAGCCTGTTTTGGATCTCCAATTAAAATTAAAGTTTTATCCTTATCCGACGCTGACTGATACAGTGTTTTAAAAATATTATATTGTTTATGGTCTGTATCCTGAAATTCATCCACCATCGCCAGAGGATATAAACTGGTCACTTTATTTATGAATGAAGTGTTATCAGAATTTAATACGCTGCTTAACTGTTTTATTAAATCGTTGAATGAAATATTTTGTGTGTCAGCTTTAGTCTCTTTAACACTTTGTTGAACGTTATTAGTTGCGTTGATTATAATTTCTAGTTTTTGTTTTGATAACCAGTCTTGATGTGACTCACTAAAATTTTCTGCTACTTCAAAAAACTGCAAATTCACTCGATCATCCTGAGTATTTTTTTTGAAACATGTTACCAATTTCGATCGTGTTAGTAATTCCCATTTCTCTGGAATACCGTAGGAAACTGTTGCTCCAATATATTGCTGCAGTTCTATTATTAATTTTTCAATGGTTTTTTTGGCTACACTTCTTCTATTTAACGCAGGGCTATCCATCAAGAAAGCCACAACTTCCTCGGAGGAACTTTCCCACAGTTTATTTAATTCCACCCATGTCTGTTTTAGTTTTTCTTCAACCGACTCCATGTCAAGCTGTTCGGCAGCCTGATTGACAGCTTCTTCAAAACCCAGTAGCGGCCTTACATCGTTTAATAATTTATCCGGATGTTTCCACTGTGTCAGCAACCAGCGTAATTTATTAATCTCTGTACTGGTAATATGAATACGCCAGAAATCACGAATCGCGGCTTGCTCCAGTTCTCTTTCGTCAGGCACAATCTGCTGCTGTAACAATGAATTCGTTTCAACTGGAAAACTATTTAATACCCGCTGACAAAAACCATGGATAGAATAAATGGACGCTTCATCAAAATTGATTAAAGCTTCCTGTAGAGCAAAAATTGCTTTTTCATTTTGTCGAAACTGTAAAAACAAATCATCAAATTGATTATTTTCAATATCCATATTTGTCAGGTAATTCCATACCTCATAAACCAGCTCTCTTATTCTGCCTTTCAGCTCCTGGGTTGCAGCATTGGTGAAAGTAACCACCAGAATCTGATTAACCTTGTATTCAGTTTCTAACAGACAGCGAACATAAAGATGCGTGATGGTATACGTTTTACCTGTACCTGCACTGGCTTCTATCAGCGACACCCCCTGCAGTGGATGCAATTTTATATTGACGACTGATGCCTGTTTCATTTTTTTATCTCCTGCATGTTTGTTACCACGGGAGACATATAAAGTGACGAGTTATCAAAAAATTCTGCTGAAAAATTATCTGCATTATAAGAAGAATTTTTCAGACTGGTTTTTAAATAAATATCTTCAGCTTCATAAAATGAATTGAAATCACCTGGCGTCCATAGACTTTTTATTTTTTCCAGCGCAATGGTTTCACCCTTTGAATGTAAAAGTTTTTCATATTCAAAGGCTGTGTCTACGTAAAATTCCAGTGCTTTTTTTCTTCCAGCATTGAAACCATTAATAAACTGCTGTAAGTATTCTTTTGCCTGCTCTACTGAAAAAACAGGAAACCCATATATTTTTTCTTTATTATAAAACTCACAAAACTGGATACTTTCAAGTGCACATAAGAAACAGTGTTGAATCCAGTAGCTGAAAAAATGTTTCCCTTTCAAGCTTGACTGATTTATCTGTAATAATCCCTGCTGTGAAAAAGAAGCAACCCGACCACTGATTTCCTCTTCATCCAGCTTTACACTTCCATCAAAAAATGTAAATCCGTTAAATTCCTGATGCGTTGAAACTTTCTGATAATCATCATTGACCTGTTGATAATTTTCTTCAAATTGAATGAGCCCGATATTCTGTTCTGCCAGCTCTCCACTGTTTAAATATCTACTATTTTGTACTTTTCCATTTTCAAATAATTCATTCAGTAGTTTGGCATTAAGCGAAAATTTCTGTAATGGATCCAGAGTAAATATTTCATCATCCTGAATACTTTCTGCGTAATCGCTCAATGACATATTCAATCGCTTTTCCATAAAATATTTAGCCGGGTTTTTATAGAATTTTATTAATTCATCGAGGGTGATAATTGCATCGGGCTGTTCTTGCTCAATGTTTTGTCCGAAGGGTTCTAATATTCTGTTTTTTGAATTAGCCTGCCACTGCCTGGCATAACTACCCTGTTCAAAATTTTTAGCACTAAATGCCTGTAGTGCAGTTTTATTAACAGGTATTCTAAACCCCGTTGTTTGTTCGATGTAATCCAGTAGCTCCGTAACAACTACCGAAGGTTCTAAGGTAGAATCATCTTTTTTATTCTGTCCGACATAACTGATATATAGTCTATCCTGAGCCGACAACAACGACTGTAGAAACATGTATCGGTCATCTTCCCTTCTGGATCTATCACCCTTTTGAGGATTAATACTGATTAAATCCAGTTGCAAGGGAATTTCCTGACGAGGAAAATGTTCGTCACCCATTCCAATCAGGCAAACCACTTTAAATGGCAGCGTACGCATCGGTATAAGATTACAGAAATTAATGCCACCCGACAGATAGTAGTGATGTGCCGATCCCTGTGATATTGCATTTTGTAAAATATAATGAATCAACGTTGCATCTAATTGTTCACTGAACCCAGCTTCAGTCATCTGTTGCTGCCAGCTGGCAATTTCATCCCTTAGCGGTTTTATCAACCACTCTTCTTCATCATCAAGTTGCAGAAATGTATCTATCAACTCATTAACATTGTGTTGCCATTGTTGTAATTCCACAGCCTGAGACAGGCGTTTAGACCAGTCTGAAAGGTCATCCAGAAACTTTTGCAGATGGCCCAGAGACTGATAGTCAGCCTGACTCATGACGGTTTCTGAAGCCACCCTGTTATGAAACAGCTCAACGCCAGCATTCATGATATAGGCCGTTAGCAGCCGGCTCAAACCATGCAACCAGGTATTTAGACTATCTGCAGCCTCTGCCAGACCCAATTTTTGTTTATGCTGTTGGTCCAACCCCCAGTGAATATGATTGTTGATGATCCAGTAACGTATGGTTTCGACTGAAGTTTCATTCAACCCATATTTTCTTTGTAAAGCCGGTAGCTCCAGCCAGCTTAAGATTTCATTGGCCGTGAGGCGGCTTACCGGTAATCGAATCCAGTCCAGAATGGCCTGCAGTAAGGGTGACGATGACAATTCATTATGGTCTGAAATACTGAAGGGTATTGTCTTATTGTCATCCTGTTGTCCGAAAACAGCTTCAACATAAGGTGCAAGTGTATTGATATCAGGGCACATGACGACAATATCATGCGGTTGCAGCGAGTGATTAGCCGCCAGCATTTTCAGTAAGCGATCATGTAATACCTGAAGTTCACGCAATTCGCTGTAACAACTCACGACCTGAATAGAATCATCTTCAACAAATTCAGTCTCTGGTGGGTCAAGAGACAATTGCAAAATATCATATTTCACCCGGTTCAAAATGCTATCCGGGTGAATGTCTTCAAATAGGTGGTTATCAATCGTTTCAAAAGCACTGTCATAGAATTGATCGATATAGTCTCTTCCCTGTTTTCCCAAAGATGCCAACAGTTCATTTTCAGACAGAGGTTTATCACCTAATCTGACCCGCTCTTTTTTACTCTGGATATCACCCCAGTAATGTTCACAGGGGTTCAGGTTAAAGATATGCACATCAATGTTAGATCCCAGGGCAGCCAGCACATTAAGATACAGTGGTGACATTGCCGAAATGGCGAAAACAAAGAGTCGGTCCGGTAATTTAGTCCGATCGATTTTGTCACTGGAAAGGTGATTAATCAGCTTTAAAATGAGATCCGCACGATGGGGTTTATGATTTTGTTGACGAATCAACGACCATAGGTACGCCTGCCAGACTTCGGTTGACGACTTTATCGGCTTTCCCTGTTCCCAGTTTTGAATCATTTTTGGGCGATAGACCAGGTACTGGTCATATAATCCAGCCAGTTTTTCCGCCAGTTGAAAACGGCTTAGTGCTTTATCATCATTGGCTAGATAGGACTTTAGCAGCGTAAGCTGAGGGTCATCGATATGTTGCTGCAAAACAAACATCAGTTGCCATCTGAGTACTTCACCATCATAGGCTGACAGGGTTTCAACATCATCAAACTGTGTCAGGAAAATATCCCAGATAAATCTTGAGGGTAAGGGAAACCGTAAATTGGCAGCAATACCCTGAGACAGGCTGATTTGCTGTTGCAACCAGCGTTTCATGCCCGGATTCTGCACCAGAATATGCTCTGGGTCGAGTACCGATGAGCGACTCCCCTGCAATTGTAGTAACAAAGTTTCTGTTAATTTCTTCAGGCTATTACTGTGATGAATACTCAGCATATAAAAAGTTGATTAATCTATTTAACCTGGAAAACAGGAAACCGTTACTGTAACAGCACAATCATTCAATTTAAATGACCTGTGACTTTCAGGATTTAAACCATCATAAACTATATTTCACTGCTAAAAGACATTTTTGATCCTGTTAAAATCTTGATTAACGGTGGTTTTGTACTACAAAAAGGGGGTCATATATAAAAAATCTAAGCTTTAAAAATGAACCCCCAATCTGCACCACTGAAAGCCCTGATAGTCGATGATGAAATAATAAATCGACTCATACTGCGCTCACTGCTCAAAAAGCAGGGTTACGAAACCGTAGAAGCAGAAGACGGGCAACAGGCAGTCGAATTATTTGTTCAGGTATCTCCCAATATAGTTTTCATGGATGTCTTGATGCCTGTGATGAATGGCTATGAAGCTACCCGGGCTATAAAAAAAGAAGCTGGAAATAACTTTATTCCCGTTATTTTTCTCACCGCAATCACTGACGAGGAATCACTGCAAGCCTGTATCGATGCTGGTGGAGATGACTTTCTGGTAAAACCCTACGATAGATTTTTGCTGCAGAGCAAAATTCAGGCGATGCAAAGAATTTCAAACCTACACAGCGAAATAAAGGGCATGTATAGCCTGATTCACCGCGAACAGGAAATCGCTGAGCAGGTTTTTAACAATGCAGTACAGAAAACCAATATTATAAATCAAAATATTCGCAGTATTATTCGTCCCACAACGACTTTTAGTGGTGACATGATTCTGTCCGAATACAGCCCCTCCCGGGATATCCACTTTTTGATAGGCGATTTTACTGGACATGGACTATCTTCGGCTTTAGGCGCTATGCCGGTATCGGAAGTTTTTAGAGCTATGACCGCTAAAGGTTTTACGCCGGAAGAAATTTTGAATGGAATTAATAAAAAATTACGCCAGTTCCTGCCCGTTGGCATGTTTTTATGCGTTCAACTAATCAGTATTAGCCATGATCTTGACCAGGTCACAATATTCAATGCCGGCATGCCGGAAATGCTGATAATTGATGGAGCAACCAATCAGATCAAGCATCATGTAAAGTCTAACATTCTACCATTAGGGATTATCGACAATCCAAATACCAGAGAGTCAGCGCAAACCCTTGAGCTGCATCAGAACGACAAATTGATTCTATACAGTGACGGCCTTACTGAAGCCTGGTCAGAATTAGATGAAGAGTTTGGATCAGAGCGTCTTGAGTACACTATTCAGAATGCTGAAAAAAATAGCATCTTTGAGAGCCTGCTTTCTCAGCTGGAACAGTTTTGTGGAAACCGGGCTCAGGCTGATGATATTACATTAATTGAGATTAACTGCGTTCCCGATTTACTTCCGAAAATTACTGAACATAAATCTATACCTGAAAAAACACATAATTTTGAATCTAATGGTGATTGGGAATATGTATTTAATCTGAAGAACCACCGTTTACGAGAAACCAATCCCGTACCCTTAATCATTAATCAAATTATGGAAATGGAAGGTATCGAGTCTGAACGACAAACTTTATTTACCGTGTTAACCGAGCTCTATGTTAATGCACTAGACCATGGTGTTCTAAAGTTAAATTCAACACTAAAATCAGACCCATCAGGTTTTGCACTCTATTTTAAAGAACGGGAAAACCGGTTAACCAACTTAATAGACGGTCATATTACTTTCCATATTGCAGTCGAACAAAATGACAATGTTCGAAGTATCATGATTCGGTTGGAAGACAGTGGAGAGGGATTTGACCATGAAAAACAACTAGTTCCAGATCTTGAAAATCACACCGGTTTATCTGGCCGGGGAATATCGTTAATCAGAGATTTATGTGAATCTCTTAATTACATGGGAAATGGAAATATCTCTGAAGCTATTTACAGCTGGAAGACTTCATAATGTCTACTAACCTTGTAGATAATAAAGATTATCTTCATCAGCTGATACAGCTTTACAATAAAAATGTTCCTTTAGGCGTTTTTTCCGTTAGTACCGCCGCCAGTTTTTTAGCTTATTTTTATTTCTACAGTGCCCCGTTTATTTTAGTTTTATGCTGGTATGTGGTGCAAATTCTAATAATACTCTCCAGATTGGCCCTTTTCAAAATCTATGCCAGAGGACAATTTTTTACTGACGAAAGCTACCGCAAGGCAATCTACTTCAATATTATATTAACGGGACTCGGCTGGACTTTTATTTCTATTATTTTTCTGGATTTCTCTGACCAGAAGATAGTACTCATTACAGTAATGGCTTTCTCTGCTCTTTCTGCCGGGTCTATGACCACTACGACTGGTTTTACCAATCTTGGCATCATCTATATTTGTTTAACTCTAGTCCCACTTTTGATTATGGATCTAATCAATAATGAAGGTATAAAATTTGAACTGGCAATTGGAATGCTGATTTACCTGGGTTTTATAGTTATAACCAATTTCAGGTTATCAGAGGCAACCAGCAAAAATATTAGTGACTCTATACGCCACTTTAAAAGTGAACAACTCACTCGACACGTCATTAATTCATCTGTAGATCCTATTATTACGGTTAACCGTGAAGCAATAATCATCGGCTGGAATAACGCCGCAGAAGAAATTCTTGGCTGGAGCTATGATGAAGTTATTAACTTACCCATTCAACCTATTATTGATTTACACAATAATAATGATTTTTATGAGAATCTTGAATCAACCCCTTCTAATAATTCACTTTCAAGAAATAAAATTTTAACGATTAGAAACAGGTTCCATACTGAACTTACTGTGGAATTAAAACTGCGTCAGGCACTGTCAGGAGAGAATAGTTTATTCACAATTAATATTCATAATCTGACAGAGCAGATTAAAAAAGATAAAACCATTATCGAAGCTGAAGCCAGGGCCAGAAACCTGCTTAATCTGGTCAATACTGGCATCATAGAACTGGATATCAATGGGCAAATAAGATTTATCAATGATTCAGCTTTAATAATAACCGGTTACAAAAGAGGCGAATTACTGGGCAAACATTTTCATACTAAATTACAGTATCAGGATATCAACAAGGTTAAATTAGAGTGGACTAAATCACCCATTTATCAACTATTATTTAGCGGCTCATACAAATATCTGGATAGAGAGATTTTCTGGCATAAAGACGGGCATATGCTGTACACCTCAATTAGCTCAGCTCCGGTATATGAAAAAGACAAAATAGTCGCTTCTATCCTTTCTTTTTCCGATATTAGCGAAAGATTTCACGAATATCAGGAAAAGGAACGGCTATTGCAAATACGTGAAGCCAGTCCAGACCTGATGATGACATTTTCACTTGAAGGCACCATTCTTTCAATCAATAAATCCTCCAGAGATACCTTTGGCATAACCAATGAGATCTTAAACCATGGTCTTAACTTAAACGATATTTTTAAAAAGCAGGCAATACTGCCAACCCTTATAGATGTTGCAATTCCGACTGCTCTGAATCAAAACTTCTGGGCTGGAGAAACCGCCCTTGATACATTATATGGATATAAAATATTTGTCAGTCTGTTTATAATGAAACTTAAAGATGATGTCGCTGTTCAATATTTCTCTCTAACTATGACTGACATCACCGATGCTAAAAATGCACAGAAGGCATTACTAACAGCAAAAAATGAAGCTGAAGCAGCCGCCAGGGCTAAAGCAGATTTTCTCGCCATCATGAGCCATGAAATAAGAACGCCGATAAATGGTGTTCTCGGTATGGGCCAATTATTAAATGATACCAGCCTGGACCATGAGCAGGCTGAATATGTCTCTATTATTTCCAGTTCCGGTAATGCGCTGCTCACTATTATTAACGATATACTGGATTTCTCTAAATTTGAGGCGGGTCATTTATTAATCGACCCCATAGATTTTGACCTGGAAAGATCTGTTCACGAGATATGTAAACTGTTAATGCCCAAAGCCAGTGAAAAAGGACTTGAACTCATTTTAAATTATTCTGCAGAATGTCCAAAACTTGTAAAAGGTGATGCCGGACGCATAAGACAAATACTGATGAACCTGGTAGGAAACTCATTGAAGTTTACTAAAGAGGGGTATGTCATTATTCAGGTACAACCCCTAGCAACTAATTCAGACAATAGCATTAGTTTAGAATTTTCAGTGATCGATACCGGTATTGGAATAGCAGAAGATAAACAGCAGAAGTTATTTGAGTCTTTTACTCAGGCAGATAATTCTACAACCAGGAAATACGGGGGTACCGGTTTAGGTCTCTCTATAAGTAAACAGCTGGTCGAATTAATGGGCGGTTCTATTAATATCGAAAGCGAACCGGATAAAGGATCAAAATTTTATTTTACAATTGAATTACCCATTGTTGAAGAACGTAAAAACCTGCGACAAAAATCTTTGCTCTCTAAAAAAGTTCTTATCATCGATGATCACAGTATCAATTTACACGTTTTGCGAAATCAATTACAACATTTTGGCATGGATGTCTTTATTGCATCGAATTACTTACAGGGTATAGAAATTTTAAAGGGATCTGATGTATTAAAAAAATCATTTGACCTTATTATTCTTGATTATTTAATGCCGGATATAGATGGAGCTGAATTGGGTAAATTAATTATCAATGATCCAGAAATTCCAGATTGTCCTCTGGTTATTTACTCATCATCTGCAAGTCAGGGCGATGCTAGTAAATTTGAAGATATCGGCTTTTCAGGTTACCTGACAAAACCTGCCTTATCAGATGTTTTACACGATACCCTGGAATGTGTTTTAGGTGAGTATAATAGTCCCGTATCAAACTCTGGTATTATTACTAAATACGATGTAATAGATTCGAAGGATAATGATGTACTTAATTTTGATTTTAAAGGTGTCAGAGTCTTGCTGGCCGAAGATAATCTGGTAAATCAAAAAGTTGCAAGTAACTTACTGAAAAAATATAACCTGATAGTTAAGGTTGCAAATAATGGTCAGGAAGCGATTGATCTTTTTAAGCAACATGAATTCGATGTAGTGTTGATGGATTGTCAAATGCCGGTTAAAGATGGTTTTGAGGCTACAGAAGAAATTAATTTTTACCAGCAACAGAATAATTTATCTGTACCCATTATTGCTTTAACCGCCAACGTCATGGAAAATGATAAGGGTAAATGTAGTAGAGCCGGGATGCAGAGCTTTGTTTCCAAACCATTTACTACCGAAATTTTATTATCCTCTATTCAACATGCCATTAATAAAATGGTTTCAGGAAAAAAACTAAATCATATCTCCCGGTCATTGCCCACAATCAATCTGCTCGATAAAGAGACCTTAATCTCTTTAAAAAATGCGATGGAAGATGATTTTGATGAACTTATATCTGTCTTTTTTGAAAGCAGCAGGCAACTAATTTCAGATTTATGGAAAGCACTGAATGACCAGCAGTTCACACTATTAAAACGTCATGCGCACAGTTTAAAATCCAGCAGTGCAAACCTTGGGGCGTTAAACTTATCCTCCATGGCAGAGTCTATAGAGTTGCAATGCAAGGACAATATCAAGGTTGAATCCACACAGTTAAATGCTATTGAAGAAGAGTATTTACGTGTAGAAAATGCACTAAAAGCCTTTTCTTCAGAAAAGTAAACCTTAAAAACTCTTTTGTGCTACTTAATATAAGTCTTCAGATACATTTTTTCATACAGCACCTTGACCCAGTGTAATGGTGGCATCTTCATCATAAAACCACGTTTTGGTCCTCGATAAACCATACTGGCATTATTCAATGTATCGACAATACATATCAATTCTGTTCTGAATTTATGCCTGACTTTTTTCAGCTGTAAGGTTTCTAGAACATTTTTTGCGGCTGCTTCAGCCTGAAGATCTGCCATGTGTGCCTGTTTAGGTTTCCACTCCGGTCCCGGAAAGCTGCCAGCATCACCTGCAACAAATACTGAGTCTTCACCTTCAACCTGGCAATATTCATTGGCTTTAAAAAAACCGCCTTCAGATAAACTCAGTCCAGAATTCATAGCCCAGTCGGGTCCTGTCATTCCGGGGATAAATAGAATCAAATCTGCATTGAAAGTTTCTTTTTCGGTTTCTACTGAATTCTCGGTAAAACGTTTCATTTTTTTACCCAGATAGGTTTTTATATTACGTTTTTTCATTTCAGAAAGAATTCTATCGACAGCTTTTTCTCCCATGCGTTTACCAGGTTTTGGTGCCGGGCTGAAAAATACCAGATTAAAATTCTCACGCCTTCCCTGCTGCCTTAACATGGTATCAACACCAAACAGAAATTCGAAAACAGGTCCGCCACGCATGGCCGATGGTTCATTTGGATTACCGGAAAAGCCGAAAGCTATCGTGCCTTCATTCATCGCAGCCAACTTGTCTGAAAATTCCTTGGTCGCTTCCCAGCCACTGCAGGCTATTTTGGCATGTTCTATTCCCGGAAGTTTTTGAATATAACGCCCGCCACTGGCAATGATAACCGCATCGTAATCAACAGAGCCCTTTTCTAGTGTGAGTATTTTTGCAGAAGTATCGATTCCGGTTACTTTTGACTGGATATAATCGACATTTTTACTTTCCAGATAATCATGCAAAGGCACGATAAGATCAGTATGGTCTCTTTTACCGGGGGGCACCCAGATAAGGCTGGGGTAATAAAACAATTCTGCGCGGGGGGCAACCAGACTTATTTTCCCAATAAAACCCTTTTTTCTTAATGTTTTTATAGCTGTACAAGCAGCAAAGCCGGCACCGACAATAACAATATGTGGCATGAATACCCCTAAAAATAGTTTATTAACATTTCAGTAACTGATCAGTCTGAAATTAAAAAGCGGGTAATCTTAACCGGCTTTTCAAAGAGCTGTAAAGGCGGAATTTGATGTGATCGAAAAGTGAATTATAAAAATTCGGGAGGGAACTAGAAAACCTCTAAAGGTTTAGAGGTTTTCTATTAAATTATGCTTCTATTTCCCTGCTAATTCTTTCTTTACCAGATAATCAATAACCTCGATCATTCTCGCATTACTACCTGCCTGAGAAGCACTGGTTCTGTACTTTCCATTGATCACAACTGCTGGAACGCCACGATGTCCATATTTACGTTCTTTCTGTTTACTTTTTCTAACCAGTGTATCAACTGGAAATGAGTGATAATGCTCACGAAATTTCTTTTCATCGACACCAAAATCTTTAACAAATGCAGCAATAGTATCAACACTGTTTAGACGCATATTTTTTAAATGAATCGCACTGAATAATTTCATATGTACTTTTTCAGTTTCTCCCATCATTTCAAGCGCAAAATAGGCACGGGCATGTTCCATCCAGCTTGGATTCAATACAGAAGGTACCTGTTCGAGCACAACACTGTCTGGAATAGTTTTGTGCCACTTTTCTACATAAGGCTCAAATCGAAAACAGTGAGGGCAGCCGTACCAGAATAGCTCGGTCACGACGACTTTATCTTTATTAGAGGTTTTTACCGGTTTCTTGATTTCAATGTATTCGATGCCTTCATCGAATTGTTGAGCATTTACTGATGTAAAAGAGACCAATAAAGCAAAAATTGTAAAAATTCCTGTGCGGAACATAGTATTTCCTCTTGTTGTTATATTTAAACGAGTCATTTTGACCATTAAGTTAGCACTTAGTTTAACTTAATTAACATGAATATTGGATGAACCAGCCTGAATCAGAAAAGTTTTTTATTTTGAATTGCCCTCAATAGGTTTCAGGCTATTGAGGGCAGGCACAGGTCTGGCGTTATTTCAAACCTGCAACATAGGCTGCTACAGCGTTAATTTCTTCATTAGACATGCGGTTTGCTACATTACGCATCATCTTTCCTGCATCATTATTACGACTGCCATCTTTAAATTTTAGCAACTGGGCTGCAATATATTCTGGATGCTGACCGTTTAAGCCAGGGTAAGCTGCAGGACCGTTTCCTTCACCGGATGGACTGTGACATCCCATGCAGGCCGCAACTGAAGTTTCAGTTATTCCACCGCGATAAATATTTTGACCTTGTGCGATTAATGCTTCGTCAAATTTAGCTTCATTGGGCTTTTGGGAAGCGAAGTAGGCTGAAATATTAACCATATCTTCATCGGTTAAAGACGCAACCATGGCATTCATGGTCGGATCGCTTCTTTTACCCGATTTGAAATCACGTAGCTGCTTCACCAGATAGGACGCTTGTTGTCCTGCCAGACGTGGCCAAATGACATTGACACTATTACCATCTGCCATGTGACAACCAATGCATAAAGGTGTTTTAGCTTTACCGGCTTCGATATCAGCCGCCTGAATTGAGGTTACAGCCATTAAGCCTGTTAACCCAAGCATTACCGCTTTGATGTGGCGAGCTTTCATAGGATCTCCTAGTTAAAAAAATGAATACAGAAATTTTGGGGCGGAATGTATATCATACCTTCCCTTGCTATTCAATAAACTCTGCCTAATGCCTAACCTATATCAAAAAGCTAGCTATTTAACCAGTGCTTTTGAGCTATCTCAGCTTGTTGAAGACGTCGGGCACGAAATAGCATTTGCCGGACGATCCAATGCAGGAAAGTCCACCGCTATAAATAGACTGACCAATCAAAAGAACCTTTGTAAGACCAGTAAAACACCCGGACGCACACAATTAATCAACTTTTTTGAACTCGATGATGAGCGTAGACTGGTTGATTTACCCGGATATGGTTTTGCCAAAGTTCCGAAAAAACTGCGTCAACACTGGAATACCGTGTTATCCAGTTATTTAGTCGATCGCAAATCATTGAGCGGCCTGATCATCGTCGTTGATATACGTAGAGGTTTAACCGATCTGGACTGGGGACTTATTGAGTTAATGGATGAACAATTACCCATTCATATTCTACTGACCAAAGCAGATAAGCTGAAAAATGATAGCAGAAAAAGAACTGTCATGAAAATTAACCGGGAATTGGGCGGCCAGGATATCACTGTGTCTGCATTTTCGGCTTTGAGTGGATTGGGTCTTGATGAATTTGTGGGTTACTGTGATAAGTTGCTTGATGTTGGGTAGTTTCTTGTGAGCATTGCTCGCTGTTAACTATTTATTTGGAATTTATTATTGCTGGAGCAATATATCTGCACATGGCTTTACAGCATAAGCACATCTGTGGCCAGGCAGCTTTCTTGACCATATATGGTTTCTGGGTATAAGGCATCCATGGCCAAAAAAAACCCTGGCAGAGACTTAACTGAGCCAGGGTCTAAACTCGATCCGGTGGGGTAACCAGATCCATCCGTTCAACAGGAGGGAAGAACGAACTTGCGCTGGGCTTTAGCGCATAATTATATGACCAAACCATTTATTCAAGGTTCCTTCATATACTTTAGTTATAGTCATTTATTTATATTTTTCAGTTTTACCCGATAATCGGCACTATTTTACCTCTAATGTGCTTCATTCCAGCTATCCCCGACTCCTGCATCAACTTCAAGCGAAACTGATAATTCTGCAGCCGATGTCATCAGAGCAGACAATTTTTCCCGGTAATACTCTATTTCATTTTGCTTAACTTCAAACACCAGTTCATCATGAACTTGCATAATCATTCTGGCCTGATCACCTTCACTGCTTAACCATTGATCAACCGTGATCATCGCCCGTTTGATAATATCTGCAGCTGTACCCTGCATCGGAGCATTGATCGCTGTTCTTTCTGCATATTGTCTACGTTGTGCATTCCGTGATTTAAGTTCCGGCAGGTATAGCCTTCTACCATAAACCGTTTCCACATAACCCATCTGATGCGCTTTTTCACGTGTTTCATCCATATAGTTTTTTACACCCGGATAACGTTCAAAATACAGGTCGACATACTTTTGTGCTTCACTTCGACCGATATTGAGTTGCTTACCCAGACCAAAGGCCGACATTCCATAAATTAATCCAAAGTTGATCGCTTTTGCGGCCCGGCGCTGTTCGGTAGAAACCAGCTCATTAGAAATAGCAAAAACTTCTGCCGCTGTTGCCCGGTGCACGTCCAGGCCCTGAGCAAAAGCTGCTAGCAGGCTTTCATCCCCGGAAAGGTGAGCCATGATACGCAATTCTATCTGAGAATAATCCAGAGCCATTATCTTATAGCCTTCAGGAGCAATGAAAGCTTCACGAATTCGCCGGCCCTGTTCAGTTCTAATCGGGATATTCTGTAAATTTGGACTGGATGAAGACAACCTTCCCGTTGATGCAACAGCCTGGTGATAGGAAGTATGAATTCTGCCCGTGTGTAAATTGACCTGTTGTGGCAGTTTATCAATATAGGTGGTTTTAAGTTTATTCAGGCTTCTATGTTCCAACAATAACCTTGGAATATCATGATCTCTGGCCAACTCTTCCAGAACATCTTCTGCTGTTGAAGGTTGTCCCTTCGGTGTCTTACGAATAACTGGTAATTCCAGCTTTTCAAATAAGATGACCTGTATCTGTTTTGGCGAACTCAAATTAAAGCTCTCTCCCGCCAGTTCAAAAATTGTTCCCTGAATCGTATCCAGTAAATGGTCAACTTCCTGGGCCTGCTTTTCCAACAGCCCCTGATCAAGACAAACACCGTTTTGTTCTATGCGTGCCAGCACCGGTATCAATGGCATTTCAATATCCTGATAAACCTTGAGTAAGGATTTTTCCTGTTTCAACTGGTCAAACATTGCCTGGTGTAACTGCAAAGTGACATCAGCATCTTCACTGGCATAAGGGACTGCCATCTCCAGATCGACCTGATCAAAGCTGACCTGCTTGGCACCTTTTCCGGCTACATTTTCAAAATGGATGGTCTTTCTATTCAGGTAAAACTCGGCCAGGTCATCCATGTTGTGTCGTGTTGCCGTCGAGTTTAAAACATAGGATTGCAACATCGTATCATGTTGAATACCTTTTAAATTGATCCCGTATTTTTTGAAAATATGATGTTCATATTTTATATTTTGGCCCACTTTACCAATTTGGGAGTTTTCCAGAATGGGTTTAAGCGCTTCCAGAACCTTTTCCCTGTTCAATTGCTCTGGTGCGCCTGAGTAACTGTGTGTCAGCGGGATATAACAGGCTTTGTTTGCTTCTGTGCACAGTGATAAACCTACAATTTCGGCGTCCATGTAATTAATACTGGTAGTTTCAGTATCAATTGCAAATAACTCAACCGAAGAAATTTCTTTTAGCCAACGATCAAAAGAGGCTTGTTCCAGTACCATTTCATAATCACCGACTGGAGCTTCCTCAACCTCTTCAATCTCAAAACCTTCTGATTCCAGTTCATCCAGCCAACGTTTAAATTCGAATTGCTGGTAATAATCACTCAGTGCTTTTACATCTATTTCCTGCTGGCGTAGATCTTCTATTTCAAAATCGAGCTCTACATCCCGTTTGATGGTAGCCAATTCATAAGACATGGGTAAAAAATCCAGCGATGCTCGAAGATTTTCACCGATTTTTCCTTTGAAGCTTTCAGCATTATCGATCACATTTTGTAACGTTCCATATTCATTTAGCCATTTACTGGCTGTTTTCGGTCCTACTTTAGGCACGCCTGGAATGTTATCGGAGGTATCACCCATTAATGCCAGGTAATCTATAATCTGATCCGGTTTTACCTGAAACTTTTCAACGACCATGTTTTCATCCATCAGCACATTATTCATTGTGTTAATTAAGGTCACATGTTCGTTCACCAGCTGAGCCATATCCTTATCGCCCGTGGAAACCAGTACCTGAAATCCCTGTTCTGCAGCCAGTTTGGCCAGGGTACCTATCACATCATCGGCTTCAACATTATCAACGATTACCAAAGGCAGACCTTGCGCCTTGATAATGTTATGCAAAGGTTCTATCTGCACACGTAAATCATCCGGCATGGGTGGCCGATTGGCTTTATAGTCCTGATAGATATCATTTCTGAAGGTTTTTCCCCTGGCATCGAAGATAACGCCGATGAAATCCGGGTTTTCATCCAGCATCAATTTCCGCAACATATTTAAAACACCATAGATAGCGCCCGTGGGATGACCATTACTGATCAACGGAGGCAGGCCATGAAATGCACGAAACAGGTATGAACTGCCATCGACTAACACCAGTTTTTTTCTTTTCTCTTCTTTCATATGAATAAGTTACAATTGAATATTGGAAATTTTAATGTCTGGGCAGAATACCTGAATGAATAATAAAAACACAGTTAAGAGCAAGGATGATATCGCTTATATTGAATCCACTCTGACCCGGGAATCGTGGAAAATTTTTCAAATCATGGCAGAGTTTGTGGATGGTTTTGAAAACCTGGCCTGTATCAAACCTTCCGTCAGTATTTTTGGTTCTTCTCGAACTGATCCAAACCATGCTTATTTCAAAAAAGCAGAAATTATTGCGCGATTATTATCGGATGCAGGGTTTTCTGTAGTCAGTGGTGGCGGGCCCGGTATTATGGAAGCGGCAAATAAAGGGGCGTTTGCTGGAAAGTCTTCCAGTATCGGGTTGAATATTCAATTACCCCATGAACAAACCACTAATGAATACCAGGATATTTCACTAAATTTCCGTCATTTCTTTACTCGTAAAGTGATGTTTTTAAAATATGCCACTGCCTATATCGTTTTGCCCGGCGGATTTGGAACTCTGGATGAAATGGCTGAAATTCTAACCCTGGTTCAAACAGGGAAAACACGAAAGATTCCTATTATTCTGGTCGAGTCAAAATTCTGGTCTGGTTTAATTGACTGGTTCAAAAATACTTTGGCTGAAGAAGGCACTATCAGTAAATCCGATCTCGATTTAATTAAGATTATCGATGACCCGCAGGAAGCGGTAAATTCTATTTTTGACTATTACCGTAGCAGAACTTTTGAACCCTCTGCCGAAGAAAAAGAACGTATGCTGCAATTGTAGTTTTACATAACTACTCAGAGAGTTTTATTACTTTCCGACACAGAAGCTGGAGAATATTTTCCCCAGTAAATCTTCAGTGGTGAATTCACCGGTGATTTGATTCAGTGCCTGCTGAGAAAAACGTAAATCTTCAGCCATTAATTCGCCGGACTGAGTTTGTTCAAAAATAGACTTCGCATGATGTAAACTGGTTAAACTTGCTTTTAACGCTTCAACATGCCTTTTGCGGGCAATGAAAGTGGATTGATTTTGATTATAATCTGCGTAATTTTTAGTCAATAACTCAATCACATCATCAATACCTTCACCATTTTTAGTGGAGATTAAACACTCGGTAATGGTTTTTTTCTGCTTGGCGTTTATCAGGTCTGATTTTGTGTATAGACGCAATAAATGGGCTTCACTCAAACGTGCTTCAATTTTTTCATCTTCTGCTGAATACCCTTTTGAAGCATCGATCAATAACAGCACTACATCTGCTTTTTCTATTTCATGCCAGGCTCGTTTTATGCCTTCCTGTTCTATTGGATCAGTCGAATCCCTTAATCCGGCAGTATCGATGATTTTTACCGGAACTCCTTTTAACGCAATATGCTCTCTGATGACATCCCGGGTCGTGCCTTCAATATCAGTCACGATGGCAGCATCGTAGCCGGCCAGGTAATTCAGTAAACTGGATTTACCTGCATTGGGACGACCGGCAATGGCAAGTGTCATGCCCTCGTTTAATATCCTGCCTTTTTCAGCTTCGGTCAGAATGTATAAATTACTGTCTATAATTTCCTGAATTTTAAGCTGGATGTCCGATTCTGCCAGAAAATCAATTTCCTCTTCTGCAAAATCGAGTGCCGCTTCAACATAAGCCCGTAAGTTGATGATGGATTCAACCAGTGTATGAATTTGATGTGAAAAAACACCCTGTAAAGATCGCATCGCAGCACGGGCTGCCGCCTGGCTACCGGATTCAATTAAATCTGCGATAGCTTCTGCCTGAGTTAAATCCAGTTTGTCATTATGAAAAGCACGCTCTGAGAATTCACCCGCATGCGCTAGCCTGGCTCCCAGTTCACAAACTCGACTGAGCAACATGTCCTGTAACACTACGCCACCATGACCCTGCAGCTCTACAACATCTTCACCGGTAAAAGAATGGGGCGACTTAAAATACAGCACAATGCCATGATCAAGCTGTTGATCATCAGCATCATAAAATTTACGGAAGTGTGTTGAAGATACTTTTAAGGTGGATTTAGTTAAGGTTTCGGTAATGGAAAGAGCTTTATTTCCGGATAACCTGATAATACCAATGCCACCTGCACCCGGGGGTGTTGCTATGGCGGCAATGGTATCTTGTGACATTGATATTTTTAATGAGGCGTTACTTTTCTTCGCCGGAATCTATACGTTTGGTAATAACCCACTGCTGGGAAATAGTCAGGATATTATTTGATACCCAGTATAAAACCAGTCCGGCAGGGAAAAAGGCAAAAAATACGGTGAACACCAGGGGCAGAGCCATCATCATTTTAGCCTGCACAGGATCAGCCATCGGTGTCGGGCTTAGTTTTTGCTGGATAATCATGCTAATTCCCATAATAACCGGCAAAATATAATAGGGGTCCATGACCGACAAATCCTGTATCCAGAAAATAAACGGTGCCTGGCGCAAATCAACACTTTCTAACAATGCCCAGTACAGTGCGATAAATACCGGCATTTGCACAAGCATCGGCAAACAACCACCCATCGGGTTAATTTTTTCTGTTTTGTAAAGTTCCATCATCGCCTTGTTCATCTGTTGGCGATCATCTCCATAGCGCTCTTTTAATGCTTTTAGGCGTGGCCCGACTTTACGCATTCTGGCCATGGATTTATAACTTTTTTCCGACAGTTTATAAAAGATAGCTTTGACGGTCAGGGTAAGAAGGATAATGGCTAATCCCCAGTTTCCTACAATGTCATAAAAGAATGATAACAACCAGTAAAGTGGCTTGGATAAGAAAGTTAATGCTCCATAATCAACCGTTAAATCCAGTCCCGGAGAAATTTCTTCTAATCGATTAACCAGTTTTGGTCCACCAAATAGCTGGCTATTAAATTCACCTTCTGAACCGGCACTAATCTGTTGATTGTCAGAACGCATACCGATGGTGTAAGTGGCAGGGTAACGTTTGGTATTTGCGATAGAATACAGAAGATTTTTTTCTTCCGGTTTAGCTATCCAGGCTGTCAAAAAGTAATGATGGATCATGGCCGCCCAACCACCGGAAGATTCCAGTTGAAAAGCTTTTTCTTCCATGTCATCAAAATCTATTTTTTCATATTTTATTTCATCGTTATAAACAACCGCACCGGTGTAAGTATAAAGTAGCTTACTGGTTTCTAGCGGGCGTGAACGTTGTAATTGACGATACTGACTACCAACCCATTCAGTATTAGATTGATTAATAACCCGGTGATTCAGGTTGATTAGATAATCACCACGTTTAAATTCATAAGTTTTAATAACCTGTATGCCACCTTCATTCCACTGAAAGGGGACTCTCAATACATCAGCGGATTCTTCCATCACATAGCTGTCTTCAGCCGTAGTAAATGAACTGTAATGCGTGGGCGCTGCACTGGCAGAGGACCTTAATCCATTTTGCACCAGGTAAACGGAATCCGCTTGACTATGAACTAACTCCAGATACTCATTCGGGTGCTCCAAATCAACCGGATAATTCTTTAATTTCAAAGATTTTATGACACCACCCAAAGTATCAATCTGGGCTTCAAATACATCTGTTTCTATATAAATCAGTTTACCGCTGTTATTTGCAGCATTGTTACTCGAATCAGGGCTTACTTCATTTTGAATATTAGCCAGTTCGGGAAGATCATTCGCTATCTGCGAAGTTTGTGGAGCTGAAGATAGAGCTGATGATGATTGTTGCTGTTGTTGAACAACAGGTTCGGGTTGCGGGCCGTAATCGGCTTTCCACTGCTCCCAGATGAGTAATCCAACAAATGCTAAAGCTGCATAAAGAAAAAGTCTTGAATTATCCATAGTAGTCTGTGTTGTAATAATTAATGTTTAGGTGGAACCGGGTGGTAACCGCATTTCCCCCAGGGATGGCAGGAAAATATTCTTTTTATAGCTAACCATCCACCTTTCAACGCACCAAAACGCTCTAAAGCTTCAATTGCATATTCAGAACAGGTAGGAGTATAACGGCAGCGACTGACTAAAAAAGGACTTATCGCGTAGCGGTAAAAACGAATTGGCAATATTAAAAGTTTTCGCATTGTTTGATCACTTTACGCCAATGTTTATCCAGTCTCGCAAAAATTTGTTGGTTGGTTAAGCGCAAAATTTTAAAGCGTACCATTACAACTATATCTGTAGCTGGTAATTCGTTTTGATGTAAACGAAAGCTCTCTCTTAACAGGCGCTTAATCCTGTTTCTATCAACGGCACGTTTTAATTGCTTTTTCGCAACTGCAAAACCTATTCGAGCAGTTGATCCCTGTTGTTTTCCTATCAATAAGGTAAAACAGTCATCTGATACTCGAATATTATTGTTAAAAACTTGCTTGTATTCACCGCTAAGGGTGAGCCTGGATGACCTGGAGAAAGATTCTCCAGCCCTGGTTTCCATGGCTTAAGGCGTTAAACGCGCCCTACCCTTTGCTCTTCTTGCCTTGATAACAAGACGTCCGCCACGGGTTTGCATGCGTGCACGAAAACCATGGGTTCTAGCACGTTTTAGTTTACTAGGTTGAAATGTACGTTTCATATTAAATTCTCACACTGATCAGTTGCCTTAAAAAGGCAGGCGCGACACGATACTGATAAGTTCACCATTCGTCAATATTATTCGACACTTATGTTGTTAAATATTAAAAAAATAGCAAAATAATTTTGCACGACCTGTGGATAAGTACGATAATAGTCACCTGGTCTGAATAAAATCAATATTAATGATATTTATCGCTGCATTTTGTTTATAGCTTACAGACGTCTTCTATTAAAATAACTAAACAGGATAACAAAGCTTGAAAAACGATCTGTGGGAACAGTGTATAACTCATCTTGAAACAGAACTGAGTGAGCAACAATTTAATACCTGGATACTGCCCCTTCAAGCAGGCCTTGAAAATAATACATTAAAACTGCTAGCACCCAACCGTTTCGTCATGGACTGGGTAAGGAAAAACTTCCTGAGCAAGATAAAAACAACAGTTCACCATTTAGATGACACAAAAACAATTGATGTTTCTATCAATATCGGTAGCCAGGTTAAACCAGCTTCAAATGAAAACAATAATCATTCTCTAAATTCGGCTCACCAACAACCTCCTTCAGTCAATCAAGCCTACCCCGCTAATTTGAATGAATCTCAGGTTTTTGAAAATTATGTGGAAGGAAAATCAAACCAGTTAGCTCGTGCAGCCTCAATCCAGGTCAGTAGCAAACCGGGTTCAGATTACAACCCGCTGTATATTTACGGGGGTGTCGGACTCGGCAAAACTCATTTAATGCAGGCAGCTGGTAATCAGATAAAAAGACTTCGCCCAGAAAGTAATGTTGTTTATGTCAATTGTGAACGTTTTGTTTCTGACATGGTTAAAGCTTTGCAGCACAGCAAAATCAATGAGTTTAAAAACTTTTATCGAAGTGTAGATGCTTTACTAATCGATGATATTCAATTCCTTGCCGATAAAAATAGATCACAGGAAGAGTTTTTTCATACCTTTAACTCTTTATATGAATCAAAAGCTCAGATGATTATCACCTGTGATCGTTATCCCAAAGAAATTGACGGGCTGGAAGAAAGAATAAGATCTCGTTTAGGCTGGGGCTTAGCAGTGGATATTAAACCGCCCGACCTGGAAACTCGTGTCGCAATATTACAGAGCAAGGCTGAATCCATACATGCACATTTACCTGAGGAAGTCGCTTTCTTCATTGCCAGTAAATTCAAATCGAACATTCGTGAACTGGAAGGCGCATTAAAAAGGGTAATAGCCCACGCTCACTTCACCGGACACCCGATCACTCAGGAATTTACCCGGGAAGCCCTGAAAGATTTACTGGCTGTTCAGGATAAAAAAATAACCATAGAAAATATTCAAAAAACGGTGTCTGATTATTTTAAAGTGTCTATTTCTGATTTGTTATCGAGTCGTAGAACCCGATCTATAACACGGCCAAGACAAATAGCGATGGCTTTATCGAAACAATTGACCAGGCACAGTTTACCCGAAATTGGCAGTGCATTTGGTGGACGTGATCATACAACAGTTTTACATGCCTGCCGTAAAGTGACTGAATTGTGCCAGGAAGATCATTTAATCAATGAGGATTTCGAAAACCTGTTTAGAACGCTTAGTAACTAAACATTTGATTAGTTTTGAATAAGTCTGTTAGATAGTTGTGGATAACTACTGAATAAATATTATGGTTAAATTTATCCATCACTTATCCACAGTTTACTGATAACATAGTGACAACATAAAATAGTAATTTTTGGTACTTAAGTTGTTGAAATATAATATTATTTTTAGTTTATCAACATTTTTGATGGTTACTAATAACAATAACAGTTTATATATATAATGAATATTATTATTAATAGAGAACAAATACTCACGCCTTTACAACATGTCATTGGAGCCGTTGAGCGAAAACAAACCTTACCTATTTTAGGCAATGTATTAATTCAGTCGGACAATGGGAAAGTTACATTAACGGCTACAGATCTGGAAATAGAATTAATCGCCAGTCTGGATATAACCATTACTGAAGATTTTTCTACCACAGTGCCTGCACGAAAATTATTAGATATATGTAAAGCCCTGCCTCAGAATGCAGAAATAAAATTTACTTTTGAAGAACATAAATTGATTCTGAATTCAGGTAGAAGTCGATTTTCTTTAGCTACCCTGCCCTCTAAAGATTTCCCGAAAATAGATGAAATGAAATCTGTTAGTCAATTCACTATTCCTCAGAAAGTCCTGAAGTTGTTGATTGATAAAACAGCCTTTGCCATGGCTCAACAGGATGTGCGCTACTATCTAAATGGCATGTTATTAGAGATATCGAAAGATGGTGTAAGACTGGTTGCTACCGATGGTCACCGCCTGGCATTAAGTGAGTACAATGAATCAACAGGTTTAAGTTTTGAAAAACAGTTAATTATTCCTCGTAAAGGCGTACTGGAACTAGCTCGATTATTAACTCCAGTCGACGATGAAGTTATCATCACCTTGAGTCAAAATCATATTCGAGCAGAAACTACAGATTTAGTATTTACTTCAAAATTAATTGATGGAAAATATCCTGACTACAATAGGGTAATACCCGTAGACGGTAATAAAAAAATGACCGTTAACCGAGAGCTGCTGAAACAGTCTTTGCATCGAATTTCTATACTTTCAAATGAAAAGTACAGAGGAATTCGATTAATTTTCAGTGAAAATAATTTATCCATTCAAGCGAATAATCCCGATCAGGAAGAAGCTGAAGAGGAAATCACTGTTCAGTATAATGAGGCAAATATTGAAATTGGTTTCAATGTTACATACCTACTCGATGTGTTCTCAGTTCTTGATTCTGAAGAAATAGAAATAAATCTAAAAGATGCTAACAGTAGCTGCATAATAACATCAACAGAATCAAATCTGTTTCGCTATGTTGTTATGCCGATGCGTTTATAAAAACATAGAAATCAAATGGCTATAAGGCAATTAAGCCTTAACAATTTCAGGAATTTAATATCAACGACTGTTGATCTGAATGCGAATCTAAATATTATTACTGGATTAAATGGTTCAGGTAAAACCAGTTTTCTTGAAGCTTTACATATAATTTGCCAGGGACGCTCTTTCAAGACCCACTCTATAAATCATTGTATACAACATAAAAAAAATAGTTTTCTATTATTTTCCCTATTTGATGATTACAAAGCTGGAATATCCAGGAACAATAAAACATCAATAATTCGCATAGATAATAAAACTATTCATAAGGTTTCTTTGCTGGCAAAAAAGACCCCTGTAAGAATTATTAATTCAAGTAGTTTTGATTTAATAATTGGAACACCCGTCCATAAAAGAGAGTATATAGATTGGTGTTTGTTTCACGTGGAACACAATTATCAATCCTTATGGTCTGATCACAAACATTCATTGAAGCAGAGGAATGCCTTGCTAAAAACAAGAAATAACTTATCTGAACTTTACTACTGGGATAAGAAAATTTCACAATTGGGTATGTCAATTTTTAACTTTAGAAAAAAATATATAAAATCTTTACAGTTAGTACTTGATCAGGAATTTCCAGAAACTATCCAACATTTGAATATTTCTCTGGTTTACAAACCTGGATGGAATGTTGAGTTATCATTATTAGAAAATTTAAATTCATCAAGAAATAAAGATATTAAAAACGGTTTTACGCAATGTGGAATTCATCGAGATAATATAGATATATTGTCATATGGACGTCATGCACAGACTGTTCTCTCAAGAGGTGAAATAAAAAAATTAACAATAATACTTATAATATCTCAGGTTTATTTACTTCAAAAAGTAAATGATCGAGAAATTATGATCCTGATTGATGATATAGATTCTGAACTGGATGAAGGCTCAGTTAAATACTTATTAAATAAATTGAATAGTAAGAAAATTCAGTTGTTTATAACTAATATCGAAAGCAAAGAATACCTCTGTCAAAGCCATGAAGAATATAAAATGTTTCACGTGGAACATGGTATGATAAAAGCTGTAAAACACAAATGAGAACACAATGTCAGAATATGATTCGTCGAGTATAAAAGTCCTAAAAGGACTTGATGCAGTTAGAAAAAGACCTGGAATGTATATAGGTGATACCGATGATGGGTCAGGTTTACATCACATGGTTTTTGAGGCTGTAGATAATTCAATCGATGAAGCCCTTGCGGGGTATTGTTCTGAAATACAGGTTGTTATTCATAATGATAATTCAGTATCTATAGTTGATGATGGCCGAGGGATCCCGGTAGATATCCATGAAGAAGAAGGCCGTTCCGCTGCAGAAGTTATTATGACAGTGCTTCATGCGGGTGGTAAATTTGATGATAACTCATATAAAGTATCTGGTGGTTTACATGGTGTGGGTGTTTCTGTTGTTAATGCTTTATCAGAAACGGTAAAACTAACAATTAAAAGACACGGTAAAATTCACTTTCAGGAATATAAACATGGTGAACCTGTTGCTCCATTAACCGTGATTAAAGATACAGAGCAAACAGGAACGGAAATTCGTTTCAAACCCAGTACTGACACCTTCTCGGATATTGAATTTCATTATGATATTTTAGCTAAACGATTGCGTGAACTCTCATTTCTTAACTCCGGTGTTCGAATTCATTTAAAAGATGAAAGGTCTAGCAAAGAAGATGTTTTTGAATATGCAGGTGGTATCAGGGCATTTGTTGAACATTTGAATAAGAATAAGACACCTATTCATCAAAAAGTTATTAGTTTTTCAACCAGTAAAGATGATATTGGCGTTGAAGTCTCTATGCAATGGAATGATTCTTATCAGGAAAATATTTTTTGTTTTACTAATAATATTCCACAAAGAGATGGTGGTGCTCACTTATCCGGGTTTAGAACAGCATTAACCCGGACGTTGAATCAATACATGGAAGGAAATTTAAATGGCAAGAATAAAGCTTCTACAAGTGGTGATGATGCCAGAGAAGGTTTAACAGCAGTTTTATCGGTGAAAGTTCCAGATCCTAAATTTTCATCTCAAACAAAAGATAAACTGGTCTCCTCAGAAGTTAAATCAGTTGTTGAATCTATCATGTCTGATGCATTAAAAGACTTTTTAGAAGAAAATCCCGGTGATGCAAAAACAATAGTCAGTAAGATAGTTGATGCTGCCAGAGCAAGAGAAGCTGCCCGAAAAGCAAGGGAAATGACACGTCGAAAAGGAGCGCTAGATATTGCAGGCTTGCCTGGAAAATTAGCTGACTGTCAGGAAAAAGATCCTGCTCTATCTGAAATTTACCTGGTGGAGGGTGATTCAGCCGGGGGATCAGCGAAACAGGGTAGAAATAGAAAGACTCAGGCTATCCTACCTTTGAAAGGTAAGATTCTAAATGTAGAAAAAGCACGTTTTGATAAAATGCTGGGTTCTGCAGAGGTGGGTACGTTAATTACTGCTCTCGGTACCGGTATTGGACGAGATGAATTTAATATAGAAAAACTTCGTTATCACCATATTATAATCATGACGGATGCTGATGTTGATGGGTCACACATAAGAACTTTACTATTAACATTTTTTTATCGGCAAATGCCCGCGTTAATAGAAAATGGTCATGTATATATAGCCCAACCACCTTTATATAAAATTAAAAAGGGTAAGCAGGAAAGGTATGTAAAAGATGATAAGGAACTTAACAATTACCTGCTTCAGTTAGCCATCGAGGGTGCTAAGTTATATGTTGATGAGAGTGCGCCTGCACTATCAGATTTAGCATTAGAAGATCTTTCGCGTCAATATATGAACTTAATTGCTATTTTTGAGAGATTAAAAAGAACCATACCATCAGAGTTTCTGGATAATTTACTTAATATGCCCTCTGTTAATTCGGAAATATTGGATTCTGATCAAAAACTTCAATTGTGGTCAGATGATCTTCAACAACGTTTGAATGATAAGTCAGCTAATTCAGTTAACTATACTGTTTCACAAAGAGAAGATGATAAAGAACAGCAGGAAATAGTAATATCGAGGAGAGTTTATGGTATTACCAGTGAAACCTTAGTTCAAACCAGTTTTTTTAATAGCCCCGATTATGAGTTGATTAAAAAGTTTGTCGATCAAGTGCTAGATTTGTTTTCTGATGAGTCTTACGTGAGCCGAGGAGAGAGAAAACAAAAGGTTACACAGTTTAGTGAAGTGTACGAATGGTTAATGAAAGAAGCCAAAAAAGGTCAAAATATTCAACGATACAAGGGCCTGGGTGAAATGAACCCTGATCAATTGTGGGAGACTACTATGGACGCCGATAACCGTCGTTTATTAAAAGTTAGAATTGAAGATGCCATTGCAGCAGATGAAGTTTTCACCACACTAATGGGAGATCATGTAGAGCCGCGTAGAGATTTTATTGAAAAAAATGCACTGAATGTAAATAATCTGGACGTTTAACCAGTGGATACCGACGTAATTATTTTCTGGGCAGTTTTACTATTTGTTATAGCTTTTGTAATAAATATTTATAATCACCTTGTTAGAATTAAACATAATGTCTCTAAGGCATGGTCGAATATAGATGTGCTATTAAAGCAACGTCATGATGAAATACCCAAACTGGTAGAAACCTGTAAACAGTACATGAAGTTCGAAAAAGATACCCTGGAAAAGGTGATGCAGGCTCGAAATCAGGTATCAGCCAGTAGACAGTCCCAGGATATGGCTGGATTAGGTGAGGCAGAAGGAATGCTTAGAATGGGGTTAGGGAATTTATTTGCAGTAGCTGAAGCTTATCCAGAGTTAAAATCCAATGAAAATTTCCAACACCTACAACATCGTATAAGTTCTATTGAGTCAGCAATTGCAGATAGAAGAGAATTTTATAATGAGTCTGTGAATATTAATAATACACGTATAGAACAGTTTCCAGATATTATTATCGCAAAAGGTTTAGATTTTAAAGCCAGAGATCTACTAGAATTTAATGTTGAAGAAATTAAAGATGTTAATTTGAATAATTTATTTTCTGATGGATAACAGTATTTGTCCGTCAATATTATATGTATGATTTCCTGGATTAATGAATATATAAAGGGTTTAAGTTCTGCAGAATATCATTTACAGGTTTCCCTGCTTTTTATATTCCTTATTATTTTAATTGTAAAAATTTACAAAACATATCATCGTTATCGATATATCAATGATACTGCAACTTCAAAAATAGCCTCTGCTGCACAAGGTTATGTAGAGCTTAAAGGTATGGGTGAATTCATACCCGGGTTGGAAATTACATCCCCTTTTAGTAACCGCCGTTGTTTGTGGTATCAATGCATAGTAGAAAAGAAAAATAGAAGTGGAAAATATAATTCCTGGTCAGAACAAACCAATGATGTATCTGATCAGCTCTTTTATTTGGAAGATAATACGGCTGAATGTGTAGTCATACCTGAAGGTGCTTTAGTTGTACCTTCTGAAGAATTAATTTGGTATGGAAGTAGTTTCCAGGCAAAGTCTAGAGGGAAACTTAAATCATGGTGGTTTAGTCGATATATTGGCTTTGGATTATATCGATTTACTGAAAAAATAATATCCGTTGCAGAACCACTTTATGTATCTGGATTGTTTAAATCAATACAAAAGAAAAGTGATATAAATTCTACCGAAAAACAGGTTGAAGAATTAATAAAAAACTGGAAAAAAGAGCCACAGAAAAAATTACAACGATTTGATCTTGATAATAATGGTAAAATTCAGAAACAGGAATGGAAGCTTGTAAGGAAAAAAGCTATTGAAGAAGTACGTGAAAAGCAACAACAAAATTTTGTTCATATAGTAAAAAAAACTATAGAAAAAAATCAACCTTTTATAATATCTGCTCTATCAGAAGAGGCATTAAAAAGGAAAAAATTAAGAATACTATCAATTTATTTAGTGTTATTTTTTTTCTTATTAATTACTCTTATTGCTGCCGTAAAATTCTAATAAAAAGAGAATAAAAACTTGAATAACCCATTACTAAATAACAGTGTTTTACCTCAATTTGAACAAATAAAACCAGCAATAATAAAATCTGCAATTGAAGAAATTTTATTAGAAAACAGAAAGCAAATATCCAGTCTTGAAAAACTGGAAGAATGTAACTGGGAAAATTTTGTTCAGCCTCTGGAGTTACTGGATGATCGTTTAAATAAAGCCTGGTCACCTGTCAGGCATTTGAATTCAGTGAAAAGTAGTGATGAATTAAGAGAAGTCTATAATGAATGTCTACCCCTGATGAGTGAGTATTCCACTGAAATAGGACAAAACAAAAAATTATTTGATGGTTATCAGCAGATTTCAAACAGTGATAATTATAATGATCTCAATGATGCCCAACAAAAAACACTCAAAGACTCTTTGCTATATTTTAAATTAGGTGGAGTTGATTTATCGGGTGAAGATAAGAAAAAATATCAATCTATACAAAAAAAATTATCTGAATTACAAACAAACTATGAAAATAATTTACTGGATTCAACTCAATCCTGGGAATTGATTTTAGAGGACGATTGCCGTTTACAGGGTTTGCCTGATTATGCAGTTGCTATGTTAAAACAATATGCTGAACAGAAGTCACTGACTGGTTACAGAATAACTCTTGATATGCCCTGTTATATAGCGGTGATAACTTATGCTGCCGATAGAAATTTAAGAAAGGAAATTTATCAGGCTTTCAGTACACGTGCTTCGAATCAGGGTTATACCGATAAGAAATGGGATAATGCTGCAAATATGGTCGAAATCCTACGAAATAGAAAGGAGAAAGCAAATTTATTGGGTTTTTCCCACTACTCAGAATTATCTCTTCAAACCAAAATGGCGACTAGCTATGATGAAGTGGTTAAGTTTTTAAACGAACTGGCTGAAAAAAGCTTACCCGTCGCACACAAAGATATAGAGCAGCTTAAAGAATTTGCCAAATCAGAAGGTTTTACCGAGGAATTAATGGCCTGGGATAATGCATACTACAGTGAAAAATTAAAACAACAGAAATATAAAATTTCAGATGAAGATTTAAAACCCTATTTTTCTGAGGACCTGGTGGTTAGCGGGTTATTCAAAATAGTTGAAAAGCTTTACCAGATAAAAATATCAGAAGTAATAAATGAAATTCAAACATGGCATGATGATGTCAGGTTTTTTCAAATACAGAATGCAGATGGAGAAATATCAGGAAAATTTTATCTCGATTTATATGCCCGTGATGGCAAACGAGGCGGTGCCTGGATGGATGAATGTATTAATCGATATAAAATAAATGAAAAAATTCAACAGCCTGTTGCTTATTTAACCTGTAATTTAACACCTCCGATAGGTGATGAACCTGCCCTGTTTACTCATGATGAGGTAATCACTTTATTTCATGAATTTGGTCACGGTTTACATCATATGTTAACAACCGTTGATGTTCCTGAAGTTTCAGGGATCAATGGAGTGGAATGGGACGCTGTAGAGTTACCCAGTCAGTTTATGGAAAATTTCTGCTGGCAGAAGGAAGCTTTAGATTTATTTGCAAAACATTATAAAACAGGTGAATCTTTACCAGATGAACTGTATCAGAAAATGATAAAGGCTAAAAATTTTCAAAGTTCCTTACAAATGCTAAGGCAAATAGAGTTTTCATTATTTGATATGCAATTACATCAAAGGAATGATGTGGAAACAGAACAGGATATCCAGCAGATTCTGGATGCTGTCAGAAAAAAAGTAGCTGTTATTATTCCGCCGTCATTTAACAAATTTCAAAATAGCTTTGCACATATATTTGCCGGCGGTTATGCGGCTGGATACTATAGCTACAAATGGGCTGAAGTTTTATCTGCTGATGCCTTTTCAGCATTTGAAAAAGAAGGAATATTTAACATAAAAACAGGTAAACGTTTTCTACAATGTATTTTATCTCAGGGTGGATCACGCCCTGCAAGGGAATCTTTTGAATGTTTTATGGGTCGTGAACCAGAAATTAACGCCCTGTTAAGACATAATGGAATAGATGTTTAATCGTAAGGAATATTACAGAGTAGTGAGTTATTGAAAGGTCACATGATGAAAAAAATAGAATATTTTATTTACTTAATAATTTTTACCTTAAGCTTTTCTGTATGGGGTCAGGATGCAGCAAGTGATAATAATGAAATAAGTGAACAGAATTTAAAGCAGGAAGTAAAAGAAAGACAATATGTCACCGATAAGTTACGTCTTTCTCTGTATAAAAAAGCAGACTCTAATTCTGGCACGCTAAAGCTTTTATCCTCAGGAGATGTTCTCGATGTACTTGAAAGGTCCGGACCCTATTCGAAAGTTATTACTGTAGATGGTAAAACAGGTTGGGTTAAAAATGGGTTTCTGGTGTCTATACCAACGGCCAGTTTTTTACTTAAAGATGAACTTGAAAAAAATGAAAACCTGAGTCGCCAGTTAGAAAAACTTTCAAACACTCAAAAAATTATTGATGATTATGAAAATACTATTATAAAAATGAATGCAGATAATCAAAATACAGTAGAAGAGTTATCTAAAATTAAGCAGGAATTTGATCAAATAAGTGAAGAGAATAATACATTTAAGGATGAAATTGATTCATATAAACAGAATAAAAATCAGATAAGTCTGAAAGATATTATCGATTTAGCTCTATTATATTGGTATCTAATACTGGTAGTAGTTTTAGTATTTTTTATTATCGGCTTTTTAATAGGTAAAAATATGGTTGAAGCAAAAATAAAAAAACGTTTTCAGGGCGTAAAAGTTTTGTAAACCTATTTAAGATTATGAAATATCAGGACTTAAGAGAGTTTATTCAGTCTCTGGAAGAACAGGGAGACTTAATTCGTATTACTCAAAATATTGATCCCTACCTGGAAATAACGGAAGTCGCCGACAGGACATTAAAATCTGGTGGCCCTGCCCTGTTATTTGAACAGGCAGGAGATAGCAAGATTCCATTGCTGGCTAATTTATTTGGTACAGAAAAAAGAGTTGCCCAGGCGTTGGGTGAAGAACAAACCGCAGCACTTCGGGATATTGGAAAATTACTGGCTTTCCTTAAAGAACCTGAACCCCCGAAAGGATTCAAGGATGCCCTAAAAACTTTACCGATATATCGTAAAGTTCTGGATATGTCTCCCAGGATGATTACAAAACCGCCATGTCAGCAGGTGATTTTTAAAGGCAATGAAGTTGATCTATCGATGTTCCCCGTTCAGACCTGTTGGCCGGGTGATGCAGGTCCTCTTATTACCTGGGGCCTGGTAACAACCAAGGGGCCCAACAAAGAACGCCAGAATATGGGAATTTACCGTCAGCAGGTCATTTCCAAAAACAAAGTTATAATGCGCTGGTTATCTCATCGTGGTGGTGCACTCGATTTTAAAGAGTGGCAACAGGCTAACCCGGATAAACCATTTCCTGTGGTCGTTACCTTAGGGTGTGATCCTGCAACCATTCTTGCCGCAGTTACCCCCATTCCAGATGGTTTGTCAGAATATGCATTTGCCGGATTATTACGAGGTCGTAAAACAGAGTTAGCCAAATCGTTATTATCAGATTTACAAATTCCGGCCCGGGCTGAAATTATTCTGGAAGGATTTATTTATCCGGATGAAATGGCTGATGAGGGACCCTTTGGAGATCATACGGGATATTACAATGAAGTAGAAAAATTTCCGGTGTTTACTATCGAAGCCATAACCATGCGTAAAGACCCCATTTATCATAGTACTTACACCGGAAGGCCACCGGATGAACCTGCTATTTTAGGTTTGGCTTTAAATGAAGTGTTTGTACCTATTTTACAAAAACAGTTTCCTGAAATTGTTGATTTTTATCTGCCCCCAGAAGGATGTTCTTACCGGGTGGCTATAGTCAGTATGAAGAAACAATATCCGGGTCATGCGAAAAGAGTCATGATGGGCGTGTGGTCTTTTTTACGACAGTTTATGTATACCAAATTTGTCATTGTTGTCGACGATGATATCGATACCAGAAACTGGCAGGATGTAATCTGGGCAATAACCACGCGTATGGATCCTGCTAGAGATACCACCTTAATAGAAAATACGCCTATCGATTATCTTGATTTTGCTTCTCCTGTTTCCGGTCTGGGTTCAAAAATGGGGCTTGATGCTACCAATAAATTACCTGGTGAAACAAATAGAGAATGGGGAGAGCCGATTGAAATGGATGAAGCAGTGAAACAGAAAATTGATTCGCTGTGGAATGAATTAGGAATATAGCCAATAATAAAGGCAGGGTATATTATAAAATTAATCTAAGATTATCTTTATACGGGATAAATCATTAAAAATGATACGTTAAAAATAAGAGGTAGGATATGCGCTCTATCATGATTTTAAATGCCAAAGGTGGATCTGGTAAAAGTACACTATCAACTAATCTGGCCAGCTACTATGCGAGTACAGGAAATAAAGTTTTACTGGTAGATTATGATCCTCAACACTCAAGCCTGGACTGGCTAAAAGAAAGACCGGTTGGTAGACCAGGCATTTCATCTGCCGATGGAAGTAAAGGAACGGTAAGAACGCCTCGCAATATAGATTATGTTATTTATGACACGCCCGCAGCAGTCAGAGGGAAACAATTAACCGCATTAATTAGAAAAACACAGAGTATTATTATTCCCATATTACCTTCACCTATTGATATGCGAGCTGCAACGCCTTTTATCCGTGAAGTTTTAAATAATGGAAAAGTCAGTAGAAAAGAAACTCGTGTTGCGCTGGTAGCAAATCGATGCAGAGAAAACACTAATGTTTATCATTTGCTGGAAGAGTATCTGAAAAAAGTACGAAAAGCGCCGTTCATCAGTGTTATACGCGAAACACAAAACTATAATAAAGCATCAGATAGAGGATTGGGTATTTTTGAATTACCGGGCTATATGGTAAACCGGGATCTTGAACAATGGGATCCAATCATTCAGTGGTTAAATAGCCGAAGAAGTCAGCCTATTAAAAGAAAATAAAAAACCATATGGAAATCAAGGGCTTATTAGTGTTTTCTAATACTTCCTATTTCACTTGAAAAGACTTAGACTGCTCGACCAATAGATTTCTAACTAATACAACTATGTCATTTCTTATAACGCTGGTGGATGAAGATGTCAATTTTCAGTGTGAAGCTAATCAAACAATTCTTGATGCCGCTTTACAACAGGGTGTTACTTTATCTTATGGCTGTAAAAATGGTTTATGTGGTTCCTGTATTGGCACTTTTATTTCCGGACAAATAGAATATCCGAATGGGCAACCAGATGGAATTAATGCTGATGAAGTATCAAATCACCAGGCCCTGTTCTGTAAGGCGACTCCCCTTAGTGATTTATCCATAAAAGTTAAAGTCATTAAAGAAGAAATACAGGAAATTAAAAACCTGCCTGCCAGAGTAAAAGAAATTAAATATTTATCAGAAGATGTTATTCAACTGGTATTGCAACTACCCTCAGTTGAGCCTTTTGATTTCAAAGCCGGGCAATGGATATATTTTGTATTGAAAGATGGCAGAAAAAGAGCATTTTCTATAGCCAACAGTCCAAATGATAAAAATGAATTAGAGTTACAGATCCGACATGCTCCGGGTGGAATATTTACCGATTTTGTCTTTAATAATCTGAAACCGGGCGCTTTACTGAAAATAGAAGGGCCACATGGCAGCTTTTTTAATCAACAGGATGAAAGCCCTGTTTTACTGGTAGCCGGTGGTACTGGTTTTGCTCCAATTAAAGGAATATTAGAAGAAATTGTAAAACAGGAAACAAAACAACCGATTCATCTATTTTGGGGATTAAGATCGAAAAAAGACTTATACCTTCAGCAGCTCATTAATACCTGGGTTAAAGATTATGGTATCAGCTATACGCCTGTTTTGTCCGAACCTGAAAAAGAAGATGCATGGAAAGGAAATACAGGTTTTGTACACCAGGCCGTGTTAGAGCAATTTCCACAATTATCAAACTTTGCTGTTTACATGGCAGGACCCCCACAAATGATAGATGCCTGCAAACAATCATTTATTAGTGCCGGTCTTGATAAAAATAAGCTGTATTATGATTCGTTTGATTATTCGACAGATGCAATCGATGCAATGAAAAAAGAGGCTAAGTGATATGGATACGACTCTTCTTTTTATTATTATCGGCTCAACAGTTTTGTTTGTGGCAATAGTTGCCTGGAAACTAAGGTGGTTATATAAAAAAATGATTCTGGTTGAGCAGCAGGAATCGAGTAAACAGCAGGATTAAGAATCGTCCTGCTCATGCTCAATCAAGTCCAGTTCCATATTAGCCTTATCCACCAGCTCCCGGGGTAATTCCTTTTTAACAGACACACCCAGTTTTTGAAAATCTTCTACCCGTTTTACCAGGTTTCCTTTACCAGAGATAAACTGCCGCATTGCAGTTTCATAAGTTGAACGTGACTTATCAAGCTGTGAACCAAGAGCTTCCATGCTTTCTAAAAAAAAACGCAATTGGTTATAAACCTTTCCAGCCTGATCGGCCAGCTTTGCAGTATATTTATTTTGATCCTCAAAACGCCATAGTTGACGAATAATATTCAAACTGGTGAGTAAAGTTGTTGGTGTAGTTACCAACACCTGTTGTTCTATGGCTAATTGAAATAAAGTTTCATCGTTTTTAATTGCTTCCACAAAGGCTGACTCAATGGGTATAAACATGAAAACCATTTCAGGGGATTTTAGACCGGGCAATTCAAAATAGTTTTTATCTGAGAGTTCTTTAATTCGAGCACCGATTGCCTGAATATGTTCCTTAATCGCCTGTTCTTTTTCCAGTTCATTTTGAGCGTTAACAAAACGGGTATATGCATTCAGGGAAACTTTTGAATCTATAACAAGGTGTTTATCTTCGGGTAAGTAAACAATAACGTCCGGACGCAACCTTCCCTTCTCGGTATTGAAACTAACCTCACGGCGATAATCTTTATCAATTTGTAAACCGGATCGATCAAGCACATTTTCCAGTATTAACTCTCCCCAGTTACCCTGCATTTTTTTTTGTCCTTTTAATGCAGTCGTTAATTCATGAGCCTCGTTGGTCATTTGAAGATTTAAATTCTGTAGTTGTTTTAATTCGGTTTTTAATTCTTCGCGCTGCTTTAGGTCATTACTGTGGATATTTTCAACCTTGTCTTTAAAATCTTTAATCTGCTGACGAAAAGGGGCTAAAAATAAATCCAGACCATTTTTATTTTCAACAGTAAACTCCTGTTGAGTAGATTTTAAAACCTGCTGAGCTAAAGCCTCAAAATCTTTTTTGAGCTGAACTTTAGTAACCTCTAAGTGAGCCAGTTTTTCATCGGCATATTCCCTCTCCTTTTGACTGGAGACTTTAGTAGAGCTTAATTCAGTCTGTACCTGGTAATATTTCTTTTCAAGTTCACTATGGCTGGCCTGTAAATTGATATTTAGATTTTTTAAATCCTGGTTATTGGAGTGTAGATTTATGAGCTGTTGATTTCTGACAGCTATATTTTTTTCTGCCAGTTGAAACTTTTCTACTGCAGCTAAATTCTGCTGTTGTTCTGACAGGATATTATTTTCTAAAGTTGAAATGATGCGGTTACGATTAATGATCGTAAAAAAATAGACAACCAACCCGGTAAGCAGTGATGGTATGGCTATTAATAAAAAATAAAACTGTTCTAAAGTTAGTTGCATAGACCTGAGTGATTCAACGGTTTTTTATAATTTAACTAGCTATAGTCTATATATCATGTGTTAAAGGAAAAGACATATTTTTTATACCAAAGCTCATATTCAAATTTATCAGATAATAATATCTCCTGGTATGCTGCAAATTAAGATAGAACCAGGTGATTAAATTAGTGTTTTACCCAAAATTAATATTGAGATAGATAATAAAACCCCCATAATCATAATACACTCCTAATAGATCTTAATAATTACCATGATCCAGCTATTGTTTCAGGGACAAATTGTACTCTTTACACTCATCCTGTTTTCTCTGATTCTATCTTTGACCTTTCATGAATATGGTCATGGCATTATGGCAAAATATTTTGGCGACCTAACAGCAGAAAGAATGGGGCGCTTAACCTTAAACCCTATTGCACATATTGACCCAATGGGATTACTGATGGTGATATTCATCGGTTTTGGATTTGCCAAGCCGGTACCGACTGATCCGAGAAATTACAGCTCCAGGTGGGGAGTCTTATTTGTAGCCGCCGCCGGGCCATTGATGAACCTGGTGCTTGCGTTTATAACCATAAATTTATATGGATTAGGTTTGTTGCTGGGTTGGGACTTATTTGAAGGTCAGGCTGCCAATAATTTTTTCATATTTCTAGCCAGTATTAATATGATATTGATGGTATTTAATTTAATACCTATCGGTCCTCTCGATGGACATTATATTTTGCCCTATTTCTTACCAGGTAAGCTGGCCCATATGTATCTGTATTATAATCAAAAATATGGAAGCTGGTTTCTTCTGTCAATTGTTGCACTGGCATTAATGGGAGTACCTGTTTTTAATTATGTATGGGAACTTGGCCAGTGGTTACTGAGCTTAATATTCCTGTTTTAAATAGAATCAGTTAATTAAAGCCTGAAGATTATCTATGGTCAAAATAAAAAATAATCTTAGTGATGTTGCCCGCCAGATGATGAGCGGTGTTGTTCAAATTCATGTTGAAGGCAATATAGAAGAAGATGTTCAAACAGTTTTAAATCCTGCAATAAATTTACCGGGAAACTGGTCTGGTTCAGGATTTTTCGTAAAATATAAAAATCTTCAGGGGTACATTGTCACTAATGCACATGTGATAAGAAATGCGATAAAGATAGAAATTAGCTCCATGTTAACCAGTGAGGAAAGGTTCGAAGCAGAAATAGTCGGTCTTGTAAAAAAACTGGAACCGGATGTAGCACTGATAAAGCTCACTGAAAGTGAATTGAGTCGCTTTAAAAAACTCGCTATCAAAGAAATTGAATATCTGGAGTTAAGGGAAGGCTCAAGTCCATCAAGAGGTGATGAATTAAAAGCTATTGGTTATCCAATGGGTATGGTGGAGCCAAATATATCAGGAGGTGAAATAACTAATTTTATTTCTGGATCTGAATATACAACAGAAAGATTTGTAACCAATGCAGCTATAAATCCGGGAAACTCTGGTGGTCCCAGTATCACTAAAGATGGAAAAGTTATCGGGTTAAATACAGCCATAATGGCAGGCGCAGATAATATTGGATTTATCACGCCAGCCAGTTTTGTAAAAATAATTATTGAAAACCTGGTTCAACAAAATGAACCGCACTTTGCCGGAATGGGTGGTTTGCTGCAAAAAAATGCAGATAATTTTAATGATTTATTGAATCAGCAAAAAGCTAAAGGCGTCATTGTTTCTAACATTGAAGAGAATGGCTTTCTTTATGCTGCCGGCCTTAAAAAGAGGGATGTTATTCTTGCACTAAATAATATTAAATTTGATCGACACGGTATCGTTATAGATAAAGAAGGATATTACAGGCATAAAAATATATATGATGTAATAAAATTAATTCCTATAGGGGATGAAGTAAGAATTGATTACCTTAGAGAGGGAGTTATAAGCTCCAGTAAAGCACTGGCAATGCGAAATCCTCAAAAAGGAGTTTTCTCAAACCCTGTTATTAGTGAGAGAAGATACCTTGAAGTTTTTGGAATGATAGTCCAGGAATTAAGTTATGAAATAATTGAAGCTATGGTTAACGTGGATAGCAACGCTCAAATTGACATGTTGCAAACGATTGATCAGAACAAATCTATGCTGGTTGTTACTCATATACACCAGGGAACCCAGGCTGATGATATGGATTGGCCATTAGGAGAAATGATAGTTAAGGCTAATGAACAGGAAATTCATACATTAATTGAATTACAGGAAGTCATACATAAAAATAAAAGTGGCAAAGTGCTACTTGAATGTCGAAATGGCAGGATTGGTTACTTTACTGTTGAGTAAATATTAATCAGTGAAAGTTTTAATTTTCTGTAATAACAGTTCATGTTGCTGTCTTCTATTTTGTTCAGGATCATTGCATGAGTCTACAGCAATGATTGATGAAGTATAAGAAGCAGGGAATTTCAAGTAACTTGCACCCAGTGCAACGAGCTGCTTATACCAGTGATAGGGCTGTAGATCATCGACGATATACTGCTGTTGTGCAAAGTAACTAAAGCAATTGTATTTTTTATTATCAAACTTA
>JAAEMR010000023.1 GCA_024225395.1 Gammaproteobacteria bacterium
GAAAAATAACGCAAATAATATTACGCTTGACTTGCCTGATCAAGATGAGCAAGATTGGAATGACGTTTTAAATGAAGCTCATAACTACTATAACAAGGAAATACTTTCCTCAAGAATTGGTGGTTCACAATTAAGAAGGGAATAATTTCTTTCCCATACTGCCCTTTTATAGTTTGTTTAAAAGGGTATTAACAGTTAATGGATTAGTGTTGGATTTAACTAAAATTTTTTGTTTATTTTTAAATTGAGGTTCTAATGTGAAGTTATACTGAAATAATTTCTAAAAAAGTTCTTGCTATTCTAACTAATACAATTATATAATCACAAATCAAGCCCCGGCCCCATTTTCTTTGAACTCATAAATCAACAACGAAACAACGTCCCGGTGAGCACGGTGAGCACACTCCTCTCATCTTCACACAGACATTTCCTTGCTCATCGCACAGGTCGATATCCAGCTTCCGAGCCTTATCCGTTGCTGCACTGTCTGTCCCGAGCTTCGTCGAGGGATATGCGGTTATCGTCTATATCCCAATTGAATGATGAAGTCGGATACAATGACTGGATCAAAACCCAAATCCACCGCATTCTCCAGTACAGTGTGGAGCACTTCACTTGCGCGCTGGGCATCGAATCGGCCGAACCTGTTATTGATTTCTCCGGTATAAGACTGAAAATCGGTTTCCTCCTGCATCAACCGTTCCAACCAGTCGGGATGTTTCTTGGACGTCGGTTGAATGCCCTGGAGCATGCATCCCACAGAATCGATGCCAAAACCGAGCATATGAAGATCATGATAACCGATGACGGGCAATTTATCGCCCTTGTTCACCGGAATCTCCCGGTCCAAAAAATTCACAGCCTGCTGCCAGGCAATGGTACCTGAATCCGGGCCCGTATCAATGTAAGTCTCCTGATCTAAAAACAGACGATACCAAAATGCGACGGCATTGCAGCATCCATCCATTACCACCGGTATTTCGAACATTCTCTGCTCGGATTTAAATTCGCGGTCGTAAAAATCAAAACTGATTGCTTCGAATTCATGGGTGAGCCGTCGGTGTTTAACCCTGTTTAAATCGAAGCCGGTATAGTGATTCAACCTGAGCAGGTTCAACGGGGCGAAATCCAAATCGTGTATCCCCTCGGTTCTGATTTCAATACCC
>JAAEMR010000024.1 GCA_024225395.1 Gammaproteobacteria bacterium
ATCGACTATCACTGTGACCCTTCGGACAGCCGTTTTCCGGGCGACAAATCTTTGTCAAAGTCTCCGGATAAAAAAGGAGACATGGTTTATGCTCATCGCCCGCAGATTCTCTGGGACAGCATAACAAACACTGTCATAAATATCGCTTATTGCGAAGGCCGTTCAAGAGCTCCTTCATCTTTGTACAGATTCTGCGAAGACAACCTTTTCAAAATTATCGATTCCGATGCAGTCAGAGAAATTTATGCGGATTCCGAATACACCGGTGAAAAACAGCTGGTTTATCTGATGATTCGTTCGGAGACGGACATTACAATGTGCCTTAAACAAAATCCGAAAATCCGAAAATGGAAAGAACAGACGATAAAAAAAGGGGAGTGGAAGGATTACGGCAAAGAATACCGTATAGCAAGTGATGACTATATTCTTCCGGAGACAGGCAGATTTCTGAGATTTATTGTCAAACAGAATAAGGAAACAAATGAAACACGGTGTTTCGGGAGCACTCACGCTGATCTGAGCCCTGAGAAAATACTCGATTCATATCATATTCGGTGGCCTGTCGAAACCGGAATCAGGGACCTGATCGAAAACTATTTTCTGAATAAACCGACCGGCACTTCACCGGAAAAGATTGAAGCCCATTATTACTGTGTAATGCTGGCAAGGTTGGCAACTGATTATTTTCTTTCCGTACTGAATTGTCCCGAATGGCAAAGTCCTGAAGATTGGCAATGTGTGCTGTCAACAATCCGTACAAGTATTTTCAGCAATCAGAATTGTGAGTTGAGCCTTGATGAATCCGGAGATTTCCTGATAACATATCTTGACGGTGATACTCATGGGATAAAAAAAAGACTTGCAAAAATGCTCAGAGATCGTAAAATAACAGAATTTAACAGAGTTCCATGGTGGGGTAACCGGGGAGTTCAGATTGAAATCAAAAATCAGTATGACGATTTTCAGATAAATTCGGACTTATAATGACCTTATTAAAGCGGACTTCATTTTAGCCTGGAAAAGTCTGATCATTATTCTTCCCTGAACCGGTCGATTTGTCATGTCACATATTCTGGCTGTCCTTTCTAATATCCTGGCTTCACAGTCAATTACTCTGTCCCATGATTGGGGAGTATCTACTCGCTGTCTCGGATCAATCTTCATTGTTCTGAATTTTGGGTTTAACGTCGTTTCTAAATAGCCGCGGGGGGTCCAGCTTTTTGCGCTGAATGCTTTACTTCTGTGTATTACACCTCCAAGGTTCATATTTGAAAAGGCAATATTTCCTGCGTCGCTTCCTCCTAAATCAGTCATTCTGTATCTTTCAGTTGCCGCAAATTTTCCTTGACCGTTTGTTTTACAGATTACCAACTTTCCCTTTCCGGGAATTGTTTTTAAAGCAGATCTCAGTGCCGCTGCACGCATTATAACTGTCAGTTCATCGTTAATCAAAGCTTCAGCTGCTGAAGCAGCTGAAGCCTCAGCAGCTGAAGCAGCTTCAGCTGCAATTGCCTCTCTGTAAGCTGCTGCTTCAGTACGCGCAGCAGCAGCAGCTTCTCTTACTTTTAAGAAAACCAGTTCTACCGGTTCTCCTGATAACGATTCAGCAGTGATAATTTTGTTCCCGGTTTTTCCTTTAAGCAATTGTCCCAAAGACATATTACCGATTTCTGAACAGTACAATGCATGTCCGCCTCTTGCCAGTAAGCCTAAAAAAGCTCCGCCGGCTCCCATTTTCAGATATGTTCCGGCACTGCTCAGTTCCCCCTGAAATGCATCTTCAGTTGCCTGGTAGCCTGCAGCAGCAGCAGTCCCGGCTGACATAAACTGTACTGTAGCGTTCAGCCCTTTTGTTGCAGTACCGGCTAATCCTCCGGTATAATACATAACAACGCCCTTGGTTAAACTCTCAGCGCCTGCCCAGCCGGAGCCTTCTGTATATTCAAGGCCGGATATTTCACCCAGGTCATACTTATCTCTGAGTTCATCATGCTTAAAAATGAAGTTTATTGTTAAAATATTCGGGACCGTATAAACGGTTTTTACTCCTGTCCAGAAAAAAAGTTTTGCTGTGCCCCAGGCCCCGCCCTCTGCTGCTGCCTTTACTGCAGCATTGTCAATTTCCCAGTTTACCGACATATTCCCATATAAATCCACATAAACTGACGGATTCGAGTATGCGTACAGATACCTGTGCAGCGAAGGAGGAACCCCCATCTCACCGAGATATGCATCCTGTGTGACAAACCTCGCGGTTTCAGGTTCATAAAGCCTTACCCCGAAATTTATCAGCCCGGTATTCTCATCATATTCCTGTCCCGTAAAAATATGGCGATTGACCGTAGTACCGGACTGCTCTCTGATGTTCCCCCA
>JAAEMR010000025.1 GCA_024225395.1 Gammaproteobacteria bacterium
AATTTTCGCTAAATATTCGTTTTTTTCACTTGCGGAAGATTTTAAAGCATGCTATGTCATTATTCGAACATGTAGTTTTTTGGATTTCACGTTTAATCGGAGATCAACATGAGTATTTTAATCGAGAACATTAACCTGACGGTTGATGAAGAAGTTTACCTCAAAGATGTCACTCTAAATTTTGAATCAGGGTCCACCAATATATTTTTGGGACGCACCCTGGCCGGCAAAACATCGCTTTTAAGAATCATGGCTGGATTGGATCGACCAGATTCGGGCAGGATTTTGGTCAATGGAGAAGACGTCACCGGTATGCCAGTCAGAAAACGTAATGTTTCCATGGTATACCAGCAATTTATCAATTATCCATCGTTTACGATTTACGATAATATTGCATCCGCTTTAAAGATTTCCGGAATGGAAAAAAAGAAAATTGATCGCAAGGTAAGAGACGTCGCAGAAATGCTTCATCTTGAACTCATGTTAGATCGTCTGCCCACAGAATTATCCGGTGGTCAGCAGCAAAGATGTGCCATTGCAAGGGCACTGGTAAAAGATTCTACCCTCTTGTTGTTAGATGAACCATTGGTCAACCTTGATTACAAACTTCGCGAAGAGCTTCAGGTTGATCTGCAGGATATTTTTAAAGAACGTGACGCGGTTGTGGTTTATACCACCACAGAACCTGGTGAGGCATTAAAACTGGGTGGTAATATCGCGGTGATGGATGAAGGCCGTATCATTCAAACCGGTGTCACTTCACAGGTTTATCATCGACCTGCCATGGTTAAGGTCGCAGAAGTATTTTCTGATCCACCCATCAATCTGTTACCGGCAATCGTGAAAGACGGTAATCTGGATCTGGGCGAGAATGTAAAAATACCATTGGACGGCCACCTTAAATCTTTATCATCTGGCGACTTTATAGTGGGTATCCGTTCCAATCATCTGTTTTTAAATCCCCAGAATGGAAAAGATGTGACGCTTGAATCGAAAGTTGAACTGGCAGAGATCAATGGTTCAGAAACCTTTATCCATGCGAATTATGAATCAAAGCAGATAGTGGTGCAGGAAGTGGGCGTCTATTCTAAGAAAATAGATTCAAAAGTAATGATCTATATGGATCCTGCGAACCTGTTTGTTTTTTCTAAATCAGGCGAGCTTATTTTGTCTCCAGGTGAGTGATTACCTGCATAATGAAAACGGTTAGGCCACTAAGATAGGAGAGATAAATGGCAAGAATCACTTTAGACAAAGTTGCACACAGCTATATCGCGAATCCGCAGGATGAAACCGATTATGCACTCAGGCTCATTGACAATATCTGGGATGATGGCGGAGCATATGCGTTGCTTGGCCCATCCGGCTGTGGCAAAACAACATTATTGAATATTATTTCAGGGCTGCTGGCTCCCAGTGACGGGCGGGTTTTGTTTGACGGAAAGGACGTCACTAATTTACCGCCGGAAAAGCGTAATATCGCACAGGTGTTTCAGTTCCCGGTTCTTTACGACACCATGACGGTTTTTGACAACCTGGCATTTCCTTTGAAGAACAGAGGTTTTTCTAAAGAAGATGCTAAAAAACGTGTCCTGGAAGTCGCTGATATCCTGGACCTGACAGACAGCTTATATAAAAAAGCAGCAGGGCTCAGTGCTGATGCCAAACAAAAAATTTCTCTGGGTCGCGGGCTTGTTCGAAGAGATGTGGCAGCGATTTTGTTTGACGAACCGCTTACGGTCATTGATCCACATTTAAAATGGCAGTTGCGATGCAAACTTAAAGAAGTTCACGAACAACTCAAGCTTACCTTATTATATGTGACCCATGATCAAGTGGAAGCATTGACTTTTGCGGACAAGGTCATTGTCATGTACGAAGGAGCGATTGTTCAGATTGGAACCCCCCAGGAATTGTTTGAAAATCCAAGCCATAAATTTGTGGGCTACTTTATCGGCAGCCCGGGCATGAATTTTCTGCCCTGCAAAATTGATGGTAATCGCGCATTTATCAATGGTTCGAGTATTCAGATTGATGACAGGACAGCCAAGCTTGGCGAAAACATAAAAGATAATCTTGAGATTGGTATTCGTCCGCTTTATCTGGAAGTTCATGCCGAGCAAGTGGAAAACAGTATACCGGTTGCGGTGAAGTCCATTGAGGACCAGGGCAGTTATAAGATTGCGACCGTTCGATTGTCAGGGAACCTGTTGCGTGCACGGCTGCACGAAAAAAGTGTGATCCCGTCTGAACAGGCCTGGGTTAGATTCCCCGAGGACTGGATCAGATTATTTCACAATGACAAACTGTTAACCCTTCAGTCAAACGATTAAAATAGGAGCATCGCTAATATGGATAAATGGAAAGATAATAAAGCATGGTTCCTGGTTATACCGGTATTTATACTGGTCGCGTTCAGTGCAATTATTCCGTTGATGACCGTGGTCAATTATTCTGTTCAAGATATTTTCGGCCCGGACAACCGGTTGTTTGTTGGAACAGAATGGTTTAAGGAAGTTTTGTCTGATACCCGCCTGCATGATGCATTAGGGCGCCAGTTATTGTTTTCAGGCCTGGTATTGTTAATTGAGATGCCCCTTGGGATTTTAATTGCATTGATGATGCCTAAAAAAGGCTGGGCATCTTCTTTGAGTCTGGTCTTAATCGCCTTGCCACTGTTGATTCCATGGAATGTTATTGGAACGATCTGGATCATTTTTACTCGTCCGGATATTGGTCTTTTAGGTGCTGCCATTAATGGTATGGGGGTGGCTTTTGATCATACAAACAGCGCAGGACAGGCATGGATTACACTCATGCTCATGGAAGTATGGCACTGGACACCATTGGTTGCCTTGCTGGCGTTTGCCGGACTTCGCTCGATTCCTGAAGCCTATTTCCAGGCAGCTAAAATCGATGGTGCATCCACCTGGGCAACCTTCTGGTATATCCAGTTGCCTAAAATGAGAGGCGTTTTGACCATTGCATTGCTGCTACGGTTTATGGACTCCTTCTTGATTTATGCAGAACCCTTTGTTCTCACCGGTGGCGGGCCGGGTAATTCCACCACCTTTTTGTCCATCTATCTGGTAAAGATTGCTGTCGGGCAGTTTGACTTAGGCCCTGCTGCAGCCTTCTCATTGATTTATAACCTGATAGTTCTCTTGTTCTGCTTTTCACTTTATCAGGTGCTGCTAAATGTTGGTAAAGGAGAAAAAACATCATGAAAAAACGAACCATCACCTTTATTATTTATATCGTACTTCTCATGTTGCCGATATATTGGATGCTGAATATGTCTCTTCAGAACAATGCCGATATTTTGGGATCATTCAATCTGTTTCCAAAGAATATTACCTTTGGCAATTACATCAATATCTTTACCGATCCAGCGTGGTATAGTGGATATATCAATTCGATCATATACGTGACCATGAACATGGTGATCTCATTGGCTGTTGCATTGCCTGCAGCCTATGCGTTCTCCCGGTATAATTTTATTGGCGACAAACAGATCTTTTTCTGGCTGTTGACCAACCGTATGGCACCGGCAGCAGTTTTTCTTCTTCCGTTTTTCCAATTGTATTCCACCTTTGGATTGATTGATACACATATCGCCGTGGCTCTGGCCCATTGTTTGTTTAATGTGCCCCTGTCCGTGTGGATTTTGGAAGGGTTCATGTCTGGTGTGCCTAGAGAAATTGATGAAACCGCTTTTATTGATGGATATAAGTTCCCCCGGTTCTTTTTAACGATATTTTTGCCGTTAATTAAATCTGGTATTGGTGTGACTGCATTCTTCTGCTTCATGTTTTCATGGGTAGAGCTCTTGTTTGCAAGAACACTGACTGTTACCAATGCCAAACCCATTGCAGCAACCATGACCCGTACGGTCGGTGCTGGCGGTCTTGACTGGGGTCTTCTGGCAGCTGCAGGTATGTTAACCATCATACCGGGTGCACTGATTATCTATTTTGTAAGAAATAACCTGGCCAAGGGTTTTGCCATGGGACGAGTTTAAATAAAGGAGTAACCATGAATTTAGAATGGATGGCGTGGACCGTTCCCACTGCAACGTTTTTTATTACCATATTTTTGACCTTAATCTGCATGACAATCTGGCAGGTACTTTCACCAACTACAGATCGGCGAGGGTTTTTGCCGATCTCTACGACCCGGGGTGATCGTTTGTTTATCGGGCTTTTGTCCAGTGCTTATATCAACCTGGCCTGGCTCGGATTGACGGACATGACGATCTGGATCAGTTTTGTCCTCGGGCTTGTGTGGATGGCCATTGTCATGCGGTGGGGATAATAAAAAAGTTTAATTTTAACCGTGTAATCGTTTTGACCTGCATCCGGCCTTCATGCGGGTCATAACGCTTTTTAAAAACAAAAAATAAGAGGGCAATTATGGAGGGAGCAATATGGCAAGAATGTTAGTGAAAAAAAGTGTCAAAAGATCGATTTTGGCAAGTATTTTAGCTGGCCTGTTTTTGGTCACAGCCATGCCTGCAAGCGCAGATATGAATGCTGCAAAAAAATGGGTTACTGAAGAATTTCAACCGTCAACATTGTCACAAAGTGATCAGCTCAAAGAAATGGAATGGTTCATGAAAGCCGCCGCTCCTTTCAAAGGGATGAAAATCAAAGTTGTTTCTGAAACAATCCCGACGCATGTGTATGAATCAAAAACACTGACAAAAGCGTTTAAAGAGATCACCGGAATTGATGTCACTCATGATCTGATTCAAGAAGGCGATGTAATTGAAAAATTACAGGTTCAAATGCAGTCAGGCAAAAATGTATTTGACGCTTATATTAATGACTCTGACCTTATCGGAACACATTCTCGATATGGCCATGTTGTTAATTTGACAGACTGGATGGCTGGTGAAGGAAAAAAAGTTACACTTCCAACACTTGATATCGATGATTTCATGGGCAAATCCTTTACAACCGGTCCTGATGGAAAACTGTATCAGCTTCCTGATCAACAGTTTGCCAACCTGTATTGGTTCCGTTATGACTGGTTCAACAAACCTGAACTTAAGAAACAGTTCAAACAGATTTATGGTTATGAACTCGGCGTTCCAGTGAACTGGTCAGCCTATGAAGACATTGCTGAATTTTTCTCAGAACATGTAAGAGAAATTGATGGCAAAGCCATTTATGGTCACATGGATTATGGTAAAAAAGCTCCAGATTTAGGATGGCGTTTTACAGATGCATGGTTGTCAATGGCTGGTGCCGGCGACAAAGGGTTCCCCAATGGAAAACCTGTTGATGAATGGGGTATTCGTGTAGATGAAAATAACCGTGCCCTGGGTTCTTCAGTATCCCGTGGTGGCGCAGCCAATGGTCCTGCAGCTAAATATGCATTGAACAAATACATGAGCTGGTTGAGAAAATATGCACCTCCAGGTGCTTTGGGAATGGACTTTTATCAGTCACTTCCAAGCCTTGCAAAAGGTAACGTTGCTCAGCAGATCTTCTGGTACACAGCATTTACTGCTGACATGGTTAAAACAGGAACTCCTGTTGTAAATGCAGATGGAACTCCTAAATGGAGAATGGCTCCATCTCCCCATGGTCCATACTGGGAAGAAGGTCAGAAACTGGGTTACCAGGATTGTGGTTCCTGGACACTGATGAAATCTACTCCTGTAGATAGAAGAAAAGCTGCCTGGTTGTTTGCACAGTTTTGCGTATCAAAAACTGTTTCTTTGAAGAAGACTCATGTTGGTCTAACACCAATCAGAGATACCGACATCAACCATCAGTCATTTACTGACCGTGCACCAAAACTTGGTGGTCTGGTAGAATTTTACAGATCTCCTGCAAGAGTTGCATGGACACCAACTGGAACCAATGTACCTGATTATCCAAAACTGGCTCAGCTTTGGTGGCAGAATATTGGTGAAGCTGTATCTGGTGAAGTAACAGTATCTACAGCAATGAACAACCTTGCCAAAGAACAAGATAAAATCTTGATGCGTATTGAACGTTCAGGTGTTCAGGGCGACAAAGGTCCTAAACTGAACCCTAAAAAAGATGAATCTTACTGGCTGAACAAACCAGGATCTCCAAAAGCAAAACTTGCTAACGAGAAACCTCAGGGCGAAACGCTTGACTATGACAAGCTTCTTGAAACCTGGAAAAAATAGATAATTTAACTCCCCTTAAATTATTTATGCGACAAAAGGGTGTTTGGTGCA
>JAAEMR010000026.1 GCA_024225395.1 Gammaproteobacteria bacterium
ATCTTTTATGAAGAGCAAGTTGAACAATTACTGAAATCCCATCTCCAGGACAATGATCTGAAGGTTCGTGATCTGGCCATGTTTGAACTGATGTATTCATCAGGCCTGAGATTAGCAGAACTGGCTTCGATGAATATCCAGAATATCGATGTACAATGTCGCCAGATGATCGTGACGGGCAAGGGCAATAAAATGCGTTTCCTGCCGGTTGGCAAAAAAGCCGTCACTGCCATTAAAAAATGGCTTAAAAGACGACCTAACTTTGAAACGAATGAATTACAGGCACTGTTTCTGAGTAAACGGGGTAACCGTCTTTCCAAATACTCCATACAGAGTCGGCTTAAACTGCTGGCTAAATCTCAGTCGCTGGATATTCACGTCAACCCACACATGCTGAGATATTCTTTCGCCACTCATCTACTGGTATCCGGCGCCGATATCCGAGCCATACAGGAATTGATGGGGCATTCAGATATCAGTACGACTCAAATCTATACGTACCTGGATTACAACCACCTGTCCAAAGTCTATAAAAATGCGCACCCGAGAGCTAAAAGAATGAATGAGTCGTGAATGCCTTTTAATTCCACCGGCTGAAATCGTTGTGCTGAAAGTAACCATAACTCGTCTTATCAATAGACTCCAATCCGGGGAGCTGCTCGCCACAATAGGGGCAATATAGAATATTAAGGCTGGTCATCCAGATGATATCGCCAATATTTTCCAGGTGATGATTTTCTTCGAGGTCTGACTCTGTCGCTTCTTTCTGAATATTCAAAGTCCAGGCAGGTACTTCATCATCGAAGTGTAGATAAACACCCGATTTTGGAAGGGAGTTACAGGTATGTTCATTAATCATCTTATTGAAGTGAGAGTTTATTTAAGCAGTATTGTAATATATCCAGATTAAATTCAGACAACTAATTAAAAACCTGACATGAAAACCGGACGTAACGATTCCTGTCCCTGTGGTAGCGGTAAAAAATACAAACATTGCTGCCTGTCACCGGCATCCGTCACTAATGACGAATTTAAAGATCTACTGGCAGGGCAAGAATTTGACTCGCTTGAGGATGTTCAGGCATTAGCTGATCAGTTCATGCAACAAAAAAATCTCCAGCCACAGGATGATTTTCAGGGCCTGTCGTCTGAACAGGTACATCGAATGTTGTACTTTCCTTTTGAGTCACCTGAGTTCTTCAGTTTTCCAGAAACTCTTTCCATTGAACCTGAAGCTCCCATACTGATATTGATGCAATTGATCACGGGAGCCATTGGTGAAAAAGGTCTGAAAGCAACGGCTAAAGGCAATCTACCGCAAAAGCTCTGCAAACAAGCGATTGTCGAATACCGCAAACATTTACCCGAGACTGATTATCTGCATCGTATGAATATTAGCAGGGAAGACGATTTTGATGAATTACATACCACGAGAATTATCCTGGAGCTGTCTGGATTGCTCAGGAAAACCAAAGGACGATTCTTTTTAACCAGGAAGTACCAGCAGTTAGTTACAAAAACAGGGTTAGCAGGAATCTACCCGTTGATATTCAAAACCTATTGCAGAAAGTTTAACTGGGGTTACCGTGATGGCTTTGATGAGATTCCCTTCATACAGCACTCCTTTTTATTTTCGATGTATATGCTAAAGCTCTACGGTAAAGACTGGGTACCATTTCTAATTTATGAAGATTATTTTTTGCAGGCATTCCCAATGGTCATAGATGAAGGAAACTCCACACCTTATAGAAGTGCTGAAGATGAAGTTCGATCCTGCTACAGCTTCAGGGCATTACATCGGTTCTTACATTTTATGGGTCTGGCCAGTATTGAAACAATACCGAATGATAAGCCAGTTTCAAGAGAGTATCAGATTAAAAAAATGCCATTAATTGATAAAGTTGTACGTTTTACTATCTGATAGTTACTGATAAGGGGAGGGGCCATAACTAAAAATAGAATTTCAGGCTGAAACTGACAATACCTCATCTCTAATATTTTTACGATGTATTGAAAGCAAGTTTAAGAAAGCTGATATTCGCAGATGATTATTTGATCATGACATTTTGTAAAATTTTTGAAAATACTTGGGGGTCAGAAAAATGGATAAAGCGGCCGTACCTGCCAGCATTGAAACAGGCTCTTCACGACCATTCCATTAGCCAGGACTCGAAGTGGTCATTCAATTTTTTGAATATTGGGATAGACAGAGCCCGGTCCCCACTAACCACCATGGATTGCCATCTGTCAAAGATTGCAACATGAATTCAGAAAACTATTTTGAAGTTAAATGAGGATGTAGCTAATAATATGTTGGCACACAGGAAGTTTCGTTTTTGTTTACCCCTGAAGAAACAGGTTGCTCCATAAACTCATAAGCAATCAAGCATACTCCAATAAGCCCTGGTCTATCAGTACCCTATTCTGAGACCACCAGTCGATAACTCTGATGACAGGTAATGCAAGTACCCATAACTTCAGCTAATTGTCCCAAGGAATGCTGTGCATCACCAAAATCTCTAGCATCTCTGGACAGGGCCTGAAACCCCATATGTAATCGTGGGCCGTACGACCGATAGCCCTCGGGCATGCTATTTCTACGCCCTAAAGCTTCTTCACTATGGTCCATACTTCCAAGCTCACCAGCGAGTTGCTCCACGGTGTCAAAGTCCTCTTTGGCAAGGGCTGAAATAATTTTTTGGATTGTAATAAGGTTTTTTCTCATGTCCTTTAAAACTTCCGGTTTTTCACTTGCTGATACATTAATTAGGAATACGGTTGTCTAATTCGTCAGCAAGAACAGAGCCCGAAAAAAGACATAACAATAACGGAATATTGGATAATAGGTACTTCATAAGTCACTCTTCTTTATATTGATAAAAGCTGTTACTCAAATTCCATGTGCGAGAAAAATGACTGAGCACCTCGCCTGGCCATTTGATCATAGACTTTTAGGTATTTAAATCTTGACTGGTCAATATTGATTGCATCCTGCATATCACCGTCCTGTTCAAGAACTTTTGATACTTCTTCTCGCATATATTTAATGTAATTATAGGTATCCGCCCAAGCTCTTTCCGTATGACCCGCATGCCCATGCCCGGGCACAACTATTTCTGGCTTATAACTCATCATAACTTCGAAAACATGCATCCAGCTCGCGGTATCCTGTGCTGGTCCCGGTCCCAGCATACGTTCGGTGAAAACGATATCACCACTGAATATGATTTTTTGACCTGACATCCAGACAAACAAATCTCCGATAGTATGGGCAGCACCAGCATAGTAAAGCTCGATTTTTTCCTCACCAAGCTTTACCTCCATCATGTTTTCAAATGTCTTATCGGCATATACAGGGTTAGTGCCGTCCAGTTTTTCACCGAGTAATCTGTCCAGCGTATTAAGCTGGGAAGCAGTCCTTTTTTTATGGTCAGCAACAGCCTGGCTGGAAGAAATGATATTTGCCCCTTTGGCTTTAAAGTAACCATTTCCAAGCCATTTATGATCCTGACCGCCAGAATTAATGACGATTTTTACCGGTTGATCTGTAATTTTTTGTATGGCTTGATCAATTTGCCTGGCACCCAGGTAGCTACCACCTGAATCAATCAGAATAACGCCTTCACTGGTGACTATGACACCAAAGGTTGCGTTATTCGCCAGGTTATCCTTTGACCTTTGATCCAGTTCACCTACAAGTGCATACACATTGTGACTGACTTTCTGAATTTCCAGAGATGTCAGTGCCAGTACAGGTAAAGAAACTAAACTTAGAATAGTAATAAAAAATTTGTAAACTCGAATCATAAAGCAAAATCTCCAGAATATAAGGTGTTATACAGACAAAATACACTACTCGCAATTGACTATATATGGCACTTTGTACGCATTCACTATCGGTTAGACAAACGACCAGTGCCTGGAATAGAAGTGGATGATGCTCTGGAAATATCTGAGTTAACAACTTTTTGAAGAATTAACTCTGGTAGAGTCAGGTTTAAACTTCCTGATTTCCCTAAACCTGACATAGGAGGCTGTAGAACCTTCGGTTTAAATTTCAACCAGTGAAATGGTCAACAATAACCATCTGGCTGAATCATGAACTTATGTGGAGCTCCACATAAGTCCATATATGTGGGCAAAGGAGCCATTTTATTAAGCAGGATAAATTGGCAAGTCAGTTGATAAAGCAGCCGTATATGATGGCTGGCGTAGGTCTCTGATGTGCCATTAACTGTGAATTTACTATTCATATTTGACTCATTAATACTCTTTAAGATTTAATACAGTTAAGGATAATAAATAATATGAGGGGCTTAATTGTCACATCTTAAATACTCTATTTATATTTCATTAATTATTTTGCTTACAGCCTGTGGAGGTGGCAGTGACTCAACACACGAAGCAGTGATTGTGAACAGTTCCACATACCCCTACGCTATTGTCGATACCAATCAATCTCTCTGTTATAACTCATCAACAGGATCTCCTGAAACCTGTAGCGGTGCTGGTTCTGATGCGGACTATTCTGGTAATCACCCCAGTTACACATTAAGCAGTGATGGCTTAACAGTTACGGATAACGTGACGGAGCTTGTCTGGACGCAAAGTACTGATATTAACAAAGATGGTGTGGTTGATTATGATGATAAGCTTTCACAAACTGATGCAGTGAGTTATTGTGTAAGTTTATCTTTAGGGGGGCGGACTGATTGGCGTCTTCCAGATATTAAAGAGGCATACTCACTTATCCTTTTTAGCGGTGAAGATGCGAGCGCCTATTCAGGCAGTGACACTAGCGGACTTGTTCTTTTTTTGGATGATACCTATTTTGACAGGGCTTTTGGTGATCTGAACTCTACAGTTCCCATACAGAGTGACCGAATAATTGATGGCCAATATGCCTCTACTACTTTGTACACAAGTACCACCATGAACGGCAATACGACCATGTTTGGTGTTAATTATGTGGATGGCAGAATTAAAGGTTATCCAACACTGACAAAAGATTATTATGTTCGATGTGTGGCAGGAAATACAAGCTACGGTATCAACGACTTTGTCGATAACAGTGATGCAACAGTGAGTGATAATGCAACGGGATTGATGTGGCAAAAAGATGATGCTGAGTCAACAGATTGGGATGAAGCTATAAGCCAATGTGAAACATCAATAACAGCATCATACACCGACTGGCGGTTACCAAATGTAAAAGAGTTGCAGAGTATTCTGGATTATTCACGCTCTCCTGATACGGATAACTCTGCTGCTATTGATCCTGTATTTAATGCTTCTTCTTTTACCAATGAGGAAGGGGTGACGGATTGGGGTTATTACTGGGCTTCGACGACTCATGTTGGTTATAGTGGTGATGGTAGTAATGCTGCATATGTTTCTTTTGGACGTGCACTCGGTTATATGAAGGGATCTATACTGGATGTTCATGGTGCGGGATCTCAAAGAAGTAATGACAAGGTAGATGTTTCAAGTGAGCCTGGGGCTAACTCGGCAACAGGTGCAAATGGACTTTTTTATTACAAAGGTCCCCAGGGAGATATATTACGTGAAAGCAATAAAATCAGGTGTGTTCGTGATATTGACCAGGCAATATCAAATGAAAGCAATGATCAACCCAATATTCTGCTCATTATTTCAGATGATCAAGGTTTAGATGCTTCTGCACAATATGCATTAAGTAGTGATTTACCAAATACGCCAAATTTAGATAGTATAGCTAGTAAAGGCATTGTATTTGACAATGTGTGGGCTACTCCAGCATGTACTACGACTAGAGCAACCATTATTACAGGTAAATATGGTGTGCATAGTGGTGTTGATTTCGTGCCAGATATTTTGCCGACGACTGAATTGACACTTCAAGCAGCTTTAAAGGCTGATCCAAAAACATCTGATTATCAGTCTGCCGTATTTGGGAAATGGCATCTTGGTGGTGGAAATTCTGACTTAAGTCATCCCAATGATTCTGGAATTAATCATTATGAGGGGAATGTGGATGGAACATTAACGGATTATTCGGCATGGAATATCGTGGTTAATGGGGTAGAAGAACCGATTTTAAATTACCATACTACAGAAATTACTGATCGAGCAATTTCATGGGCAAACCAACAAACCAAGCCCTGGTTTATGTGGGTTGCATATGTCGCACCTCACTCTCCTTTTCACCTTCCTCCGGACAATACTACACTGAGTGGAACAGTTGATGATCTTACTAATAATCCTAGAAAATACTACTTGGCGGCTATTGAATATATGGATCAGGAAATTGGTCGCTTACTGAGTGAGTTGAGTGAAGAAGACAGGAGTAACACGATTTTTATCTATCTAGGTGATAATGGCACGCCTAAAGCTGTTGTTGATCAAACCGTTTACCCAAAAGCACATGCAAAAGGAAGTTTATATGAAGGGAGTTTAAGGGTGCCTATGTTAATTTCAGGCGTTGGTATTGATCAGGCAACTTCAATTGATAGTACCCTGATTAATACATCAGATTTATATTCAACTATTGCTGAATTAGCGGGCTCCACATCGATAACAACGAATGACAGCCAAAGTTTTGCTGGATTACTTAATAATACGACTTTAACCACGCGAGATTATAATTATTCGGAGTTTAAAAGCACAGATGTAACGGGACACACGGTTAGAAATGCTGATTATAAATTAATAAATTATGAAGATGGTAGTCAGGAATTATATAGGATTTCTAATAGCATTAGAGAGACTAATGATCTATTGCAAGGTACCACGGATATGACGGATATTGTGAATGAGTTAAATACTGAAGCTCTTAGAATTAGAGGGCTGATACCGTAATATTAGTTTTTAAGTATTACAGGCTAGTTAATTCACCCAAATTTTGTTATTACTAATTGCAATGGTTAAGGAATGGCTGGGATTTGTGAAAAATGCGAATGACTCCAATCGTCACTCACTTACAGTTCCCTATGACCTGTAAGGAATGACAGCAGTGGACTCAAGTCTTAGAAGTTATTATGACGAATGCCCACTTATTTAACTGAGCAGCCGAACAGAGTCCGGCATTTATAAAATCTAATTTCTTTACAACTGAATATCCTCAGTGTTGATATTCCGGTTATTCCCTATTATTTAAACGTAAGTCTCTGATCGCCACACTGGAGTAGGTCACTATGTTTCCAGTATTTTGGAATTGCAGCTACTTGAAGTGAAGTAAAATTATTTGTACGACTCCTTACGGGTAGTAGGTTCATACTTTGATTCCATCCAACAAACGGAGGAATTGAAATGAACTTTCAAACCACTGAACATCAAAAACATACGCCCTGGAATAAAGGAAAGTTAGTTGGTCAGAAGTTACCCCTCAAGTTGAAAGAAATCTGGGCTATTCGAATGCGATTACAGCTTACAAATTGCATCCGTGATCTGGCACTATTTAATCTGGCTATAGATAGCAAACTTAGAAGCTGTGATTTGTTAAAGCTTAGAGTCAGAGATATTTCTCATGGATCTTCTATTTTACGTCGAGCCATGGTCATGCAACAAAAAACTCATCAGCCTGTGCAATTTGAAATCACTGAACAAACTAGAGATTCGATTTCAAAATTGATTGCCTATTTCGGTTTGAAATTTGATGATTATCTCTTTAGAAGCAGATTAAAAACATCACCACATATTTCTACCAGGCAATATGCCAGAATTGTGGAGAACTGGGTGAAAGATATCGGCCTGGATCCATCAGAATATGGTACACACTCGATGAGAAGAACCAAGGCCACTTTGATATATCGGCGAACTCATAATCTTCGAGCGGTTCAATTATTACTTGGACATACCAAGCTTGAAAGTGCAGTCCGGTACCTTGGAATAGAAGTAGATGATGCTCTGGAAATATCTGAGTTGACTGATTGTTGATGTAATTAACCAGGAAGTG
>JAAEMR010000027.1 GCA_024225395.1 Gammaproteobacteria bacterium
ACGTGGATTTATAATCTCCATATTGATGCGAAAATTAGCAAAGAGAAAAAATACGTGGTCAAATATCAACAGATCCATGGACTAATAGTCCATAGTCCCTCGCCAAAAACTCTGTAAACGATTGTGTTCAAAGGAAAAAATTGGTTTGCCCGGTAGGACTTGAACCTACGACCAATGGATTATGAGCCCATCGATCCGCACCAAAACGGACGTAAATGATTTGATTTCAAAGGTGAAAATTGTTAGCCCAGCAAAACCTGAACCTATATAAGTGACGTACTTGACATCTGCCGGAATTTCAATTTGCAGCAACTCTCGATAGTGGTCATTGACGGAGCCCACTCCCCCCTGGAATAGACCCGATGCAGAAACTGACTCTAGTCGGAAAGCATACAATTTCTACTTCTGTACCCTACTTTTATTACTGAGGATTACCCTGGAAATCAGAAATATTTCAAAACTTAATTTTCAATCATCTATTCTGTTCATGGTAATTTGAACCAGCACAAATTACAGATATTTAGCCATTCTTTTAGAAACTTTCTCAATATAATTTCGTGTTTCCTTTCGAGGAAGAAAGTTTTTTAATTTCTCATAAACTTCCAGGGGTGAAAGTTTGTTAATTTCTGGAATGGCCTCATTAAAACTTGCCCGATCAACAAAGGCTTTTGCTACATTTGATGCCCCCGTATTGTAAGCAGCAATAGCACAATACATACGACTTTCCTTATTTTTAACTCTACCCATATATTTATAGTGCAGCACGTGCAAATAGGCCGCCCCGATGGTTATGTTATTTTCTGGTTTGTAAAGAAAAGAGGGTGCTAAAATTTTAGCTTTACCATATAAGTAGTTGGTTGCATCTTTACCTGCAGTACGAGGCACAATTTGCATTAACCCGTAAGCTGGAACATGTGATTTTGCCATCGGATTGAAACTGCTTTCAGTTTCCATGATGGCATAGATTAATTCATCGCTTATTTTTTCTTTTTCTGCTGCCGCTTTTACAACTGCCGCATATTTCACTGCTTTCTTATGAATCGAATGGGGAATTTTAAATGATACACGAACGATATCTTTATCCTGTTTTGCTGATTTAATTATATTTGTTACTGCAACATTTTCTGCACTGGCCCAGACTTTAATATAACCATCATGATTTATTTTTAAAGAGAGCAAATCATTCATTGAAAATAGTCGCTCATTACTCATTTCGCCTTTTTGCAAAATATCTCCAAACCTGGATAACCTATGCTCTACCCGGTTGGCCACAACATCGGTTTCATAAGCCTCTTTTTCTGTTGAGTTCATTAAGCGATACACTGCTTTATCAAGTTTTACTTTTACCGGGTCAATGCCGGTGTCTTTGTTTATGATAATCTCAACCTGCACTTGACCGGTTTTAAAATTGACAGTACGACGAACGTTGCCCGATTTTTCGTAACTCACCCAAACCGGGGGTGATGCGTCTCTAAATTCTCCCCACTGCTTTAGGATATTTTTTTTATAGGCTGCAAGCTCTTCATCATAAGCCTCCTGAAAAACCTTAAAACCCTCTTCGAGCTCTTTTTTGTTTTGCTCGATCTGGCTGAGCTCTGTTTGCTTATGTTGTTCAGACTCCATCGAAATCTGCCAAAATCCAGTCATGTCATACGTCAAAAGGATAATTGGAATAGAAAAAGCAATCAGGAGTATGGAGAGAAAACGAATAACTTTCATTTACCGGTCTGATATGTTCTAAAAAGTCTTAAAAGTATAGATTACATTGAGCGAACCATCGTGTATTTATAGTCTGATTTAAAAATGACCTGGACAGCTTCAAATGCGTTTTAGAAAACTATACCGAAACGCCACCCAGTTCATTCATCGAAAATAACTTTAAATATGGCCAATTGAGTCCCGGAAAGCCAACCCCGACAACAATTTCACCATCTCGAAATTCTCAACCGAACATGAACCGGTACCAAACTGTGGATCGGGAAACCCCTTCTCGGTAAAATTTTCCCGGATTCTCTCTGTCTGCAGCCGGACGGGAACCCATGGGGCAAGCCATACCGGCCCCGTAATTTTCCGAGAGACAGCCACTCCGGTCACCTCTTGTTGCGGTCGGGACGCCGGGGCCAGGGCAGTTTTTGTACCGTCGACAACCGAAATTCCAACCGACGCCGAATTTTGTGGACCGACGTTGCTGAGATCCTTATGAAATATTGGGAAGTGTCGGGAGCGTCGAAGGTGACGCAACCGAAACCGCTGAAGAAATCAATTTTCAGGTTTGCCTGTAGCTCAACAGCAGTTGTTGATGAAAGTTTTCTTATAGGCCAAACGCTCGGAATCTACCCTTTAGAGCCATTCAGGAATACGATCTTTAATAACAACTTTGTGACGAATAAATCCTGTATTTTCCTTTTGGTTCATGGTATTTATTTCTATTGTAACTCGCCAAACCTTTCAACTGTCCCAAGCATTGTTCTACGCTGCCTTTCCATTATATAACCGTGTAGTTATTTTTTTTGCTCCATTTGGACGACGCAACTGCGGTAGGCATGCAGTCCGCCTAGCAGATTGGTCCATAGCATCATGCAGGACAGGGCAAAACAAGTTGCAGCCAGATAAATCATCGGACTTTGTGGCCACCATATCGCGCCGAGGAACAATAATAAAGCCAGCAGATGCAGCAAAAACTGCCAGCGCATATATTCATAAGAAAGAATCTTTTTGACATTAGGTATCTGTCGCCGTGTTTCACGATCGTACGCTCTTTTTTGCAAATGCACCCAGATCAGGAAAGGTAAAATCTTGTACAACATGCCATTAATCACCGAAATGGCGAAACCAAGAATCATAAGGATGCCAAGCACAAGTGAATACTGCGGTATATGTGCCACATAGCTGGATAACATAGTAGCGGCCCAGAGTGGTACGCAAGCCAGCAGGCTCAACATGCCAAGCTGCCAAAACCATACAGTGATATCCGCTACGCGCCGCCGCCGCCGAATTTGCAGATACAGTGTCCAGATGCCAAAACAGGTAAACACAATGGCAAGTAAAGCACCCGTTATCCAGGTCAATGCAGGGTACATGGGCAAGCCGATCTGTCCCCACGACCATAACAGCAGCAACAGCAGTAACAGTGGTGTCAACCATCGTTGCATTAATAGCGGGTATTCCTGTGTCATCTGGAACATGGGTACAACCTGGTAGGCCACCCCGATAGTCAATAAACCCACCCAGCCAAACAGACCCCAGACCAGATGTAAATCTGTATACTGGCGTGCCAGTGCAATGTTGGGCCAACCATGACCGGCTCCTAAAAACACCCCAAGCATGACTGTAACCGCCAGAGCCAGAACAGCAAAACGCATAGTCTTGATCGAGGCATGCACCGACGGGCTGTGTCTCAGCGTGGTGAGTACCGTGACAATGAATATCAGGAAGGTTACGCTCAGTAACAACAGTGCAATTTTCACCGGCCATTGATATCCCCAGGTGAGACCAGTACCCAACAGCACCACACCGGAGCTAAGCAGGACATGCAGTAAAGTGCTGACCAACTCCGGCTTCTTCACCGGAGTCGCTGCCAACACCGGTAGCAATTGTAACACTGCCCCAATCATCACCATGGCGATGAACCCCAGTACAAGCAAATGAGTGGTACCGAGCAGAACTGGTATCCAGCGTGAGGTCAGCACAGTAGGTCCGGCCTGAAACAGGGTGATTGCTGCAGCCAAACCGAATAACGGTGCCGTAAGGAAAAAACGAACTGGAACTGACAGCGCTGGCGACTGATCCAGCGACAAACTGATCCGATTCATAAGCCTTTCTTTTCAACAAGTGAAGCGTCTGTACGCATCGCCTCTTCAGCCTTACGGTCACCATCACGCCAGACCAGAACTTCCCATGCATCGCCGTACCCCGGTCGGGAGAAATAGTCAATTCCATACTGTTTGAGCAATGCAAACAGTGGCACAGGTTGGAGAGGAAACAACATGCTTAGATAATCACCAGATTGCAGGGTTTCTATCACATCCAGTGCCTTCTCCATAGGCTCAGGTGGTTCCAGAAGGGTAAAATCAAATTGATGTTTATAAGGCATAGAGGTATCTCCATTTACCCGACACGGTTAGTATTCTGATCAGGCACCACTCACTTTCTCCATTCCATGCACTACTTCTGGACTGGTTTCGCCAAGTATACTATCGGCCATCTCATACAGAATTTGCTCTTCTTTCATATTATGCTGCTGCATAAATACCAACAAAGTCTCGGATGCTCCCAGGTAGCCTTCCACATCCTTCTGTTCCACCGATTCCTCCATCTGCTCAAAAAGCTCACGCATCTGTTCGTGCTCCATAAGCATCATCGGCTCGGGACCTATGGGTTGGCCATTAAGTTCCTCGATTTGTGGAAACAGAACTTGTTCTTCCATCAGAAAGTGATTCTTCATCGCTGAATGGAAGCCTTGAAAATCAAGCTCACATGCTACCCAATCTTCTTGCTGTGCCGCTGCCTCAGCCGCCGCGAAGAGTTCATCACAACGGTGATGATCCACGGTTAAAAAATTACGGACTGTCTGCATTTCTTAAGTTTCTCCATAAAGGCTATCTATGATGTTGCCATTCATTGTCTGTGTACATCCACTGACATGATACTGAGCTTATGAATGGATAATTTGGTATTTCTGCTCACCTGTGGTGATTGTATTAATTCTTAAACAAAATTCCCAATGATTGATATCTTTATATAGTATTAATAGCTTCTTTTCTATAGAGCGGAGCTTGCCGGATCCATCCCTGTGAGTCAGGTACGGCACTTTCCAGCCAAAAGACACTACCAGTCAACGCCATCTAGTAGTAATGATATTGAGCTATATCACCCCATATAAAATACAGCTGTTGCTCTGAAGAGGCAGGGCTTAAACTTGCATATAATAGATATTTCAATGCGCCGCAGCTCACCTTATGAGTAAATTCGCTACAGTATTCATATCTGTCTTGCCCGTTCCCCTGTCTATGCTAAAAAAGCGGCAAGGAGTCAGCCATTACCTTACCTTGTATTTAACTACACAACACCAACAGACAAAACCAGTCTGAATACTGTCCAACTGCAGATTCCAGATTTAAGAAGTATATTTATCCTTAACATAAATCTTAAAATACATTATTTATAAACTTAATTTTCATTTTAGTGACTAGTTTTTGGCTATTAACTTGAAATAAAAATTTATTACATTATGATTTTATATCGATTCATAAACATATAGATGTACAAAACATGAAAATAATAACTAAAAATTTATTACTAATTGGATTTTTATCCTTTTTTCTGGTTTCTTGTGGAGGTGACGAATAACGATAACGATAACGATGATGCACCAATAACTACAACATTAAGCGGGACAGCAGCGGTCGGCGCAGCACTTGCTGATAAAACTGTCACATCCATCGATATATTTGGCATCGAAGTCACTACGACCACTAATGCTAACGGCGGATATAGCATGGAAGTGGATGGTGGTGCCAAACCCTATATGCTAAAAGTTGAAGTTGACAATAGCGGTCAGGTTCTTTACTCCTTTGCTGAAGAAGGTGGTACAGCCAATATTACGCCTATGACTAACCTCGCATTACATGAAGCTAATAAAAATGGTACGACTTACTCTGACCTTTCCGCACTATTCAGCGGATTTGCCAGTAACTATTCCCGCATAAGCCCTGCCGTTCTAAACGATGCAAAAGCTAAGGTCAATGCAAATCTCGCCACTCTATTGTCCGATGAAAGTGTAGAGAATGGCTATGATTTTTTCAAAACTGCTTTTTCTCCCGACGGCAGTGGAATAGATGCCGTTCTGGATGCTCTGGACATTACAATCGGAACTGGTGCAAATGCAGGCACCATATCCATAAACCTTGATGGCGCAGGATTTACCGATTTTTTTGCCGACATAGACTTTGGCGATTTCACCATAGGTGGCTCTGGCGATAATGGTAATAATGGCGGCGGCGCTACTGGCACCTGGACACTTGTTGTTGCTACCACTGTTTCTGGTTTCACTACAGAGGTTACCATCACAGATTTCCCTGCTGCGGCGGTTCCCACAGGTGACAATTCAGCTGCAATCAACGCTGCTCAAGAGGAATTCAATAATTCATTTGGTGAACTTGGATCAGTGAGTAACTTCTCTTTTACTTTTGTATCATCAAGCGATACGCAAGTTGTCACAAGGACAACGGCTACCATCACTACTCCCGCTATTGTAGTCAATGGAATGACAATGCCAGGTACTTCAATATCCTATAGCCAGACTTTTACCTATACCAAATCGTAATAACGGATAGTTAAACAACCTGTTAAAAGCCCGCATTGTTGCGGGCTTTTTTATAGTTTATAAATACTAAAAATATTATCCTGACTTCATCGCAATTTGCTTTAACCTGCGAAAGACACTTATTCGATTGCAGACAACATTTACTATCCCCCTCTAAACCAGAAAAGTTTTTCTGAAAGATAAAAACGTTAATTAAAAATACAGGGTAAAACTGGCTGCCGGTAAAAATCCAAAACTGGATGAAACCTTTTTTACTGTTGATGATTATAAGTATTACCTTGACCTTATTGCGCGGTATGAAGCTGAGTTTGATGTTGAGGTTTTGGCTTACTGCCTGATGCCAAATCATGTGTACTTTGTCGTAGTTCCTCAGGAAGACCTGCAGGAAACGTATCATTTGTTCAAAACTGAAGGTTTTGACAGGTAGAGATCTTCAGAAAAAGCAGCCCGGTCCCAGGTCTGGAAATAAGTAAACTGTCCCCGGAATTCCTGCAAGGTGACAGCAGAATTATTTACAGAGTCTATTAAAATGCCAGGACTGACTTAAATCCCTCAACCAAAATCGTGCCTGGATAGATTCTTCTAAAATAAACTCTCCGTTTGATTTTTGATTTCGTCAGTTAAATGACAGCCATAGTTTCTTCCATCTGGCAATACACAGAGATTTTCAAAATAATCTTCAGGAAGTTTCTGGTAATGTTGTATTAATTTTGAATCATCCAGCATGTCATGGTAACCACTCAGGCTGTTTCTGAAATAACTGGTTAAACGCCATTCTGATTTGTACCATTGTATAAATGCCATCCTGGAAGCCTTTAGCTCATCGTTGCTGGACAGGATCTCTCTTTTAAAAGCATCATAAATATCAGAATAACGGGTTAACTCAAACAGTTTATTCCAGGCCCGGGGAAATCCATTTTGTTTCAATCTCCAGCAAAATAAGGCAAGGATAGCATTGGCATCGGCCTCAACAGCGAACGTTTGACGCACCATTTCATATTCATCGTAGTCAAGAGACTGGGAAAAACCTCTGACCACCTGATCTACATGTCTCAGCTCATGGATGAAAATGTTAACTTTAGTGAATAAATCGAGTTCTTTTCTAACCGCAATGATATTGAAATGATAATCGAAATAACCTCTACAGCCATCTGCCCTGTCTTCAATACAAAAAGCTGTATCCATATATTTGGCCTGATCAAGAAGATAGTTAGCCAACAGGGGCTCGTTACGCATGGTCTGAAAAATGGATTCGAGACAACCGGTATTTTCATTTATCGGGTTATCTTTCCCCTGAAAGTAGCACCGATCAATATATTCAAAGTGCCAGGATTTAGCCAGCTCCTGTCTTTTATCAGTTTTATCACACTGTGGTTCTGGTAAATCAATAGCCGCATGACTACTTGTAATGTATACCTGCAAAAAAACCAGTCCGAATAACTTAACAATAGTCATGTCCACTCACTGAGTAAATATCTCTGGTGTAAATTATCAAGATAAACTCCAGGTCATGCTTGCAGCCTGGTTTACCTTCTGCACTACTGATGAAATTTTCCAACCCATTGCAACAGTTTTTGTGGGGCATGTGACCGCTTGCATTCACCCGCTACAAATTTATTAGACTCTGCAAGTGTTGGATATATATGAATAGTCCCCAGAATTTTATTCAGGCCGAGTCCATGTTCCATTGCCAGTACATATTCTGCTATCAGGTCAGCTGCGTGCTCTCCAACGATGGTAGCACCAAGTATTTTATCTTTACCGGGTACAGTTAATACCTTTATGAAACCCTGTGCCTCAGTATCAGCAATGGCACGATCCAGATCATCTATGTCGTAGCAAGTAACTTCATGAGCAATACCCTGATCTTTGGCTTCTGTTTCATTAAGGCCAACCCTGGCCAACTCAGGCTCAGTAAAAGTCACCCAAGGTATAATAGAGTAATCTACTTTAAACCGTTTTGCTATTCCGAATAGTGAGTTTACCGAAGTGAACCAGGCCTGGTGCGCAGCAGTGTGGGTAAACTGGTAAGGACCTGCAACATCACCACAGGCATAGATAGTCGGAATAGTCGTTTACAAGTATTCATCAACCTCAATAGTTCCACCAGCAGAGAACCTTACACCCGGTTCTTCAAGACCAAAACCTGTCGTATTGGGAACGCGTCCAACCGCGACCAGTAACACATCAAAGTATAAGTAGAATTAACGCAATACCCCTGCATACCAAGGCAGGAAAACAGCCCCGGAATCTCACCCGAAACGCCAGGTAACCCGGCCATCATCATGACATTATGCTGAATTTACCGGCTGAATTTTTGCAATGCGGTATTTTCAGGCCCTCCTTGTTGAATCAGGCAATAAGCCATTGAACGAGTTGTTCAACCCGGTTGCAGTAATGTGTGGCGATGCAGTGTGTTTTGAATAATAAAAGTGTTAACACATACCTGAAAAATGACATCAAGATTGAATATTTTTAAATTCAATCAATAAATTATAGATATTGCACTATAGTCTTACTATTCCGACAATCAACAGGGTTTAAAACTATGAAGAAAAATTCAATTTCACTTGCCGTTGCTTCAGCTAGCTTGCTGGTAACCACGGCTTCTCTTGCTGTTTCGTTTAATTCATTTGATCCGAAATCTATGGCTATGGGGGGGGCGGGTGTCGCCGTAGCTAATCCGGGTTCAGCTCCTTTTTTCAATCCGGCTTTAATCTCTATTGCTGATATAGATGATGATTTTGCTCTGGAGTTACCGGTTATGGGTGCCCGGGTTTTTGATCCGGATGATTTTGTGGATTCGGTGGATGATTTTGATGATACGGTTATGGATAACCTGGATGAGGCTATAACCAATTATGATTCGGCCAGGGCAGGAGGGAATATTTCGGACATATTAACTTCAATTAATGGTGTTTCTACAGGAATCAACACTTTAAACGAGGAAGTATTAACGCTTAGCGATAAACCTTTCCAGTTTGAAGGTGGTGGGGGTATTGTTCTGGCTGTTCCAGGCGAAAAATTTGGTATGGCTTTTTCTGCTTCAGGTTCAGCCAGTTTTTCAGGTGTTTTAGAGTATGAAGATGCGGACACAGTTACTAATCTGACTAATGATATGGATGATTTGAGTACATGTTATGCATTAGCAGATCCTCTTGTTGATCCAGTTACTTTTACGTCATGTATTTCTAATGCAGGTCTTTCTGATTTCATTGATATCTCTGATCCAACAAATCCTGTAATTGAATTTACCGCACAGTCTGACACAGGTGGTGATTCTGATATTCAATCTAAAGTACGGGTGGTTGGTGTTGTGCTGGCCGAAGCAGGTCTGACCTTCTCACGCGAAATGGCAATGTTTGGCACTGAAGTGGCTGTGGGCGTGACCCCTAAGATGGTTTCTGTGACAGTGTTTGATTATGAAGCTAATGCGGATAGTGCTGAAAGCGATGATATTGACGGCGAAGATTACTCGGTAGACTACGACGATTTTAACCTGGATGTGGGTGTTGCGATGAATTATAAAAATGGCTGGCGCAGCGGGTTTGTTATTAAAAATCTGATTGCCCAGGATTATGATGCAATGAATACTGATCCGGTCAGTGGAGTGGAAACAGCCACTGGCAGGACTATTTCTCTAAAGCCCCAGGCGCGTGTGGGGATTTCTCATACTAACGACTGGAGCACTGCCTCGCTGGACATTGATTTAACGGAGAACGAAGGTCTGGGACTTGCGGGTAACAACAGTCAGTATGTAGCACTGGGTATAGAACTGAATGCTTTAGACTGGGCTCAAATCAGGCTGGGTTATCGTGCTGATACGGCAAACAGTGATCGTGATGTAATGTCAGCCGGCTTTGGGGTTTCACCGTTTGGTGTACATATTGATCTCGCGGTTGCCGGCAATGCAGATGAGGTAGGTGCTTCATTCCAGCTGGGTTTTCGATTTTAATCTGGGGGAATTCTCAACATAATGACTGAACAAAAGAGCCTGGTGATTTTGATGCAGAAGATACCGGGCTCTTTATATTTCATCTCTTATAATGCAGGTATATTAATCTTTCTTTATGAGCGATAAAGAACAGGATCCGATAGCTTGCCCGCTAGAAATAAAGGATTGTCAGAGAATTAAAGGTGTTGTTCCCAATGCTGCGCGGCTACCCCGGCATGCAGGCTGAATCAGCGTCACCGCGCCGGTTTTGAGCGGCCTTCCTGGTCAATTCCGCCTTGCGTCCTGTATAAGTCCACCACCGAATAAAAATAACCCTCAAAACCACTATTTAAAGTGCATTAAGGTTAAACAAATTAATTGGTAAATATTGAGAAGTGTTGCGACTTAGTGGACTAATTCTGGACTAATTCCAGAAACAAAAAAGGCTCTCATTGCTGAGAGCCTTTTAGAATATGGTGCCGGCACCATGAGTCGAACACGGGACCTACTGATTACAAGTCAGTTGCTCTACCAGATGAGCTATGCCGGCATATCTCTAATCATAGGCATGACTAAAAACGAGACGCGATTCTAGAGTGTTTAGCGATAACTTTCAAGTCTTTAAGTACTCCATTTTGTAGCAGTTTATTAATTTATTCGCTACATTGTCTGGAAATTCTGGATATGCCCTTGTCTATTTTAAGTTGATCTATAAAACGGGTCAGATTTTCATTTTCTGATTCACTGTAATCCAGCCAGTAAATCGTTCTATTTCTGTATCGCGCCTCTTTTTTTACCGGATATCCTAATTTAGCTATTTTTTTATACCGTCTTTCAGCATTTTTCTTCAAGCTAAATACACCCAGTGACAATATATATAATTGATCAGGTCCATTGATAATAATATAGTCTTTAACTCCACGAGCTTTTAGCGAATCAGCAGTTTTAACGGCTTCTGCACGCGTTTTGTGCCCACCTACATACACCATCATCCCTCTGTATTCTTTCTCCTGATTAGATCGGGTACTGATGGGAATTTTATTCTGTTTGAACTTTAGTGTGATTTCGTTAGCACTCTGTAACTCCTTAAATGGACCTAAGGTATAACAAAGCTTTACAGGAGGCAGAGGGGAGTCATCTGGGATTTCATCATCAATTTCAACATTATCTTCATCTTCTATTCCGACGGCAACTATCGATTCCTGAACAGGTTCCTCAATTATCGGACTTTCTACTTCATTCAGTAACTTCAGTGTTTCAGTCGCCAAATGTGGCTGAAGTTTATTTACCACCTGTTCATAAGGTAACAACCACTGCATCAGTGCAAAGATAATATTGGTTAAAAATAACAGGATAAAAAATGCTTTCATGATTAAATATTTTATCAGCCTATTCTAATTGAAGTTCATAGCCCGACAGACTCCTGGTAATTGAATTTGTTTTAGCATGCCTTTAAATACCAGATCTGGAACTACTTTATGCTGCAGGGTTAATTTATGCTCAAGCAGAGTGGCATCTTTTCCGCAAAGTAATACCGATACCGGCTTATCCAGAAAATTCAGCCAATCTAACAAAATTTTATTGATTGAACCAATGGTGACCGGAAACTGGTTATTAATACAGGCCACGGTCGACAGGCCTGGTCGAGTCGAATTATTAATGTCAGGGTGATTAAAGTCAATTGATGAAAACAGTGCTTTAAAGCGTTCCGGGGTGGTATTGAAACCCGGTAATATTGCGCCCCCCAGAAACCCTTTTTGACGAGACAGCAGTTCAATTTTAATTGCCGTACCTGCATCGATAATTATAACATCTGTACGGGTTAAATCATAAGCAGCTATCAATGTTAACCAGCGATCAACACCTAATTGCTCAAAATTTTCATAACCATTGATTAGCCCGTCCAGCTCTGCTAATGGTGACACTTCATGAAAAGGAATACCGGTTTCCCTGATCAAACTACTCAGCTGTTGTTTTATCTGCTTACTTGAAACACTGGCAAGATAAATTCTATCGGTAGAGATCGACTGCAGGTAATTTTTGAATTCCAGTAATTCTGAATTCAGATAAATCGGGAAGTATTGATCAACAGTGCTCCCCTGCTCCACAACTCTACACTTTATAGCACTGTTACCACTGTCTATTAATAGCACGTTACACTCGTTGTCGTAGTGATATTTCTGCTGCAGAAAATGACTGCACACCCTGCTCTGTCTGAACCTTCAGCCAACCGGTTCTCTCCAGACCTAAAGTGACCCCCGCTATTTCTTCTGTCCTTGTTTTAACAATCACCTCTTTGCCACTGAAACTATCAAACCGGTTAAATTGCTCAATCAAATGATCTATCGAGTCCACTTCAAACAACATGGATTGTTGTAAAATATTAGAGACTAATACAACCAGTAACTGATGCCTGGAAAAAGTCACTTCATGCAGCTGGTTAAGGCTAATTGCAGGTTGACCAATGTTGTCACACTCCTGCTGAGTCAAATTAATATTCAGGCCAAAACCAATTGCCAGGTAAAACTCATCCTGCGACAACGCCCTGGTTTCAATCAATACACCTCCCAGTTTTCTGCCTTGCAACAAAATGTCGTTGGGCCATTTTAAACTCACGTCATCAACACCCAGGTTCTGCAACGATTCGACAATGCAAATGCCGACCACCAAAGATATCAGACCCAGGTATTCAGCGGCTATGGTTTTATTAATACCGATTGAACAATAGATATTCTGACTACCTGGAGAATACCAGTTATTGCCGCGCCGTCCACGGCCAGCGGTTTGTTTTTCAGCCAATACCACGGACCTGTGCCTGCCAAGATTCATGCTCTCAGTATTGGTAGACTGGCAGCTTGGTAGATAAAAAAACTCAGTAACATCATCACCGACAGTTTGCTCAATTTCAGCCTGTAGTGCGGTAATATTTAATGCCGTATTGAATAAATCTGTCATATTAATAAATCAGCTTGCCCACTGAACCAAAGATACACTTTTTTCATCGGTAATCGTTAATACCGCTGTATCTTTTTCAGGTTGTTGTAGCTTTACCTCAAAATTCATCAACTCATCTCGCCTGAAGGCGACAAGCTGATGCCGACTACCGGGTTGTGAGAGTTTCAACCAGTCCTGATACATTTTCATATTCGCTTTGAGATGATTTATAGCAATAATCGTATCACCGGCTGATAAACCTGCCTGCTGAGCAGCCGAACTTTCCTTAACAGAAATAACCTGTAAACCCGCATCAGACTCCTTAACAATAGCGCCCAGGATACAAGCTGGAAGATCACTGTTCGCTTTACCGCCTTTATCCTGTTGCCCCGCAGATTCCCGGTACTGCAGATTAATAGAAATATATGCCAGTAGTTCATTTAGGGGTAAGTCGGTATGTTGATAAATGAGCTGGTTCAGAAAATCAGTAATATCTGCATCGACTGTGCGACAGATAGTTTGCTGAATATCATTTTCATTGACCCCTTTTTCTGTTTGCAGGTACTGGTTCCATAATGTTCGCATTACATCATCCAGTGATTGTTGATTTTCCGTCATCGACCTGATTTTAAGATCGATACAAAGAGCAATTAAAGTCCCTTTGGCATAATAGGAAACAATCGAGTTAGCAGCATTTTCATCCTGTTTATAAAATTTCGACCAGGCATTAAAACTGGACTCCGCTGCAGACTGACGCGTTTTCCCAAAACCTCTCTCAACCCGGGTAATGGTTTGGCCCAGCAATTCAAGGTAATCCTGCCGGGTAATGCAACCACAGCGCAATAATGCCAGGTCATCATAGTATGAAGTGATCCCTTCGAATGCCCATAGTAATGGCGTATAAACTTCCTGCGATAAATCAGGACTGTCAAAGACTAAAGGTTTAATACGTTTAACATTCCAGCTGTGAAAATATTCATGGCTGCACAAACCCAGAAAACTACGATACTCATCGGTTAATTCACTCTGCCCCGGCTGTGGCAAATTATTTCTGGAACATAACAGACTGGTACTACTACGATGTTCCAGCCCACCATATCCATCACCCACAACCATCACCAGAAACATATACCGTGACATCGGAGCCGGTTTTCCAAACATGTTGATATGCTGCTCACAAATTTTTATCAGGTCAGCACTTAACCGAACTTCATCACAATTAAACTGACCGGTTAAAATCACATCGTGTCGCACGCCACAGGCCATAAAACCAAACTGGGTAAAATCTCCCATTTCTACTGGATGATCAATAAGCTCCTGGTAATTTTCAGCCTGAAAGCTGCCAAAGCCGAATTCATCTCCTTCCGATCGCACTAAAGTTGTCGCTACTTTCCACTGCTCATTTGGAGCAACATTCGGCCTGATAATTTCTAAGTTACAAGGTTTATCGCTCTGCCCGACCACTTCCAGAAATACGCTGGAGCCATTGAAAAAACCATGCGTGGTATCAAGGTGTGCCGTTCTTACGGATAAATCCCATGCATACACCCGATAATTAATAGTGACAGACCCTTCACAGTTTTCGAGTGACCAGCTTGACTTATCCAGCTGCATTAACGAGACCCTGGTATTGTTACAACTGGCCTCAATTTCAACAATATTCCTGGCAAAATCACGAATCATATAACTACCGGGAATCCATGCAGGTAAACGCAATACCTGCCCATCGGGATCTGGGTTCGGGATCGTTAAAGTTATATCGAAGTAATGTCCGGCAGGATTAGTACTACCAATTTTATAATGTATCATTTTGTATGTATTCGGTTAAGGCAGATTTTCTTTGATAAACGTATCAAAATCTTTGGCATGGATAATTTGAGTTCCATCGCAGTTGAATTGTAATCTAACCACAGACTGAACGGTTGAAATTGAAAAATTACGCAAATAATACTCAGGCAAGTTCCTCAGTACCTTAAGGGTAAGAATAACTTTACGCACTTCATTTTTTTTCATCGGTTGCCACTTTTTATGCCTTTTAGTGGTCAGATTCTGCCAGTGTTTTGGTAGGCATTTATACATATCAGATTTGATTAATGCCGAAGATAATTTACGCATCACCCTGGTTTTCTTCTTGTAGGGAATGGTCGGAAAGTGACGATTGATATACTCAGGAGAAACAAAGGATGCCGCATCATGGATTTCTTCCCGCAACGGATCAAAAATGGATACGGTGCGTATTTCACTGTTATTAAAACCTATGAATAGACGAAACAGACCTCTATTGATCAGCAGATCTTCGAACACCGGTTCAATACTATTAAACAACCTGTCGATATCACTTTCGTAACGGCAACGATCCATCGCTGTTTCGCGCAGGGAAGGATCTCCTTTGATACCGATTTGCAACTGCATGGAACCCAATCCCACTGCGCTTACGATATTTTCCTGTAAAACCAGTTGCTCAAGATCTACATTATCAAGATGAATATTATCTACCACTTAAATTTCCAGGAAAGTTATTGATTGTAATCTTGCTGTCATATTACTACGCATAATACTAACTTCATTAATCAAATAGAACATACAATTATGAATGAAGTAAATATCCAGAAATTTCTTCAGCAAACCGAAAAATACCTTCAGATGAATAGAGATGACATGACAAAAGAGGAACTCGATTCAGTTATTGAGTTATATGATGATTTAAATATTGAATTTGATCGCCAGCAAGACCTGTATGATCCTTATCAACAGGCAGTTCCAGCTTAAAAACTATCCTTTCTTATACCTGTTTGACTTACTGATTTTTTCAAAACTCACACCACTTCCGGTACTCGATGACCTGCTTTGTGTTTTTCGTCCAACGAACTGACTTCCTTTTTTCTGCTGTTCAATCACCTGTTCTGTTTTTTTATGGACTGCAGCTTCATAGGGTAACTGATAGACCCGTGGAGGCTGATTTAAATTAGAGCTATCTCTGACCCACCAGTACATGATTCCCTGCTGCCCTGTTTTTTGATTGGGTTCATGCACATCGGTAGCGACCAATACGAATTTTTCTGGCAACTCGTCAGTAGAAGGCCATCCCGTATATTGCTGTAATGACTCGTACTGAACGATATAAAAACTGGCCACTACGAAAACAGCCAGAAATTTAACTGCAATAGGTAAATCCGTTTTCAGGGTCAGGTAAAAAAGAAAGGCTAGTACCAGAAGAAAACCAGTCGTTAAACCCAGGATTGCCAAGCTCATTCCAGCACCTCTAACCCATAATTGGTGAATTTTTTCTGTAAATGATTAATACCCTGAACTTCACCGTTCACATCAAGATTAAATCGCACGACCGTTGTTTCATCATCTTCATTGGTTAAAGTCACTTTATCAACATAAACGACTTTCAGGGATGGATTCACTTTTTCAATTTTTACGGTGGCCGTCACCGGTTTTTGTGTTGTCGATTTATAGTATTGAAGGTTAATAATATATTCACCGGAAACGATGCCACGAATAGTGACTACTTCCTGATTGATCGGGTACACGGTTTCCACCCCATTGATCATCACCGTATCATTTAAATCACCCTGGTCATCACGATCAAGATGCAACCAGCCCACATTGCTTTCGCGATAGGATAACAGATTCTGATTGGGATCTTGCACCCAGATATCAAGATCATCGGGCTGATCATCAGGCCATGTCACGGTGATAATATATTCTGCTTTAAAATTAACATTGCCCAGTTTTGCAATCGGGTTCATGAAAATAATGGAGATGAAAAATAACAGGCTGAACCCCAGCAGAGTATTGAATAGCAGGTCGGTAAACGGATCCGATAACTGTTTATTTTTTATCATTGATACGAACTGGTCGTTTTTATACTGACCTGCTCTTTAATATCATTTAGCAGGTGATCAACTGCCCAGTCCAAAAGGTTAAACTTAAAATTGAGAGTAATACCTGCCAGCATGCCGGTTAAAGTGGTGTACAGGGCCACCTTCATTCCACTGCTCATTTCTGCCAGCAAGGTTTGCATCACGGTGATATCAACACTGTTCAAGTTGGACAGAGAACCCAGCATGATAATGAAGCCTATCACCGTGCCCAGTAACCCCAGCTTGAGCATTAAATCGGCGACTAAAAACCCCAGCGCATATTTACTGCGTAAACGTGTATCCAGTACTTCCAGCAATGACAAACGGCTTTCATGAGAAATAGAGGATGTGGATATCTGGTAAAAAAAGGCTTCCAACAGTGGATTTTTATAAGATTCACTGGCCTTGTCCAAATCCAGAAACTGCTGACTGGTGGTATAACTGGAGAACAAAAACCGCAGTGATGCAAGACCATAAATGACAATAATGACTATAGAGACATGACTGGCATCTATCCAGATCAGGTTTTGCAGCACCCCCATTTTAGCCAGATAGAACCAGATAAAAAACTCAATGCCTGCCAGCATTAATACGAATAACAAAAGGCCGTAAGGTTTATTTAATAATGACTGCATTGACTATCATTCTTCTTTAATCTTATTTCACTGCATTTTTATTCTGTAATTTACCGAGCATTATACTTGAACCGTAGTAATACGGCATGTTCAGAACATCTTTCGTCAATCTTGATTTCAACTCGTTGGTTTTCTGTAAAATAACCGGGTTAGGATTTTTCATCATAAAGACAGTTTCCAGCAGTAAACTCGAAGGTGATTGAAGTACGGCATCCTGAATGATCAGATCACCCGTATCCCCTGGAATCAGACTTTCAGTATCGCGTATCCATCGGTCTACTCTATAAAATCGGGAAAAGGCTTCGTTCACCAGAGAAGCTACCAGTTCATCTGCTTTTTTATTCGATGTTTTTGATGCATACAACTGAACTGCATGCGCCAGTTGGGCATAATCCTCTAAAGTTGTTTCTGCAGATTGCTGTTGACCCGCAAACCGGATGACCTGTATTGCTTTGGAAGCATCTTCTGTTATGAAATTATGTTGCATGTAATTAAATAGATCATGCATGGTTTTTTGCAGTTTATGATTCTTATCAAAATCCTGTGCTTTGACCAGAGCCGTTAAAGCCAGTGCATTCCAGCTTGCCAGCCTTTTATTATCTACTGGCATCACAGGCTTTTTGATTTTCTGTAATTTAACCTGGATTTGATGATTTAACTGTTCATGTTGTTGATCACTACCAATCCCCAGTAAAGGATTCGGCTGAAACTCCTCATCATTAACTTCAGTCAAATTCCAAACCTTTCGTAAATGGCTAAATTCTTTTTTGGATAAAGCTCCCTGCAACTCTTTTTTGCTCCACAAATAGCCGGCACCTTCTATATTATCTTCATCCACGGCTGAAAGGCTGGCATTGAAACCTCCTGATTCATGCGCCAGGAATTTGATCATAAAATCAATCGTTTTCAACCCGACTTCAGCATAACCTTTATCCGGCCAGAGTAATTCAGCATCAAAATACAGCGCTGCCAACTGGGCATTATCATATAACATTTTCTCAAAATGAGGGGTTTGCCAGTCCGGATCAGTTGAGTAACGAAAAAAGCCATTATTAATATGATCCATCAAGTGGTAACTGGCCATGCTATCCAGCGTCAACTGTACAAAATCAGTCACATCAGAATCAATATCCGGATTCACTCTTATCATTTTCAGCAAAGAATTGAGTTGAGGGTAGGATGGAAATTTCATACTTTTACCGAAACCTCCCAGAAGCTCATCTGCAATAGTCATTGCCTGGCTAACAAAAGCATCCGCAACTTTACCATTATCTCCAGCCTTCAATTCCACCAGGGTCGAACGTGTCTCACTGCTTTCCGTCTGTTCGAAATATTGCCTGGCAATAGTTTTAATTTTTTCATGACGATCCAGCCATTGTTCATTGAGCTGCCCGAGCACCTGATAAAAGTTATCTCGCGGCAGGTAAGTAAAACCGGTTACCGGGTACCCATCGGGGGTCACAAACACATTCAGGGGCCAACCAGCCTGCCCTCTAACTTCTTCAACAAATCGAATTAAACGTCGATCCAGTTCAGGCCTTAGCTCCCTGTCCACTTTAACCGCTATAAAGTCTTTATTTAGAAGAGCACCAACCGCTGGATCTTTATAACTTTCATTCTGCATGACATGGCACCAATGACAGGAGAAGTAACCGATTGACACATAGATCAACTTGTTTTCAGCTTTAGCTCTGTCTAAAACGCCCTTTCCCCAAAGCTGCCAATCCACTGGGTCTTCTGAATGCATACTTAAATAAGGTGAGGGGTGATCTTTGAGAGCCGCTTCCCCTGCTTGTGCCACAAAAACGGGCAAACAGGCAATTAACAGTAAAAAATATATTCTTTTAAGTGATTGAATCATTAACATTTCCGTATTAGCTGGATTGATAATTTTAACCCGTTTCAGTATCTTCAGGTTTAACTAAAAAGATATGACCCGGAAAATGCAAAAACTATCATTTTTAAATGAACAAATTTCTATACCCGCAAATGAATTATATTTACCGGCTCCAGATGAAATGCAATTAGAAGCAATCTTGCAAACGGCTATGAGTTCTCCAGATCATGGCGAATTAACGCCTTTTCGCTTTCTGGTCATACAGGGTGAGGCACTTACTGAGCTATCGGAGGTTTTTAAACAGGCCGCTATTGAAAGAGGCGCAGACGATTTAACTATTTTAAAGCAACAGAAAAAACCATTACGCTCCCCAATGATCATCACTGTTATTGCAAAGATTACTGATAACCCTTCAATACCTGAAGTTGAGCAAATTCTATGCGCGGGTGTTGCGGCACAACATATTCAGCTGGCCTGTAGAAGTCTTGATTTCGGCTCCATCTGGCTCACTGGTGACAACTGTTATGACATTTTTGTCTACCAGGCCCTGGGCTTAGAGATAAATGAAAGAATTATTGGTTTCATCTATGTAGGCACTCCTGATGAAACAAATCATAAAAAAAATCGTTCTGATGCAAAAAAAGTTACCCGATTTTGGAAAACTTCCCAACATACTGATTTTGCGATATAAATAAAGTAATACTACCCGGTGACATAAGCTCTAAAAGCAGAATTTACAATACCATTACAAGCTGATACTTAAATATTAGACTTGACAAATATTAGAGTTTAATTATATAGTTTACTCCGTTATTATTTGACGGGCATCTGGCAGCAAAATTAAGATGTCTAATATTTATTTAAATCGTACAAAGGTGATGTTCATATGAAATTACAAACTTTAGTTGCAGCTATCGCTGTTATCGCTACTTCTTCTGCTTCTGCTTTCTGGGGCGACGATAACAACTCTTCAGGTTACGGTAACGGAAACTACTACGGTAACGGTACTGGTCAAGGTTACGGAAATGGCTACTACGATGGTCGTGGTTCTGGTCGTGGTCGTGGTGCTGGTCGTGGTCGTGGAGACGGTGAAGGTTCTTTCGACATGAACTTCAGCGCAAAAGGTCGTGGAAACGCTGATATGGATGCCGATACAGATTGGTCTGGAAACGGTTACGGAAACGGTTACGGTTCTGGAAACTACTATGGAAACGCTTATGGTGATGGTCGTGGTAATTACTATGGCAACAGCAACAATGACGGATGGGGTCGTGGCTATGGTTATGCTCCTCAAGGTTATGGCTACGGTGCTCCACAACAGCAACAAGGTTTCGCTCCACAAGGAATGGGTAACCAGCAAGAAATGATGAAGCAAATGCAAGAGCAACGTGCTGCTGCTATGGCTGCACAGCAAAAAGCTATGCAAGAAGCTAAAGCTCGTTTTGAAGCTGCTCGTGCTGAAGCACAAAAGCAATATGCAGCTTCTGTAGCTGCTGCTAAAGCTGCTCCTGCTCCGGCTGCTCCAGCTGCACCAGCTGCTAAGTAATTATTTAATTACTTGTAGTTTAGAAGCCGACCTTCGGGTCGGCTTTTTTGTGTCTGCAATAAAGTTAAAATCTTATCTTTCAGATAACTAATCGGTTTTAGCCAGCATTCAGTTAAGGTACTATTAGCACCCTAATTTTTTAACCACAGTAATAGTAAACATGACCACCGAGAGTGAAGAAAAAATATCACCACCCAACTTCATTCGCGATATCATTTCTAACGACATCAGCGAAAACAAACACGACAATATCATTACTCGTTTCCCTCCCGAACCTAATGGCTACCTTCATGTGGGTCATGCAAAATCAATCTGTTTAAATTTCGGCATCGCTGAAGATTTCAAGGGCGTCTGTAACCTGAGATTTGACGACACAAATCCAGAAAAAGAAGAACAGGAATACATCGATTCCATTAGACAGGATGTTGAGTGGCTGGGTTTTCACTGGGAGACTAACCCATCAGCTTCAGATTATTTCGATCAGTTATACAGCTATGCGACCCAACTCATCAAAAAAGGGCTCGCTTATGTCGACAGCCAGAATGCTGATGATATGCGTAGTAATAGAGGAAGTTTGACCGAAGCAGGAAAAAACAGTCCTTTCAGGGATCGAAGTATCGAAGAGAATTTACAGCTATTCGTAGACATGAAAAACGATAAATACTCTGACGGTGAACACGCCTTACGTGCAAAAATTGACATGTCATCTCCCAACATCAATATGCGTGATCCGGTTATCTATAGAATACGCCATGCAACACATCACAATACCGGTAATAAGTGGTGCATCTATCCCATGTATGATTTCACCCATTGCCTGTCTGATGCCATAGAAGGCATTACACACTCGCTGTGCACACTTGAGTTCGAAGATCACCGCCCACTGTATGACTGGTTCCTGGATAAACTCGAAACGCCCTGTCATCCCCAACAAATTGAATTTGCACGTTTACAGCTTAAGTACACCCTGACCAGTAAAAGAAAATTAAATCAACTGGTACAGGAAAATATTGTCGATGCGTGGGATGACCCTCGTATGCCGACTATTTCTGGCATGAGGAGGCGTGGATACACGGCACAGTCGATTAGAGCTTTTAGTGAAATCATTGGTGTCACCAAAAAGGACAGCACCATTGAGATGGGTGTTCTTGAAAACTGTCTACGTGAAGATTTAAATAAAAGGGCCATCAGGCGCATGGCCGTCATTAACCCTGTTAAGGTTATTATAGAAAACTACCCGGAAGACCAGGAGGAAATGGTCACGGGTAAAAATCATCCTCAGGATCCTCAATTTGGAACTAGAGAAATACCGTTTAGCCGTGAGATTTACGTTGAACAAGATGACTTCATGGAAGATGCTCCACGTAAATTCTTTCGTCTGTCGCCCGGTAGAGAAGTTAGACTTCGCTTTGCTTATTACGTCACCTGTAAAGAAGTTATTAAAAACGACGACGGGAGTATCCGGGAAATTATCTGTACTTATGACCCTGAATCTAAAGGCGGCAAATCTCCGGATGGGAGAAAAGTTAAAGGTACAATCCACTGGGTCAGTGCAAAACATGCTACGACCGCATCCGTGAGAATATATGACCGTCTTTTTAATATTTCTAATCCGGCTAAACTTGATGATTTTCATAATGCATTGAACCCGGACTCATTAATAACCCTGGATAATGCAAAGCTAGAGCCATCAATTGAAACTGTAAGACAACCACTGGCCTATCAGTTTGAGCGACTTGGATACTTTATAGCAGATACTCATTCCACAAATGAAACACCAATTTTCAACCGTACAATGTCACTAAGAGACAGTTGGGCAAAAATTGAAAAAGAACAAAACAACAGTTAAGGCTAAAGCACTCGATATTTTTTATCGAGTGCTCTCAAACTGTTCAACACGCTGTCTTTTCAGAATAGCTAAAATCTTCGCTTACATTGCTTACTATACAAAGAATCAACTTTCGACTCTGTCCCGCCAAAACATAAAACTCTGTTTTCCAGAACTAACGGCATCACAACGACAACAAATAGTATTTGGATCTCTACACCATACTAGCTGTGCTTTTTTTGAACTAGCCGCACTGTGGAATCATCCATTAGAAGATGTTTTAAATTCAGTTAAAACTGAAGACGTAGATCAAAAGTTTTATAGCTCAGAAAAATCAAAAATTATTATTGCCCCTCATCATGGAAGCTGGGAAATGTTAAATTTATGGCTTGCAGATAAAAAGGCTACATTCTCTCTCTACAAACCCGCAAAGTCTGCTGGAGTTGATGACTATGTTTTGCAAAAAAGATCTCGTAATAAGGCTATTCTAGTGCCAGCCAATACATCTGGTTTACGTCGCTTGCTTCAGGGTTTAAAGAATACTAAATCTATTTGTATGATCTTGCCTGACCAAAGACCAGCTAAACAAACAGCGAATATAAATGCTCCTTTTTATAATATTAACGCACCTACTTCTTTATTGATAAAAAGGCTTGCTAGCAAGCTGCAATGCGATATATTTATCGCATCAGTCACCCGGAATTTAAATTCTGCTGACTATCATCTGACCATAAAACCATTGCAGGTTGATAAATTTAACCAGGATGATTTTGAAAGTGCTTCTTATCTCAATAACAGTATTCAAAATTTAATACAAAGTGATATATCTCAATATCAATGGGCATACAGAAGGTTTGATAAAAGCGTCTACGAAAACAACATAGCTTAGATTTTATAAGGCTGGTAATTACAAGAATAAAACCGCACCCATTTTAAATAATGTGAATCAATACACTTTATTTGCAGGGTAAATCCTACAGAATACCTGAAAATCAATTTCAACATGTCCGGAGCTTTTTAATGGATGCATTTGTCGAAAATTTATTAGGACATATTTCTGATAGTAACCCTACAACCTGGGTATTTATTCTAGTAATACTTGTCAGTATCGTATTTTTTAGAAAAAAACGTCACTAGCCTAAGCTACAAAGATAAAACTAGCTAACACTCAGTAGCCTTATCTTCATCCTGTAAATTTCCTTTTTACTCTGAATAAACTCAGTAAGTAGAGCTATTGCATGCTCTACGACTCCCTTAATTTTTGGTAACGTAAAATACAAAGAATTAATGTTACCAACATTAAAATCAGGCATGCCCCCTCTATGTGCTTTCCCTGCCCAACGGGTATAAGCACACATTCGATGTGCATAAAAAAAGCCCCGACATCTTTCGATATCGAGGCTTTTGGAATAAATGCCTGGCAATGACCTACTTTCACATGGGGAGACCCCACACTATCATCGGCGCAGAACCATTTCACTTCTGAGTTCGGGATGG
>JAAEMR010000028.1 GCA_024225395.1 Gammaproteobacteria bacterium
AATTGGTGCCCAGAAGAGGACTTGAACCTCCACGACCATAAGGCCACTAGCACCTGAAGCTAGCGCGTCTACCAATTCCGCCACCTGGGCAAGGTGAGGACGCGAAATATACAGCTTCCAATCTAAATGTCAATAAGGAGGTGTGGCTTGTTGCGGCTTTCTATATACTGCGTGCCTTTCTACCTGAACTACATGACTAAATTGAAAAAAGACCCCCATCATAAACGTGAAGCTAGCAACTATGAAAATCCTGTTGCCAGCCGTGAATATTTACTCGATATAGTTAATCAGCAAGCTGCACCAATTAATCATCAGCATGTAGTTAAGTTGCTGAAATATAAGGATGAAGACCAAATTGAGGCCATTCGCCGTCGTTTGAATGCGATGGCTCGTGATGGTCAGATTTTTAGAAATCGGCGTGGTGGCTATTTGAGTTTTGATCACATGGATCTGGAAAAAGGACCTGTTCAGGCTCACCCGGATGGTTTTGGGTTTTTAACCCCTGAGTCTGGCGGTAAGGATATTTTTCTACCTGCGCGTGAAATGCGTAAGTTGATGAATGGCGATAAGGCCGCGGTTAAAATTAGCAGTTATGACCAACGGCGTGAGCGTAAAGAAGGGCATGTTATTGCTGTGCTAGAAAGAGCACATGAGTCAGTAGTAGGTCGTTATTACCGGGAAAAGGGTATTCATTTTGTCATTCCTGATGATAATCGTATCCACGAAGATATTCTGTTGAGTCAGGATTACGACCACTCTGCGCGCCAGGGTGATATCGTTATAGTGCGAATTCTAGAATACCCTGATCAACATAATCAGGCTATTGGCATGATTGAAACGGTATTGGGTGAAGAAAATGCGCCGGGTATTGAAGTCACTATTGCCTTGAACACCCATGAAATTCCGCATAAATGGAATGATGAGCTGCTGGATGAAGTGCATAAAATTCCTTCGCAAGTTGAAGAAGAGGATAAAAAAGGCCGGCTCGACTTACGTGACAAACCCTTTGTGACTATTGATGGTTCAGATGCACGTGATTTTGATGATGCGGTTTACTGTGAACCTAACGATAAAGGCTTTACCTTATTTGTCGCGATTGCTGATGTTTCGCATTATGTAAAAAAAGATTCAGCGATTGACCAGGAAGCTGTTAAACGCGGTACGTCAGTTTATTTTCCCGGTGAAGTTATTCCAATGTTGCCGGAAGTGCTATCTAATGGTTTATGCTCTTTAAACCCGAATGTTGACCGACTGGTGATGGTTTGTGAAATGGATATTGGACCTGCTGGTGCGATCAAAAGTCACAAATTCCATGAAGCTGTTATTCATTCCCATGCCCGGTTAATTTACGATCAGGTCGCTGATTTTCTGTTTGAAGGTGGTCAAGATAAAGTTTGCGAACCGTTGCGAAGGGATTTGCAAAATCTACAGTCGGTTTATCAGGCGCTGTCTAAAGCCCGCAAAAGACGTCATGCTATCGAGTTTGATACTAAAGAAGTGATCTTTGAGTATAACGATCAACGCAAGATTGAAAATATTCATCCTTATGAACGCAATGAAGCTCATCTGCTGATTGAAGAATGCATGATTGCAGCCAATATCTGTGCAGCAAAATTTTTAAAGAAGCACAAAATTCCAGCGCTTTACAGAATTCATGAAGGGCCTAATCCTGACAAGGTGCCTGGCATGATCGAATTTCTGATGGCTTATGGCGTCACCATGACCGGCAGTGAGCCGACACCACAGGCATATGCCGATGCATTGTTGAAGATAAAACAATTGCCCGAGTTCGATATGATCCAGACCGTTATGCTGCGATCTTTGTTGCAGGCGAATTATGGCACCGATACGAAAGCGGGGCACTTTGGCCTGGCGTTGGATGATTATGCTCATTTTACGTCTCCCATTAGACGCTACCCGGATTTGATGGTGCATCGAGGCATCCGTCATGTTTTACAAAAGGGTACAAAAGCTAATTTTGCTTTTGACCTGAACGCGGTTACCGCTCTTGGAGAGTCCTGTTCATTATTTGAGCGACGAGCCGACTTAGCCACACGTGATGCCGGTGACTGGTTGAAGTGTGAGTTTCTGCAAAAGCATGTAGGCAAACAATACAGCGGTATTGTGACCACGGTGACCAGTTTTGGCATGTTTGTTCAGCTGAATGAATTATTGATTGATGGCCTGGTGCATGTGACTTCTTTAAAACGTGATTATTATCAATATGATGCTTCTCATCATCGCCTTGTGGGTGAGCAGACCGGCCGCGTCTATCAACTGGGTGATCAGGTCACCGTTGAAGTAGCACGTGTGAATATGGATGAACGAAAAATAGATTTTGATTTAATTAGCAGTGGTTCTGCTAAATTTATGGATGCCACGAATGCTAAGGCTAAAAAGAAAAAGCCTGCCGGGGATAAACATTCAAAAGCAAAAAAAACGGGTTCTAAAAAAAGGAAAGCTAATATTAGCCATAAGTATTCGTCGAAAAAGAAAGCTTCGGGCAGAAAAAAATAATGTCATTGAATACTGTTTATGGTCTTCATGCAGTGAAAAAAATGCTGCAATTCTCGGTAGAGGATTGTGAGCAATTACTTTGCCTGCAAAACAAAAATCAACGCCTGCAACAAATTATTAGTCTGGCCAGACAAAAAGATATTTCGATAGTTTATCAATCTAAAGATGAGCTCGGTAAACTGACTGAAACCGACAAGCACCAGGGTTGCGTGCTTAAGGTTAAAGAGGGGCATAAAATAGCGGTTAGCCTGAAAGAGCTATTACAGAATGTTACGGCTGAAAGCTTATTCCTGGTACTGGATGGTGTTCAGGATCCTCATAACCTCGGAGCCTGTTTACGTACCGCCGATGCAGCTGGAGTTGTAGCTGTCATTGTACCGAAAGACCGTGCAGCCGGCATGACCGCCGTGGTAAAAAAAGTAGCAGCGGGTGGTGCAGAATCAGTTCCATTGATCACTGTAACTAACCTGTCACGAAGCCTGAAAGAAATGAAAGATGCCGGTGTCTGGTTAGTGGGCACTACGGGTGATGCAGAAAAATCGTTGTACGACGAAAATCTATCAGGCCCGATTGCACTGGTGATGGGTGCGGAAGGCGAGGGTATTCGCCGCTTAACTGCCGAGCAATGTGATTATCTGGTGAATTTACCGATGAAAGGCCAGGTAGAAAGCCTTAATGTGTCGGTGGCTAGCGGAATTTGTTTGTATGAAATAAACCGAAGCAGGTCGATTTAACCCGGTAAAAATGCTTGTTGCAGCCAGCCTCTGGCTCATGTAGAATTCGCGCTCCTTTATTCTCGCTCTATTGCGCATCGTACGCAAAGGGCTCTAATCCATGAGGATGTTATGAGACATTACGAAATAGTATTCCTGGTCCATCCCGACCAGAGCGAACAGGTTCCTGCTATGGTGGAACGTTATCGCAACATGATCACAGCTTCTGGTGGCGCCGTTCACCGTGAAGAAGACTGGGGTCGTCGTCATCTTGAATTCCCTATCAAGAAAATTCACAAAGCACATTATGCTCTGATGAACATTGAATGTTCTCAGGAAGTACTTGATGAGCTTGAATCTACTTTTCGTTTTAACGATGCTGTTCTTCGTCATATGACATTGAACATGAAAGGTGCTGTAACTGAAAAGTCACAAATGCTGGTCACTGCAGAAAAAGAAGAATCTGCAAAAACAGAACGTAAGCCAGCTGCCCCCGCTGCTGTTGAAAATACAGAAGTTGCCGCTACTGAAGAAGGAGCTGAATAATGTCACGCTATTTCCGTCGTAAAAGATTTTGTAAATTCACTGCCGAAGGCACTGATGAAATTGATTATAAAGACCTGGAAACATTGAAAGAGTACATTACCGAAACAGGTAAAATTGTACCCAGTCGTGTAACGGGTACTAAGGCGAAATATCAGCGCCAGTTAGCGACAGCGATTAAACGCGCTCGTTTTCTGTCGTTACTGCCTTACACTGATCAGCACTAAAACAAACAAAAAATTGAAGCGGCTTAACAGGGTCGAACTATGTTAGCAATAGCAAGGTATGCCCTGAAAGGTCCGTTTCATGCATCAACTGTCGTCGGTATTTTGGCGATATTATCGCTATTTGTACCACTGGTTTCTGTATTAAGTGGTGCAATAGTCGGGTTAATTATTTTAACCCAGGGCCTGCTTTCGGGTGCCAGGGCTTTATTGATATCGGTTGTCGGTATCACCGTAGTCAGTTATCTGGTGACTCAATCACCGGAACTGGGTATAACCATTGGCCTGGTGCAGTGGGTTCCCATGGTGATTCTTGCGGAAGTTTTACGCAGAACCCGTTCCATGTCGTTCACCCTGGTGATCGGTATGGTGATAGCCATATTTGTGGTATTGGCACAGTATATGTTGTGGCCTGATATCGACAAGTTGTGGGCTGAATATTTACAGCTAATGTTCCAGAATGTAGATATGGGTCAACAAGGGCTTGAAGTGGATAGTATTCAGGCGGGAATGCAGGATCTGGTTCACTGGATGGTGCTGGTACTGGTTGCTGTTATGTACAGTACTTTTATCGGTACATTGATGGCTTCACGCTGGTTTCAGGCTCGGCTTGCCGGGTCAGAAGGGTTTCGCGACGAGTTTTATAGTATAAAGCTGGGGCGAGCTGCTGCGATAGCAACACTGCTTATCGCTGTAGCCAGTTTCGCACTGAATCAGGATTTATTAATCGCCATGTTAATGGTGATGCTGGCGACCTTTTTATATCAGGGTCTGGCGATTTTGCACAGCTGGTCAAAGCACGCGAAGCGTAAAGGCTGGTTAATTTTGTTGTATGTGATGATGGTAATTTTTCCTCAGGTGGTGGCTGCGACCGCTTTTCTGGGGGTTATAGATAACTGGACAGATTTTCGTTCTCGATTGAGATAACATGAATCTGTCTGAATGAATTTTGAAGATTAAGAGAGGATAGTCCTGTGGAAGTTATTCTGATGGAAAACATTGAAAATTTAGGTTCGCTGGGTGACAAGGTCACTGTCAAGGCGGGTTTTGCACGTAACTTTCTGGTTCCTGGCGGAAAAGCCAAGCCAGCGACTGCTGCAAACCTGGAAGCTTTTGAAAAGCAAAGAGCTGAACTGGAAAAAATAGCTGCTGAAGCATTAGCAGTTGCAACAGCACGTAAAGATGCAATTGACGCTTTAGAGTCAGTGAGTATCACAGCAAAAGTAGGTAGCGAAGGTAAGCTATTTGGTTCTATCGGCACTGCTGATATCGCTGATGCAGTTACTGCTGCGGGTTGTGCGATAGAAAAACGTGAAGTTCGTTTACCTGAAGGAGCGATTCGTGAAACGGGTGAAAAGAACATTGATATACACCTGTATACCGATGTAGATGTAAGTGTAAGTATTAATATTGTTGGCGAAGAGTAATTTTTCAACGGGTTCGGTATTTACAAATTATTGATTTTTAGATAACCGGACGACTAAATCGAATATATTTCGATTTAGATTTGTTAGTATAAGGGGCTGTCATTGACAGCCCTTTTTTTTGTACAGGGATGTACTTATGCCCAATGGGCAGGGAAAGCCCAAAAAGGGTGCTTGTACAGGGATGTACTTATGCCCAATGGGCAGGGAAGCCCGTAAAGGGTGCTTGTACAGGGGGGTACTTTTGCTGAGAGGCCATGGATGGAAACGAGCAGTATTACCAATAAATTTTTTATAATAATTTAACTTACCTATTGTGTCAGAAATAGCTAATCGAGTTGCCGATCTAAGCCAACGTGTTGAAGACCTGAAGGTTCCACCACATTCCATGGAAGCCGAGCAGTCGGTTTTAGGTGGACTAATGCTGGACAATGAAGCCTGGGAACAGGTTGCGGATCTGGTTAATGAAAAAGATTTTTACCGGCATGATCATGCGTTGATTTTTCGAGCAATAGCAGCCTTATCAAATGAAGACAAACCCTACGATGTAGTGACAATTTCTGACTGGTTAGAACAGCGCAATGAGCTGGAAAATATCGGTGGACTGGCTTATCTGGGTATTCTGGCTAACGATACACCGACAGCAGTCAATATTAAGGCTTATGCAGAAATAGTGCGTGAGTACTCTGTGTTGCGTAATTTAATACAGGTCGGCCACGAAATTGCCGATACTGCCTATAATGCTGATGGTCGAACCAGTAAAGAGTTGCTGGATGAAGCCGAACGTCTTGTGTTTCATATTGCAGAACAGGGCGCTGGTGATAGCAAGGGATTTGAAGATATTAAAAGCCTGCTTGCGAAGGCCGTCGAAAAGGTTGAAGAACTCTATAAAAGTGACGAACCTTTAACCGGCGTCAGTAGTGGGTTCAGTAAATTTGATGATAAAACGTCTGGTTTGCAAAAATCTGATCTGATTATCGTCGCAGGACGACCCTCAATGGGTAAAACCAGTTTTGCAATGAACCTGGCAGAAAATGCGGCAGTAGCCTCAGAAAAATCTGTCGCCGTATTCAGTATGGAAATGCCCGGTGACCAACTTGCCATGCGGATGATGTCCTCTCTGGGGCGAATCGATCAGCATAATTTACGTACTGGTAAATTGCAGGATCATGACTGGCCGAGACTCACTTCTTCGGTTGGCATGTTATCTAAAGCGCGTTTATTTATCGATGACACGCCCGCATTATCCCCAACAGAACTGAGAGCACGTTGCCGGCGATTGAAGCGGGAACACGGTCTGGACATGATTATTATCGATTATTTACAATTGATGCAGATTGCAGGATCAAGCGAAAACCGTGCGACAGAAATATCTGAAATAAGTCGTTCATTAAAAGCACTCGCAAAAGAACTTGAAGTGCCGGTTATAGCGCTTTCTCAGCTTAACCGTGGTGTAGAACAGCGACCCGATAAACGCCCTGTTATGTCAGATTTGCGTGAATCAGGTGGTATTGAGCAGGATGCTGACGTGATTCTGTTTATTTATCGAGATGAGGTTTATAACCCCGACAGCCAGGACAAGGGCACCGCAGAAATTCTGATCAGAAAGCAACGTAACGGTCCTATTGGTATGGTACGCCTTGCCTTCCTGGGACAATTTACCCGCTTCGAAAATCTGTCTTATGAAGATTATGGGCAGGAAGAGTAGCTCTGAAGTGTCACATACCCGCCATTCAAGGGTCATTATTGATCTTGAAGCCATAAGGCTTAATTATCAGTTTCTAAAATCTACCGCTACGGACAGTAAAGTGATTGCCGTGATTAAGGCGGATGCCTATGGTCACGGGGCTATAGAAGTGGCCAAAGCTCTACCCGGTGCTGATGCATTTGCTGTTGCTACGGTGCTGGAAGCTATTCCTCTACGTGAAGCGGGTATCACACAGAAGATATTAATTCTCGGTGGCGTGGTCGATGAAGCCGAAATGCAGCAATGTTTCAGTTATCAGCTTGATCCTGTTATTCATCAATTCTGGCAAATTGAGCTGTTAAAAAATGTAAAACACTCCGAACCGGTTGATGTCTGGCTAAAATTTAATTCTGGTATGGGTCGACTGGGATTTTCTACACAGGATATTGTCAAAGCTTTAGAGCAGGTTGAAAAACTGGTTCCTGAAGGAGAAATTAGATTGATGACGCATCTGGCTAATGCTGATGATACTAGTGATGATAAATCCGCAGAGCAAATCGAGCAAAGCAAAGCATTAGGTCTAAATCAATACGAATGGGGTATAGCTAACTCTGCCGGCATACTGGGCTGGCCACAAAGTCGACAGAACTGGGTCAGGGCAGGCATTGCACTATACGGTAGTGATCCAATGAGTGATCATAGCTCCACGCAAAACCTGAAACCAGTCATGCAGTTTAGCGCTCAGGTGCTGGCCATTAATCATCTCGAAAAAGGCCAGAGTATTGGTTATGGTGGTGTATATTGTTGCCCTGAGGATCAAACCATAGCGGTGGTTGCTGCGGGCTATGCAGATGGTTATCCGCGACACATGAAAAATGGTCATGTGCTTGTTAATGGGAAAAAAGTTGAAATTGTCGGCCGTGTATCGATGGATATGATAACGGTTAATGTGAGCAATCTGGATGTGAGCGTGGGGGATGAAGTGACCCTGTGGGGAGTCAGTCTACTAGCCAATGAAGTCGCTGAATGCAGTGAAACTATCTCTTATGAATTATTTTGTCATGCCGGTTGCCACGGGAAGCGAGAATTCATCAATAAATAGTAAAAAGGACTGGTAATGCTCGACTAAAATCCGTAGAATCCTGCCTTCCAAAGCGCCTGTAGCTCAGCTGGATAGAGTACTCGGCTACGAACCGAGCGGTCAGGAGTTCGAATCTCTTCAGGCGCGCCATACATAAAAGAACCCACTATATGTGGGTTTTTTTATGCGCGTCAGAAAAGATGAGAACGAGGGAGGTGATGAAAACCATCCCTGGCTTTCACCCTACTGGCAGCAAAGCTGTCCAAATTCTTTCCAGAAGAACTTGTCGACAAATGCGCTTGAGCATTTGGACCGCGCAGCGCCCCGCAGGGGTAAAAACACCAGAGGTAATGGTATTTTTATTCTATCTCTGGTGCAGTATGGTCTGAACGTTGAATGACCCCGATGATTTGAAAAGAACCCACCTGGTGCAGGTTTTTTTATAAGGTTTCATTTACTATCACCTTCATGAGCAGCATTCTCTTCATTTATTTATCCATATGAAGCCCAACTATTTAACCTGTAACTTGATTAATGGTAAATATTGATTTGAAATACAGGTATTCTCATTGTTGCTTAACTGTTCCAAATGCAAAAAATACGTTTTAGCCTCAATATTTCAGCGGAAAAACTGCTGGCTTATTATCAGGGTTCGGCAAAATTTGTTGCTGTGCAATCAGAAGACGGTCGAAATGTGCATTTTCCTGTTTCAGAGCTACAGCCGTTTGTGAGTCATTCCGGAGTTCAGGGACGGTTTGAAATTCAATTTACTGATGAGTTTAAATTTTTGAAGTTAACCCGTTTATAAAATTATCATTTACCCGTTTTTTGTGATAAAAAAATCAGTCAGAGCAAGACATCCTTGTTTTGCTCCTGGTGATTTAACAGATATAAATTTCTAACTTAATCGAGCCTTTTTACAGTTAGGTAAATACGACCTTCGTTATTGCCATACATGCGTTTCAGGTCATTGGCAAAGGGACAAAATTCATCACTTTTTTGAACCTGATGTTTGACCAGTTTTGTACCGATAATAAATTGTTCCCGGTCACTGTCGCCTACTGCACCAATTAATTTAAACCAGTCAGCATCTTCTTCACGTCTGTATGGTTCCATACCTTTGATGGCCAACTCCTTGATCCAGCCAATACCTGCGCGGTTTCTTTTCCAGCCATCGGCATCACATTCAATTCCACCATCTTTCCACTTTTGATTGGGTTTTACCTTGAAGGAATAACTATGACCCTTTTCCAGGAGTACGCCTGTTCTATTGTGAAACTGATGAGCCATGACAGGTACCACAATAGATTCTCCAACATCAAGGGGACGTAAAGAACGCATACCGATTCGGATGTGGTGACTGAGGTTTTCAAAATCATTGTCGGTATTATCAGCATAAATAACCTGGTGTTTTAGCTTTTTTAAACCAACCGGACGATAATCGATATCACCATAAATACGTTCGGCCACAGTGTGATGAATTTTAGGCCTTTTATTAGTAATTTTATCTTTTTTAGTGGCTTTATTCCTTTCCATTACCACGATATTACGGTCGTAAAGTGTCCATTCCAGAAACCAGCTTCTTGATTGCTGGTGATTTTTTCCAAATACATTGGGTTCGATAACAATATCATCAAATTCCAGCTCGACATCTTTTGTTGCTGCATTTATTTGATTATATTTTATTTCGCTGGCAGCGATTGTTGAAATCCCCAGTTTACGTCGTTCCAGTTCATCTAGCATGAATCTTAAGGTATTGTCGGACAGGCCGTCTCGGTGATAACTGCCACCGACATCCGAATGAGCGCCTGCAAACCAGATTTCGGTAACCCGATCTTCTGCATTCATTAGTGTTGGTTGAAAGGCTTTGCGTTTATCATCTATCGAGCAAAGATGCAGAGCTTCTTTCACATTAGCTGATACGGTTCGGTTTTCAAATTGAACATCTGAGGATGCTTTTTCATCGGTGTTAAAATCCGGCATGCCGATTGAGGCGACGGTATCGAAAACACCTAAAAACCGTATCTTATATTTTACTGAAGATTCATTTTTTAGGATTGATGCAAATTTTCTGGCAATGGCAGCACCACGACTGAAACCGAAAATGTAAATCCTGTCGCCGGTTTGATAATGTTTTAATAAATCATCGTTTGCCTCATTGATGATTCGACCGGGATCTTTTAAAGAGAGGCCGGCATTAAAAATCTGCTTTAATTTATTGCCATAGGTGCCGACACCTGAGTAATAAAGACTGAGTTGGGAAAGTCCATGTGCATTTCCATCATGCAGGTCTCCGCCAAATAATAAATGTAACTTTAAAACGTTACTGATGCTGCTGTCTTTAATTCCGCCAGTGCTGGTTTTTTTTTCGGTAGAATCAGAAGGGTCGTTGGATGTTCCGTCAAAACAAAATATTAAATTTTTCATGATTTCTCCTTAAATATATTTTTGATACATAAGGAAAATACTGCCGTTAAAAAATGAAATCAAGTCCTTTATGTAATTGGTAGAGGTCCTGTGCCTGGCACAGAGTTTATATGCTGAAAACTCTATATTTCAATTTGAATGAAGGTCCAACTTGAGAGAGAAGTAGTGCAGAGTTCTACTGTCCGGATGGAGTATTTAGATTGAATAGTTTTTGCTGGTGGATGACCTCTTTTACTTTCTATGGCACTTTTGTTTCCCACTCCATATCTCCGTTTTTGATTTCTTGCAGAACCTCCGGGGATTGAATGCACAGGTAATCATGGTTGATTGTGTTCAGAGATGATATGCACTGGTTATCAAGTAAGTGGTGTCAGCACCCTTGCTGTCATCAAGTCTTTCAATGATCAGATTGTATTCATAGTTGACCATTGAGTCGAGTCGTTGACGACTGATGTATCGCGGAGACTCTCCATAAATAGAATCACTAAACTTCATGTCGTAAGCCGAAATGGCTTTGGCTATGGTTCCTGCTGCACCACCGACTCTAAAAAACCAGCGAGCAGTTTCCTGCCCGGCACCGATTTCAGCGATCGTACCGTATTTACTTTTATCAAGGTTGATAGCCAGGGTTTTCTGATGAATATCGGTGATTATTGCCACGGTTTACTGATCCTGCTTTTTTTATGGTCTAAATTGTAGTATAGCCAAACTGTTTTAAGGATGTTACTGAACCCAGGTGTTTTTCATATCAAGATTATTTAACACGACTGCATAAAATCAGCACCAATACAAGACTGTTAAAACTACAGTTTGTTCTCCATAATACGGTCCCCGATTTATCAACAAAACAAATTTATGCTTTCCATTGCACAGCGAATTGCCAGTGAACTTAATGTCAACGAAAAACAGGTAACAGCTGCTGTAGGTCTGCTGGATGATGGTGCTACCGTACCTTTTATCTCGCGCTATCGTAAAGAAGTGACAAATGGTCTGGATGACAGCCAGTTACGCCAGTTGGAAGATCGGCTGGGTTATCTTCGAGAGATGGATGGTCGTCGTGCTGCAATTTTGAAAACTATTGATGAGCAGGGAAAACTGACCGCTGAGCTAACCCGGGAAATAAATGAAGCAGAAACCAAGGTTCGCCTGGAGGATCTTTATCTACCGTTTAAAAAGAAGCGCAGGACAAAAGGGCAGATAGCGACTGAAGCTGGCATTCAGCCTCTTGCTGATGCTTTGCTGAATAATCCGAGTTTAAATCCTGAGCAGGAAGCTATCAACTACATCTGTTCTGATGATGAATTCAGGGAAAAATTTTCTGATGTCAAAGAAGTGCTGGAGGGTGCCCGTTTTATCCTGATGGAACGCTTTACTGAAAATGCCGATTTGGTTGCCGAGTTACGACAATTTTTGAATCAGAATGCTTTGCTATATGCGACTGTAGCAACAGGTAAGGAGGAACAAGGGGTAAAGTTTAAAGACTATTTTGAGCATCAGGATAAGCTGTCTAAAATTCCGTCACATCGTGCCCTTGCCATGTTCCGTGGACGCAAGGAAGGCATATTGCATCTTAATATTGATGTTGATCATGATAAAACCTTAACCCATCCCGCTGAAAATATTATAGCCAGACATTGTGGCATCGAGAATAAACGTCGAGCCGCCGATGACTGGTTAGCCGAGGTGGTGCGCTGGACATGGAGTGTCAAACTCAAAATGCGCCTTGAACTGGAACTTTTTAGTACGCTTCATGAACGCGCCGAAGAATCTGCCATAGATGTTTTTGCTCGTAACATGAAAGACCTGTTACTGGCTGCACCTGCTGGACAGAGAGCAACAATGGGGCTGGATCCCGGATTACGTACCGGAGTGAAAATAGCCGTTATAGATAATACTGGTCAGTATATTGATTCGACGGCTATTTTTCCGCATGCCCCAAAAAATCAGTGGGATCAGTCGATTTCTGTGCTGGCTAAACTGGCTGCTAAATATAATGTAGAACTGCTCGCGATTGGTAACGGAACGGCATCACGAGAAACCGAAAAACTGTGTGCCGATCTGATCAGTCGTCATCCCAACCTCAAGCTGCAGAAAGTCATGGTGAGTGAAGCCGGTGCCTCGGTTTACTCGGCATCAGAATTAGCAGCCAAAGAATTTCCAGACCTGGATGTCACTATCCGTGGAGCGGTATCCATAGCCCGTCGGTTACAGGATCCACTGGCTGAACTGGTAAAAATTGAACCAAAATCAATCGGGGTAGGGCAGTATCAGCATGATGTAAACCAGTTTCAACTGGCCAGAAATCTGGACACGGTGGTGGAGGATTGCGTTAATGCGGTGGGTGTGGAAATCAATACGGCATCAAGCGCATTACTGTCACAGGTGGCTGGTCTGAACCAGACCATTGCGTCAAATATTGTTGAATTTCGTAATCAGAACGGTCCGTTCAAACAACGGAAAACGCTAAAAAAAGTAGCCAGGTTGGGTGATAAAAGTTTTGAGCAGGCGGCCGGTTTTCTGAGGATTCACAATGCAGTTGATCCTCTTGATAATTCAGCTGTGCATCCAGAAAGTTACTCTGTGGTAAAAAAAATCATCAGCAAAAATAATATTGATATCGGTACTCTGGTCGGCAATAGTCAATTGTTAAATTCTCTCAACGCAAATGATTACACGGATGAAAAGTTCGGCTTGCCGACTGTCACCGATATTATTGTAGAATTAAATAAACCCGGACGAGATCCGCGTCCAGCCTTTAAGACGGCTGAATTTAAGGAGGGTGTTGAAAAGATAGCTGACTTAATTGAGGGCATGAAACTTGAAGGTGTAGTGACCAACGTGACCAATTTTGGTGCTTTTGTGGATGTGGGTGTGCATCAGGATGGTCTGGTGCATATCTCAGCTCTGGCAGATAAGTTCGTTAAAGATCCACATGAAATTGTGAAAGCGGGGGATATCGTCAAGGTAAAGGTGATGGAAGTTGATGCTAAACGTAAACGGATAGCGTTGAGCATGCAACTTAATGATGATATCAGAGCTCATCAGAGGCAGTCTGAACCAGTTTCCAGGGAACGCGGAAAAAGTCGTAAACCCGCTGCTAAACCACAAAAATCGGCTGCCGCTAAAGCACCACAGAATGGATCAATGGCTGAAGCTTTTGCCCGGGCCAGAGGCAGTCGCTAGAATAAGCTGGTATAAATCCCCCCGGTATTTGAAATTGAAAACAAGTGATCTTATGCAGAGCGTAGAATGATTAATTTCTGCTCTTAGTCCTGTTCTTTTTCCTGGATAAGGCCGGGCAGACTGATTTTCACTTAAATGTAGTTTCCTGTAGTCAATTAATCTGCCTTGTCGAACATTTTAAACGGCGGTTAGTACCTGAGAAATCTGATCCAGTGTCTTCATCTCTTTAATTTGATCAAACATTTTATCAGCGCCCTGTTGAGTCGTCTTTGAGCCTTTGCTGAGAATTTTTAACCACTTTTTTACCCGAGAGGCAGAACCAATATCGTTTTTTGATTTTCTCATTAATATGGCAAACTGTAATAACAGTTCCTGCTGCTGAGGCCAGCTGATATGTTGTATAGACTGGTTTCGTATGGATTGCTGAATCTGGAGTGCCAAAAAAGGGTGTCGCACGGATGCTCTGCCTATCATAAAGTGATCGCATCCACTGATTGACCGGCATTGCTGAAAAGAATTGATGTCTGTTATATCGCCATTGGCAATGACTGGTATTTTGATACTTTCCCGAATTCTGGCTAACCACTCCCAACGGGCAGGTGCAATATATTTATCGGCACTGGTTCGAGCGTGCACGGTGATCATGTCGGCACCTGCGGCCTCTATACCCTGGGCTATTTCGATAATATTATCGGTATGGTCATACCCTAGTCGAACCTTGGCCATAAAAGGTGTTGTAGAAGGAACTGCCTGACGTGCAGCTGCAACAATTTGATGCACCTTTTCTGGCTCATTAAGCAATATGGCTCCAGCGCCTTTTCCATTAACCGTAGGTGACGGGCAGCCAAAATTCAGATCTAAGCCTAAAGCGCCCAGTTCAACTGCTTTGGCTGCATTGTCGCTAACCACTGAAGGATTATTCCCCATCAGCTGAATATATACCGGGGTACCAGATCGAGTGACTCCGCCATTAAGAAGTTCTGGTACAGAGCGGTAGAAAACTTTATCGGGTAATACCATCGTTGTGACCCGAATGAATTCACTGACACACCAGTCATAGCCACCCGTGTTGGTGATGATTTCGCGCAGGTAAGTATCGAGTAGCCCTTCCATCGGGGCCAGTATAAGTTTCATTTGTTGTGATTTTTCAGTGTCATTAAAAAGTCAAAAAATATTCACCGCCAAGGCACGGAGTCCACGAAGGAATATTCCAGGAAAACTTAAGCCAGGAGTCTGTCTGACTTATGTGATCGTAGCGAGGGAAAGCCATTTTGTGGCAGGTTTTCCTATCCATTTGGGCGAATAGTTATTCATATCTAACTAAATCGATAGGAAAAGGTGGTCAAAATGTCATTTCCGCAGTAGATTCATCAAAAGTCCGACAGGCTTTCGGGCAAACAAAGGTTGATATCTGTATTATGCCTTAAAATTACTACTCCGTATTTAATGCAGTTCATAAAATAACAATCAAATTTTCTACTAATGATGCAAAGTACATTTAATTATTATCAGCTATTAACCATCTGCCTGTTGTGGACCGGCTATTTCCTGGTTCACTCTGTGACTGCTTCACTTGGATTTAAACGCTGGGTAGCAAAAAATTACATTAACCTGATACCCGCTTACCGGTTAACGTTTAATATTTTTTCAACAGTGTTACTTGTTCCGATCCTGTGGCTGAGCTTTCGTTGGGCCAGTGAACCACTGTGGCACTGGACTCCCATATTATTCTGGATAACCAGCTTAATCAGTCTTGGCACTATCATTGCCTTTTACTTCTCTTTGAAATATTACGACATGGCAGAGTTTATGGGGACTCGACAGTGGGCTGAGCGGAATAATCAGGTTGAAGATCAGGAACAGTTTGTGATTGGTGAGTTTCACCGGTTTGTGCGTCATCCCTGGTACAGCATGGGCATTATTTTGATCTGGTGCCGTGAGCTTGATCCAGTAATGTTAACCAATGCGGTTATGATAACTCTTTATTTCGTTGTGGGCTCACGGCTGGAAGAACGCAAACTGATTCAGTACCACGGAGATGTGTATCGTCGTTATATCGAAAAAGTTCCCGGGCTAATACCACGACCCTGGCGTTTTCTGAGTAAAATAGAGGCGAAAGAGCTGATAATAAATTCTTCAAAAAGCTAAAAACCTGTATTAGTACTAACTAATATGTCAGGGTGTTTATAAATTTCTCAAGCAGTTAAGATTATTTCAAATATTATTATTTTTAATTTTTTCCTTTATATTCAATAGCCTGAGGTTAAAAATGAAAATTTTAAATCTATATAAAAATTTTATAGGGCAAATAAAGCTTGACTATATTAGAAAATACTAATATAGTTCGCTTCATCGAATTTAACTTATTTAATTTTTAACTTTTCTGGAGATTTATATCATGAAAAAAATCATAACTGCAGCTGCAATTTTACTTGCTACAACTTC
>JAAEMR010000029.1 GCA_024225395.1 Gammaproteobacteria bacterium
CAATCCGGTGAACCGGTGCTTTTCCTTCCCGAAGGCAATGGTGAAGAAGATTAAAAATCTAACAAAAGACATCACGCCGACATATTACAATTCATCCGAAAAAACCGGCTGAATGGTAATATGCTCGTGTGTTAAACGTTATGCGAATAATGATTTGTAGAAATTTGGCGATAATCATCATATCTGTATTGCTACCATTTGAGTTGCTAGCTTGCAAGTTTGAGCCAATAGTAGAACTGGTTGGATACAGTAACAAAAGAGGTTTGACATTAAAGGCACGACCAGGAGATGAATATCATATTAGTTGTAATGGCCATATTGAAACAACGGGCATAGTCAATAAAAAGTATATATTAATAATGAGTAATGGGGCGCAACTTAGCGTTATTAATAAGAAGCGCAGCAAGGTTCTTAATGAAATAAAGAAAATGCATGTAATGTTAAATACACCAAATGGCCTTCGCTTAAGGGCGCGCATTATTGAATCGCATAACACATATGAGCCCCCAGCCCGTCAATAGGCAATACTAAACAATTCAGTCATGTCTTCATGCCCGAATAAAAAACGATTAGCAAAGCCAGCTACTTCATCTGTCATGGAAGCTGTTAAGTCAGACGCTTACAGCAAACA
>JAAEMR010000030.1 GCA_024225395.1 Gammaproteobacteria bacterium
ACTTTTTATTAAATCATGGTATACCGGTTGATCTTCTGCTGTTGCTGATTTAATAGCCTTCATCAACTGGGCGATGACTTCTCTATATTCAGCTGACATTGAAGCTGAATCAATAGCAGGTGTAGTGATTGTGTTCCTGATAAAATTTGTTGCACTTTCAAAAGCACTATTATCTCTGACTGCGTCACTGGCCTCGGCTTTAATAACGGTTGCCAGCTGGGCTGATCTTTTTTCAGATAGCACGTTGATCAGTTTTTCCTTCGCTTCAGCTGCATCTGTCCCACTACTTTCAGATACAGCGACCAGCCATCTGTCATCAACTGTAACAGTACCTACCCACTCACCCGGCACAATGTCTAATATTGCTTTCTTTGATAATTCAATATTAACCGGAGTGTTAGATCCATTTACAGTTACTGTAACCGGACTACTTTCAAATCCATCGGCATGCGAGGCGACCAGGGTATAAGTTGCATAAGGCAGGTTTAAAAATTTAAAATAACCCTTAATTCCTTCTGAAACACCTGAAACAGTCGTTTGCCCTGTTTCAATTATTTTAATAGTGGCTTTATAGATTGGCCCAAAATAATCTCCATCCCTAAGAAAGGTAGCACCGGTTATTTCTCCTATTTCCGGCTCTACGACGGGAGGTGGCGCAAAATAAATCAGTGCATGACCTGTGTCCATGCTTTCACAGGCTTTATCCTTAAGAATATAACTGAAACGATCGACCAGGCCCGGTAGTGGTTTCTCAAAGGTATAATTGATACGATCTTCTTTTAGTTCCAGATTGCCTCCTAATTCACTACTCTCTGCTTTTAATTCAACAAACAGAGACGATTTATCAACATCTAACTGACTGTAATCATTGTTCAATATATCGATATTGAGGCTGACCGCCTGATAACTCCTTCTTTCCGGCTTCTTATCTTCCACCAGGGTGACTGAAACATAATCCGGTGAAGCCACCGGTGGAAGACATATCTGTTCGCGGGGCTCATCACAGCAACAACTTATGCAATTAGACAGTGAAAAATCAGCGACCACATTATTGTCATCATCACACACCAGGATAATAGATCCGCCCTTGCTGACACTGAATGTACTTTCCAGTCCCGGATGGGATTTAGCAAATTGTTTGAACCAGCGTCCATTCAAACGCCTGACCTGTTCGTAATGATAATAAACTGTCGCCAGGCAAGTATGTTGCCTGCTCTGAATAAAATCCTGGTAAACCAGAATCTGTTTTTGAATATTTTTATTGAATTCAGCCAGAATGCGGGATGTTAAATCGATAATTGCTTCAACAATCACTTTCTTATAAAAACTGCTTTCAACAGCGGTAATCAGTGGAAGAATATATTGATACTCGATCAGGTCACTGATGACGGACTGGTAGTAAGAATGGAAAACTTCGTAGTTAAAAGCACATAACTGATGTGGCAGGTATCCCAGTAGATTATCAATATTCTCCAGCAGATCCAGTAAACGCAACTGCACATAATCGCTGTATCCTGAGCCGGAAGCGAGTTTATCGATGGTTTCCCCAATTTTAGATTTATCAGTAACCGGCAGACTGAGTAAAGCGCTTTTTACCTCATTAATCAATCCACTAAGGTAACAACGCAGGTTGCGATAGTCGGCCTGAAGGTTTACCGGCTCACATAACAAACTGGAAGCGCAACGTAAATCAGACCAGCTTTTCAATAACTCATATTGTTCACTATTATATTGTTTAAGGCTTCCTCTTATTGCAGTAATCTCTTTCACCTCATCCTCGGAGAAAGTACCATCTTTCATAAATTCGTTGAGTTTTAGACGATATTCATGCAGCAATTCCAGACGTAAATTTTCGCTGTCGACGAGTTGATCGTTCAGAGTTTTTAGCTCTTTATTGACGTTATCACTCAGGCTCAGGGGTAATACACAAAATTCCGCATTATGTTTAATCTTCAACGACTCCAGTTGTGAAACAACATCTTCACAGGGTAATCCTAAATGTCCATCGATACGCAATAACGAAGCTTTATTATAATCCAGGTCTATCGCAGCCCCATCGGTATAACGCCATAATGGTGCCGTAGTACAGCAATCGGCCGGTTGCCAGAACTTATTACTCGATTTGATTATTGTGTAATACCAGGGGACAGCAGAAAGTCCCAGTGAGCTTGATTCATTATGACTGGGGATCAGTTTTATATCACCTGACACTTTTTTCAACAGGGTTTCGTGGGCAGGCAGCTGCTGGATTAAAAGTCGAATTCGATCAAACAATAAAGCAACCGCCTTCAAATCACCTTTATTAACATTTTGCACCGGTGATGGAATAAATTCATTTCTATAACCCGTTTTACCTTCCAGATGCCCTAGCATCAGGTGACGGGGAAAATTAAGTTCACTATCACAGTCAGTCAGTAACCGACAGGCTGCCTCAATCAATTCATTATAGGCTTTGACCAGAATTTTAGTGATTTCATAAAAATACTGATTAACTTCACTACCATCGTTTACCTGATCATACCAGTCGTTTAACTTATCCAGCCAGCTCCAGTTTTTCTCCAGCCCGACAAAAATGCCATACCTGTCAAGGGCCATTGATATACCCTCTAATAACGGCGTCTTTAATCCAGCTCCCAGCTCATAATAGGCCTGGTTTATCTCCTCTGGCAGATTGACGCCACTCAGATCAAGCCGCGTATGTAAGCGCGGTACATTCAACTGAACGGGGGCATCAGGGCATTCAGCGACGGGGCTTAACAGCGACTCCGGAACCAGTAATACCCTCACGGTATAATGGATGTTACTCCCCTTGTTATCGCAATCCGTGACCAGGCAGGACGTCAAATCAACTGCTTTTTTCTCCAGGTATAGTACCAGGATTTTCTCTTCGATCAGGTCCGCAGTCAGTGCTTTATTGCTTTCAGTGGCTTCTGTTTCCAGTAATAAAATGCCCTCTACCTGACCCTTAAGGCTGCCCGTTTTTTTCCACGGCGTGTATAAAGGTGAGCTAACTTTTGCATCCGGGTCATCGATATCGGGGTCAAGGTATTCCATGTAGTGGGTATAATTATCACTATCGAGTGACAGCAGGTATCCATCAGATGACAAGCCATATCCTTCATTAAGGTTGACAACTTTTTTAGCCCCGGTTAACTGCCAGCTTAAACCACAGATAATACCGCTACCGGTTAAGTTAACCCTGCTCAAACGATCCTGCTCATCGAGATAATCAAACAACTGGTTGAGCTGGGTACTGGTTAACAGCTGGTTACTTACAAAATTGGGATGGATAGTCGTTGGTCCGCTCATGGCTTTTACCCTGTTATTTAATATGTACCTAAGGTTGAATGATCCAGTATCAGAACCGGATCATCACCTACCAGCTCGTCACAGCCTTTTAATCGAGCCAGTGGATACACGGTGTTCAAGTTATGTATTATATTTATCAGCTCTTCGAGCCGATTCGTATAGTCTGTATTTTCAATGTTCGGCAAAGGAAGCTCTCCACTCATCGGGTAGTGTTGTTCTGCTGCTTCACTGTCTCTACAAGTGGTATGTCCTTCATTGAGTTCCGCCAGAGACTCAGCCCAATCCTCATGAATACTTTCAAACTCAACCATCTGGCTGTGGCTTATCCAGCATATTTTGCTGAATACCTGTGCCGGTGCTTCACTACGCAGGGTATCTTCAACAAATTTACGGAAACTCATGTCTTTGAAACGCGAAGACCAGGCAGGTAAGATAATGGTCATTCTAAATGAATAGGGGTCAATGACCTCGGTGCACTCACATTCATCCGGGTTATTGAGTTGTACCGGCATAAAAGGATCTTCCGGGTGACGCTTGCGTAACAGAATATGCTCAATAACATGGAATCCTTCGGACTCACCATATTGTTGAAAATATTCGATGATTTCGGAAAAAACATCCTCGTTGCTGGTATAACCAATCTGTGCATTTTTTTCGCTATCTTCGCAGGCCCGGATCAGAACATAGCGGCTGTTATCATCATCCAGCACATAGTTGTGCCGGTCTCCTCCCACGCTCAGCACAAAATCGAGCAATGCTTCAATGGCCGGTTTAGACTCACAATCGATACTTTTGAACAGCGTATCACCGGTTTCATTAAGTAAATTAAAATGCCATCTTTCACCATCCACGGTGGCTGTGCTCTGAATATGGAAACGGTGCCCGGCAAGTTGACGATAAACCGCTTCCTGTATTCCCAGTAAACCATACACACGTTGCTGAAAACCGGATAACATCGCTGGAAGTGAATTTTCATCCAGTATCGGATAACGATAATTGTTACCCTGACCGCGCGCTCGACTCAGGCCGGCATAATCCTGAAGAAACAACTGTTTTGTCTTGTTAACCATTGACGCACTGTTTTCAGTGTCCAGTCGGTACATTAATAGACTGTACTCAGTGAAATCTTCACAAAAGCGTCCAACCAGGTGATCGAGAAACCGGCTTCTACGATCCAGGGCTGTTTTTTCGTCCTCGATAATCTGTTTCAGATCATTTTCCAGTGCGGGGTAATTTACATACAGCTCTTCAACTGTATTCAAATCAGAAGAATCAAAACGCTGTGAAAAATAGGTCGAGACATGACTCTCATTCCAGGAAAATAAATTTTTAACATTTGCCAGCTGTGATAGGTAATTTGCCAGTAGTTGTTCGAAAAACAACATGAAAGTTTTAAGCTGTTGAGACTGGGCTTTACGAAGGTCAGACTGTGAAGCTTCCACCGCAATGTTACCGACCCTGTAGGTCAGTGGCATTTCGTGTTGAACCAGGTGATATTTTTCCACATCCCGGTACTCACCAACAGGCACGGCAAGATCATTCTGGTGCCCCTGCAGTTTATTACGCAGATCACCAGCTTTTTTCTCTTTTAACAGGGCCTGGCTGATTATACGGTTGGCATAATCAGGGATTCCATTTCGATAAAAAACAATCTTGGATTTGTCTGTACTAAAAGTTGGCGTACGCCCCTGATCAACTGCCAGCGGCAATTGCCATTCCTCATGCAGACGGAACTCGTCGTCGATAAAACTGAGTAAAGACAGGTTTTTTACCGCTATGACCTGCGGAATATCCATGATGATATTTATTAAATCTGAACTACGCAGTTCCCTGCGCCGTTGTATTTGATTGAACTCATCATCATCGATGAACCCGTGATCAAGCCGGGGACCTTCAAAAATCTGCTCCATGGTTTTACCACGATCAACCAGTTCATCGATGGTATAAAAATTCACGACCGGTGATACATGCTGACCCAGTCGATAAAACATTTCGGCCAGAATTTCATCAGGATCAGCACCCATTTCAATTTCAATATCGCTGCAAACGGCTATTTCTTCTGCCAGTAATTCACAGATAGCGGTAACGTCTTCACATAAATTACGCTGTTTATGCAAGCGTTTTTCAGACTGTTTTATTACGTCAAGAAATGACACCTGGGTACTGCTGAGTAACGGCAGGTAAGATACACGCCATTGATAAAAAAAGAAAAACGGGGTCTGTTTTCCAGCTAAAAAGACACCGGAGGTCAGGCTTATCTGGTTATCGATACGATAGGGAAAATCGGTCGTTGTAGTTCGAAACAGTTTTAATCCGGATTGTGCATTATAAACTTCTATTCGATAATTTTTTCCGGTGCTTAAAAAAGTATTTATTTTAACAATATTTCTTTTATTCGCCCTGGTCACCTCGACCGGAATATCTAAAACTATGCATTCTTCCTCAGTCACAATTTTCAGGTTAAAGGTACCGGCTGCCTCAGGGTATACGGAAACAGAATCCACGGTTAATGGATTTTCAATATCAAACAGCAACCCTCGACCATTGGGTTGAATAAAAGAACCATCCATCAAGGGTTTGGGAGTTTGAATAACCTGACTTTTAATCGACTCCTTACGAATCACAAAATCATCATATTCGATGTAAACATCATACAAACCATTCAGTGGCTGTATTTTCTGTGCAGCATCCGGGGCTGATGTATCCTGTAATTTTTTCTGTGCCTTATTTAAATAGTATTTAATAGCATCATGCGGTTCTATCCACACATTTCTGACACCGCGTATATCAATCAGTAATTTACGTAAATCATCAAAAGTGACTGCGCTGGAGGTCAATATGTCCCTGGCCGTATGAAATTCCGTATCATTCACTGCCTTGCCATCGTGGTAACTGGTCAGCAAATCCTTAATATCATAATCGGTGCGATACCCCAGATCGGTTATTGCGTAACAGAGTAATTCCAGTAGCGTGATACCCGGATCATGAACATTAAAATCTGACCATAATTTATGACCCAGTTTTTCTATGTATTTCAGGCCCTGTTCACGTAGATAAGTATAATCCTGACTTTTTTCCAGCTGCGGTGTTTTTACAATGAAGTTCTGATTCATTGTGTTTGAATCTTGCTGAGTGACAACATTAGATGCAGGCTGATTTTTCATCGTTCTGACAACTCCCTGCTAAAACAATATGCACAATAATCATACCCCTGCTCCAACGCTTCTTCGATTCTGGAAAAACTCTTACCCCGTCCTGTTTTGATTTTTTGGATAAAACACTGGGGCTGGGTATTGTTTAAATCGTGTAATTCCAGGGAGCGCTTATTTCCAAAATAGCGTCTAAATTCGCTAATTGCAGTACCTGCGGGTTGCCGGCAATTTTCACAGGCACTATCAGGAATACAGTCTTCGTCAGCCCCTGAAACGGCTGGTTCAGATGGAATATCAAGAGCGGTGATTGCGTGTTGAGGAAACGAGACCAGAGCCGAGCTAGCCCGGGTAGCATTAGCCTCTTCAACATTATATTTTTCTACCTCAGTATCTTTACCCATTGTGTAAAAATGATCGAGCTGGAACTCGGTAACAAAATTGACATACCTACGTTGCTCAACAAATTCCAGTATGGATGAGCGATGAATACGACCGCCAAAGGTTAAATCAGCGCCTTCATCATATAACCAGGGTGACAGAAACTTGATAATGTCATCATTTAACTGTGTCGTATAAAGCCCTTTATCGAAACCGGTATTAAAGAAAACATTAAAATTCACTCTGACTTTTTCGTAATCAGGGTTAGTGACTGCAATACGAGTAAAATCACTGCTATATTTTTTTAAATAGCTTTCAATGGAGGTGAGCTTATTCAGGCTGACCTGTGGTTTTAATTTATCGATCGCATTTTTATTACGTAAATTCGGTACCACGATTAACCTGACCTGGCCAGGGGCATGTTCAGTGCAACGATTACTGTGGTTAATACATTTTACCTTGTAGATTTCGGGGAATTCCTGCAAAACCATACGTTCGTAATCAAAAATTGTTATTGCACGTTTTTTATGACGTAAACGCTCACTCACTCGGGTATAAAACGAATCTGCGGATTCCTCCATCTGACCGTTACTGGAAGCATAAGGCTGACTCACCGATTTTATATTGGAGACACGGCTTTTCAGTTTACTAATCGTGCTTGCCGGTAGTGGTATAGCGAGATGGTCTTCACTGTTATCGTTATCCTGAAAACTTGCCCGTACGGCCTGGGTATGCAGTGCAATTAACTGTGGCACGGCCGCGCTAGACTGAAACACACTGGCTTTAATCCAGTACAATCCACTGGGTAATATTGTGTGCTCATTGCTCATGGCATCCGCCATCGCAAATTGAATAATTCCCGAACCCAGTAGCCCGTTACTACCATCTGCAAGAATTTCGGTGATATCAAAGTCTTTCCAGCCCTGGCCCGTTAAATATGACCAGACGATATTCTGCGCAGGCAGGTCGGGGTTTTCACTGCCTTCGGCCGGTTGAAACAGGATAGACAGGTTTTGTTCAGGCTTTAAATCTTTCAGGCCAATATACAGATTACCTTCAGCGGTCATGGACTGGATTTCATCAGTCTCTTTATCTTTAACCGATACGTTAAATTCCGCTACCAGTTTTCGGTTAATAATAAATTTTTTAACACTGGAATCATCGGCAACAGGGAATATTTCCTGCGTACCAAACGGCCCAAGGTGATAAAATTTTTCTACCCGCTCTCTAAAATCATTCTTATCCATGTTGTTATAATCAATACTTTCGAATGCTGTGTAACTCAAGCTGAATTGATTAACCTCGGGCGTATAGGGTGCATTGGGTAAAGTGTCCGGGGGAGAGCTCCCGGTCGCCATGTCTATCGCAGCTTCGGTCAATACCTTCGGGTAAATATCATGATAAAATCCCCGATCCAGAGTTATTGCCATGTATCCCTGTGATAACAATGTATCCAGCCGTTTAAAGTCTTTTAAAGCGGTATTTCTACTGACCAGTGGACTCCCATCACAGGAAATTGCTTCATCGTCAAATAAATATTTATCACTGCAACTTTCTGTTGCATTCCAGCTGGCATCTTCAAGAAAAGTCAGGTCAACGGTAAAGGAATTATTATTAAATGTTTCATCGTATCCATCGTAATACGAACTAAAATCAACATACTCACCGGATAAAGGTGGTAAGCCTGACCATTCCATCTTGATAGAAATTTCAGTTAATGACTTGGAGAATATTTCCGCACTACCTATCAGAAAACGACTGCCCTGTTTCGGATTCTGTCCAAATGGCTGAAAAGGTTTAGCCGGATCCAGCAGACCACTGTCATTTTCCAGAATGACAGTTTTAATACCGTTAAATAGTTCCGCTTCACCCACCTTCACTTCGATATCCAGGCTGTTTAATTCCATCGCCTGAAAATATTTATAGGGATAGGCATACTCAATCAGTTCCCAGTGTGTATTCAAAAAATCGACCGGTCGAAAGCCTTTATCGGTGATGGTGGTTAAAGCCTGATATACCAGCCCCTGGTAGAAAACCAGGTCGTTAATCGAATATGACAGAGTATCATCCGAGTAACTGAAAACAGACAGTCCTGTCAGGGCTGCCGGCAGCCCTGTGTTAACCAGCTCAAACTTCAACAACGGGGATTCACCGGAATATCCTTTTCCGTGAATTTTCTCATCATAGGCCAGGATAGCCTCAGCCCCTACACCCAACTGTAATGTATAAGTCAGCCTGTTACCGGCGATTACAGCATTCTCAACAGGCAATTCAAACCATGCCTTTTCACCAGTCGCGTAAACCTTCACGTTGTGTTCAAGTTCCATTTCGATGGTACTGATATTTCCGCTTATTGCTGCCCGTAAATTAAAGGTAATGTTAATCTCGCGTTTACCCTCGGCCAGTAAAAACATCGGAGAACTGATGGCAAAACCAATACTGGCATAAGGCATGCCCCTGCTACCAAAGGTTTCCCATTTCCCCTGCTCATTTTCGATTGCCGCCCCTAGCCCATCCTCACTATCTGCATCCATTGCGGCATAAATATTTTTAACCTGTCCGGTGTCATCCTTATCGACAAACACTGTTTTTAAACCCTGAGCTTGATCTATCGTGGTTTTATTAACCACCAGCTCGTTATCGGTTGTGTAAAACAGGTTATTGCCCAGACTATCCTTACCGGCACGTACCGAACTCCCTTTTTCAATTTTGTGTTGAAAAGCATTTTTAGCCAGCTCAAACACCAGATGAACCTGGTCCGGGATTGCAGCCTGATGACGTAACCCCAGGACCTGCTGGTAATAAAAATCCAGGTGCCGCGCTGTGAGACTATTCAGGTGGTCCTGTGCGATCTGGAACAATTGTAAAAAGGAAATAAACAGGGCCATGTGCGGCCGATGTTGAGGATAAGCGTCAAGCGTTTCTGTTAAATAATCCTGTGCATTTTTTACCAGGTAAACCAGCGCATCGTATAAATCATTAAAGGCAACCTTAAGCTGATCAACTGCAGTATTCAGATCAGCAGTTTTTAGCGGTGTAGATGGAAATAGAAAGACATCCGCAGTGACATCCGATAGCCCCCAGACAGGCGAAAATTCAGACAGCTCCAAATCATTCACTGCGAGGCCGACCACCTCTGCTTTTAGATACTGGCCCAGTATATCTTTTAAACTTCCGGATAAATTCGAATCGATTAAACGCTTCAGGGTTTTATACAGTGAAAGACCTTCAACCGAACCTCTGTACCAGCCATCAAAATCCAGAGCCAGAGAAAAAAAACGTTGCAGCAATAGAGTATATTGTTTCTTTTTCGCGGTTAAATTACCACGTTCATAATTATCCAGTAATTCATCGAAGTCTGTCTTCAACGGTTCATAATCATAATGCTGGATCAATGCCACCAGCGTGGTAATATCCGATTCTATAAAATCCAGCCAGTTACCCGATTTACTGTTGGCCGGTGAATAAAACTGTAGCAACCTGGAATAATCACGTGCATACAGCAGTAAACTGGACAGGTCACGCTCATCCACTGAAACGGATGTCGGCTTTAATGTATCCAGCAACCGCTGTCGCTGACTGGTTCCATCCCTTTGTAAGGGGTTATTAAAGCAGCAGCCGCATTTTTTATCTGTAATATGCATCATGCGACTCCGCTACCCTACCTCTGAACCTTCTTCAATATAAAAGGGATACACATAGTTGTTGCGTGTATTAGTGGTTGCTACGGTATAGAAAATTTCGATATCAATCCGTCCTTCCATTGGACGGGGTATCAGCACTACATCATTGAGAATAATCCGCGGTTCGAAATATAAAATTGCGGTTTTAATTAAATCTTTGATATAAGCCTGTAGCGTCGTATCTACCGGCTCAAAGATCAGTCTATCGAGGTTACAACCATATTTTGGCTGCATGACCCGTTCACCGACCTGGGTCGATAAAAGGATTTCAAGGCTGGAAGGAATATCGTCTTCACCCGTTAACATATCGACACTGCGGGTCGTTTTATTGAAAGTCGGCGGAAAACCCCATCCACTGCCTAAAAATGATTCATCTGCTGACATTATTATCCTCCGATCATCACCGTTGGTTCGCCCACCACGGCAGCCGCACCACATAGGCAGGTATCACTGATTCGCAGTGCCGGTAACCCGCCAATCATGACACTACCGCTTCCTGCCGGAAATGGACTAGCGGTAGGCTGGTGAACATTAGGCGGCAGGGAGCAAACATGCTGATCAGTGGCAACAGAAGCCGGCATACCGCCAATCAATACCGTGGCAACGCCGGGGCCGACTATGGTTCCGCCGTGATTCGTCGTATCGGTAACTCTTGCTGCTGCCGGCATTTCTATTCCCCGATTTCCATTGTTAATTTATCTGCACTATGGAGCCTTTAACTACCATATTACCGCCTGATGACACTTCAGCTGCGCTACTGCCTTCAGCTTTAAATTCAGCAGAAGCTGCTGCTGCAATATTTGCACCTTCGATATTCACATCACCCGTTGCTGTAATATTGATATCAGAGGCGGATTCCAGTGTTATGCCATCTGAACTTAAGGTAATAGCGTTATCATTTTCATCACTCACCTTGATACTACCCTCATCATCACTCAACACTATGGAGTTACCATTCGGCGTTTCGATCGAAATGCTATTCAGGTCATCATTGAATACAAGTTTCATTTCGCTACGCGTGACAAAGCCTTTCTCATGATTATCATCACTGGCTTCGAGTGGTGCCGGTTTGGCGCTGCTGTTTAACATACCCAGCACCATCGGGTTTCTCGGGTCTTCATTTAAGAACCCCACCACCACCTCATCATCCACTTCGGGTAGAAAAAAAGAGCCACGGTTTTCACCCGCATCGAGGGTGGCCACACGAGCCCAGATACCCTCTTCAGCCGGGTCAATCATCGGTATTCTCAGCTGTATCCTGTTTTCACCATCAGGGTCTTCCAGTGATGTCACCAGCCCAACATGTAACCCGGATAAACCCGGCAGCAAACCGCTTGCACCCGCCTCAACGATGGATTCCGCCGTAGATGAAAAACACTCGGCTGACAATCCCAGGCTGATATCCGTTTCCCAGTTTTTATCATTGATTTCATGGTGTAAGCCGGCAACTATAGAGTTACCGTTAAAACGATCACCCATGCCTTTTAACTCAACTACATCACCCGGCTTCAGACTGGCATAGCCCTGTATTTTGACTCGACCACGAACCTTCGAATAGGCTCTGCGCATCCACTCGGCATCAGCCCAGGACTGCAGCTCATCATCTTTCAACTGTCCACCATGCTTCAACTTAACCGATTCAATACCGAGCACGTCGGCCAGGTCACCGGACTCCAGGTTTCCGGGGGAAGTCACGCCAGGATCATCAGCATCTATCTCAATCATTTCCTGATTCGCCGAATCCCAGGCAAATGACTGTACCGCTGCGTACTGATCACGCACATCGGTAGTGGCTTCAAAATCAAGGATGTTTCCACCATAAGCAAGAGTCAGTACCGGATCAGTGGAGCTATCGGGTACAGTGGTTATCAACTCTCCATCCTGGGTCATCAATAATTGTCCGTTAGCCTCTATTCTGGTCAGCACAAAATCCCAGTCAGTACTGTTGAATTGAACCATTTGAGGGTGACTGGCCTGAGTGGACTCAATGTTTGACTGTAAACCGGCATCGGCTGCAATTTCTTCAACAATTTCAGCATCGGTGACATCATAAAAATATTTACTGTTACGCCCGACAGTCATCTTGATGGCTTTATCACGACATTCGATACGTAACACGGAAGGTCGGGTTTTATGCACCCGTAGAGCATGGCGAATAACAATGCCCTGAAACACTATTTCTTCATTGCTGTGATAACCCGCACTAATTTCAATTTCGGCCCCGGGAACAAAAGCCTCGTCATTACTGGCTTTAAAATCCTGGGTTGACGGATCACCATCCAGAACGATAATTTCTGCCGCTGCCACCCGGTTAAATTCACGACTGACGATAACCGCCTTGACCTGGAATTCCCCGCTAATTTGTGACCCGCCCGATTTAATCGTAAAGCTGGGCCGGTCAGCTGCCGCAGGGGTCGGAATTTGCAGCTCTTCGCTCATGCCGTGGCCGGGGTATTACCCAGATCTTTAACCGGAGGAAAGGCCAGTACCTGGCCCGGTTTCAGTGACCGATAATTATTCAGCTTATTATATTGGGCCACCTGCAGGTAACGTGATGAATCTCCATAATATCTGTGTGCCAGTAACGACAGATGGTCGCCCTGAACCACCGTATATACATGGGTTAAATCCGGTGAATTCTTGCGCTCCTCGGCAACCCTCAGGGTATCTTCAACATTTTCCGAAAAATTTGCTTTAACTTTTGCACGAAGCGGATAACCATCTGATTTGAATAATGTATAGGTGACTTCTGCGGACTTTAGTACACATTTAGATATCAGTGCTCCCCAGGACAATTTCAGGTATAAGGGTCGATGAATATCACCATCATGTTTTCCGGTGACGGCTAAAAAACGTTCCACGGTACTGTGCACACTGACTTCCGCAACCACCGCACCGGTACCATCGAATAAAAATTCAAAGCTGTATTCCTGCGGCTTTATCTTACCGAATATCTGCGGACTACCGGTATCTCCCTGCCCCTGCCTTTCTTCGTATTCAATATCATATTTTTGCGTATAGGTGTTCGGGTTAAACATCACCTCAAAACTTTCAGCCACCGCTCCGCTATAGTCTTCTTCCCGGTAGGCCTCTATGATCATTTTTTTTAGTTCGCCACTCATTGATTTTCCTCACTCAACGCTCTCGTTGACGACGTAAAATTTCCAGCACCTGCTCAACACACTCTGCAACGGTTTCATCATTGCCCGATTGTTTTTTTGCACCACTGTCAGGCTGCTTTTTATCGGCATCACCACCCGGCTCGACTATTGCCCTGATGACCAGTTCTTTTATTTCAATCGGCATTGTAATAACCTGTTTTTAAGATGATTCCAATCAGCAGGAATCTGTTTTAAGCAGTTCAAACTTTGCGGAAACTTTTATACACCAGCTCCATAGATTCTATTGACAGTGCATTTTCCTGTGCCTTCAGGTCAGCCAGTGACCATTTCACCGGATAGGCTCCTGAAAAAACCCATTCAGACAGTGGATTACTTTCCTCATCAAGTAATGACACGGTAATTTCACGCGGCTCAAATTTAAAATTTTCTACCGCGTTACGAATCCATTTTCCAACCTTCGAATCCACTATATAGCCGCGTTTTAACGATAAATTGCCATACTTGGCAGCGGTTGGTAGTTTATGCGCATATTCATTCAATCCACCTTCTTTAAACTCCTCGGTGGTAATCTCAGCCGTTAGCCCGCTGACTTCCTGAAAGCGGTTATCCTTCTGCTCAGAAAAACTGCCACTACCGTCATGTGAATTCGGTCCAAATTCGACTTTGAAATGAAAAACTACCGGTATATCCATCATCACAATCAGTCGTTTTCTATCTTGATCCCTTCGTGCGCAATTTCCACCGACTCAATGGCCGCCTCATTACCACTGGCCTTTAAATCCGGTGATGTCAGCTTGGTCGGCCAGGCATTAATAATCGTCCATTTCATCACCGGGTTACTTTCTTCATCCAGTAAACTGATGGAAATATCTCGACGTTCGGGTTTATTCATCTTGATGGCTTTAACCCAGTCGTAATATTCATTGTCACTGGCAAACACGCCTCTTTTCAACGTGATATTGCCGTATTTTTTTAATCCCGGCATTTTGGTGCTGGAGTATTCGGGATTTAAACCATCACGATATTCAATAATCTGAACTTCGATATTAAGTCCCGTTACTTCTGAAAAACCTATATTGGTTCCGCCCCAGTCTACTCGAAACGAAAATACGGTTAATGGATATGGCATGACACTCTCCTGTAATTTGTTCTATGCGATCTAATCAATGGCAATTTAATTTTCATCATTCAGCACTCACAGTTGCGGCTAAACATGGATTTAAGATTCCTGCAGTTTATGCATAAACTTCAGGATGATGAATTCAGCCGGGCGTACAGCTGCCATACCAATTTCAATGATCAACCTTCCTTCCAGTATATCCTGCGCTGTCATGGTCTGACCCAGTCCGACCCGTACAAAAAAAGCTTCATCCGGTGTTGAGCCTGCCAGCGCTCCCTCACGCCATTTCTGAATCAGGTAATTATCGATCATGCCCTTAACCTTGCTCCATAATTGCGCGGTGTTAGGTTCAAACACGGCCCAGGCAGTCGATTTTTTGACCGATTCCTCGACCATGTTAAAGAAACGTCGAACCGGCACATATCGCCACTCGTTATCATTACCCGCCAATGTGCGCGCGCCCCAGACTATGGTGCCTCTACCGGTAAAAGTTCTGATGGCGTTAATCGATTTACCACCGGTGACATCGATATTTAATGATTCCTGGTCTGCGGCATCGATTGCTTCAACCGGACCACTGACCGCATTCACGCTGACATTAGCCGGTGCTTTCCACACACCCCGGGCATTATCAACAAAAGCATACAAACCGGCGACAGAACCGCTTGGAGGTACTTTCGACAACTCACGTTTAATGTGCTCGACAATATTGCCAATGATGACGTGGTTTTCGTACAACGTATTGCGAGTCAATTCAGTATGTGTCTGAGCAGCAGCCAGCATCTCCTGTATAAAATCATTAATACTGGCAAAAATAGCATCCAGTCCTGTCGCGGTGGCCGAAGCATCTGACCCATCCCGACCGGCAATAATATTTAACGCGGTAGCTTTTGCGCCCAGAGGAGGACTACTGGCAGCTCCATTATAATCCGTGACTGAACCGACAAGGTCACCCACAATAACCGCATCCGGTGGTGAAGTGTCCTCGTATTCCGCCAACCATCCGGTGGCATCAAATGCCTGGTATCGCGTAGTAACATCACCATCACTATTACCGGTTATGGTATTTACATCATCATTTTTCTCAAGTTGCACCAGGTCAACAATAGCCTGCTTCAACTTGTCATTGGCGTAAGCATCCAGATCCAGTTTTAAATTATCACCGTTTAAATCTGTGCATAAATCCGGCAGTTCTGCACTTACCAGCTGTACGTAATCCAGTAAAGCAGTAAAAGCCGCCGCTGCAGTCGCATCATCAGATGAGGTCACCTCATTTCGCAAACTCGAAAAATGATCTTTTATCGTCACCGAACCATTGGGTAATCCACTAATCATCGAATCAAGCGTAGTCTGATCCTTAAGTGCAGTCTTAGCCGTTGTGACCAGAGCATTTAAAGCCGGATCTGAAGTCAGCTCCTCCAGGTTTTGCGAACTACTATCAGATTTTGTCACACTCGATTCAAACATATCGAGACCGATAGTTTTTTTATAAATAGTGTATAACCACGGCGTATAGGTGGCGCCATACTTCAGGTTATTAATACCAATTTTATTTCTGAACTCGTCAACACTTAATTCGTAATCACGATCGGTATTTTCGTACAGGTCAAAAACAGATACCCGATCCTGTAACCTGGCGCACTGGGCTAAAGCTCGTTGCTGCAAAGTATAAAAAGCCGATTCGTCTGCCAGCAGAGGCGCATCAGGAAACAGGATAATAGTTGGCTCATCGTATTTTTCCAGCATCTTCAGACCGACCGAAAGTCCGGGATTTGCAGCAGCATCTGCACTGTTTCCGAGTGCCACCGTACTGGTGAAAGAACCTACTGAAACGATATAACAGTCACCCCCGCCATTATCAAAAAACTGGCGCAGAGCTTCATACAGGTAAAATCGTTTGTCCGGCTGAACCGATGTCACCGCATAATTATTGCTTTCATCGACTGCAACATCAATCGTAGCGATGTCATACTCACCACCAAACAGGGTATGAAAATCCAGTAACGATTTTATCTTTGTTGGTTTATTGGTCAGTGCCTCCCCTTTCTTTTCTGCTTTTTCGGTATAACCGATAAATGCCGGTATGGCAGTTTCCACTTCAGCAACAGAAGGAGGAAAGATAGAGACTTCCTTTATATATACTCCGGGGGTTTTATAAGCCATATTATTACCTATTCAATGGTATAGTGTTTTTACTTCTCGTTTAGACATAGACATACATGTCGGAAATGTAACTCCCCTCACCCGAACCGGACTGGAGCGCGGTTGTTAACTGCGGTGATGGCAGGTTACGTAATTTAGTGCCAGAGTGACTCAGGGCGATAGCAGCAGGTAACTCGGATAAAAATCGTTCGTCATCTGCCACATAAATTGCCCTGTCACCGTCTATAGTTTTATCAAAATCACTGATATCGTCGAGATTTATCAGGCTGTATGGGCTGCTGTCATATTTTTTTATGACGTTATATCGCCAGGTGGTGGCCCGTGCCTGCAGTTGCCAGACATAATTACCAACTGGCTGAATGTTATTATCCACCAGGAACCGATAGTCTTCGACCACCTGCTCTGAATTATCCACTGTCAGATCAACCGTAGAACTAAAAATTTCTATTACTGCAACAGGGTTTTGAATCAAAAGTTGCGGTTCGAAATAAAAAATTAGTGGAGTTTCTGTGCTATCAACATGAGTCAACATATAACGACCTGGCGGCATGCTTTTTGTAACACTCAAATCCACCCTGTATTCAAGCGTAGTCTGTAAGGGATCTGTATATTGAAAAGAAAAAATATCGAGAGTATTTCCAAATGCATCATCCAGTTTTAAATCCGCTGAATTCACAGCAGTCTCGAACTGGTATGTCAGTGTTTGTCCACTCACCAGTGCTATCGCATCGCCAACTCTCTGGTCGGTAAAACTGTCACCCAGATGCAATAACCCCGGCTCCTGATCATCACGCAGGTTATTGACGTAAAATATCTGACGCCCGGGGTTATATCGGGGCAGTGCGGTAATGTTTGACAGGTAGTTATTTTTAGCCTGTAGAAAAAAACTGAAACCTAAATTTTCTCCCAACAAATCATTTTTTAAAGACGCTTCTGGTACCGGGCTTATATCCTCAACCGCCACTCCAACAGTGACCGGATCAACTTCGGCATAAATGATAAATCCAGTTTCATTTTTACGTAGAATGAGTCCGTATTGACTGAATAGACGGGAGGTCGACAACGAGGGATGAACATCAAAATCATTTTCTGAAAATCCACTGGCATAATAGCTGTGACGTAACTGAATATTGAGTAACGGACGATATATCAGCTTCATCGATTGTTACCTTCTACCCAAAGCTCCTGAACCGGCGGTACTTCAGCTTCAATCTGCTGATCCTGGATTTCCAGCATACCCACTTTATACACCACCGATGGCATGTATTTTGCGCCCAGCACACTCCATAAATTGTTCTGCTGTTCGAAAGTCATAGAAAACAGATCAAAAGACAACCGTCCTTTCGGCCCCTTTTCTCCGGCAAAATCAGCATAATCAAATGACGGATTCAGTTGAAAAAAACTGATCACATGTGCAATGGATTTCATTGCTTCGGTGTAAACCGACAGGTTTGCTACAAACAATACATACAGATTGATATTGATTTGAGGATTAATGCGTTGACTTTTTCCACCTTCAACACGCTTAAATGCTTCTACCGGTTTATAGACTGAATCCTGCTCAATATTGACCATTGACAAAACAACTTTATTTTTTGTTGCGTCGTTAATATTACCCTCTAAATCAAACAGGCTACCGGCGACAACAGCACTATCGGCCGCACTACCAGATTGCAAACCGAAATAACCATTCAGTTCGCTGAGCACATGGCTAATGGCAATATTAATCAATATTTACACCCACCTTTATTTTAATAACAATCCATTTGTATTTTTGTAAATAAAAATATTTTACAGCTAGAATAACGCAATTTTGTTCTGCCCAAAATGAATCAAAAGGTCTAATTTTGGATATAAAAGGATCTAGATCTATTGATTCTTCCTGTTTTTTCAGTCATTTTCTGCTGGCAAAACTATTAATTTATATACTTCCATTCACGATAGACATCAATAACAACTTACTTATTTTCTATAAGTTTAAGGATATAAAAAGTCAGGAAAACCTATATGAGCTGGCCAAAACTCTGCCTGGTTAGGACTAACTGGACAAGATAGTAGGTGGAAATTTACCTGGCAAGTGCTGCCGCTTCACCACGATGATTAACATTTAATTTCCCTAGTATCGAATGAACATGGTTTTTAACCGTTGGAATCTGAATAGATAATTCATTAGCGATGGCTTTATTGGTCAATCCTTTACCAATCAATTCTAAAATACATTGTTCCCTTGGAGTAAGTCCCTGAAAGGTTTCTGCTTTATGGTCCTCTGCCGAGAGCTCTGCCACCCTGCGTAACAGACATCCAGCATGCTCCGGAGAACAGTGAAGGCCACCACGACAACTCAGCTGTATCGCCTTTATTAGATCTTCAAAAGAATCATCGCGACAGACATACCCCGCTAACCCCGCTTCCGCACATGAGATAATGTACTGCTCATCTTCGGCCACGGTTAACCCAATCACTTTTATCCCTGGAAATCTACGGATAAAACGCTTAATTTTGGAAAGGCTATTGGCCGGGGATACATCTACCAATAATACTTCAGGATTGAAATTTTCAACGGTTAAACTGATAATTTCCATGGCTGAGAACACTCCGACCAGCTCCATATTATTTACTCTGGACAGAGCTATTTCAAGTCCTTCACGGTACAGCCTGATTTCGCTTACTATTGCCACTCTCACAATAACTTCCTTTGAATTCAATTCTGCTAGATCAAGCTGCTTTCAGCTATTTCTAAACCAGACATTAAACGTGAGAATCACTGCTGGAATTCTACTAGAATTTCCCAAATCCCCTTCCAGTTGAAGCAACCAATCTTTGAATTGGACGCATCTTAGACATCAATATTACTGCCTTTTATTGCTCAGTACAAAGACTGTTTTTTACTTTATAAAATCAATTTATTTATCCAATTGATCTTTTACACAAAAAATACCCTGATAGTTCACCGAAAAAGCTTAACTGCCATAAATCCTGTTTATACATTCCTACTCAACTGACCTCGACTTATCCTCATCTCGATATAACCCCTGGAATGTACAGTGCGTAGGACAGATGAACAATCCAGAAATTTCACGGCAGTTAACCGGATTTGAAGGCTATGCTGATTACAGCCTCTACATGGGTATTTCAGTTAAATAGGGGCGGAAATAGACAATGAAAATAAAATGGTAGCTAACACCCCTGCAGAAACAATACCTGCAGCCTATCAGGAAAGGCTCCTATGGCTTTTTCCACCTATTACCACAATACCAGTGACTGCTATTAAGGTAATAAGCTTACATAATCTTTATTTTATCAAGATAATCACTATACCACTGCATCATTTCCATCCGCTCAGCTAAATACTGAGAACGATTATACGCTGCTCTAACTTTATTTCGCTCCTGATGAGCTAATTGCTTTTCTATGAAATCAAATCTAAAACCCTGCTCGTTTAGAGTTGTGCAGACATTAGTTCTTAGGCCATGAGCAGTCCCATCAAACCCTGATAACTATCCAAAGCAACTAAATACTCTGGGAACTGATTTGGCTTAATGGATTGCCTATGCTTCACCTTTCACATTTTAAGCAAATCCTTTAAAGCATCAACAGTAAACTGGAGTGGTTTTTAGAACAGCAGGCTAATCATTCAAAAGTTCCTGGCTGCAATTGATCCTGATAATTAACAACAACCATTGAGCTTTGGTTATAATCGTAAGGCATAAATTTTGGCATAGTTTTGGCTCGTTAACCTTTTAGGTTATTTTACCAAACGTTAACCCTCATTTGGGGTTTTCCTACAGCCTGAACGCCAGCCTAAGCGGACTAAAATAGTTGGTTATACTGTGAACCTAACCAACTGTTTTAGTTCCGTTTTAAAGCTCTTGTTAGCTGCTAGTTTTCTACTTACACCGTATAATCAAATACAATTAGATCCTCAAGTATCGGTCTAAATAGTTTTATCAATTCGCCGTGTTCAGGATGCGGTAAATAGTTATCTCTGCCAGCATCATCAACAAAGTTCATCAATACTACGTGAGTGTAATCCTTGTTTTTGCCCTCGGGACTATCATTAAGCCCCCATTCAACCGAATGCACTCCATCTACTTTTGAGGGCATAGATTCAAAACTAGCTTTGAGATCACTAATTTCATTTATTTTTGCAGTAGCTTTAAACCTAATTAAGATAATATGTCTGATCACTTTATTTACCTAAAAACTTTGTAATCGAAAGGCAGCTAACGCCTCAATTTGCAGAGGATAAATGATAGGCATGTTTTGACCCAACATTTGGCTTTCTGTAACATTAACTTGTTAGAAAAAATATATGCCAGCCTTTTTAATCTCTATGATTCTCTCACTACCATTGATCCAGCAGCTACAACCATTGTGGTAGCTGCGCCACGATGGAGTATTCTTTGTGCTTTTTTGCTCGAAAGTACATGGCGCACACCAATTGCGCCTAATATAAAAACAGCTCCAACGCTAAGCAAAACCACACCTGTTACAGGCACTAATATGACAGACCAACTTTGTATTGTGATATTTTTTAAATCGATAATTACAGGCAACAATGCAAGGTAGAAAGCGATTGTTTTTGGATTGCCTAGTGTAATAGTGTAACCAGACAAGGCCGCAGTAAAAAGATCCTTTCGCTTCGGAGTGATGGCTTGATTTAAAGACTGATGATCCGCCGTCCAAAATTGCCAGGCAAGATAGCAAAGATAAATAACAGCCCCCCATTTCACTAAAACGAAGATCACGCTGAAGCTTTTAGCTAAAACGGCTAGCCCAAATACCGCGAAGGACAAATAAGTTAGGTCACCTAAAATAAGACCTGCAAGCATGGCAAATCCAGTTAACGATCCAGAGCTTACGCTTCGAGCAACAAGAGCAGTCATTCCAGGCCCTGGTATTGCAGCGGCAACTGAAAGTGCAGCAACGTAAGTCAATATTTGTGTTGTTTCTAGCATAATGTTACCCATTTGAAATCTGTACGATTCATCTTCTAACGTTTCGCATCAGCGGCCAGCATGTTTTTTCAATTGTACGGTTCCACACAGTCACTGAATATCCTTTTTGTAGAAGCGTATTGGCCAATGCACTGCCCATTACCCCGAGACCTATAACTGAAATTTGTGTCATAAAGTTATCCTCGATTGGATTTGTTGAAATATGCTGAAGTCATTGCAGCGCTTAGCGCCGCCATAAACGGCATAAAATAGCTGGCTACACTTTGTGAGGCACGAACAAAAGCCAGCTTTTTTTGTCCGATTTAATGGCCTATTAGCCATTTTATGCAACCTACAACTGTGCTTTACTCTGCCACTTTGATTACCTTTGCTGGGATTCCAGCGACCACCATGCCTTCAGGAACATCTTTGGTTACCACTGCACCAGCACCGATTACAGCCCGATCACCAATGGTTACTCCAGAGCATAAAATTGCTCCGCCACCAATCCAGACATCATTGCCAATGGTGATAGGTATACCAAATTCTTCAGTGCGTCGCTTCACTGCATCAAGAGGGTGCTGAGCGGTATAAATCTGAACATTTGGCCCGCACCACACATTGTTTCCAAGAGTTACGGGGGCGACATCAAGTATCACACAGTTAAAGTTGAAAAATACATTTTTACCGAGCGTGATGTTGCTACCGTAATCACAGTAGAAAGGCGGCTCTAGCCATGGAATATGACTGTTGCTGCTAAATAAATCGGACAAGATTTGATGGCGTAGTTCCTCTTCGTCATCAAATGATTGATTAAGCCTCTGAAATAGTAGACGGGCTCTGCGGCGTGCAGTAGATAACTCTGTATCTAGTGCATTGTATAATTCCCCAGATAGCATTTTTTGTCTTTCGGTTTTCATTATTAATCTTCTATTTTAGATATTTGAAACTAAAGAACTTTGCGACAACTCTATATTTAAGCGCGAGTCACACTAGATATAGATGGCTAACGCCGCAATTTACGGACGGAGTGAGATGGCGCTTTTTGTGCTCCGCAAAAAAACGTGACAGCACACGGAGTTCCGCAAGATTGCTTTGTTATATTTAATTACGCAGCCTCAAAAGAAACTGAGTGAACGTTGCCTAGATTGATATTTTGTTTGGCCTGCCAAAGGTCATAGTTGTCTTGCATTGTTAGCCAACTCTCAGGGCTACGGCCTACAGCTTTAGAAAGTCTTAATGCCATTTCAGGCGTTACACCACTTTGGCCCTTTAGAATACGGTTAAGCGTGGATGATGCCACATCGAGCTGCTTGGCCAAAAAGCGACCGCTATAACCGAAAGGCTCAAGGTATGTTTCTTTTATGAACTCACCGGGATGAGGAGGGTTATACATGCTCATTAGTGATAGTCCTCGTAGTTTAATATAAATGCATTACCATCTTTGAATTCAAAAGTTACTCGCCAGTTACCATTAACAGAAAAAGACCAAATACCCTCTCGGTCTCCCTTTAAGGGGTGCAATTGATAACCTGGTAAATCAATATCCTCGATTACATGAGCGGTATCGATTGCCACCAATTGCATTTTCAACTTTCTTGCATGGCTATTCTGAATGCCTGCAGTGCTCCCTGCTTCAAAGTACTTTTTGAGACCTTTATGCTTAAATGATTTAATCATGGATCGATAGTAGCATGATGCGCACTACGCATCAATAAAGCTAGCACCGCATTCAGCGGCTCGTCCGCTGCAATGCCCTGTTATGTTCTGGCGGTTTCGATGACGGCAGCGTCATTTGCTGTTAGGCATAGAGTTGAAACTGGAATGGTTTATCATTCAGCTGTCCATAACGTTTTTAGCTGATTGTAAACAGCTCTCGGGAGGGTGTTGAACACGCCATTTTCTTCAATTATCCGTACCATCCCGAACCATTCTTCAATGTCATGCGGATCTTGGCTCAGCGAGTCTTCCAGCCCAAATTTCCACCATGAATCCAGGTACTCATGGATTGTGACACCCGCGATATCGAAAGATGAAGTTTGAATATCTGTCAGGTTTTGAAGGATCCCCGTTGCTTGCTCAAGTTCAGTATTGCCGCCATATCCGTAATTTGGCGGTCCTGCATGGTTGGCTTCAGGTGAAACACTTAATCCTGTTTCGCTGACCAACAGTGGTACAGAGGGGTGCATGTTTTTTAATTCTTCTATCCAGCCCTGAAACAAAGTTCCAGAACCTGAACCTGGCAAGGTATCAGGTCTGTAGTATGGAACGGCATATGAATAAGCATTTTGTGATCGAAAATCCAGAAATGGGGTGTCGATTAAATGCACAGTGCGGATTTCGTTGGCGTAGGATATAAGTGAAGCCTTGCCATAAGTTTCCATTTCATAAGTGCGGGCATAATCAGCCATTTCTGCAATGAAAGCTTCACTCGCGTTAATGTTGGATGCTGAAATGTAATTGCCAAAGAAAGAATCTATGTTGGGGTGAGCCTGATTGGTCGAAATAATACTCGTTTCGCTCAGTTCATTGCCGACAAGCAAAGCGACGATTGGCGGATTGTTGTCCTCATGGGCATTATATATACGATCAATGACTGTTTTGATGTAGTTTTTGGAGGTGGTTTTATAGGCATTATTCTGAAAATCATTTACATGTCCATCAAACCAGATGGTTTGCAATATGTTCAGCCCACCTAATTCCTTCAGTGAATGATAGGTATAGGCTGGTGCTCCCCATAAGCGAACTGTATTTGCACCCATGGCTTTAATATTTTCCAAATCAGTATCAATTCTTTCCGTTACTTGCGGTGTTAAAATCGACAATTTCTCGATTTCCCAAGGCAAATAACCGGGTTGGCCTGGTACATAAACCACGCCTCTGATTTTAAACGGCTCGCCATCCTTGTAGATAAAGTGTGTTCCTGCACTGAATTGATTGCTTGTACAGGTGACATTTTGTTGTTGATTGCATACAGTCCACTCTGTCTCCTCTGTCACCTCAGTGGGACCACACCCCTGGATTAAAACCAAACAAATCGGAAATATCAGTCTTTTAAAAAGAACGGTTGAAATAGAAATCATAAAATGTCTTCCAGTTTTTTTGGGCTGGGTTTTCGTATGAATTTGAGACACCCCCGTACTTTTTGGCACTTTTTGTTTTTTGAAACATAGCGTCGTAAATAACCTGACCACAGTAGTGGGTCAGGTTGACTTACCTTGTATGCATATTTTTAGATTTAACCACGTTTGCTTAGCCCAATGCACGATTCTTACAATGTGGATAATCTAAATTGCATTCATTAAATATATGACATGTACGCTTGCATATTGAAACAAGCATTAACATTACTGGAACTTCAATTAATACACCAACGACGGTTGCTAGCGCTGCACCGGAAGATAAACCGAAAAGAATAACCGCAGTAGCGATTGCCACCTCAAAGTGATTTGAGGCTCCTATCATAGCTGCAGGTGCAGCATCATGATATGAAAGCTTCAACCAACGGGCGAGTATAAAATAACCTATAACAAAGATAAAAACCGTTTGCACAAATAAGGGAATAGCAATCCAGAATATTGTAAGTGGGTTATTAATAATAACCTCACCCTTAAATGAAAAAAGCAAAATCAACGTTAAAAGTAATGCACTGATACTAATTGGTGTAAGCCAATTCAAGAATTTTTCATTAAACCATGTAATTCCTTTGAATTTAATTATTAGCTTTCTTGATAAATATCCTGCCACAAGTGGTAATGCCACATATATTGATATTGAAAGCAGCATGGTTTCCCAGGGCACAGGCATTGAATTCACATTAAGTAATAAGCTACCTAGTGGACCATAAAGAAAAAGCATCATTAAAGAATTAATTGCAACCATAACTAATGTTAAGCCATCATTACCCTTAGAGAGATAACCCCACATTAAAACCATTGCGGTACAAGGAGCAATACCAAGCAAAATTGTGCCTGCAATATAACTTCTCCATAATTCCACCTCCTCTCCATTTGCTAGAATTTCTGTACCAGGTAGGTAATCTTTAAATAAATACCCTAAAAAAAAATACGCAATTCCAAACATTGAGAATGGTTTTATGACCCAATTTATAAACAAAGTTAAAAAAACTGGCTTTGGAGTTTTCGCAGACTTCAGGACTTGGGCAAAGTCGATTTTTACCATAATTGGGTACATCATAAAAAAAAGACATATAGCAATTGGAATTGATACTTGATGAATTGAAAAATCATTAAGCGTTGTAGCAACGCCCGGAGCAATTTTGCCTAAAGATATTCCCCCAGCAATACAAAGCAATACCCAAACAGATAAATATCGTTCAAAGATTGATAGTTGATTTTTAGCCATGTCACATACTTCTCTTACTCTTCATTACATCTTGAATGCATAACATCGCATTTCAACGGAACTAAATTTCCGACTGAAAATGCTTTGCTATGCTGCCTTTTCGTCGTTAATGTGCCAGCCGGGAAAAACCATCACAGCAGGGTGACATTTTAATGCTCGTGCAAGAATCTTTGCCCTTTCAACACCTAGATTAATTTTATCGCGTTCAATAGCTAAAAGAGTTGATTGAGGGATACCTGAAAGAATTGCCAATTGGTTTTGACTTAATTCTTGTAATTCACGAATAATTCGGACTGACTCACCAATAGATACTTTTACTTTAGTTTTTGCTTTTTTAAAATCTTTCATACTATTTTCTCCGGTAATCATGTGGAGTCACTTTAACGACATAGACAAAAAATTGTCTCATTGTCGATTTTATAGATGACTCTGTATTGAAGATTTAAACGCGATGAAAGATAGCCTTTCCACTCACCTTGTAGTGGTTCATCGTTAAAACCTTTAATCAGTTTTAAGCCACCTGGGCCAGAAATAGCTACGATATCTTTCTATTTTTCATATCGTTTCAATATATCAACTTGCAATGTGCCGCTTTGAATTGTCCGGTGCAGCTTGTTATGTGCCATAGGCAATTTGCGCCCACATATATCCACTTGATAGCCATTCTTCAACTTTTAATATTTTAGCTTTACTACCTGGATTAAGTGCTCCAATAATAGATTTAAAACTACCTGTGAAAGTAGGCATTCCCTCACGTACATTTAGGGCTCCGGTTTCTTCGCGAACAACTAATACTTCTCCCTTAAGCAATTCAGGTTTCGCATCTAGGTCAATCTCAAAATATCTAGTCTTCCATTTGGAATTTACATAGTGGCCAACATAGGCCCAACCTTCCTTTTCTGCATTCGCAGTTGATGTTAACGGAGGAGGAATCTGTTTTTGTTCCAGAGTGACAGCCGTCCGCATTATGGTATCGGCTGCTGCATCACTACCAGTAGATGGTGATAATTGCGAAAACTTTGTTGCAAATTCAGAACTTCCTAAAGTAGTGAGTGCAAGTAACGCAATTTCTTTTGTTTTTTCGTCACTAGTGAGATGTGGAATAAACTTTTCAACAGTCTGCATCTCTAAAATCTTTGTTTGATGAACTTGGGTTTGATGCTCAAGAATTCCTTGTTGTTTGTTGTAAGAGTATGTGAAATATGAACCAAGAGCTGCGATAACAACAGTAGACAAAAAGACAGAGACTGTTGAAAACCGATCCCAAAGATCTTTTTCTTGACCTTGTTGGGACTTCAGTTCTTGTAGAATTTCTACCAGTATTTTTTGGTCATTATCTTCCATACTGTTCTCTCCGTTATCGATTTAGTTCTAGTTGTGTTAAATTGCAGCCAAATTTGACCCTGTAGTTTCACAGTAAATTGATCCACCAGGTACTGTTTAAACCATTGCATGACTTAAGGTCTTACTAAATCTTTTTGGGTCAAAGCAATATGCAATTAAAGCCCAGAACTGGATCAATATTCGCTGCAATTCAACAAGATAATGACAATGATCATACTATAACTCGATGTTATAATCGCATTAGTAGGAGACTTTGACTGGCATGTATACCAAGTATTTTGAATTAACGGAAGAACCTTTTTCAATCGCAACTAATCCACGCTTCCTGTATATGAGTGCTCGCCACCGGGAAGCATTAGCACATTTGTTATACGGAATTCGTAGCGACAGCGGTTTCGTTTTGCTCACTGGTGAAGTGGGCACGGGCAAAACAACGGTGTGCCGCTGTCTGCTTGAGCAATTGCCCGAAAATACCGATGTTGCATTTATCCTGAATCCGAAGGTCTCGGTCATCGAAATGTTGAGCAGTATCTGCGACGAACTTCATATCGTTATCGAGGGACAGGATTCAAGTGTCAAGACCTATGTCGATGCTATTAATCGCTATCTGCTAAAGCAACATGCAGCCGGACGCAATACCGTGGTCATTATCGATGAAGCGCAGAATCTCAGCCTGGATGTGCTTGAGCAGCTGCGTTTATTGACTAATCTCGAAACTAATGAGCGAAAACTGATGCGCATCATTCTAATCGGGCAACCAGAACTTGAAATCATGTTATCGCGGCCTGAACTGCGGCAGTTGGAGCAACGCATTACAGCGCGATACCACCTGGGACCACTAGACCGCTCCGAGATAGGTGCCTATGTATCGCACCGGCTTGCAGTGGCTGGGCGAAGTGAACCCGTATTCTCCCCACGGGTAATAGCCAATCTGTATCATCAGACACAGGGTATCCCACGCTTGATAAACGTCATCTGTGATCGGGCGATGATGGGGGCCTATGTGAAGTCGAAACACAAGGTAAACGGATCGATTCTGAATAAAGCGGCGCGGGAAGTGAAGGGTCGAATGCATCAACCGGGTTGGTTTTCAGGCAGCGGAATTATAGCTTTGGTAATGCTGGCAGCTGTGGCTACCACGGCCGCGTTGTATTATACCGACGCAAGCTATCTATCCTCAATGATGTCAAAATTGTCGAAAGAAACGGTGCCGGAAGTAGCTGCTCAATCGCCAGTCGATGTGATGCCGGAAGTTTCGCCGGAAGAAACCGTCGAGACGACAGTCGTGGAGCTCTCGAATTCGATACCTGCAAAACCACAGTGGCCTGATGCAGCGATTGCAAGGGGCGATTCTCAGGCGGTCGCGTATGCAGGGCTGTTCAAGCAATGGGATTTAACGCTGCCCGTAGGCAATAGCGAACCTTGTAAACAGGCAATCAAATGGGGATTTCGCTGTTATTCGGGGTTCGGCAATCTGGGTAGTCTAGCCAGCAATGACAGGCCTGTTATATTGACACTGGTGGATAATGAAGGTCGCCAATATCAGGCCACTTTACTCAAGCTGGACAATGAGCTGGCAACCCTGGCGTTCACTCACGGTATCGAAACAGTTACACTGAAGGATCTGGAAGCACGTTGGCGGGGGCACTATCAACTGCTGTGGCGGGCTACTCCGCAAGGTTATGCTCTGCTCGGCCCAGGTAGCCTTGGATCGAGTGTGATCTGGTTGACAGAAAGTTTAATCGTTGCGGGCATAAAGCCTTTGCCTGTGTTGAATGATTATAATGCAGAGGTTGTTGCAGCGGTAAAAGCATTTCAGCGTAAACATGGTCTGATAGCTGATGGCATTGCCGGTCGAATGACATTGATCCGGTTAAATTCGGCGACCGATATGACGGTTCCCCGGCTCAGTCAAAGAGGGAGCGACTAACATGTCATTTATTCTCGATGCGATTGCAAAATCGGAACAGGAACGACAATTACAGGAAATGCCCGATGCTCGAATATTAGCGGCTTCAGTCGCCAACGAGCAGAAACCCCGATCATACCTGCGTTACCTGATAATCGGTGTTTTATTATTAAATGCTGTCATTGTGGCGATATGGATGGAGTCTGGCCAGAGTGTGCACGACTCGAACTCACCATCACAGGTAATTAACAGGGAACAGAGTAATGGGGAGGGCAAGGTGCCAGAAAATGCACTGACCACCGAAGAAGTCAGACGGATCGAAAATACGCTATCGATAAATCGATCGAGTACCGGGAAACAAAGTATATCTGCAAACGAAAACTACGACACAATCCCGACTCCGGTCAGCAAGCCTGAACCAGGGCAGTTGGAATCCATAGAACCAATGACAAATGAAATTACCGCAAACTCTCGTGAGATGAGCACGGAGATTGAGAGTAGGGAGTTGTTGAGTAGACCCTTCGCCACGCAACGAGCTGCGACGGATGCAGGTCAATCCAGCGAGCCAGAATCGCTGCAACTGGCCCCATCTGTTGACGAGACCAGAGAGGATGATACAGCGTGGATTCACATCGGACCTGACAGCCTGTCGAATAAAACAGACTCCGGGCAAAATATTATGCCTGAGCAGAGTACCCAAAACACCGCTGAGACATATCGCAAGGTATCCAGCCTGAGAGAATTACCCGATGGCGTGCGTGATGGTCTGCCGAGAGTTGCTTTTTCTGGACATCTTTACTCTAGCAACCCACGATCGAGTGTTGTGTTCATGGGTGCTGGACATCCTGTGAAGCAGGGACAGGAGATTGTGGACCAACTTTATTTACATGAAATTACACCGACCGGCGTGGTCGTGGAATTCAGAGGCTATCTGATCGATGTAGGTGTATTGCAAAACTGGACTCTAAACTAGTCGACAACGTAGCCCTAGCTAGCCAGTAAGCTGTTGACTGGATTTAAAACAGTTCGAATGTAAGCGTTCATCTACCAAGTGTCATAAAGAACGATATCCAATAGGCTAGCATAGCTATGCTGCCAGACAGAATCAAAGTGGAAATGAAGCAGTGGTTACCGATGGGCTAAAACTATATAGCGTTTTATATGGGATTGGCAATTTTTTCCATGGCACTAACATCACAGTGATAAAGGTTACCCTCAATTTTAAACAGGATTTTCTTACGTTTAAACTCAGCTATTGTACGACTAATAGTCTCAGTTGTTATACTTATCATCGCAGCCATGTCATTACGATGAATAAGCACAAAAGCCCCGTTACTATCTGAAAAATTTCTATATAAAATCAGTATTAAGTGAGCAACTCGTTGCTTTGCTTTACCAGTACCTAAAGCAAAAACCCATTGATCAGCAAGTTTTAATTGCGATTGCAGCAACTCTCTTATTCTTCGACACAGATGGGGTAAAATGGGTTCGATATGTTCAATTATCTCTTTAGAAATCCTGCATAAATCAACTTGAGATATCGTGACTGCATTATGATTATAAAAATTAGCACCATCAAGCAACTCAAGACCGAGCGAACTGCCCGGACCCAGTAACCTGACAATTCTATTTTCTCCATTAGGTGCACTATATTCAAGTTTGACCATGCCAAGCCTAATAAAATAGATGTATTTATGTGGCGAACCAGCCTCATAAATTAATGTGTTTGATGGATATCTATATTGACTTGCAGCCTTTAAAGCATTCTTAATAGCACTGTCTGACACATCAGAACACAGCATTAACTTCTTAAAACGACACCATTCACAATGCGCTCTTCCTACCCGCCTGTGGTTTGAACACCCAGTCTTACCTGTTAATTGATCCATAATCTATGCTTCCTTGAAATTCAGATAATAATTTCAACCTTTTCAGTAACCTCAGGTAACAATAGTATTATTTTTACGAAAGGGTAGAAAATATTAGTAAACTCAGAGATTGAATTTTATAACTAACACAGCATTAAATAAATACTCGAAAGTTTAGAATACCCCAACTTTGATCAAATAATCAACATTATGACTGATTTAAATAACTTAAACCACACCATTCAACCCGCAACGATACCTGGTTTACCTGCCTGATCTGTAGGAAACCATCACGCAGGTAAGTGAAATCCTGCAAATATCTTGCTTATGAAAATTAACTTTAAAAGTTCAAATTAGCGTTCAAAAAAATGACATTTATCAATACTCAACTTGAACCTTCATGTAAAGCTGCCTGCGAAGATCTGTAAAAAAGGGGTAATTGCAGGTTCTTCAGTATTGTGTTCAGACCGGTTATGTCACCGGCAGAAATTTAGTTAGATCATGTTATAAATTAATTTTTTATCCCGTAAATTTAAATAATAAGGAGATTCAGTTATGAAGAACATTTCTACAAAATTAACTGTATTGGCAACGTCGATACTACTTGTCAGTTTGTCAGGTAGTGCGGTATTTGCCGATGATGGCCAGCGACTGGTCAGGAGCGTATCAAGCCCACCGGGAAATGTCGAAGACCCGGAACCTGAAGGCGAACACGCATTTATTAAACTGATGAATTTCTATGTACCCAGTCAAAATGCATCCGGCGATCTGGTACCCATTGAATACTACGACGTCGATGACAAGCTGGTTAAAACTTTAGACAAAGCCAAACCACTAATCAACGTGTATGTGTATGGCCCTGTTATTGGTTTTGAAAACCCTGAAGCTTCAGGATTTGCCGGTCACGGTCGACGTGACGCGTTTGGTGCAGTTAGTCTTGACGATGGCGAAACCTGGAAATTGACGAATTTGTCCGACTCTGCAAACCAGAGTTCCTTTACAGTTTCAACCCCGCTACAGGATCCCGGTTTGGCTGAGGGAGAAGAAGGTAGCGCAATCGAGTTTGATCCCAATGGCCCCACTTTTGAAGAAGTGGTGTGGGACGCCAAAAGAAGAGGTGGCAAGTTACATGTGCATGGTGATACACAGACAAATAACCGGGAGCGAGTTGAAATACGCAACGCGGTTACTCAGGATGTGTTATTTACCATCCGCTCAGCAAAAGAAGGTGAGTTTGAGAAAGAACGACGTCTGGCCTATGATCCCTGTCTGGTTCAAGCTGGCGTAGATGGTGTCTTTGGACCTGCAGTAGAAGTCAAAGATGCAACTGAAGAATGTGTTGGCCCGGATACTGGCGGTTCAACAATGATCACAGAGTATCCCGGTGATGTTCCCAATGTTTTCCATGCAGTGGCGGGTAACAAGGTGATGGTAGCCTGGCATAGTAAATTTTGTTCATCAGGTAACCCTGTCTGGGGTTCAAACTTCCCTCGCACTGATGTGGCTACGTATCTGGGTATCACCAATGAGACAGACTTTTATCTGACTGATCTGTTCGGTGCAGCAGGCTCGCAGAAATCAACCAATTACAACGAACTCGATGCAGAACCTGTGGGTGAAGTCCCCTACAGCTGTCTGTGGAGTGCGCGTGGTGTGATACGCGAAGACCCCGAATCGAAAGGTACTACCGAGATGGTCTGGTTCCAGGCCGAACGTCTGACATCCGGTGCACGTGATGTTAACCGTGTCGAGACAAAATGTGTCGCCGGTGCTGGTTGTGCAATCACCTGGCAGGAAGACCCTGAAGGTGTGCGTCCTGGTGAAGGTGAAGGTCCGGGAACCGGCTGGTCTGGCGCGACCACTGCCAGCAAAACCGATATCTGGTACAGCTTTGTTGAGTGGGAAGATTTTGATGTTGTTGACGATGACGGAGCAGCCGTACCTCTAGCAGATAATGTAACCGCTACCGGTCGTCCTGTGCCTTATGTACCGATGATGTCTGCAGTACGCCTGACTAACAATGATCGTTGCGTATTTCCAGCTAGTAGCGGTAATTACTGTGAAGATGCTATTGCCACCCCATATGGCATTAAAAATCAGTGTGTTGGATCTATTGAAATCCCACTGGGATCACAGGGTAATCTACAGCCAATCTGTGTAGTTGACTCTAATGATGACGGGATAATGAATGCAGGTGATATGCCTAACCTGGCTAATACTGCAGCTAGTCGTCCTCGTTTAAATATGCAACCACGTGATTCCAATGGTGATGGTACAGTTGATGATGCCTGGGTTATAGTCGTGTCAGAAGAAGACAAAGGTCTGGGTCGTTTTGGTTTCGAAAATGATGAAGTCTGGACTCTGAACGATTTGACTGATAAGGCTACTCCTTGTGGAGGCAAAGATGATATAGATGCTGATCCAGATGATAACTGCGTTAAGGCCGATACCGGCAAAAACGTGTTCTGGGCAAGCTTTAACCTGGGTTCACCAGAAACATCTGCTGGTTTTACCAAAGATTACAGCCTGGTGAACAACGTTCTGGTTCAGGGAGCTCAACTCAATCAGCCTGAGGTCAACTGGCGTACCGGTGTATATTATCCTCCAATGGATACGGCAACTATGTGGAACTTCACAGGTGGTGAAGAAAATAATACAGATCTTAACTATTTGATTTTTAATACCGAGATCGCCCGACGCACCAGCATGATGTCGCAGTCACTTGCTAAAGCTAGAATGGGCAATGGGTTAGTGGCCATGCCTCTGTGGAAACAGGGTATCGTCAATCAGGGTGGACCTGCCGATATCAGTACAAGGCGAATCGTGGCCCCTGCTGATATCAATGAGCAAACTGCGAATCCCTATGCAGCCAGCAATATAGTTTGCGCCTGGTACGATGGTCAAGGAAATGAAACTGCAGGTGTCAAATATTTCACCGATGGTTCAAATCCAAACTATCCAGATGGTCTGTGCATGGCGGCACCTATCAACCTGTCTGCGCGCACACCGTATATGTGTGAGGCAAGTGGTGAAGCCAGTGATGGAGCCTGCCCTGGTGTTTCCGATATGACCTGTGTAGAAGATGCTGCCTTCGGTCAGCTCTGCTCATCAGTGAACGATCCGGAAGATAGCAAGGTTTATGACAAGATGGTGAGCTGGTACGAATGTCCCGGCTGGAACGGTGTCAATACGAGTAAGGATGCGACTCAATTTCCTCCAAGCTGTGGTACGGAATCAGACAGTGATCTGATCGGCAGCAGCAATATGGATGACGCCTCCTGGTACAACCCACTTGAAGTCTCCAAGGCACATCGAGGTTTTCTCGATGGCAACCATATCATGATGATCTATGCCTGGTCGCCTAACTGGAAACTCAACACAGTCGGTCACGACCGTTACGAGTTGTACACTCGACGCTCCTTCGATGGTGGTATCACCTGGGGTACTACACCCAGCAGCTTTCTCGCTAGCAATGGTGTGTCCTATTCTGGCATGGGTAACGTCACATGCGAAACTATGCGCGATGGTGCAGACTCTACTCTGGATACACACATGTGTACTTCTTATTCACCAGGAGATCCTGAGCAGTCACGCAACGTATCCCAGCTGAAGTCAATGGCAAATACCATTCTCGACCCACGCTACACTCCAACTGCTGCTGGTATGGCAACTGCCAACACTATAGATTGGGGACTTTTCGAGCCAATCGATCCTACCGATATCCGTGACCCATCACGTAACTTCGTGGTGTATGAAGACGGGGATAACACCACGGTTGAATTTGGTGAAGCAGAGCCACTCAACCTGGCTTATGGTCGTGCGGAAATGTTTGGTGATAACTTCACTGTATGGGCAGAAACTGATCCTAGTTTCGATGGTGGTATTGCTAACTGCTATCCCAACAATCCGCATGGTGATACCGACGTATGGTGGGCCGAAGGTACCGGATTCTGTAATGAGTTCGATACCCTCGAAGGTAAACAGGATGATCTGTCTGAAGAAGCCAGTATCACTTCCAGTGCCAGTGGCGACTTTCTATACGGTGTATGGGGACAGTTCAACATGGGTCTGGATGCAGAAGGTGAACATGTGTTCATCGATGGAGACTCCATGTTCCGTCGGGTCTGGTATCTTGATAGCTATATCTCTGAAGATGCCTACGACTAAGTAGTAAGCGATAACTGAAACGTACAGGGAAGTGCTTAATCAACCACATCAGGCCGTCGTCACTGGTGGCCTGATGTTCTTTGACTTTCTGATTATGGACCCTGTAGGAATCTACAATTATGGAGGACTCTACAATGTTAAATTTAAAAGACATTAATATTTTGAAATTTTTTGCTGTAGTCAGTTTGAGCGTCATTCTGGCTGCTTGTCACAGTAGTAATAACGACGACGGGGATGTATTCGTTCCCACCGTTGGACCACAGAACGTACAGGTTGTGTCGGGTGACAGCGACAGTAGCGCTGTACAAAATACAATTTCCTGGACACTGGATCCAGCTGCAACAGGCTATGTTGTGTTTGTGAGTAATATCCCTGGAGTCACAGAAAGTAGTAGTGTAGTTGTTCCCTCAGCTAAAGGTTTTGACTATGTTACTCATTCTGGAGTAGATGTGGTTGCTGGTACCACTTATTACTATGCAGTTCAGGCACTGTCAGATGGCACCTCATCAGTTCTTTCTGCAGAGGTCACTGGCACACCCCAGCAAAGTAAAACTGACAAAGCACTAAATGATGTCGCCTGGAATGGATCGAATGCCCTGATTGCGGTGGGAGACACTGGTGTCATCTTAAGCAGTCCGAACGGCACGGCTGATGCCTGGATTGACGTTTCAGATGCAGGTATACCAACTTCTCTGGCAGCTGTAACCTGGGAGAGTATTAATAACCAGTTCCTGATAGTGGGTGCCGGTGGCACAGTGCTGACAGGTGATGGAACCGTATGGGAATCTAAGGAGTTGGGTTTAGCCCCTGCACCAAACCTGGAAGACGTTGCCTGGTTGGGTGACAGTTACATTGCTGTAGGAAAAAATGGTGCCATTATCACCAGCAACAACGATGGCAGTAGCTGGATTGCGCAGGACCCTGGCGAAAGCGTCAGCAGCATTACCCTGAAAGGCGTGGCCAGCGATGGCAACCTGATCGTGGTAGTGGGTACAAATGGTACCATGCTAACCAGCCCTGATGGCGAGACATGGACAGCACTGCCCACAATTGTCAACAATGACCTGAATGATATTAGCTGGGATGGCAATAAGTTTGGTGTCGTGGGTTCGAATGATACCATCCTGACCAGTCCCGATGGTGTAACCTGGACTTCACATATCCCCGGAACCCCAGACATTACCTTTGTCGCTGCGAGTCAGTGGGATTCTTCATTACCGGCCAGTCCTGTGTTAGGCGCAGTAGGATCAGCAGGAACCTTCGTGGTAAGTCCAGACGCAACTACCGGCTTCAGTGTCCCTACCGGTACCAACCAACAACTCTCCGGCTTGACATGGGTTGATAATGTAAGCCCTGCCTATTTTGTCATGGTAGGAAATGACGGTACGGTGTTGACCAGCCAACTTCAGTAATTCTTAATAGCGGGGGCCAGAGCGTTTAGCTTACTGGCCCCGCCATTCATATATAATTTAAGCAATTAGAATAAGGTTGAAAATCTTTGAAATCAGCATGGCGAAGACATGAATAAAAAATTGATTAACTTGATGCTAACACTGTTAGTTTTCCCGCTCGGAATCGTTTCAGCTCAAAACAGTGCAGAAGAAGTTAAGACTACTCAGACACCTAATACAATTAATGGTGCCTTCGGAGTTTTTCTTGGTAAACATTTTGCTTCTGACATGGTCAAAAAAATCATTGATGAAGAACAGCACAGCTACCTTGGAATTCATAAAACAAAATTACAGGGTACATTATTTCAGGTGGAACCAAATACCCCTGACCCACGCTTTCAAAGTTACTCTATCAAGACTACCGAAGACGGTCTGATTTATGCCATTCAAGCCGACTATCAGTACGAAGTTGAACCGGCTCGGGGTAAGAAAGCCGGTAAAGTCAAAAAGCAAAGAAATATACGGGCAACCTGTAAAGCAGCAGTAAAGGAACTTGCCAAAGAACTACAGGATAGTTATGGCAAACCGCGTGGAAAGGGTTGGGATGGAGAATGGTTCAGTTTCCGTCAGATCACTGATACATCTGATAAAAGCCTGAGGCTTTATGCCAACCGTTGTCGAACAGGAATGTACAGCATCATTTACACCGATATGAAAATACAGGGGGTAACACAACCGTAACGAAATTAGTGATTATTTAACCATCTCTTTTTATAGTTTTAGAGAACCTGATAATTCTTAAAACGTGTTAAAAGTAAGAGTGTAGAATTTATGAAACAGGAAAATGAGGTTTTAATTTAATCAGGAGATTAAAGTCATGAAAAAGTTAAATTTAGCAATCGCGTCAGTATTAGTCCTACCAAAAAAAGTTTCACTATAACCGACACGGGGATTTTTTAGACTAGCTGTCAAGAACTAAAATACAACCATCACCACAGAACCTCATGGACCAATAGCCCACCGCACCGATCCAAAAACAGCTACAAACAATAGATTTCAATGGAGAAAATTGATGGCCCCAGCAAGACTTAAACCCACGACCAATGAATGACACCCCCAGAAATTTTACCCTCAGTATTTGCATCGTAAATTGAACCAATTGATTCGGTTAAAACCTTTATTGCATCCGGCATCATTCTAAATCAGGTGGTTCAAAGAAAAATGCAATTCGGATCATTATTCGATGCAATTCAACAGGCTCAGGAAATACTGGACAGCCTACCGGAGTTAACCTCGGAGCAACAGGCGCAACTCGACGATCTTGGAGACTGGATAACAGAGGAGAACCCAGGGTATTTTTTCACGTAACAAGAAAAGATGTTAATTGTTGCAGCTCAACCTAAATAATTAAAAAGATGGATCAAATTAAGCATTTACAATATAAGTTTGATCACCTTGGGCGTGTTGCTTAGTTACTTTTTTTTCTAAAGTAAAACTCTGTGCGATTATCAAGCGACTCGTGCCCACTCTCAAAACTTCGGACAGTTCTAAAACGCCTTTTGTTATTATCTCTTTTGACTTTAAATCGATGCCACAAGTGGTAAAGGATAAATCCGAGAAGCAGTGCTGAAATGAAAACGATATATACAGTGTAATTCATAAAGATTAATCTATATCAATCTGGTCAAACTGTCCAACTGGTTCTGACAGAGTACAATCTGAGACTTAGGTCACAATTTATCAAAACAAATATTTTTTTTGCTATAATATTAGTGAAATCTGATAAGGGCAAACCAGTCTAAAGGCTGGGGCGCAATACCACGGGTCTAAGGCATTTATGCTATGACAGCCGGGTTGCCAGAGCTGATATATGAAAGCACAGAACTGGGACGATGTTATCGGAATCGGTTGTGTGCTTTTTTTGTGCAATACAGATTCCATAGAACCCAACCTTTTTATTCATTTCTCTCGCTGGTAGCCATTTAGGCATGTAACTCCCCGCCTCTATCAGATTACAAACTATCTGCACTGATCATGCATCCTGTGTATGGCTTGTCAGCCCTAAATTATGTTTGAGAGAACTTTGAAGATGCTAAATTCAATATTGAAAAATTTAATGGCTTATGCAGCCTTTTTGTTGTTTTTGACTGCTTGTGGAGGAGAGTCCACGATATCTACAATGCAGGCACCTGAATCTGCTATGCCTAGACTAAGTTTAAAAAGTGACACCAATGCTACTGATTATGATGGAAGTGTTACTTTAAGTTGGTCATCTAGTGATGCCAGCAGCTGTACTGCTTCGGGTGACTGGTCCGGAAGTAAGAGCACTTCCGGTTCACAAACCATTAGCTCATTAACAGCTGATAGTAGCTTTATGTTGAATTGTACAGGAGCCGGAGGTAATGCTGACGATACGGTAAACGTCGCAGTGGGATCACTCCCTGCACCCACAGTATCTCTTAGCACCAATTCAACAAGCATTTCCTATAATGGTTCAACCACCCTGAGCTGGTCATCTAGTGATGCCAGCAGCTGTACTGCTTCGGGTGACTGGTCCGGCAGCAAAAGCACCTCTGGTTCACAAACTATCAGTGAACTAACAATTGATAGCTCTTTTATTTTGAGTTGTACAGGGGGGGGTGGTAATACAGATGACTCAGTTAATGTTTCAGTTGTATTGAATAATAATGGTACGGCACTGCTATCCTGGCTTCCACCAACTGAAAACACGGATGAATCAGCATTGAATGATTTGGCCGGGTATAAAATTTATTATGGTACTGCACCGGGTAATTATACTGACTCAGTAAGTATCGATAATCCGGGATTAAGTAGCTATCTGATAGAAGGGCTACCCCTGGCAACTTGGTATTTTGCTATGACTTCAATAAATGTATCCAATATTGAAAGTCAATTATCTGGTGAAGTGACTAAGGTCATCAATTAGCGCTTATATTTAAAAAATTGCAGGACTATGAGGAAATAAACCACGATTCAAGGATTCAAGGGGTCATATATGGACACGCCCGAAAAATCAACGATGTATTGTACTAACCCATGCTTTTTTCTGAAGGCCATGTTTTTTCTAATACCGATAGATTAGCA